>JBKHJN010000004.1:0-108457 GCA_046538075.1 Desulfobacteraceae bacterium | reverse complement strand
GGTTCTCCTGGCGAAATACACGTAGGCGAGGCTCGGACAGGGCCTGCACCAGCTCACCGTCCCCGTCTGTAGAGCCGTCATCCACCACGATAATTTCCTCCGCCAGCACTGTTTGGTCTAAGACCGACTTAATTGCCCGGTTAATATGGGGGGCCTTGTTAAATAAAGGTATCACCACGGATATGTTAGCCATGAAATCTTTCTCTAACCTGGAGCCGGCGCAACTTATCTGATCAGGGCCGCCATGTCGCGCACCGCCTGTTCGATGCCGACTAACACCGCCCGGGCGATGATGCTGTGGCCGATGCTGTATTCGGCAAATTCGGGCCGGCCTTGAAAGCGCTTGATATTGCGATAATTGAGGCCATGCCCGGCCTTGACCCTCAGGCCCCATTGTTGGGCTTTTTGGGCCGCCACGACCAACTGATTAAACAGCCTCTCGGCTTCGGCTTCACTTTTGGCCTCGGCATAGGTCCCGGTATGGAGCTCGACACAATCAGCGCCAACCGCTTGGGCCGCCTCAATCTGGTCCGCATCGGGATCTACGAACAGGCTAACATAGATTCCGGCAGCGTGCAATTGCCTGATGCATGCTTGCAGATGGGCTTGGTTGCCGGCGACTTCCAAACCACCTTCGGTAGTCAGTTCCTGGCGCTTTTCCGGCACTAAGGTAACCAGATCCGGTTTGACGTCGATGGCAATGGCGATGATCTCCGGGGTGGCCGCCATCTCCAGGTTGAGGCGGGTCTTCACGGTCTGGCGCAGCAGATGCAGGTCGCGATCCTGGATATGACGGCGGTCCTCCCGCAAATGGACAATAATCCCGTCAGCCCCGGCCAGTTCGGCCAGGGCCGCGGCGGTTACCGGGTCAGGCTCATCGATCAGGCGGGCCTGGCGCAGGGTGGCGATATGATCAACGTTCACTTCTAATTGGGCCATAGTAGTTCCTCCTGCAGCTGGGGATGAATCAGGCTCAGCAGTTCCCGGGTCTTGTTCTCCATCCGGGCCGCCTCCGCCTCGCTGGTATCGTGGTCATAACCTAACAGGTGCAAAATACCATGGATCAGATACAGGTCCAGCAGTTCCTCAAAACTCCAGCCGCATTGCCGGGCCTGGCGCTGGGTGGTTTCCAGAGAGACCACCACCTCTCCCAGCAATTGGGGCTGAATATGGGCAAAGGGGCCCCCCTGAAGGGGAAAGGCGATAACATTGGTAGGGCCGGGGCATTGAAAGGTAGCGCGATTGAGGCGGGCCATAGCAGGATCATTGATTAAGGTCAGACTCAATTCGGCCTCAGGAAATCCCAAGGCGTTTAAGATCTTCGCGACTTTTTTCTTGATTACCGTTGGGCTTATGGAGATCTTTCTTTGGCGGTTGTTTATCCAGATCTTCATGGGTTTTCTTTTTATCAAAGGCGACCTTTCCAGCCGGTGCCGGATAATCAATGCGTTGGTGGAAAATGCCGCTCAGGATCCTGATAAAGCACTTGGCGATCTGATGCAAATCTTTCAGAGTCAGTTCACATTCATCCAACTGGCCGTCAGCAAAGACGTTGTTGATAATTTTCTGCACCAGGCCGTTGATCCGGGCCGGGGTGGGATCAGTTAAGGTCTTGGAAGCGGCTTCCACCTGATCGGCCAGCAGTACCAGTCCGGCTTCTTTGGTCTGGGGGCGGGGACCGGGGTAGCGGTAGTCTTCAATATTTACCTGCTGGGGATTGGCCGCCTGCTGTTTGGCTTTATTGTAAAAATAGCTGATGAAACAGGTGCCGTGGTGCTGCCGGATAATATCAATGATTTTATCGCCCACTTTATTTTGCCGGGCCAGTTCTACGCCATCTTTGACATGGGAGATGAGGATCAGGCTGCTCATAGAGGGCGCCAGTTTTTCGTGTTTATTTTCTCCCCCCAGCTGGTTTTCCACGAAATAGGCTGGTTTTTTAATCTTGCCGATATCATGATAATAAGCTGCGGCCTTGGCCAACAGGGGATTGGCCCCGATGGCTTCGGCTGCGGCCTCAACCATATTGCCGACGATGATGGAGTGGTGATAGGTGCCCGGAGCCGCCACCATAAGTTGCCGCAGGATCGGTGCTTCCAGGTTGAGCAATTCCAGGAGGCGGATATCCGAGGTGAATTTGAATATCATTTCAATCACCGGCGACAGCCCGGTAACCAGTATTCCGGTCAATATCCCGCCGCCCAGAGCAAATACACTGCCGCATAATAGATCTGCACCTCCGAGGGGGAAATCCAGCAACTTCAGGGGCAACAGCATGGCCAGATTGGCCAGACCCACAAACAACCCGGCCCGGGTCAGAGTGCTGCGATTGCGGCAGTGCTGTAAACTCCTGACTCCGACCAGGCCGCCGACGACAAAATAGATAAAAATGGCAAAAGGCCCCTGCAGCATCAGCCCGGTCATGATCGCCGCCAAAAAGGCCATACCGATGGTAACCTCTAAACCGATAAAAATTCGCGCCAACATGGGCACCAGCGCCACCGGCAAGAGGAAAACCATGTTGCGGGCGACCAGCGGACTGATTTCGTTGAGGACTTCGGCCAGACTGATTAGCCCTTGGTTAAACAGGGTTACGGCTAAGAGAATTACCGCCAAAAACATTAATTCTTGTAAACTCAGGGTAAACTTCTTAATGTACAGACAGGCCAACCAGTAAGAGACCCCAATAAGCAGTCCGATCATCAGGGCGGTGGCCAGAAAAGTGGTCAGCCACCAATCCTGCGGGAGCTCTTTCTTTTGGGCCTGGAGCTTAATCAGGTGAGAGGGGGTAATGCGTTCTCCTTCCCGGACCAGCATCTCGCCTTTTTTAACCAGGAAATAGACCGGCTGTAAGTTTTCCAGATGAGCTAATTTTCGTTCTTCAGTTTCCGCCCGGTTGAGCATCAGATTGGGAATTAACAGGGATTCGGCCAGTCCACAGGCGGCCTTGAGTTGTTCAGGATTAAGATTTACGTCTACCTGCAGGCAATATCGGTTGATCCGGCTCTTGGCCTCCTGAAGCTCTAAAAAATGCTCGGGGTTATCTTCTATCCATTCACTGCGGGAGGGCAAACTGCGGACCACAATGCCGCGGCCCCGCTCTCCGCCCAGGGTGGCGTGGTCGGAGATAATCCCCTGGCTCATGATCTGGCCCACCTGTTGGCTGATCAGCTTTTCCAGATCATCATCGAATTCGCTCTGGGCCAGCTGATAAAAATTCTGGTCCGGGATGGAAGTTCCCAATAAGCGCTCAAATTCCGGCTTTTTTAACAAGAGCAACGAATAGATTTGCTCGAAGCTGGATGTTTTAGCCCCCTCTCCTTGTTTGGAGCTGTCTTCGGCAGCTTTCTGTTTCTGGGCCTCCTGGTAACACTGCCGCATAAATACAAAGGCCTCATGCAGACGTTCCTGAATTTCCTGGCCGACTCTGACATCCAGGTCATATACCGAGCGGACTTGATCCAGCAGCTCTTTCCGACGTTGGGCGGTAGATTCCTGATCCTCCACCAAGAAATCTGCCGTGGCCTTGATGTTCTCCTTGGCCACGTCCCCAACCTGATAGGTTTTTGCCGCAGGCGGGGAGTAAGGGCGAATAATGTAGGCTGCCAGCAGGCTAAAGGCTGCCAGCAGTATAATTTTTATATACTTCTCTTGACTTTTGCTGAGTTTGCCTTTTTTGCCCCCCAGGGCCCCCCAGGGCCACAAGGCTTGCTGGAGCCGAGCAAGGCCAGTAATTTGGTGGTTCGTCTCTTTATCGGGCATGGCCGCGATCAACCTTTGGCAACAAAGCTTCTGGCCGGGATTGCTTCTTTTTGTAAGTTTCGTAGGCTCGAATTATATCCAGTACCAGGGAGTGGCGGACTACATCCATTTCATCAAAATAAACGAAGGCAATGCCCTCGATGCCGCCCAATATTCCCTGGGCTTCGACCAGCCCGGAGGTAGTTCCGGAGGGCAGGTCGGTCTGAGTAATATCGCCGGTGATCACCGCCTTGGAGCCAAACCCCAGGCGGGTCAGAAACATCATCATCTGTTCGGAAGTGGTATTTTGGGCCTCGTCCAGAATTACAAAGGAATCATTGAGCGTCCGCCCCCGCATAAAGGCCAGGGGCGCTACTTCGATAACCCCTTGGTGGATCATGCGGGAGGCCCTCTCGAAATCCATCATATCATGCAAAGCATCATACAGCGGCCGGAGATAAGGGTTAACCTTTTCGTACAGGTCACCCGGCAGAAAACCCAGTTTTTCGCCCGCCTCCACTGCGGGCCGGGCCAGGACAATGCGAATGACGTCGTTGTTCATCAGACCGGCCACTGCCATGGCCATGGCCAGATAGGTCTTGCCGGTCCCGGCCGGGCCAATGCCGAACACCAGATCATGGGTGCGGATAGCCTCGATATAGTGTTTCTGGTTAAGGCTTTTAGGGGTAATCCGCCGTTTCATGGCGGATATATAAATAGTATCGAGGAGAATGTCTTTTAAGTGAGCATCCTGCTGCTGCTGGATAATCCGCAAGGCGTATTGGACATCCTGGGGGAAGACCTGATAACCGGCCTGGATCAGATCATAGAGCTCTTCCAAAACCCGGCAGCCCAGTTCTATATTATTTTCCTCTCCCACCAAAGTGACCTGGTTGCCGCGCACCTGGGATTTGAGATGCAAAACCCGATTGATAATCTTCAGGTTTTGGCCATGCTCCCCAAACAATGCCCGGGCGGCTTCATTGTCTTCAAAGAGTAGTTTATGGCCCTTTTCCGGGAGCGGGGTGGAAGATGAGGTCTTCACGCGGCCGATGGCTTAATCCCCATGATTTGCCCCCGAATAGCTCGCTGTCGAGGGCGATTATCAAAATCCAGCAATACGATCTGTTGCCAGGTGCCGAGCCCCAGCCGGCCTTCTTCAATGGGTATACTCAAAGAGGGTTTAAGCAGGGCGGCTCGGACATGGGAATAACCGTTGCCATCCTGCCATCGGCGGTCATGCTCGTACTCGATGTCTTGCGGCACCAGACGTTCGATGGCCGCCCGGAGATCGTTCACCACTCCGCTTTCGTACTCAATGGTCGTCAAGGCCGCCGTAGAGCCTGGAACAAACAGAGTCAGCATCCCCTGTTGAATGGCCGACTGCGCGACCTTATCGGATACGGCCGTAGTAAGATCTAAGATATCAGTTCCGGCCGTAGTGCCTATCTGTAAATCAAAATTTTCGAGCTGAAACATATTTTTATTAATCGCCAATTTACAAAAGTTATCAAAAATCTTCGCTCTCGGCAAGGCCGGCCGGCCCAATCTCAATGCCTGGCCCGACTCCCCCAAGACCTCTAGTTTCATTGGGAAATAATTTATCATAACCGGAGCATAATGTCTGCCTATATTACGGGAGGCGATAACCCCCGGAGGCCAACCAGGGCCTTCAGACAAAAGCACTTGTCATTCCCAATATAAATGTGATATTAAAAAATAAGAGATTTATCAAGCAAAATTAGCCAGCCTTGGGCTTTGCCTCAGGCAGGACCAAGACCTAAAGGCCGGTTATCTTTAAATACAAACGGATTTAAAGCTTATCTAACCAGGGGTTATCAGTTAATGACCTATTGCCCCCAGTGTCATCTGGTCCACGGCGAAAATCAGCATTTTTGCCAACGCTGCGGCCAACCTTTGATAAAGGCGGAGAGTGTCTCACATCTGCCCTGTCCCAACTGCGGGGCTTTGACCCTGCCCGGACAGAATTTTTGTACGGAATGCGGCCACCAGGTTAGAAGCAGGGGACAAAACATCGGGACCCCCAAGCGGCCGGCCCGGGAGAACCTTTTTTATCCAAGCCGGGGAAGTAGCGAGAATTCCCCCGGATGGCAGGGACGGGCTGGAATCTGGCTGGCCGGCCTCGGGGTGCTGCTGGGCTTGTCGTTGCTGCTCTATTTCTGGACCAGAGAACCTTCCCAGACTACCCATAGCCTGCCCTTCACTCCCGGACATACTTATCAGCCTTCATCCCGCATCGAGAGCTTGCAGAAGCAAGTAGAACATATCACCGAAAAGATTCGGGCTGCTCATTTAAACAAAGACATCAACAGGTTTATGAGCTGTTACCATGCCAATTATCCGGAACTGGGGCGGTTGGAAGCCCTGACCCTGGAAAATTGGAAAAATTACGATTTTAAAAATATCTCATACCATATTTCAAATCTCCAGATATTGGGCCCGAATCAGGTAAGTGCTGAAGTGATTTGGAATTTTCAGCTTTACAATCATCAGACCAAAGCCTACGAATTGCATCGGGCGGCCTTCCAGATTACCTTGGAGCAGTCGGGAGACAGCTGGAAGATTCGAGACAGCAAAGAACTGGGTTATTCTTAGGGGGAATCTCTGTGTTGCCCATACCGGTTTTGTTCCAGGCAGGATGGCGATGGCTGCTTTTAGTGCTAATAACGCTATCCCTTAGTGTCACCGGCTGCTATCGGCAGGTGGTTTTTGCTCCACCTGAGCCCTCCAAGCCCAAGGTAGAACCCCCTACAGCTAAAAAACCCACCTATCCCCTCTATTATGTAGCGGTTGCGCGTTTGAATCTCAGGGCCTGCCCCGGCATGGACTGCCCCCGCATTAGTCTCTTGAACCGCAATCAGGCGATAGAGAAATTGGGGGAAACCGAAGACTGGTATCAGGTCCGGGTCCGAGAAAGCGGCACTATTGGCTGGGTATCCTCCCGTTACCTGTCAGTGTCCCCGGTGCCCGAGGCGCCGCCCCAGGAGGTGGTTACCCCTCGCCCGGCGCCGGAAGAACCTCCGGTGCTCACTGAGCCCATAGAAAAACCAGGAGAAGTAATTCCCAGAGTAAGAAAACCCGAAGAAGCCCTGGAGGAACCGGAAGCCACTATACCTCAGGTACAAGAACCTGAAACTCCGACGGAAAAGCCTGTAGAAGAGCCGGTCGAAGCCGTTTCGGAACCCTCAACTACTCCTGAAGAACCGACGGAGGAGCCGACGGAGGAGCCTAGCTCCCCTGACAGCGAATCACGGCCGAAGCGGATTCGGATCATGTAATACAATCTGTAGCTTATCGACTGGCAGGTTATCTTAGGATTTGGCTAAATTACCGGCTTTGGCGCTGAAAAGCGACATTCAGACAGGGTCAAGCAGATAACTACTTACCCCATTCCACCACATTGCCGGCCCAGGTAACCCCGGCCCCGAAGCTGATCATCACTACTTTATGGCCGGGTTTAATTTTCCCTTCATGCAGGGCCTCATGCAGGGCAATTGGCACCGAAGCGGCTGAGGTATTGCCATAGCGGTCGATATTGACGTAGACCTTTTCCATCGGTACCCGCGCAAATCGGGCTCCGGTCTCCAGGATGCGATAATTTCCCTGGTGGATAATTAAAAAATCGATCTCTTCCTGGCTCATCTTCGCCACTTCCAGAACGCGGCGGATGCTCTCCCGGACGGCATTGATGGCGAATTTATAGATTTCCGGGCCATCCATAATCATATAGTTCTTGGGAGCCAGGGTCGGAGGCCGAAAGGGGCTGTTCAGGTGATTGAATTCGGTCGATAAGTAGAGCTTATCATTGTAACGTGAAGCAATAAATGAAGCCACCAGGCGGCTCCGGTTAGTCGGACCAACCACCACCGCTCCGGCACCGTCCCCAAAAAGGACGCAGGTGGAGCGGTCTTGCCAGTTAATCATCCGGGAGTTGGCGTCGCTGCCGATTACCAGGGCATAACCGCGGTTGGGCTTCACCAGCCGTTCAGCAATATAGAGGGCATAGTTAAACCCGGAGCAGCCCGCCAGGACATCAAAGGCCCCCAACCGATCGTCCAGACCGAGATCGTGCTGAACCCGGATGGCTATAGAGGGGAACACATAATCCGGGGAATTGGTTCCGACAATAATATAGCTCAGTTCAGCGGCGGCAACCCCGGACGTTTCCAGGGCCTGCCGCGCCGCCTGAGTAGCCAGAAAGGCGACGCTCTCATCCGGGGCGGCAATCCGACGTTCAATGATCCCTGAGCGTTCCCGGATCCACTGGTCAGAGGTGTCCACCATCTTTTCCAGATCAGAGTTGGTCAAAACCTTTTGGGGGACATAAATCCCCGTCCCCAAGATGCCGATCGACCGATCCGACACTTCTGTCTCCTCTTAGGAAATGCTTGCCCCGGCTGGGAATGGGGTCAATATACCCAGAGATTTTATAAAGTGCAAGCTAATTATGGGGTTATTGATTACGGCGGAAAAACCGTGATTCAGCTGGATAAATATTGTAAAAGGTCAACCCCTTAATCCCCGAAGGAGTTGACCGCAAGCTGCAGGAAGAGGTTCTGTCTCGAAAGAGATGCCCTGCTTTTCTCCTTCTCACAGTAGCGGGGCCTGCTGGTTACTTCCCAACTCCTGCACCTAACCAACGGCGGGGTCTGAGAAATCTTTATATGGACAATTACTTGCAGGCTATTAACACTACCCCCAGGTCTTTTTCCAGCTTTTGGATCTGATCTAATTCGTTGGACGGGAGTTCAGCGGCATCGCAAGGGTAAGGGCTAAAGGCCAAGAGAGGCTTGCCTAACTTCTGTTCTAATTCTATGATATTTTTAATTTTTTGCTCGTTTAAGGTGGAAAGGCCATAAATCATTGGCGTCCCCCTTTCCGTTATCCCAATGCTCCTGCCGTGGTCAAAATTACTGTAACAAAATTATTAACCTTGTCAATCTCTATTGATCAGCAGGGGGAGGAGCCTTGGTCGTTCTCTCGGTGAAACGCTGCGGTAGGGTAATGGAGACCGTAGTGCCTTTGCCGGGTTGACTGCTAATATTGATGTTGCCTCGATGTTCCTCGATGATCTGGCGGACGAACACCAGACCCAAGCCGGTGCCGCCGATCTTGGTGGTATAAAAGGGGACAAAGACCTTTTCAACCACTTCGGCCGGCATGCCTTTGCCTGTATCTTTAATCTCCAGGTGGGCCTGGCCGTCCTTTTCCTTAGTGATAATCTCAATGTGACCGCCGGGTGGGGTGGCTTCAATGGCGTTGCGGAGCAGATGCGACAGCGCCACCCGCAGAAGATGTTTGCTCAATTTACCGATCAAAGGATGGGGCCAGAGCTTGGCCTCCAGGCTGATCCGTTTGGCTTCCGCCTCGGGCGCAAGGATGGCCAGCACATCCTCGACGATCAGGTTAAGATCTTCCTGGCTGAAGAAATACTCCCGCTCCTTGGCCAGGGTCTCAAATTTCTCCACCATCTGTTCCATTCGCTTGGTCTCTTCGGCTATGGCCCGCAGCCATTTCCGGGATGGATCTTCCGGGGTTAAACGCCGCAGGAGTAACTGACTGAAACCGCCGATGACGCAGATGGGGTTGCGGATGCCGTCCGCTACCCCCAAAGCCATTTCGGCCATGGTGCGCTCCATCACCAGGGTTTCGAGGTCGCGGTTCAGGTTGAGAATTTCACGGCTGACTGTTTCCAGTTCGGCATGATTGGCTTCCATCCTCCGATAGATGCGCTGGATATGGTGGAAAAACATCGTTACCGACGCCACGGTCACAAAGGTCAAGGTGTTAAAGCCGCCGCTGAAGGGTTGGATAGTATTCCAAAAATTGCCTGCTCCAGAAAAGATCAAGATATATTTGAAGAGATGGCCCACCGAGCGGGACAGGGCCAAGGCCAAAAACGTCACCGTCAGCCATAAAAAGAAGGCCCAGAGGGGGTTGTCCGGCTCGCCCCGCATCAGCTTGCGGGCCTCTGCCAAACACAGACAGGCCAGTATAACTGCCGCGGCCGCGCCGAAAAAATCAAACAACCAAACCGGCAACATAGGGAGGGTAAGCATCACTGGCCTCGGGCCTGAGTTTTACGAACCTTTTTCAGCCCTAAATAAAAAAGAAAAAAACCCAGTAATAACCACAAATGATCCAATCGGGCCAGATAATAGATTAAGGCTGTCAGATTGGAGATTACGAGCCCTTGAGACAAATCCTGGGGCTGGCCGATGAAATCTTGCGGACCGAGCCGGAGGTCCATCCAATGACCGACAAAGGCATCCAGATTCCAGATCGCAAAAAATATTCCCGCCCACGCCATGTAACGAAACCCGGCGGACGAGAGCAGGGGGCTGCGAGTGACCATGTAAGCAAAATAAAGCATGGCCAGAAAAAAACAGACATGGGCCGCTTGATGGACATAGAGTCCCTCCGGCGGCCCATGGATTTGAAAAGCCTGGGCCGGGTTGGCCCCCAGCAGCAACAGCAGTGCCAGCTGCAGGACGGTTTTGCTCTCAAATCGGCCCATTTAATTATTCCCTCAAATTAAGAATTAATGACCATCTTGAACTATCCAATACCCCTCACTGGATTTACTGGCATCTGGTCTATTTCATTCGACAACTTATAAAACTATTATCGGAGTTCCAAAAATATTAAATTAAGATTTTATTTTACTCCAAGTACCCCAACTGCCGCAAGGCCTGTGGATCTTTGCGCCAATTTTTCCATACTTTTACCCATAACTCCAGGTACACCTGGCATTGGAGCAAGGCTTCGATGTCAGCCCGGGCCTCCTGGCCAATGGTTTTCAGCCGACGGCCGTGCTTGCCGATAACAATCCCTTTCTGCGATGCACGCTCCACGTAAATTATGGCCCGGATGCGGACCAGTTGGGGGCGCTGGCGTTCATCGAATTCATCGATCTGCACCGCCACCGCATAGGGAATCTCCTGGACGGTGTGATGAAAAACCCGCTCCCGGATGAGTTCCGCCGCCAGAAAGCGCTCGCTGCGATCGGTCAATTGCTCCGATGGATAAAGCGGCGGGGCATGGGGGAGTAAGGCCATGATTTCCTCCAGCAAAGCCGGCAGGCCATCCCCGTAAAGGGCAGCAATGGGCAACACCGCGGCGGCGGGGAACAGCTGGTGATAATCCACTATCAGCGGCAGCAGGTCGGCTTTGGGGATAGTATCAATTTTATTGATGGCAATCACTATGGGTTTACCAGACCGGGCTAGATGGGAGGAAATTATTCGGGTCTGGGCTTCGGCCTCCTGGGGGGTGACCAGCCACACCACCACGTCGGCTTCCGCCAGGGCATTCAACGCGGCCCGGACCAAAGTCTTGTTTAAGGCCCCCCGGGCGTCGATGATCCCGGGGGAATCCAGAAACAGCAATTGGGCTTCCGGCCGATGCACCACAGCACACAGCCGGTGGCGGGTGGTTTGGGGCCGGGGCGAGGTAATGGCTACTTTTTCGGCCACCAAGCGGTTCAGCAGCGTTGATTTGCCCACATTGGGAGCTCCGATTAGGGCTACATAACCGCATTTAAAATCATCACCGGCCATTATACTACTTTAAAAATCCTGATGGCCCCCGGCGCCAGACTCCGGCCAAAAGGCCCAAAGCCACCAGACCCAGGCACAGAAAAGCAAAGAGATTGCCGTAGCGACTGTAAAAACTATGGCCGGGCCCCAGGGGTAAGGTAGCGGTTTCTGCGGTCGCAACAAAGAGGTCAGACCGCCAGATGATTTGCCCGTCAGGATGAATGAAGGCACTGACGCCGGTGTTGGCAGCCCGGGCCAGACTGAGCCGGTTTTCCACGGCCCGCAGCACCGCCATGGAAAGATGTTGATAGGGGGCGCTGGTGGTGCCGAACCAGGCATCATTAGTTATATTGACCAGCAAATCAGCGCCGTTTTGGGCCATAGCCCGGCTCAACTCCGGAAAAATCGACTCAAAACAGATCAGCGTGCCGACGTCCACCTTTGGGGTGGATAAAATTACTCCAGGAGGGCCGGCGGCGAAATCTCCCACCATGGGCACCATTTTGCCGATAAAAAAGAAATAGCGCCGCAACGGCACATATTCCCCATAGGGCACCAGGTGGGCCTTATCATAGCTGCCTACCAGTTTCCCTGCGGGGGAGAGCAGATAGGCCCGATTGTAAAATTGCTGCTCCCCCGATTCTTGGAACTCAAAGGCGGGGCTGCCAAACAGCAGATAGCTCTGGGCCTGTTGGGCAATGTCTTCTACCTGCCGGGACATCTCCGGGTCCCGGACAAAGAAAAAGGGCGCCGCGGTCTCCGGCCAGATCACCAAATGGGGCTGTTCCTGGCTAATGTTCCGGGTCAGCTCTGCATAAATATCTATCGTCGCCTGCTGGAACTGGGGATTCCATTTCTGGCCCTGCTCGATATTGCCCTGCACCACCGCCACCGAAAGCTGCGGACTTTGGGCGGCCTGGCGCTGGATATTTTGTAAGCGCCAGTGGCCATAAAGCAAACTGCCGCCTACCACGACCAGGAGTAGAATAAAAGCCTGGAGACGCTGCCGCCTAGGTTCTCTCCCCCAAGTCAACAGCAGACAGAAAACGGCCTGATTGACCAAGACGATTAAAAAGGACAGTCCATAGACCCCGGTCAGATCAGCCAGCTGGACCAGGAGCCGGCAGTCATAAAGGGCAGAGCCCAGCAACTCCCAGGGAAAGCCGGTAAAAAGATAGGCCTGCACCAACTCCAGGGCTACCCACAGGGCCGGCGCCCACCAGAGCAGGTTCAGACCCCGGCGCTGGCCCCAACTGACCCCCCAGGCCCAGAAGCCGCGGTATAAACTTAGATAAACCGCCAGCAGCAGCAGGATGCCAAATCCCAATACTAAGGGAATATGCCCATACACATGGGTGACATAAACGATCCAATAAAATAAGGTCAGATTATGGCCCAGGCCGTTAATGAACCCCAACAGGAAGGCATTCCGGCCAGTCTCACCGTTTAAGGCCCAAAAAAGCGGCACCAGCGCCAACAGCAACAGATAAGTCTGCCCAAACTTGGGGAAAGCCGCGGTTAACAATATTCCTGACAGCAACGCGGCCAGCACCTGGCTTATAGTCAGTGAAGCGGCAAAACGGGGGATCATATATGAGCCTTAAGGTTAGCTTATACTGGGTGAAGCTGTTTTAATTTTGACTATTTACTATAACCGATCTTAAGGGAGAAAAGCTATGGAGATTTTTGCAGAAGTTGAGATTTCAGACAAGATTACGGTAGGATGGGCAGCGTCACAGCTGATCTAGTTTGGCAGGGAGAGATCACCTGATCTGGCCGGAGCAGAGGGCTGGACGCGAATTTTTTTGGCCCGGCGGTCATCGGCGGCTACTACATGGAATTCCAAATTATTAACTTCAACGTGGTCATTAACTTTGGGAACCCGGCCCAAATGCTGGATCAGCAGCCCGCCCACGGATTCAAATTCCCCTTCCGGGCAGGGAATGCCAAAATAAGCGGCCAGTTCTTCGATATCCAGGCGGGCATCGACGATGACCGTTTGGTCTTCCTGCGCTACCAACCGCGGTTCTTCAAAATCGTATTCATCGTAAATTTCCCCGACGATCTCTTCCAGGATATCTTCGATGGTGATCAGCCCCGAGGTGCCGCCATACTCATCAATGACAATGGCGATCTGGGTCTTTTTCTCGACAAAATCTCGCAGCAGATCACTGATCTTCTTGCTTTCCGGAATAAAAAAGGGCTCGCGCCACACTTTGGACAGGTCCACTTCAGCATCAGTGACATCCCAGAAGACCAACAGGTCTTTGGCCAGCAAGATCCCGACAATATTATCAATATCGCCCTGGTATACCGGCAGACGGGAGTGACCCCGGGCTAAGATTAAGCCGGTTATCTCCTTTACCGGGGTATCGTGCGCCACGCAGGTCATATCTACCCGGGGCACCATGATCTCTTTGACCAGGGTATCTTTGAATTTAAAGATACTCTCGATCATCTGCCCTTCCTGGCGGCTGATAAAGCCCCGCTCCTCGCCTTCGTCTATAATGGTCTGAATTTCTTTTTCGATATCCTCAGGTTGATCAATACTCCTTTTATGGATCCAGTGTTGCCATAAACGCCTTAAAAATCCCAACCTGGGACTGTCCGGGTCGTCCATATTAAATCCTCATCTGTTTGCGTTCATCCCTTAAATAATGAGTCACCGCCTGGACTTCACGAGGAAATTCCAAGCCTCGATCCAGGAACTTGATCTCATAATTGGCAATCTGAAAATGCTCGGTGGCATATTCCAGAGCTAACTGATAATCGAAGTTTTTACAGGAAAAGACATCCAGACTCAGGTAGCTCTTTTCCGGGAAGGTATGGACGCTGATATGACTTTCGGCAATCAATACAAAACCCGAAAGCCCCCAGTCCTGAGCATACTTGCCCGAATATTTGAACACATAGGGCGGCATGATCTTGGTCATCTTGATCAGGTCCGGGCATTTATTCAGGAATTCATAAATCCCGTCCAGATCGACCAGCCGTTCCTGGCTGCATCCATAGCCATCCACCATCAGGTGCTGCCCAAATCCAAGTACAGGTTTTTTCAATGTTCTCATCCTCCCTCATCCTGCCATGTTTGCTTTGCGGTCACCACCCGGAGGGGTAACCCTACTGCTTTACGTCGCGGGGTAGCATAAACCTCCTTATTCAAAAATCGGGGGGGTTACGATCCACAAAATCTGGGCCTCTTTTTTGCCCAAATTGGCTACCGCGTGTTCCCGATCGGAGCGAAAATAAAAACACTCGTGCGGCCTGATCTTGTATGCCAGATTATCCAATCTAAGGCTGACCGTCCCTTTCAGTACCAGCCCGAATTCTTCCCCCTCATGGGGGGGCTGGGGTTCGATCCGACCTCCGACCCCCATGGTGACCAGGACCGGATCCATCATCCGCTTCTGGGCGTCCGGCACCAACACCTCGATTTTGCAAGCGGACGTCGATTTTGAGGTAATAATCCGGGCGTTCTGTGGATAAACCACCCGCTCTTCCACCAAGTCCCGGAAAAATTCGGCCAACGACACTCCCAAGATATCAAGGATACCCTTTAGAGTGGCGATCGAGGGTGAGGTCAGATCCCGCTCCAATTGCGAGATAAAACCCTTGGTCAGATAAGCCCGATTAGCCAGCTCTTCCTGGGTTAAGGAATTGGCCTGCCGCAAACGCTTTAGTTTTTCACCGATTTTCAAGTTTAATAAAAATAAACAAATAGTTTAGTAAAAGAATATATTTTATAATCTTTTCAGGAGCGCAAGTCAAGGGTTTTTGAAATTTTAAACAGAGCACTTCTGGCCGCTACCTGCTGGATCATGTCGAGGTCTCGGTAATTTTTAAGATTTTTCGCCAGACCCAGCTTCCCAGATTCTGGATTCAATCAGGGCAGCTTCACCTGGGTCTGCCAGTCCTCCACCCGGGTCCGAAACTCTAGAGGCAGAGCTACTGGTTTACCGGCGGAATTGATGCAGACCATGGTCAGATGAATCTCAGTCGCCAGTTGACCCGTAGCAGATTTGAGCAGTTGTTGATAGAATTTGAGGCTCCGGCTTTTAATCTGAGGAATAGTGGAGATGATCTCAATTTCTTCATCATAAGACAAAGATTGTCGATAGCGGCAATGGGCCTCGACAATGGCTAGATGCAGTTTCGCAGCCACCAGTCTGGGGTAGGGAAACCCTAAATCCCGCAAGCAGGCTTCTCGAGCCAGTTCAAAGAAATGAAAATAATTGCCGTGGTACACCGCCTGCCCCATGTCAGTCTCATACAGGGGGACTCGATAGACGAAGCGGTGACTGCGCAGGGCCATCAGAATTTCCAGCCAGACCTTAAGGAAAAATCCAAAAAAAAAAGAGGAGTGCCCCCGCACTCCTCGCGCCTTGCAAACTTGATCTTTATTCGGCGGCTTGCTTAGACTTTTTAGATTTAGGCAAAGCTTCTGGCCGCCCGACCAACTCAACGATGGCGAGGGGCGCGGCATCGCCCAGCCGCAATCCTTTGGGGATAATCCGGGTATAGCCGCCCGGACGGTCCAGATAGCGTTCCCGTAGTTCGCCGAACAACTTGGCCATCACTTTTTTGGAACGCACCATGGCCAGGGTCTGCCGCCGGGCATGGAGGTCGCCCCGCTTGGCCAGGGTGATCATCTTGTCCGACAGTTGCCGCAATAACTTGGCCTTGGCCTTAGTGGTTTCCAGGTGTTCGTGTTCCAGCAGGGAAGTGACCAAATTACGCATCATCGCCCGGCGGTGCTCCATAGTTCGGGATAAATGTGACCCGGCTTTACGATGTCTCATGAAAATCCTTCCTTTCCTGGGGGCAGGGCTTCCTGAGGAGGAAAGTCATCCAGCTTCATGCCTAAACTTAATCCCATATCCGCCAGAATGTCTTTGATTTCATTGAGAGATTTACGGCCAAAATTTTTGGTCTTGAGCATCTCGGCTTCTGATTTCTGAACCAATTCCCCAATCAGACGAATATTGGCATTCTTGAGACAGTTGGCCGAACGCACCGACAGTTCCAATTCATTGACGCTGCGGAATAGATTTTCATTGAGGCTATCGCTTTCCTCAGCCGGCCTCTCCTCGGGCTGCTCCAGGGTCTCTTCAAAATTAATAAAAATGGTCAATTGCTCTTTTAAAATCTTGGCGGCATAGGCTACCGCGTCCTCTGGAAAGACACTGCCGTCGGTCCAGACTTCGAGAGTCAATTTGTCGTAATCAGTCTTTTGTCCCACCCGGGCCTGGGTGACCACATGGTTTACTTTGCGGATCGGGGTGAAGATGGCATCAATAGGGATGTTCCCGATCGCCTGCCCCTCCTCCTTATTGCCTTCGGCCGGAACATAGCCCTTGCCGGTTCTGACATGGGCTTCCATGACCAGCTCGCCATCCCGGGAGAGGGTGGCAATATGTAAATCAGGGTTGAGAATTTCGACCGTCCCGTCGCTCTGGAAGTCTCCAGCGGTCACTTCCTTTTCCCCCCGGGCCTCCAGTCTAATGGTTTTGATGCTGTCGGTATACATCTTGAGGCGGACATTCTTGAGGTTGAGAATAATTTCTGAGACGTCCTCGAGCACCCCGGGAAGAGTAGAGAATTCATGATGCACGTCTTTGATCTTTACAGCAGTGATGGCCACGCCTCTGAGGGAGGAAAGCAGAACTCGGCGCAGGGAATTTCCCAAAGTGGTCCCAAATCCCCGTTCCAAAGGTTCACAACTAAATTTTCCATAAAACCGGGTATGGGTCTCGGGATCGATCTCCAGTTTCTTGGGCCTGATCAACTCACTCCAGTTCTTGTGCATTACATCTCCTTGGCACAAAAACCAATTTTTTATTTAGAATACAATTCAACAATAAGCTGCTCCTGCATAGGCATGGTCAGATCTTCTCGGGTGGGCAGCATTCGCATCGAGCCTTGGAATTTTTCCGGATCCACTTCCAGCCATTCCGGGATGCCCCGCCGGGCTACCGCCTGCATGGCCTCTTGAATCTGGGGAACCTGACGGCTTTTCTCCTTTAACTGCACCGTGTCGCCGACTTGGACCAGATAAGATGGAATATTGACCTTTTTGCCGTTGACCAGGAAGTGGTTGTGCCGTACCAATTGCCGCGCCTGAGATCTAGAATTGGCAAATCCCATCCGGTAAACAATATTATCCAAGCGGCTTTCCAACAGCATCAAAAGGTTGGTGCCGGTGATGCCTTTCTGCCGCTCCGCTTTTTCAAAGTAATTGCGGAACTGCTTTTCCATCAGCCCATACATGCGCTTAACTTTCTGTTTTTCACGCAACTGGATGCCATAATCCGAGAATTTGGCCCGCGCCCGGCCATGTTGGCCGGGGGGGTAACCACGCCGTTCAAAGGCGCATTTATCCGTATAACAACGATCACCCTTGAGAAATAGTTTCATTCTTTCCCGCCGGCAGATGCGGCAGCTTGCTTCAATATACCTGGCCAAAATCACCTCCTCAATATTCTTAGACCCGGCGGCGTTTGGGCGGCCGGCAGCCATTATGGGGGATGGGGGTGACATCCCGGATCAGGTTGATAGAAAATCCTGCCACCTGCAGGGCTCGCAGGGCTGCTTCCCGGCCCGAACCCGGACCTTTGACATAAACATCTATGGTGCGCATGCCGTGTTCCATGGCCTTCTTGGCCGCATCTGAGGCAGCCAACTGAGCAGCAAAGGGAGTGCCCTTGCGCGAGCCTTTAAACCCTTGCACCCCGGAAGACGACCAGGACACCACATTGCCGGCTGGGTCAGTGATGGTGATGATTGTATTATTAAAGGTGGATTGGATATGGGCCACGCCCACTGGAATATTTTTCTTTTCCTTCTTCCTTTTGGCTCCACCGCGCCCTGGTTTGGCCATCTATCCTCCTTACGATTTTTTCCGTCGGCCCACGACCGAGCGCCGGGGGCCTTTGCGGGTGCGAGCATTGGTATGGGTCCGCTGGCCGCGCACCGGCAGAGACTTACGATGCCGCAAGCCGCGGTAGCACCCGATATCCATCAGCCGTTTGATGTTGGTCGAGATCTCCCGCCGCAGATCTCCTTCTACTTTACAGTTGTGTTCAATAACTGCCCGGATGCGCGTCAGGTCAGCATCAGTTAAGTCATCGGATTTGATGCTGCCATCTACCCCTGATTCCTGCAGAATCTGCTGGGCCATGGTCCGACCGATACCGTAAATACTGGTCAGCGCAATTTCAATCCGCTTGTTCCGGGGCAAATCGACTCCTGCTATTCTGGCCAAACTATTGTCCCTTTCCTATCCCTGGCGCTGTTTATGTTTGGGGTTGGTACAGATTACCCGCACCACGCCGTTACGTTTGATGATTTTGCATTTTTTGCAGATCCGCTTTACCGATGCCCTGACTTTCATTCTCTAGTCCCATCAACTCAGAGTGGTTAACAATAGCGTTTATTTTGACCGGTAGGTAATCCGCCCCCGGGTTAAATCATAGGGTGAAAGTTGCACGGTTACCTTATCGCCGGGCAGAATTTTAATATAATGCATACGCATCTTGCCCGAAATATGAGCCAGGACCCGATGCCCGTTACTTAATTCTACCCGAAACATGGCATTGGGCAAGGGCTCGATAACGGTGCCTTCCACCTCAATGGCTTCTTCTTTGGCCATGTAATCTTACTCTCCGAATTTTACTTCCAGCCTCATAAGGAACCACCGAGGACTGCGCCACAGTCATCCCCTGCCTCAGATAAGGTCTGTTACTCCATAAACTTATATTTAGTATCGCTTAAATCCGACTTAAAATCAAGCCACCCTGCTCGGTCACCACAATGGTGTGTTCAAAATGGGCGGTTAAACTGCCATCTTTGGTCACTGCGGTCCAGCCGTCATCCAGGAGTTTTAC
This sequence comes from Desulfobacteraceae bacterium, assembly GCA_046538075.1. GTDB lineage: Bacteria > Desulfobacterota > Desulfobaccia > Desulfobaccales > Desulfobaccaceae > Desulfobacca_B. The sequence goes on along the minus strand of JBKHJN010000004.1, from coordinate 89,274 downwards.
TTCCCAGCTGCCAGCGCTGACCATCGGCTCAATGGCCATAGTCATCCCGGCTTGCAGCTTGGGGCCTTGTCCCGGAGGACCATAGTTCGGAATTTGCGGGTCTTCATGGAGATTGCGACCGATGCCATGACCGACAAAATCTCGGATCACTGAGAAGCCGTTGCTCTCAGCCACCGTCTGCACGGCATGGGAAATGTCGGACAACCGGTTACCGACTCGGGCCTGGGCGATCCCGGCATATAGGGCTTCCTCGGTGATTTTAAGCAGCTTTTCAGCCTCAGGGGTAATTTCCCCTACCGGCACGGTAATGGCCGAATCACCATAATAGCCGTCATAGCGGACCCCAAAATCCATACTTACCAGATCCCCGGGTTCCAGGCGACGATGAGAGGGGATCCCATGGACTATTTCCTCATTGATGGACACACACAGGGCCTTGGGAAAGCCGCGATACCCCTTGAAGGCCGGTTTTACCTTCCGGCGGCGGCAAATCTCTTCAGCCCGGGCATTCAATTCCAAGGTCTCTACTCCCGGCCGGATAAGTTTTTTAACCTCCTGCAAGACTTCAGCAACAATGCGATTAGCTATCTCCATTTTGGAGATTTCCTGCTTGGACTTCAAATTAATCATGATCCTCAACCCCGGCGAGGAAGCAACAAGCCTTCCTCGCCGGCAAAGCTGGTTCTATTTCAGGGTGTCGACAATCTTTTGGAAGATATCGGCAATGCTTCCTTCGCCTTTGATACGCCGCACTAACCCCTGCTTTTCGTAATAGTCAATCAAGGGTTTGGTCTGCTGGTTATAGGTAGTCAAACGAGAACGGACGGTAGTTTCGTTGTCGTCATCCCGCTGGTAGAGTTCACCACCGCATTTATCACAGACGCCCTCTTTTTGGGGGGGATTGAACATGACATGGTACATCTGGCCACATTGCTTACAGGTCCGCCGGCCCGTGAGCCGCTTCACTAGTTCTTCTTCATCCACCTCGATGCTCAGGACATGGTCGATTTTGGTCCCCATCTTTTCCAGGGTTTTATCCAGGGCCTCGGCCTGAGGCACAGTGCGGGGGAAACCGTCCAAAATAAATCCCTTCTGGCAGTCCGGTTGTTTCAGGCGATCCTCAATAATGCCGATCACCACCTCATCCGGCACCAACTTACCGGCATCCATACAAGCCTTGGCCTGTTTGCCCAGTTCAGAACCTTCCTTGACCGCCGCCCGCAGAATATCCCCGGTGGAAATCTGGGGAATCTGGTACTTCTCGATCATCATTTTGGCTTGGGTCCCTTTGCCTGCTCCAGGACCTCCCAACAGGATCAGATTCATAACAGCCTCCTTTTACGCGCTATCAGCTCCAATTTAACCAGGCGGTATTAACGCCGTATCCGGCCCATCCGTTTCTTCCCAATTATGCCTTCAAAACCTTCATAATGACGCATAACTATATGAGACTCGATCTGGGCTACCGTATCCAGGGCGACGCCGACGACAATCAGCAGCGCGGTGCCGCCAAAGTAGAAGGGCACGTTAAATTTCTGTACTAAAATGGTCGGCAACACACAGACCGCGGCCACATACAGGGCCCCCCACAGGGTTATCCGGGTAAGCACCCGGTCAATAAATTCGGCGGTCCGCTTGCCTGGCCGTAATCCCGGAATATATCCGCCATATTTCTTCATATTGTCGGCTACATCAACCGGGTTGTAGGTCACTGCGGTATAAAAATAACAGAAAAAGATAATTAATGCTACATAGACCAATTCATGGACCAGACGGCCGGGGACCATCGAGGCCGTCACCCAGGTCACCCAAGACCATAGCCAGTCCAGCCACCCAGACCCCGACTGGGTTTCGGTACCGATAAAACTGGTAATGGTGGCGGGAAACATCAGGATGGAAGAGGCAAAGATGGGAGGGATGACTCCGGCAGTATTGACCTTCAGCGGCAAATGGGTGCTCTGGCCGCCATAGACCCGGCGTCCCACCACCCGCCGGGCATACTGTACCTGGATTCGCCGTTGCCCCCGTTCCATGAAGACGATGATCCCGACCACGGCAATCATCACCACTAATATGATCAGCATTATCATGGGGGCGATCTCGCCGGTCTTCATCAGACTGAAGGTTCCCAGAATCGCCGACGGCAAGCGAGCCACAATGCCAGCAAAGATAATCAAGGAGATGCCGTTGCCGATGCCCCGTTCGGTGATCTGTTCCCCCAGCCACATGATAAAGGTGGTACCCGCGGTCAGGGTCAACACCGTCATCAGCCGGAAGCTCCAGCCGGGATTGAGGACTACCGGGCGGCCGCCGCTCTCCATGCCCATGCCTTCCAGGCCGATGCTGATCCCCAAGCCCTGGATGACACATAAGAGCACCGTGCCGTAGCGGGTATACTGCTTGATCTTTTTTTGTCCTGCCTCGCCCTCTTTATATAATTTCTCGATGGCCGGAAAGACCACCTTAAGCAATTCAATGATGATGGCGGCGCTGATGTACGGCATGATGCCCAGCGCAAAGACGCTCAGCCGCTCCAGGGCCCCGCCCGAGAACATGTCAAACAGGCCGAAGATGGTACCCCGATGGCGGGCAAAAAAGGCCATCAAGGCGTCGGCATCAATCCCCGGGGTGGGAATGTGACACCCGACCCGGTAAACGGCCAGCATCAGCAATGTAAAAACAATGCGCCGTTTGAGTTCCGGGATCTTGGCGATATTTTGAAATCCGGCCAGCACTTAGATTACCTCAACCCGACCACCTTGAGCCTCGATCTGAGCCCGGGCCTGGGCACTGACGGCGTTGACCCGAATGGTTAGCGGGACCGTCACCTCGCCTTGGCCCAGCAGTTTGATAGCCTGGTGATGTTTCTTGATCAGGCCGGCCGTACTGAGGCTCTCGGCATCGACCACCGAGTTGGCCGGGAAGCGATTCAGATCCCGCAAATTGATGATCGTCCAGGATTTTTTAAAAATATTGGTAAAACCCCGCTTGGGAAGCCGCCGGGTCAGGGGCATCTGCCCTCCCTCAAAGCCGGGTTTGGGTTTCTGACCGGAGCGGGATCTTTGTCCCTTGGAGCCCCGGCCGGCGGTCTTGCCAGATCCAGAACCTGGCCCCCGGCCTACCCGCTTAGGCTTCTTTTTGGCTCCGGGACAGGGTTTCAGTTCATCCAACCGCATACTTGCCTACCCTTCCTCTACTGACCTTGAGGGCCAGCCAGCTCTGGGTTCAGTTCCTGGACTTCGACCAGATGGCTGACCTGACGTACCATACCTCGTATCGCCGGGTGGTCTTTATGTCGTACTGTCTGGTGTAATCGGGTCAGGCCCAGGGTTTTCAAATTTTGCCGCTGCCGCTGGGGTCTGCCGATCGGACTCCGCTTCAAAGTAATGGCTAAAATCGCTTCCGTCACTTTACTCTCTTCCTATATCCTTCACGCCCGGATTTCGGCCAAGGGGCGATTCCGCCGGGCCGCGATTTCTTCCGGGCTGGCCAATTGCTTCAAGGCCTCCATAGTCGCTTTGACGGCATTATGGGGGTTGTGGGAGCCCAGGCACTTGGTCAAGACGTTCTGGACGCCGGCCACTTCCACCACCGCGCGCACGGCGCCTCCGGCAATTACCCCGGTGCCTTGGGATGCAGGTTTGAGCAACACCTTACCGGAACCAAAATGTCCCACCACCGCGTAGGGGATGGTGTTGTTTAGAATGGGTATTTTGATCAGGCTTTTCTTGGCCCGTTCCAAGGCTTTGCGAATCGCTTCCGGGACCTCGTTGGCCTTGCCTAATCCGGCCCCTACCTGACCCTGGCCATCACCCACCACTACCAGGGCATTGAAGCTGAATCGCCGACCCCCTTTTACCACCTTGGCCACCCTGCTGATATGGATTACCTTATCAGTAAATTGTGGTTCCGTTGCTTCGCTCTCGAACAATGCTACCTCCACACTGGCATGCATCCCAGGTTATTCCCCATTTGACAAATCCTCCGATTAAAATTCCAGACCTTGTTCCCGACAGCTGTCTGCCAGGTTTTTAATCCGGCCGTGATAAAGGAATCCGTTGCGATCAAAGGCGACCCTTTGGACTCCGACCTGTTTGGCTTTCTGGGCCAGCAGGACCCCGACCTCCCGAGCCTTTTCCATCCCTTTAAGATTGGCGGCCTTCTCCCGCAGCTCTTTATCCAGGGTTGAGGCCGCGGCCAGGGTATGGCCCTTGAGATCATCGATGATCTGGGCATATATATGCCGGGAAGTCTTAAAGACCGTGAGGCGGGGTTGATTCTCCACCCCAAAGATCTTTTTCCGGACCCGTTTTTTGCGTTTTTGCCGTGCTTCCTGTTTCCGATTTCTCTGTCCCATGCTCTTAACCTGAATTTAAGCTAGCGGCCGGCTTTACCTACTTTGCGGTGCAGGATTTCTCCGGCGTATTTGATGCCTTTCCCTTTATAAGGTTCGATAGGACGCAGCCTGCGAATATCGGCGGCCGCCTGGCCCAAGGACTCTTTATCAGCCCCCCGCAAGGTAAGTCGGTTGCCTTTTTCCACTTCGGCCTTGATCCCCGCCGGCAGCGGATATTCCACCGGGTGGGAATAGCCCAGACTGAAAACTAATTGATTATCCTTGAGCTCGACTTTGTAACCTTTGCCCTCGATCTCCAGCCTGCGGGTAAATCCTTGACTGACCCCGGTAACCATGTTGGCAACCAGGGAGCCGGTTAATCCCCAAAAAGGCCGATTGGCCAGCCGGTTATCCCGGGGATAAACCCGAATCTCTTCGGGGTTCAGTTCCAAGCGGACGCGCGGATGAATGGTACGCTGCAAAGTGCCGCCGGGCCCGGTAACGGTTAGAATCCCATCCTCGAAAGTCGCCTTGACCCCCTTGGGTAAGGGGATCGGCTGCTTTCCAATACGTGACATTGTCAGCCTCTCTTGTTTGGCAAACCGGCTCACCACACTGAGCACAGGACTTCGCCGCCGACACCCTGTTGGCGAGCCTGGCGATCGGTCAAAATCCCTTTAGAAGTAGAAACGATTGCGGTTCCCAGTCCCCCCAGTACATAAGGAATTTCATCTTTGGAGGCATAAACCCGGCGACTGAGTTTACTGACCCGTTTCAGACCCTGAATCAAAGGCTTGCCGTGGTCATCATAGCGGAGATAAATCCGCAGGATACCCTGCTGTTTGTCTTTGATCACCTTGTATTTCTTGATATATCCCTCTTCTTCCAGAATCCGGGCGACATTAATCTTCAACTGCGAAGCCGGGATATCCACTTTATCAAATCTGGCCAACCCCGCATTCCGGATGCGAGTCAGCATATCGGCCAGGGGATCGGTAAGGCTCATCTATTCTTGCTCCTGTTTACTTAGGGCTGATCGGCTCGGGGATGTTGCTGCCTCTATCAAACTCTAGCTGCCAAGCCGGCTTACCAACTCGATTTGACCACGCCGGGAATTTCCCCCTGCAGGGCCATATGCCGGAAACAGAGCCGACAGATCCCAAACCGGCGGATAAAACCCCGGGGGCGTCCACAGATGGGACAACGGTTATAACGGCGGGTGCTGAATTTCGGTTCCCGCTTCGCCTTGGCAATCAGCGATTTCTTGGCCACAAAAATCTCCTTCTCAACTCCGGAAAGGCATACCCAGCAGGTTCAGAAGGAATCGGCCCTCTTCATCCGTCTGGGCGGTGGTAACAATGGTAATATTCAGACCCTTGATCTTGTCAATTTTGTCGTAATTAATCTCCGGGAAAATGATCTGCTCCCGGATGCCCAGGGAATAATTGCCCCGGCCATCAAAGGCCTTCCGGGATACTCCCCGGAAGTCCCGCACCCGGGGTAAGGCAATGTTGACCAATTTATCAAAAAAATCGTACATCTTATCCCGGCGCAGGGTCACCATACAGCCAATCGGCATCCCTTCCCGCAACTTGAACGCGGCAATCGATTTCCGGGCCCGGGTGACCACCGGCTGCTGGCCGGTGATTACCGCCAGTTCCTGGCTGGCTGAGTCCAGGATCTTGATATTTTGAATCGCTTCTCCCAGCCCCATATTGATTATGATCTTTTCCAGACAAGGGACCTGCATGGGACTTTTATAGCGAAACTCCTGCATTATTTTGGGGATACATTCCTGTTTGTAATAGTCAAACAACCGCGACATGGAGATTTATCCTTCCAGCATTTCGCCGCATTTTTTGCAGACCCGGACCTTTTCGCCCTGGCTGGTCAAGCTGTGGCCCAACCGGGTCGGCTGAGAACATTTGGGGCAGACCAGCTGGACATTGGATACATGGATCGGTCCTTCTTTTTCAACAATGCCGCCCTGGCCGGTGGTCGGACTGGGGCGGGTATGGCGTTTGATCATGTTGACCTTTTCAACGACCAACCTGTTCTTTTCTCCCAGGATTCTCAGGACCTTGCCGGTCTTGCCGCGATCCCGCCCGGCCATTACCTCGACTATATCATTCTTTTTGATGCGAATCTTGTTGCCGCTGACCTTTTTCTGCTTCTTCATGATGGTCATCCTAGAGGACTTCTGGAGCCAAGCTGATAATCTTCATAAAGCGTTTGGCCCTGAGTTCACGGGCTACCGGACCAAAGATGCGGGTGCCGATGGGCTCCCCCTGGGGATTGATCAAGACCGCCGAGTTGTCCGAAAATTTGATATAAGAGCCATCCGGCCGCCGCGTTTCTTTTACGGTCCGAACCACTACGGCCCGTTTAACATCGCCTTTGCGGACCTTGGAATTGGGGAGGGCTTCCTTAACCGAGACCACAATAATATCCCCCACCCGGGCATAACGCCGGCCAGTTCCCCCCAGCACCCGGATGCAAAACAATCGTTTGGCACCAGAGTTGTCAGCTACGTCAAGTTGACTGTGTACCTGTATCATGGTTGACCTTTAACAGAACATTTATTTTCAGCATACTGCCATAGGTTGATCATACTGCCTTTTCTAGGATTTCCTTCACCCGCCAGCGCTTGTCCCGACTGAGGGGCCGGGTCTCTATGATCAACACCTTATCCCCCACCCGGCAGGCATTGTTCTCATCATGGGCTTTAAATTTATTCCAGCGTCTGACCGTCTTGCCAAAAATCGGATGACGGACCAGGCGGGTCACTCTGACCACCACGGTTTTGTCCATCTTATCACTGACTACGATTCCGGTGCGATTCTTGCGAATTCTCCGCTCTTGACTCATGGTTTTTTCTCGATTACTGCTTGGTTAATTGGTTGCTGACCATTTGGCCCGGTTAGACTGAATGTCCCAGTTTCTCTCGGAGAACCGTCTTCACCCGGGCCAGATCTTTCCGGGTCGCCTTGAGGCGCGCCGTATTTTCCAGCTGTTGGCTACCCAGCTGAAACTGCAGATTAAACAGCTCTTCGCCCAATTCCTTGAGCTTGATCTGGAGTTCATCTTCGGTCAGTTCCCGCAAATCTGCTGCTCTCATGCTTCCTCCTGAGCAACAAACCTAGTAGGCACCGGCAGTTTATGGCTAGCCAGACGTAAGGCCTCCCGGGCCACTTCCCGGGGGACCCCCCGCATCTCGTAAAGTATGCGTCCCGGACGGATTACCGCCACCCAGCCTTCAGGACTTCCCTTGCCTTTGCCCATCCGGGTTTCCGCCGGTTTTTTGGTTATCGGCTTGTCAGGAAAGATGCGGATCCAGATCTTGCCGCCCCGCTTAACATGGCGGGTAATGGCGATGCGGGCCGCCTCGATCTGTTGCGCGGTCAGCCGGCCACAACCCATGGCCTGCAGGCCATAGTCGCCGAAGGCCAAAGTGGCCCCCCGGGTGGCAATGCCTTTCATCCGTCCTCTCTGTTGCTTTCGATAGCGTACTCGCCTTGGACTTAACATAATATTATCCTGGTTGCTCCGGTTCAGCCCCCCTTAAACGACGAGCTGGTCCTCTGCTAATATTTCGCCTTTGAAAATCCAGGTCTTGATGCCGATCACCCCATAGGTGGTCTTGGCCTCGGCAAAGCCATAATCAATATCCGCCCTCAGGGTATGCAGCGGCACCCGCCCTTCCCGGTACCATTCTTTGCGGGCCATTTCCGCGCCCCCCAGACGGCCGGCCACCCGGACCTTGATCCCCTGGACCCCGAATTTCATCGCCTGGCTCACCGCCTTTTTCATGGCCCGGCGGAAAGCCACCCGGCGTTGCAGTTGCAAGGCAATGTTTTCCGCCACCAACTGGGCATTGGTCTCGGGTTTGCGGATCTCGTGAATATCGATGATCAATTCCCGGCCAATGAGTTTTTCCAATTTGCGGCGCAGGTCTTCGATCTTCCGGCCTTTCTGGCCGATCACAATCCCGGGCCGGGAGGTAAAGATCTTGATTTTGACTTTATTGGCAGCCCGCTCAATATCGACCGCGGCAATCCCAGCGCCCTCCAGCTCCTTCTCCCGTTTGATAAAATCACGGATCTGTCGATCTTCCAACAACAGGTCGGGATACTCGTTGCGAGCGAACCACCGGGAGTTCCATTGCCGGTAGTTACCCAGACGGAATCCTACCGGATGAACTTTCTGACCCAAATTTTCCTCCTATCGCAAAGTTGCCACTGATATTGTTGTTCCCTAAAGTCTTTCATCCAGCACCACGGTAATATGGCTGGATCGCTTTAAAATGCGCGTGGCCCGACCCATGGCCCGGGCCCGGAAGCGCCTCATGGTGGGCCCGCCATCCACCCAGATTTTTTTTATGTACAGGGTGTCCACATCGATCTGGCTATGTTGCCCGGCATTGGCCACTGCTGATTCCACTACTTTGCGGACCAGCCGGGCCGCCTTTTTGGGAGTAAATTGCAGTACTGCCAGGGCTTCTTCCACCCCCTTGCCTTTGATGGCGCGGGTCACCAGCCGGGTCTTTTGGGGAGAGATCCGAACATATCTAGCTTGAGCACGTACTTCCATGACTGAATTTTAACCTTTACCCTTTATCCTGGTCTTCCTGCTGCCGGCGTGGCCGTAAAAAGTGCGGGTCGGGGCAAATTCTCCCAGCTTATGGCCTACCATATTTTCGGTCACAAAGACCGGGATAAATTTTTTGCCGTTATGCACCGCCAAGGTTAAGCCCACAAAATCTGGAGTTATGGTAGACCGCCGGGACCAGGTTTTAATAGGCCTTCGGTCCTTGGTCTCGTTGGCTTTCATTACCTTTTTCAGCAGACAGGGCTGGATATAAGGCCCTTTCTTAAGTGACCGCGGCACGTTCCCTCCGTAATTGCCTATCCTGAACCGATTCCATTATCTCTGCTCGGGCACCATGCCCTTTTTCCCTCTAAAGTTTAACTCCGCCGTTTAATGATGTAACGATCGCTGTCCTTCGCCTTGCGGGTTTTATAGCCTTTGGTAGGCTTGCCCCAGGGGGTACAGGGATGGCGACCGCCAGAGGATTTGCCTTCGCCGCCGCCCAGGGGATGATCTACCGGGTTCATGGCCACCCCCCGGACCTTGGGCCGGCGGCCCAACCAGCGCTTGCGGCCGGCTTTGCCGATCGAGACATTTTCCGAGTCGACATGGCCCAATTGCCCCACTGTGGCCCGGCAGCCCAACAATACCAGCCGCACTTCCCCGGAGGGCAGCTTCAAATGGGCGTACTTCCCTTCTTTGGCCATCAATTGGGCATAGACCCCGGCGGCCCGGGCCATCTGTCCGCCTTTGCCGATCTTTAACTCAATGTTATGGATCAGGGTGCCCAGCGGCATCTTCTCCAGCGGCAAGGAGTTACCCGGCTTGATATCGGCCTCCGAGCTAGATACTACGGTATCGCCCACCTTTAGATCGACCGGGGCCAAAATATAGCGCTTTTCGCCATCCACATAGTGCAACAAGGCAATGCGGGCCGAGCGGTTGGGGTCATATTCGATGCTGGCCACTTTGGCCGGGACCTCAAGTTTATCCCTTTTAAAGTCTATCACCCGATATTGCCGCTTGTGTCCGCCACCCCGGTGGCGCACCGTCATCCGCCCCAGATTATTCCGTCCGCCGGTCTTCTTAAGCGGCTTCAACAGACTCTTTTCCGGACGGGAGGTAGTAATCTCCTTAAAATCCGCGCAGGTCTGAAAACGCCGTCCGGCCGAAGTTGGTTTTCTTTGAATCAATGCCATAATCTTAAACCTTATAATCCTTCAAAAAATTGAATCTTGTCGCCTTGGGCCAGGGTTACTACCGCTTTTTTCCAGTCCGGGCGTTTGCCGACATTGCGGCCCAACCGTTTGGGCTTGCCTTTGACCCGCATGGTATTAACTGACAACACCCGCACCTTGAAAATTTCCTCGATCGCTTTGCGGATCTCCACCTTGTTGGCCTTGGGATCGACCCTGAAGGTCACCTTATTATCAGCTTCTTTCTGAAGGTGCGTCTTCTCGCTGATCAATGGTCCTTTAATAACATGATGATATGCCTTCACGTTGTCAATCTCTCTTCTATCCTGGTAATCGCGGGTTTAAGTAAAACTAAATAATCATGGTTCAAGATATCATAAACATTCAACCCTTCGCTTCGCATCACCTGCACATAAGGCACATTGCGGGCCGATAGAGCGAGGACTTGATGATCGTCCGAGGTAACAAACAGGGCCTTGTCTATCTGCAAGTTTTCCATGACCTTGACAAATTCTTTGGTCTTGGGAGTATCGTAGGGATAATCCTCCAATACCAGCAACTGGCCCTCTTTGAGCTTGCTGGACAAGGCCATCTTCAGAGCAGCGCGCCGCACCTTTTTGGGGACCTTATAGGCATAACTGCGCGGTTGGGGGCCAAAAACCACGCCGCCCCCCCGCCAGAGGGGCGACCTAATGGTCCCGACCCGGGATCTACCCGTGCCTTTCTGCCGCCAGGGTTTGCGTCCGCCGCCCCTTACGTCAGAGCGCCCTTTGGTCGAGGCGGTCCCGGCCCGGCGGCAAGCCCGTTGCATGGTGACCACCTCATGCAGGATATGTCCCTTGATGGGCACCTCAAAGATGGTCTCCGCCAGGCTGACTTCGCCCACCTTGCTGCGATTTATATCATAGACATCGACAACCGCCATGTTTATCTTCCCCAGCTTCCCAGCTCTAAACTTTTCTGATCAGCAGCAGGCCGTTGCGGGCTCCCGGCACTGCTCCCCTAACAATCAACAGATTACTCTCGGGGCGGACATCAATCACTTCCAGGTTTTTGACGGTGACCCGGGCATTGCCCAGGTGGCCGGGCATTTTTTTGCCCTTGATAACCTTGGAGGGATAGGCACTGGCGCCGATGGAACCGGGCGCCCGGTGCGACATGGAGCCGTGGGTCTCGGGCCCCCGTTTAAACCCCCAGCGCTTGATGACCCCGGCAAAGCCCTTGCCTTTGCTGGTGCCGGTGATGACTACCTTGTCGCCTATCGCAAACTGGTTGACGTCCAGTTCCTGCCCGACTTCGAAATCTTCGGTGGAGTCCAGGCGGAACTCCCTCAGGAAGCGGAAGCCAGTTTTAAAGCCTTGCTTGCTGAAATGCCCCTGGGTGGGCTTATTCTGCTTTTCCAGGCGCCGCCGTTCAAACCCCAGTTGCAGCGCCTCATAGCCATCCCGCTTGGCGGTCTTTTTCTGGACCACAAAACAGGGGCCGGCCTCGATAACCGTGACCGGCACGGCTGTCCCGGTCGGATCAAACAGCCGGGTCATGCCCAATTTTTTTCCCAAGATCCCGCCTAACATACCTGTCCTCGATCCCCGGGGGCCATTGGCGCTAATCTGCCCGGGCTTTTATGCAGGGGCCTCATAACTTGATCTCCACATCCACCCCGGCCGCCAGATCCAGTTTCATCAAGGCGTCCACCGTCTGTTGGGTCGGCTCCAGTATATCCAACATCCGCTTATGGGTTCTGATCTCAAATTGTTCCCGCGATTTCTTATCGACATGGGGAGAGCGCAACACACAGAACTTGTTGATCTCCGTAGGCAACGGGATCGGTCCGGCTACCTGGGCTCCGGTCCGCCGGGCCGCATCAACGATCTCTCCCACCGATTGATCAAGCAATTTATGATCGTATGATTTCAGGCGAATGCGAATTTTATGAGTTATCATGAGGTTCCCTGTTATTCAACAATCTCGCTGACCACGCCGGCGCCGACGGTGCGGCCGCCTTCGCGGATGGCAAAGCGCAGTTCCTTCTCCATGGCGATGGGGGTGATCAGGCTGACCTCCAAAGAGACATTGTCCCCCGGCATCACCATCTCCACCCCTTCCGGCAGGGTCACCACCCCAGTGACATCCGTGGTCCGAAAGTAAAACTGCGGCCGATAACCATTGAAAAACGGCGTGTGCCGACCGCCCTCCTCCTTGGTCAAAATGTAGACCTCACACTTGAACTTGGTGTGCGGCGTGATCGACCCCGGCTTGGCCACCACCTGGCCCCGCTCCACCTCGTCCTTCTTGGTGCCCCGTAACAGCACCCCAATATTGTCCCCCGCCTGACCCTGGTCCAGGGTCTTGCGGAACATCTCCACCCCGGTGCAGACCGTCTTGAAGGTGGGCCGGAAACCGACAATCTCAATCTCTTCCCCCACCCGGATGATGCCCCGCTCCACCCGGCCGGTGACCACCGTGCCCCGGCCCGAAATCGAAAAGACATCCTCAATGGGCATCAAAAACGGCTTGTCAATATCCCGCACCGGCTCCGGAATATAGGCATCCACCGCCTCCATCAACTCAAACACACAACGGGCCTCGGCCGAATCCGGATCATCACTCTCCAGCGCCTTCAGGGCCGACCCCTTGACGATCGGAATCTCCTCCCCGGGAAAATCATACTTGGACAACAACTCCCGCAACTCCAACTCCACCAACTCAATCAGCTCCGGGTCATCCACCATGTCAGTCTTGTTCAAAAATACCACAATGCTGGGCACCCCCACCTGGCGGGCCAACAAAATGTGCTCCCGGGTCTGCGGCATCGGTCCATCATCCGCCCCCACCACCAAAATCGCCCCATCCATCTGGGCCGCCCCGGTGATCATGTTCTTGATATAATCAGCATGCCCCGGACAGTCCACATGCGCATAATGCCGCTTGGCCGTCTCATACTCGACATGCGCCGTGGCAATGGTGATGCCCCGCTCCTTCTCCTCCGGCGCCCGGTCTATCATGTCAAAAGGAATATACTCCGCCATCCCCTTGCGGGCCAAATGCTTGGTAATCGCCGAAGTCAAGGTCGTCTTGCCATGATCAATATGTCCAATAGTCCCCACATTCACATGCGGCTTCTTGCGCTCAAACTTCTTTTTGGCCATCTTGAACTCCTTCTAATAATCTCTACCAATATGCTTCTGCCACAAGGTTTATTTGCTCTATTTCCCTCGTCCGATGATGTCCTCGACAAGATTTTGGGGCACGGGTTCGTAACGGCCAAATTGCATGGAAAATACCGCCCGACCCTGGGTGGCGCTCCTCAGATCAGTGGCATAGCCGAACATGCTGGCCAGCGGAACCTCGGCTTGGATATTTTGCACCCCGCCGCGGCCCTCCAGACCCTTGACGCGCCCTCGCCGGGAATTGAGATCACCTATCACTTCTCCCACAAACTCCTCGGGGACTACGACTTCCACCAGCATCACCGGTTCCAACAGTATCGGCCGGGCCTTTTTGACGCCCTCTTTGAACCCCATAGAGCCGGCGATATGAAAGGCTCTTTCCGAAGAATCGACTTCATGGTAAGAACCGTCCACCAGCGCCACCTTAATGTCCACCAATGGATAGCCGCCCAAGACGCCGGTCTCCATGGCCTCGCGCACGCCTTTTCCTACCGCGGGGATATATTCTTTGGGTATGGCTCCCCCAACAATCCGGTTTTCAAATTCAAAGCCCTGGCCCGCCGGTTGCGGACTGATCTCCAACCACACATGGCCATACTGGCCCCGGCCGCCGGTCTGGCGGACAAACCTTCCTTCGGTTTTGACCGGCTGGGTGATCGTCTCCCGAAAGGCTACCTGGGGGCGCCCTACCTGGGCGTCAACTTTAAATTCCCGCAGCAGCCGGTCGACGATGATCTCCAGATGCAACTCCCCCATGCCGGAAATAATCGTCTGTCCGGTTTGGGGATCGGTGTGCACCCGAAAGGACGGGTCCTCTGAAGCGATTTTTTGCAAAGCGTGTCCCAACTTATCCTGGTCCGCCTTGGTCTTCGGTTCAATGGCGATATCCACCACCGCCATCGGCACTTCCATGGTGGTCAGCACCAGGGGGGCGCCAGCATCACACAACGTATCCCCGGTAGTGGTCTGGCGCAGGCCCACCGCGGCAACAATGTCGCCGGCATAAGCCTCTTTAATATCTTCTCTTTTGTTGGCGTGCATCTTGAGCAGCCGACCGATCTTTTCCTTTACTCCCTTGGAGGCATTATAGACGGTGGTGCCGCCCTGCATGACGCCCGAATAAAGCCGCAGAAAGGTCAGGTGGCCAACAAAGGGGTCCGACAACAGTTTGAAGGCCAGCGCCGCCAGGGGAGCGGCATCATCCGCCGGCCTCTCCTCTTCTTCCCCTTCCGGATTAATTCCCACCACCGGAGGGATGTCACTGGGCGCCGGGAGATAATCCACCACCGCATCCAGTAGCGCTTGCACCCCTTTATTTTTAAAGGCCGACCCGCAGAGCACCGGTACCACCTGCAAGTTTATCGTCCCCTGCCGCAAGGCGCGCTGCAACTCCGAGGCAGCTATGGGCCGATCAGCCAGATAATCTTCCATCAGGCGGTCATCCAATTCAGCCAGGGCTTCCACCAAGCGGCGGCGATATTCCTCGGCCTGGGCCTTGAGCTCGGCGGGGATGGGGGCCACCTGAAATTCCTCCCCCAGAACTGAATCAGCATAAACGATGGCCTGCATGTTTACTAAATCGATCATTCCTTGGAATTCTTCTTCAGCACCCAGGGGCAATTGCACCAACACCGGGTTGGCCTGCAAGCGCTCCCTGATCATGTCGGCGGTCCCGAACAGATCCGCCCCGACCCGGTCCATCTTGTTCACGAAGGCCAATCTTGGCACCTTATAACGATCGGCCTGGCGCCAGACGGTCTCCGATTGGGGTTCAACTCCGCCGACCGCACAAAAGACGGCCACTACGCCATCCAACACCCGCAATGACCGCTCCACTTCGATGGTGAAATCCACATGCCCGGGAGTATCAATGATATTAATGCGATGATCCTTCCAGAAACAGGTGGTGGCAGCCGAGGTAATGGTAATCCCCCGTTCCTGTTCCTGGGCCATCCAATCCATCACCGCCTGGCCGTCGTGTACCTCTCCCATCTTATAAGTGACACCGGTGTAGTAGAGAATTCGTTCCGTGGTTGTGGTTTTGCCCGCATCAATATGAGCCATCAGGCCAATGTTTCTGACCCGCGCCAGCGGGCTACTCCGTGGCAATTGCTTCTACCTATCCTCTTCTTACCAACGATAATGGGCAAAGGCCTTGTTGGCTTCGGCCATACGGTGGGTATCTTCTCGTTTTTTGATGGCGCCGCCCCGATGGTTAAAGGCGTCTAGCAATTCCCCGGCCAACTTGGCCTCCATATTCTTCTCCGCCCGGCCTTTAGCGTACTGGATCAGCCAGCGAATCGCTAAGGAAGTGCGGCGGTCCGGCCGGACTTCCACCGGCACCTGGTAGGTAGCGCCCCCTACCCGCCGGGATTTGACCTGGATGAGGGGCCGGACATTGTCCACCGCCTTATGGAAGACCTTCAGAGGCTCTTCTTGGGTACGCCGCCCGATGATATCAAAGGAATTATACAGGATGGATTCAGCCAGACTCTTCTTGCCCCGCCGCATTAAACCATTGACGAAACGGGCTACTAAGGCATCCTTATATTTGGGATCGGGGATTATCGGGCGTTTGACCACCTCCCGCTTTCTAGGCATTGTCTAACACTCCAAATAAAAAAGATGGAACAAGGTTTATTAGGACCTCATTTAGGCTTTTTGGTGCCATATTTGGATCGACCCTGGCGGCGATCTTGGACCCCCACCGAATCAAGGGTGCCCCGCACCACATGGTAACGCACCCCGGGCAGGTCTTTGACCCGGCCGCCGCGAATCAGCACTACTGAGTGCTCCTGCAGATTATGGCCCACCCCGGGAATATAGGTAGTCACCTCGATACCGTTGGTCAACCGCACCCGGGCGACTTTGCGCAGGGCCGAGTTGGGTTTCTTCGGCGTCGTGGTATAAACCCGCAGGCACACCCCCCGTTTTTGAGGGCAACTCTTCAGAGCCGGGGTGGTCTTCTTTTTCTTGATTTTTTCGCGACTTTTTCGAACTAATTGGTTTATCGTCGGCATCCTTTACTCCGCTGGCAGGTCGCCCTGCCTGCCCTAAACCTAAAATCAACAATATATATCGGATTACTTAAGCATTGTCAAGGCCGCATTAATTATTCCGGATTCTCGGGGGCAATTTCCTCAGTAAATTGCAGTTGTAACTGGCGGTAACAGGGCAGTCCGGAGCCGGCCGGTATCGGCCGTCCCATGATGACATTCTCTTTTAACCCCTGCAGGTAGTCGACTCTCCCCGACACCGCGGCGTCGGCCAGGACCTTGGTGGTCTCCTGGAAAGAGGCTGCCGAAATCCAACTTTCGGTGGACAACGACGCCTTGGTAATGCCTAACAACAGGGGTTCAGCAATGGCCGGCCGCTTACCTTGGCGTATCACCTCTTCGTTCTTTTCTTCAAAGACGAATTTTTCTACCTGTTCCCCGATCAGGAAGTTGGTGTCTCCGGGATCCGTGACCCGGACCCGGCGCAGCATCTGCCGGACGATGACCTCAATGTGCTTGTCGTTGATCTTCACTCCCTGCAGGCGGTAAACCTCCTGCACTTCGTCCACCAGGTAACGGGCCAGTTTTTTCAGACCGCTGATGGCCAGGATGTCATGCGGGTTGGCCGAACCATCCATGAGGGGATCCCCATCCCGGACATAATCTCCTTCCTGAACCGAAATGTGTTTGCCTTTGGGGATGACGTACTCTTTGGGATCGCCGATCTCCGGGGTGACGATGACTTTCCGTTTCCCCTTGGCCTGGCGCCCATAGCTGACGACCCCGCTGATTTCACTGATCACGGCGTTTTCTTTGGGTTTACGCACTTCGAAAAGCTCGGCCACCCGGGGCAAGCCACCGGTGATGTCTTTGGTTTTGGTCGTCTCCCGCGGGATTTTGGCAATAATATCGCCCGGACTGACCATATCCCCCTCATTTACCATGAGAATGGCGCCCACCGGCAGATGATAGCGGGCCACGGCCTGGGTCCCGGGAATCCGGGCGGTCCGGTTGGCCTCATCTTTGATGGAGACGCGGGGCCGCATATCTGGCTCGCGCGACTCGATAATGGCCTTGGAAGACTTGCCGGTGACTATATCCACTTTCTCTTGCATAGTGACATTTTCGATAATATCACCAAACTTGACCTGGCCCCCGACCTCAGTCAGAATGGGGTTGGTATAGGGATCCCATTCGATCAGCACCTGTTCCGGAAAGACTTCTTGTCCCTCCAGAACCCGTAGCCGGGCTCCATAGGTAACCGGATAGCGCTCGCGTTCGATGCCCTTTTCGCTGACCACCACTAATTCCGCCTGGCGGCTGAGGGCTACCAAAGTGCCGGCCACATCGGTAACCGTCTTCATGTTTTCAAAACGCACCCAGCCGTGATTGCGGGCCACATGATAACTCTGCTCCGCCCGGCGGGAAGCGGTGCCGCCGATATGGAAGGTCCGCATAGTCAACTGCGTCCCGGGCTCGCCAATGGATTGGGCGGCGATAATGCCGATCGCCTCCCCGATGTTCACCTGGGTGCCATGGGCCAGATCGCGGCCGTAACATTTAACGCATACTCCCCGACGGGTTTGACAGGTGAGCACTGAACGGATGCGGACCCGCTCTATACCCGCGTCCTCGATCCGTTGAGCCGCGTCCTCATCGATCTCCTGGTTAGCCCGGACCAGGACCTCGCCGGTATGGGGATCAACTATATCTTCCAAGGCATTGCGTCCTAGCACCCGCTCACCGACGCGCTGGATGATCTCCCCGCCTTCAATCAGGGGGGTCACCTCGATACCGTCAATGGTGCCGCAATCTTCTTCATTAATTACACAATCCTGGGCTACATCCACCAGGCGCCGGGTAAGATAGCCGGAGTTGGCAGTCTTTAACGCCGTATCTGCCAACCCTTTACGGGCCCCGTGAGTGGAGATAAAGTATTGCAGCACGGTGAGACCCTCGCGGAAGTTGGCGGTGATGGGCGTCTCGATGATTTCCCCGGAAGGTTTGGCCATCAGCCCCCGCATCCCGGCCAACTGCCGCATCTGATCTTTACTGCCCCGGGCTCCGGAATCAGCCATCATGAAAATCGGGTTAAAACTGGTGGTCTCCTCCTGCATCTCGTGGGTCCGGCCCTGGGTATCGACTTTTTGCCCAGAGACGGTCTCCCGGGCCATCTCACCGATCATCTCCGCGGCCACCTCATCGGTCGCCTTGGCCCAAATATCCACTACCTTATTATACTTCTCCCCTTCGGTAATCAGACCTTCGCGGTATTGTTCTTCGACTAACGAAGCCTCTGCCTGAGCCTCCTTGAGGATCTCGGCTTTGCGGGCCGGGATCACCATATCATTGATAGAGATCGAGATGCCCGCCTGGGTAGCATATTTGTAGCCCAGGTCTTTCAAACGGTCGGCCAGCAACACGGTATTTTTAATCCCGCTCTGGCGATAGGCCAGGGCCACCAGTTTGCGGATCTCTTTTTTGGTCATAGTCCGATTGATGTAGTCAAAGGGAATGCCTTCGGGAAGGATCTCCCTGAGCAACACCCGGCCAACCGTAGTCTTGATGATCTCCCCGTCAATCCTCACTAAGACGCGGGCATGGAGGTCTACCGCCCCTTGGTCGTGGGCAATCCGGACTTCTTCGGGGGAGGAAAAGGGGATCGGCTTCTCGCCATTGAGGGGCACCCGCTCCCCCTTGGCCAAGGGCCTTTCCCGGGTGAGATAATAGAGCCCCAGAACAATGTCCTGCGACGGCACGATAATCGGCTCGCCATTGGCCGGGGAAAGGATGTTGTTGGTAGACATCATCAATACCCGGGCCTCGATCTGCGCCTCCAGAGACAGGGGGACATGGACCGCCATCTGATCGCCGTCAAAATCAGCGTTAAAGGCGGTGCACACCAGGGGATGGAGCTGAATGGCTTTGCCCTCCACCAGGATCGGCTCAAAGGCCTGAATCCCCAGGCGATGCAGCGTCGGAGCGCGGTTGAGCAGCACCGGGTACTCCCGGACCACCTCATCCAGGGAATCCCAGACCTCCGGGGTCTCTTTCTCCACCAGCCGCTTGGCGGCTTTGATGGTGTTGACAAACCCTTTGGCCACCAGCTTGTGATAGACAAACGGCTTGAACAGTTCCAGCGCCATCTTCTTGGGCAGGCCGCACTGGTGCAGACGCAGGTCGGGGCCGATGACAATCACCGACCGCCCGGAATAATCAACCCGTTTACCCAGGAGGTTCTGCCGGAAACGGCCCTGTTTGCCTTTGAGCATATCGCTCAGAGATTTTAGCGGCCGCTTGTTGGGCCCGGTTATGGTCTTGCCCCGGCGGCCATTATCGAACAGCACATCGACTGCTTCCTGCAGCATCCGTTTTTCATTGCGAATGATAATTTCAGGAGCATCGAGCTCAATCAATCGCTTCAGGCGGTTGTTCCTATTGATCACCCGCCGGTAGAGATCGTTCAGATCTGAAGTCGCAAACCGGCCGCCATCCAGGGGAACCAGGGGCCGCAGGTCCGGAGGCAGCACCGGAATGACTGACAGCACCGTCCACTCCGGATGAATCCCGGAGTCTTTAAAGGCATCGATCACCTTGAGCCTTTTGCCGAGCTTCTTGCGCTTGGCTTCGGAACTGGTTTTGGCAACTTCCTCCCGCAACTGATCGGACAGGGTTACCAGGTCGATGGACTGCAGCATGGCCTCAATGGCCTCTGCTCCCATGCCGGCCTCAAATTCCTCGCCGTATTCCTCCCGGGCCTGGCGATATTTCTCTTCTGACAGCAGTTCGCCCCGGTGCAAAGGGGTATCCTTAGGATCGATCACCACATAGGACTCAAAATAAAGGACTTTTTCCAGTTCCCGGAGGGTAAGGTCCAACAAGTTGCCTATCTTACTGGGCAAACTCTTCAGAAACCAGATGTGCACCACCGGACTGGCCAGTTCGATATGGCCCATCCGTTCCCGCCGCACCTTGGACTGGATGACTTCGACGCCACACTTTTCGCAGACCACGCCGCGGTGCTTCATGCGCTTATATTTACCGCAATTGCACTCATAGTCCTTGGTCGGTCCAAAGATCTTGGCGCAAAACAACCCGTCCCGTTCCGGTTTGAAGGTGCGATAATTAATGGTTTCCGGCTTCTTGACCTCGCCGTGCGACCAGGACCGGATCATCTCCGGTGAAGCCAAGGAGATGCGCACCGCGTTGAAATTGAGCGGGTCTTTGGGTTTGGCAAAGATGCTGTTAAGGTCTTCTAATACTACTTCCCTTGTTTTATTCATCGCTTTCTGTGCCTTTTGTTTCTTGGTCCTCCAGAAGCTCGATATTCAAAGCCAAACTCTGCAGTTCCCGCACCAGGACATTAAAAGATTCTGGCAGACCAGCTTCGAGGTCATACTGACCTTTGGCGATTTTTTCATACATCCGGGTCCGACCGGCAACGTCGTCCGACTTGACGGTGAGAAATTCCTGCAGCGAATAGGCAGCCCCGTAGGCCTCCATGGCCCAAACCTCCATTTCTCCCAGCCGCTGCCCCCCGAATTGGGCCTTGCCCCCCAACGGCTGTTGGGTTACCAGGGAATAGGGACCGATGGAGCGGGCATGGATCTTATCGTCTACCAAATGATGCAGTTTCATCATATACATGATGCCGACCGTGACCTCCCGGTCAAAAGGTTCACCGGTGCGGCCATCGAACAGCACTGCCTTGCCCCCTTCGGGGACGCCGGCCTCTTGTAGACAGGTACGAATCTCTTCTTCAGTAGCGCCGTCGAAGACCGGGGTGGCCATAAAAATGCCATCCTGAAAGTACCGGTCCCATAGCTGCTGCAAATCATCATAGGTCGCATTCTCCAGCCAGGCGTCCAGGGCCGGATTTCGGTAGATGCGTTTCAGACGATTTTTAATGGCGTCTAGTTGGTAGAACTGATCAATCATGCGGCCGATCTGGTGTCCCAAGGCCTGGGAGGCCCATCCCAGATGGGTCTCCAGCACCTGTCCGACGTTCATGCGCGACGGCACCCCCAAAGGATTGAGCACGATATCGACCGGAGTTCCATCCTCAAAGTAGGGCATATCCTCCACCGGTAAAATGCGCGACACCACCCCTTTGTTGCCGTGCCGCCCGGCCATTTTATCACCCACCGCCAGTTTGCGTTTCAAGGCCACAAACACCTTGACCATCTTGATGACCCCCGGCGGCAGTTCGTCGACCTTGCGCAGCCGTTCGATCTTGTCTTCGAAGATCATGTTCACCAGGTGCATCTGCTCCTGATAGTTATCCAGCAGTTTGTCAACCTGCTCTTCTACGCCGGGCTGGGCAAAGGAGATGTGGCGCCAGTATTCCATCGGCAGTTGGGCCACTAACTCGGGGGTAACCTCCCCCCCCGCCTCCAACAGCACCGTTCCCCGGCGTTCGTCTTCCAATGCCGATTCCACTTTCTGGCCGGTCAGCAACTCGGACAGTTGTTGGGAAAAACTATGGGTCAGGATAGCCAGTTCATCGCCTTGATCTTTCTGTAACTTGGCCACGGCCTCGTCTTCGATCGACCGGGTCCGGACATCTTTCTCAATCCCTTTACGGGAAAATACCCGGGCATCGATTACTACCCCTTCAATTCCGGGAGGAACGCGCAGCGAGGTATCCCGGACGTCGCCGGCCTTTTCTCCAAAGATGGCCCGCAACAATTTTTCTTCCGGAGACAGCTGGGTTTCCCCCCGGGGAGTGATTTTGCCCACCAGGATATCGCCGGTTTTAACCTCCGCCCCGACCCGGATGATGCCGCTCTCGTCCAGATTGCGCAGGGCTTCCTCACCCACATTGGGGATGTCTCGGGTAATTTCTTCTTTCCCCAGCTTGGTATCCCGGGCCAGAATCTCGAATTCCTCGATATGAACCGAGGTATAAATATCCTCTTTAACGATCCGCTCGCTCACCAGGATAGAATCTTCAAAATTGTAGCCGCCCCAGGGCATGAAGGCCACCGTGACGTTCTTGCCCAGAGCTAATTCCCCCGCCGCGGTCGCCGGGCCATCAGCAATAATCTGTCCTTTTTCCACCCGGTCGCCGCGCCGCACCACGGGCCGCTGGTTGAAACAGGTATTCTGGTTGGTGCGCTGGAATTTGGTCAGTTTATAAATATCCACCAGGGGGCTTGATTCCGGGCCGCCGTTGTCAGCCCGGACCACAATGCGGGAAGCGTCCACGTCCTCGACAATGCCCCCGCGTCGGGCAATGATAGTCACCCCTGAGTCTCGCGCCACCACCCCTTCCATGCCGGTGCCGATCAGAGGGGAATTGCAGGTCAACAGGGGCACGGCCTGGCGTTGCATATTGGAACCCATCAAGGCCCGGTTGGCGTCGTCGTTTTCCAGAAAGGGGATCAGCGACGAAGCCACACTCACCAACTGATTGGGCGAGACGTCCATGAAGTCCACTTCCTCGGGGGGGATCATGATCGTCTCCCCGGCCATGCGGGCCGACACCAGATCTCTGACAAAATGACCCTTTGCATCAAGCGGGGCATTGGCCTGGGCAATGACGTGCTCCCCCTCATCCAGAGCGCTTAAGTAGCGGACTTCTTTGGTAACCCGGACTTCGAGTTTGCCATCGACCTCTTTTTTCTCTACCACCCGATAAGGAGTCTCAATGAAGCCGAACTCATTAACCCGGGCATAAGTGGAAAGGGAGACAATGAGACCGATGTTGGGACCTTCCGGGGTCTCGATCGGGCAGATGCGGCCGTAATGGGTGGGATGCACATCCCGCACTTCAAAGCCGGCCCGTTCCCGGGTCAAGCCCCCCGGCCCCAGGGCGCTCAAACGGCGCTTGTGGGTAATCTCGGAGAGCGGGTTGGTCTGATCCATAAACTGCGACAACTGACTGGTACCAAAGAATTCCTTGACTACCGCTGACACCGGTTTGGCATTGATCATGTCATGGGGCATCAGGGTGTCGATGTCTTGCAGGCTCATCCGCTCTTTGATGGCCCGCTCCATCCGCACCAGGCCGATGCGGTACTGATTTTCCAATAATTCTCCCACCGCCCGGACCCGCCGGTTGCCCAGGTGATCAATATCATCCACCGGACCTTCCTGGTCTTTCTGGCTGATCAACTCCTTGACCGTGTAAAGGATATCTTCCCGGGTAAGGGTGGTGTGAGTGAGGGGCAGGTCCCTGTTTAACCGTAAATTGAGCTTCAGACGACCTACCGGGGATAAATCATAATATTCCGGTTTGAAGAACAAGTTCTGAAAGAAGTTGAGCGCCACCTCCAGAGTGGGCGGATTGCCCGGCCGTAATCTTTTGTAGATCTCGAGGATGGCTTCCCGCATGTTGGCGGTTTTGTCCACCGCCAGAGTATCACGCAGACACGGACTGACATTGAGCCCGTCAATATAAAGCAGGTCCAGTTCCTTTACCCCCCGCACCTGCAGCAGTTCAAGTTTATCCTCGGTAATATAATCATTGCACTGGATCAACACCTCTCCGCTTTGGGGGTCCAGGATGTCATGGGCTACTACTCTATTGATCAGTTCGACAGTGTTGCCCGCCAGATACTCCACCCCGGCCTCTTGCATCCGGCGAATGGAGGCCGGGGTCACCTTCTTTAATTTTTTGACCATCACCTCCCCGGTCCGGGGATCGACGATATCGGTGACCGCTTTTTTGTTGAGCAGAAATTCAGGGATGAATTTCCGCTTGCAGATGTCGCCTTCCAGATGGATTTTCTCGGTCTGGAAGAAAATATTCAACAGTTCCTCGGCGGAATATCCCAAAGCCTTAAGGAGCACCGTCACCGGGAACTTGCGGCGGCGGTCAATGCGGACATAGAGGATATCTTTATGGTCAAATTCCAGATCGATCCAGGAACCCCGCATAGGGATGAGACGGGCCGAATAAAGCAGCTTGCCACTGGAATGGGTCTTGCCCCGATCGTGGTCGATATAGAGTCCGGGGGAGCGATGCAACTGGCTTACCACTACCCGTTCGGTGCCATTGATGATGAAGGTGCCATGGTCGGTCATCAAAGGAATGGTACCGAAGTAGATCTCCTGCTCCTTAATGTCTCGGATGGCGCGGGTCCCCGCCTCCTGGTCGACCTCATAGACCACAAGCCGCACCGTAAGCTTCATCGGGGCTTCATAGGTCATGCCTCGCTGCAGACATTCTTCCATGTCATACTTGGGGTCGGCAAAGTTGTAGTTGACAAACTCCAACGAAGCTGTCCCACTAAAATCCCAGATGGGAAAGACGCTCTTAAAAACCCCCAGGAGGCCATAATCGCCCCGTTCCTCTGGGGGGACATCGCTTTGTAAGAATCGTTGATAAGATTCTTTCTGCATTTCGATCAGATTGGAGATCTCAATAAACCTCTCAATCTTGCCGAAATTGCGGCGGTAAAGCTTTTGAGGGGAGAAAACCTCAGCCATTCGTTCTCCTTGTTGGTAAATCAACGGTTGATTTCGAGTTGTTGGTAATTAGGTTTGCTGGCAACGGTAAACTCGAAACCGAAAATTCCGGCAGGCTACTTAATCTCGACCGCAGCCCCCTGTTCCTCCAGTTTTTTCTTGATTTCTTCAGCTTCTGCTTTGGAAATACCCTCCTTCAAAGTAGTTGGGACGTTTTCCACCGCGTCCTTGGCCTCTTTAAGCCCCAGGCTGGTAATGGCCCGGACTTCCTTGATGACCGGAATCTTGTTGGGACCCACTTGGGTGAGCACCACATCAAATTCCGTCTGTTCCTCAACCACCGGCGCGGCCTCGCCCGCGCTGGGGGCCGCAGCCGCCATGGCTACCGGAGCCGCCGCGGTGACGCCAAATTTTTCCTCTAATTCCTTGATAAGTTGGGATAATTCCAAAACCGTCATGTTGGCAATAAAATCGATCACCTCGGCTTTGGTTACTTTTTCCATGGCTCAGGTCCTCCTTAATATCCGCAAAGTTTTCAAGAGGCGATAAAATCGCCGATAAATGGTTTCCTGCAATAAGATCGATGATTCTTGATCAAAATTCGGGGCTAGTCGCCGGAGGCGGCCTTTTGCGCCTCAATCGCCTGCAAAGTATAAAGCAACTGACGGATAACGCCACTCAGGACATTTACCAGAGAGGTCGGGACGGCTTGCATGGCAGCCAACAGTTGGCTGATCAGCACCTCTCGGCCAGGCAACTTGGAGAGCTCCGCAATATCCTCTTTTGAGAGCACCGAGTGCCGCAACACCCCTGCCTTTAATTTGAGGTGGGGTTTGTCCTTGGCAAATTTGATCAAGGCCTTGACCAAATTCAGCGGGTTGTCATACCCCAAGGCAATCGCAGTGGGGCCGAGGAAAAACTCCTCTAGCCGGGCCGTCTCGGTCTCGGCTGCTGCTCTTTTGAGGAGCGTGTTTTTCACCACAATCAATTCGCCCCCGGCTTCTTTGACCTCCCGGCGCAGGTTGGTCATCTCGGCCACCTTGAGACCCTTGAAGTCGGTGAGCACGTTGAACTCCGCTTGCTTTAGTTTTTCATGCAGGCCCTCGACTATCCTGCTTTTTTCCTTTCTTTGCACCTGCAACTCCTTTTCCAGCCTCCCGCGCCCCGGCCGGCATAATTAGGCGGAAGCCATCCTTAATAAGTTTTTGACCTCCAACGGATCAATGCGAACTCCCGGCCCCATGGTGGTTGACAGAGCTATGCCCCTGAGGTAGGCCCCTTTACTGGTCGGTGGCTTTAAGCGGATCAAGGTCTCAAAGAAGCTGGCCAGATTTTGCAGGAGTCTCTCCACCCCAAAGGAGACCTTGCCCATGGGGGCATGGATGACCCCGGCCTTATCAACCCGGAAATCAATTTTCCCGGCCTTGAGCTCCTCTACCGCCCGACCGACATCAAAGGTAACGGTCCCGACTTTAACATTGGGCATCAGCCCCCGGGGGCCCAGGATTTTGCCGATCTTGCCCACCTGCCCCATCAGATCCGGGGTGGCCACTGCCTTGTCAAATTCCAGCCAGCCGCCTTTGATCCGTTCAATCAAATCTTCGGCGCCAACGTTGTCGGCCCCGGCGTCCAGGGCTTCTTTTTCCTTTTCGCCTTTGGCAAAAACCAACACCCGCACCGACTTGCCGACTCCGTTGGGCAGGACCACCGCCCCCCGGACCATCTGGTCGGCGTGGCGGGGGTTGACCCCTAAACGGACGGCCACATCCACGGTTTCGTCAAAGCGGGCATAAGCGGTTTTTAATGCCAATTCCAGACCCTCGGGAAAATTATACTTCTGGGTCTTATCGACTAGGGTACGGACGGTTTGATATTTTTTCCCTCTCTTAGACATTACCTGCTCCCATTCATTTGGGGTCGGCCTCATTTAGACGATGTCGATCCCCAGGCTGCGCGCCGTCCCGGCAATGGAACGCTTGGCGGCCTCAATGTCAGTGGTATTGAGGTCGGGCATTTTCTGACGAGCAATTTCCTCCACCTGCTGCCAATTTACCTGCGCCACTTTTTCCCGGCCCGCCTCTTTGGCCCCGGAGCCGATCTGCGCCGCCTTCTTGAGCAATACTGAGGCCGGAGGGGTTTTGGTAACAAAGGTAAAGGACCGGTCGGCAAAAACAGTGATCAGCACCGGAACGATGGTTCCTTCCTGGCCTTGGGTGCGGGCATTATAACTTTTGCAGAACTCCATGATATTGACCCCATGCTGCCCCAGGGCCGGCCCGATCGGAGGGGAAGGGTTGGCCTGACCAGCAGGAATCTGTAACTTGATTTGGGCCACCACTTTTTTTGCCATCTACGGTAACTCCTCAGTTGATTTTAAAATTCCCAGCGGCTGGCCAGAACTGACGGCAATAGCAAGTCCTGCCCCACCTGGCTGAGATTAAATCTTCTCCAGTTGAAAAAATTCGAACTCCACCGGCGTGGAGCGGCCAAAGACGCTGATCATCACCCGGACCCGGCCCTTTTCCGCCTTTACCTCATCCACCACGCCATTAAAATTGCTGAACGGGCCTTCGATGACCCGGACTCTATCCCCCACTTCGAATTTCACCTTGGGTTTGGGCTTGAGCGCCCCTTCCCGCATCTGCGTCAAAATCTTTTCGGCTTCCGCATCGGGGATGGCTACTGGTTCGGTGCGGCTGCCCAAAAACCCGGTGACCTTGGGAGTATCGTTAACCAGATGCCAGGTGTCGTCATTGAGTTCCATGCGGACCATGATATAGCCGGGATAAAACTTGCGTGAAGTGATGCGCCGCTCCCCTTTGACGATTTCCTCTACCTGTTCAGTAGGCACCAATACCTCAGTGATCAGGTTTTCCATGCCTTGAGCCCGGCTCCGTTCTTCCAGCGATTGTTTGACCTGTTTTTCGAAACCGGAATAGGTATGCACAATATACCATTTCTGTGCCACTAATAGAGGTCCTTATATTTTTTCAACCCATGACGTAACTTACTAATCTGGATAACCCCAGGTCTACCAAGCCTAAAAAAACCGAGATAAAAATCACCAAAATAATCACTACCGCGGTCGACCCCAGGGTTTCCTTGCGCCCCGGCCAGGTCACCTTTTTTAATTCTATAACGGCTTCATTGAAGAACTGCTTGGTCTGGCGCCAAAATTGCGCTATTTCTGAAAACTTCGAGGGCTTGCTCTTCTTGGCTCCAAGCTTGACCACCTGGCCCTTGGCTGCCTTCTTGCTTACCTCTTTGCCACCTTTGTCCTGAACTTTGGGGCTAGGCTTTTCTTTGGTCTTAGTTTTCTTCATGAAGTCGTCTCTGCGGTAATATGATCGGCTGAGGCTTAAATCCGTTAATCGCCTAATTTTAAAGCGCTTACCCGATTTTTACCTGGACCTGTTTGACCTTTCTGCAATTGCTGGGGCTCAGACTTTTATCGATCTTCTCCGCCCGGTCAAAGACGCAAGGAAGCCCGCTTCCCCTTTTTAGGTCTCCAGTGCCACGATTCGGAACTATTATGACAGTGATTATTTGCTAACCCATTAGGTAGGGAAACAAGTATGGAGGAACCTCTCCGCCATACTCGAAATCTTTTCCTAAGCCATTTAGTCTCGCCAGACTCTGTCCCTTTCGCATCACAAAAAAATGGCAGGCCAGGAGGGATTTGAACCCCCATCACCCGGATTTGGAGTCCGGTGCTCTAGCCGTTGGAGCTACTGGCCTGCAAAGTCCACCCTACTTGGTTTCCCGATGAAGCGTATGCATCCGGCAATACGGACAAAACTTCTTCAACTCCAAGCGATTCGGAGTCCGGCGTTTATTTTTGGTAGAGGTATAATTCCGTCGTTTGCAGGTTGTACAGGCCAATATTATATTATCGCGCATTTTCGCAAAATTTCATCAACTCAAGGATTTATTCAACAATCTCGCTGACCACGCCGGCGCCGACGGTGCGGCCGCCTTCGCGGATGGCAAAGCGCAGTTCCTTCTCCATGGCGATGGGGGTGATCAGGCTGACCTCCAAAGAGACATTGTCCCCCGGCATCACCATCTCCACCCCTTCCGGCAGGGTCACCACCCCAGTGACATCCGTGGTCCGAAAGTAAAACTGCGGCCGATAACCATTGAAAAACGGCGTGTGCCGACCGCCCTCCTCCTTGGTCAAAATGTAGACCTCACACTTGAACTTGGTGTGCGGCGTGATCGACCCCGGCTTGGCCACCACCTGGCCCCGCTCCACCTCGTCCTTCTTGGTGCCCCGTAACAGCACCCCAATATTGTCCCCCGCCTGACCCTGGTCCAGGGTCTTGCGGAACATCTCCACCCCGGTGCAGACCGTCTTGAAGGTGGGCCGGAAACCGACAATCTCAATCTCTTCCCCCACCCGGATGATGCCCCGCTCCACCCGGCCGGTGACCACCGTGCCCCGGCCCGAAATCGAAAAGACATCCTCAATGGGCATCAAAAACGGCTTGTCAATATCCCGCACCGGCTCCGGAATATAGGCATCCACCGCCTCCATCAACTCAAACACACAACGGGCCTCGGCCGAATCCGGATCATCACTCTCCAGCGCCTTCAGGGCCGACCCCTTGACGATCGGAATCTCCTCCCCGGGAAAATCATACTTGGACAACAACTCCCGCAACTCCAACTCCACCAACTCAATCAGCTCCGGGTCATCCACCATGTCAGTCTTGTTCAAAAATACCACAATGCTGGGCACCCCCACCTGGCGGGCCAACAAAATGTGCTCCCGGGTCTGCGGCATCGGTCCATCATCCGCCCCCACCACCAAAATCGCCCCATCCATCTGGGCCGCCCCGGTGATCATGTTCTTGATATAATCAGCATGCCCCGGACAGTCCACATGCGCATAATGCCGCTTGGCCGTCTCATACTCGACATGCGCCGTGGCAATGGTGATGCCCCGCTCCTTCTCCTCCGGCGCCCGGTCTATCATGTCAAAAGGAATATACTCCGCCATCCCCTTGCGGGCCAAATGCTTGGTAATCGCCGAAGTCAAGGTCGTCTTGCCATGATCAATATGTCCAATAGTCCCCACATTCACATGCGGCTTCTTGCGCTCAAACTTCTTTTTGGCCATTTCGGATCTCCATTACGAGAAGGTGTGCTTCGGTGACTGCATCCGGGTTTAACTATCTCAACATATCACTCTGGAGCCCACGACCGGGATCGAACCGGTGAACCTCTTCCTTACCAAGGAAGTGCTCTACCTACTGAGCTACGTGGGCCCTTGGAGCGGGAAACGGGACTCGAACCCGCAACCCTCAGCTTGGAAGGCTGATGCTCTGGCCAATTGAGCTATTCCCGCCCTAAGGCTAAGGATTGTAAGGGGCTGGATTGATTTCAGGTTTAAGGGCGCTTCCCCCTGTCTCGAAACCCCAATCTCCCGGCTGAAAATTTTTTGGTGGAGAGGGGAGGATTCGAACCTCCGAAGGCATCGCCGACAGATTTACAGTCTGTTCCCTTTGGCCGCTCGGGAACCTCTCCACAGTGTATGGCCTGGCTGCCCCTGACCGCCTCCATCCGATTTTATCAATCATCTCTGAGCTGATCTGGAGCTGGCGATGGGACTCGAACCCGCAACCTGCTGATTACAAATCAGCTGCTC
This sequence comes from Desulfobacteraceae bacterium, assembly GCA_046538075.1. Taxonomy (GTDB): domain Bacteria; phylum Desulfobacterota; class Desulfobaccia; order Desulfobaccales; family Desulfobaccaceae; genus Desulfobacca_B. Next base: position 58,927 of record JBKHJN010000004.1, on the reverse strand, counting down.
TACCATTGAGCTACGCCAGCCCGGAAACCCATGCCGCCCAAAACCAGGGCACTAAAATGTATCTTTATATATTTAAATAAGATTGGCAAGTCTGTCAAGATTTTTTTAACAGGTTTACTTCACCGAGGTTTTCACCTTTGGCTTCTTGGGCGATAAGGTGTATATTTAATCCTCAAAAGTAGCATCTCGGATCACAAGAGGTATAGATAAATGCGGGTAGCCCTGGTGCAGATGCACAGCACCACCGATGTTAAGCAGAACCGGCGGCGGGCCCGTCAATTGATACAGGAAGCCGCCTCCCAACAGGTCCGGCTGGTAGCACTGCCGGAGCACTTTGCCTATATGGGTCCTGCCGATGAAGGAAGCCCGCCTACCGCTCAGACCCTGGAAGGTCCTTTGGTGCAGGAATTTCAACAACTGGCGGCTGAACTGGGGATCTATCTATTGCTGGGCACCTTTCCCGAGACCGCTCCAGGAGGCCAACTCTACAATACTTCGGTATTGCTCGGTCCTCAGGGCAATCTACTGGCCCGGTATCGGAAAATCCATCTCTTTGATGTCACCCTGCCGGGCCGGGCGAGCTATCAGGAATCCCGTTATGTCCAGGGGGGCCAGGAGGTGGTCACCTGGTCCCTGCCCGAAGAGGGGTTTACTATCGGTTTGGCCATTTGCTATGATCTACGATTCTCGGAACTCTTCCGGCGCCTGGTAGACCGGGGGGCTGAGGTGATCATTTTGCCCGCGGCCTTTACCTTGCACACCGGCCGAGACCACTGGGAGGTCCTGCTGAGGGCCCGGGCCATTGAAAATCAGGTCTACCTCCTGGCTCCGGCCCAGTTCGGCCGGCACGGCCCCCACCGGGAAAGCTATGGCCGCTCATTGATCGTCGACCCCTGGGGCCTGATATTGGCCCAGGCCCCGGATGGGGAAGGGGTGATTTACGCCAATTTAGACCGGCAGCGCCTGCAGCAGGTGCGGGCCCACCTGCCCTGTCTGAAACATCGTCGGCCAATACCTGCTTAGGGCGGGGGAGGTTGCTAGACCAACCCCGGCCCCCGAAAAATTAGACATCAATTAATTCTGCCCGGATTGCACTCGGTCCGGCCGGATCAGCGGCCTCCGGCCTTGGCGATTTTTTCCCGCTGGGCCTGACATTCCCGGCATAAGGAAGTTTGGGGCATGATCTCCAACCGCCGCGGTTCGATGGGGGCGCCACAGTCTTCGCAAAGCCCATAAGTGCCGTTGTCCATGCGAATTAAGGCTTCTTCAATGGCCATCAGCTCCTGGCGTTTGGGTTCAATAAGGGAAAATTGGGTCTCTTCCAAAAGGTTGGCCAGAGCCTGATCTTCATTATCGCGGACCGTAGACAACAGATCCTGGTAATCTTCTCCTAAACCGGTCTTGATCTGATTCTTAACCTCTTGCCATAGCTTGCGTTTGCGTTCCAACAGCCGCTCCCGCAACTCTGCCAACTTCTGCGAGTCCATAACTGTCATGACTATCCTCCCCACCGGGGATAAATCAGGGCAGATTAAGTTCTGTTCCTGGGGTTATTCCAGAAAATCCTCCAGCGTTACCTTGCGGGTAGGATGCTTTAGCCGTTTTAGAGCCTTTTTTTCAATCTGGCGGATCCGTTCCCGAGAAACTTTAAACTCCCGCCCGATTTCCTCTAAGGTATGTTCCACCTCGGCGCCGATGCCGAACCGCATCTTCATAATCTTCTCTTCGCGCGGCGTCAGGGTCGCCAGGATGGCATCGGTCTTTTCGCCCAGCTCGGAGCTGACGATGGCTTCGTGAGGAGAAATAGCCTGATCGTTGCGGATAAAGTCTCCCAGACGATCTCCTTCATCGCCCACCGGAGTCTCGAGGGAAATAGGTTCGTCGGAGAGATTGGTAACTACCAGAATTTTGTCCTCCGGCACCCCGGAACGCTCGGCAATCTCCTTGAGCAACGGTTCCCGTCCCAGTTCCTTGAGCAGATCATAGAAGGCTCGGTAGCAGCGGTTGCGGATTTCCTGAAGGTGGACCGGAATGCGGATAGTGCGGGTCTTGTCATAGATCGCCCGGGTAATGGTCTGCCGGATCCACCAAGAGGCAAAGGTGCTCAAGCGGTAGCCGGTGGTGTAGTCATACCGAGTAACGGCCTTCATCAGCCCCAGATTGCCTTCCTGGATCAGATCCGAGAAACTCAACCCCCGGTGCAGATATTTTTTGGCAATGCTCACCACCAGACGCAGGTTGGCCTTGATCATCTCATCCCGCGCCCTGGTGACCTCTTTTTCCTTGTCCTTGATCTGCTTGACCAGCTGCTTGACTTCTGCGGCTTCCGGATGGCGGCGCTGGACCTGTTTTAAGGTCTGATGGATGAATTGGAATAATTTCTCCTTGGCCTGGGCGGTCTTCTCGCCGGTCTGAAACCATTCCTCCACCTTCTGTCGCAGGTAGTTGATCTCCTCCAGGTCGGAATTACTGCCATAAACCATCTTCAGAATGCTTTCCTGGCCATTTTTGATGATTTTGCCTAATTTTTTTTCTTCCTCGGGAGTTAATACCGAATAGCGCAGCATCTCGCGAAAATAGGCGGCGACAATACCCTCCTGTTCCGGGACCTCTTCGGATTCCGCCGCCTCCTCGACCTCCACCGCTTCCTCGGGCAGTTCTACCTCGTTTAAGCCCACTTCCTCCAGGCTATCAACCACTTCGATTTCTTCTTCTTGCAAGGTATCAAATACTTCTTTTATCTGAATAGGATCTACCATCTCTGGCGGTAAAATTTCATTAAGGTGGTCATAGGTTACATAACCACCCTTTTCTTTACCCAAATTGATAAGTTTGTTGATATAATCACTCTCCATGGGAGATTCCCTTTGATGCGGTAAAAATTTCCGCCCTTAGGTAAAATGCAAATTTTATCAATCCATAAAATTTAACATAGAAAACTTTTTTTGGCAAGACCTGGGTCTTTTAAAAAATTTTTCTCCGGCCATGGCTCTCCGACTTTGGATGTTCAGCTTCTGGCCTCCAAATCTAGCCCGGTCCAATCATCCCCACCGATCGGATTGAAGTCGCTGCCTGGGGGGTAAAATGATAAAATTCGCCTCGCTTTATCCTTATAATAAAATTATCGGTTTTCATTAAACAAAAATTAATTATCTCCGGGAAGGTTGTCAAGCAAAGGTAATTACTTAATTATTAAATATATTTTCCCTTGCTGACTCCCCGCTGTTGGCTTAAAATTAACTGGCTCTGAAGCCTTTTTCTCATACCGGGCCAGGGAAATGTCTTCCCAGCGGCAATAATTAAGACAGGGGTAACGCCATAGAAGGAGATTGGGGGTATGTCGCACCAGCTTATCAAGGACCTGCGGGAGGGGGATGTGGTGCAGCAATATTTTGTTTTGCGGCAGGTAGAATCACGGCTGACCCGAAACGGGGAGCCTTATCTGGACCTGCTGTTAGGCGATCGCAGCGGCTTCCTAAAGGGCAAGGTCTGGTCGGATGTGTTGGAAAAATATGCCGGACCCTTTACCCCGGGGGATTATGTGGCGGTTAAGGGCCGGATCAGTTCCTTTAACAATGAACTGCAGTTGTCGCTGCAAGCCATCATGACCGTAGACCGCCTCCGACAGCTCAAAAAGGAGATCAAAGATTTTGATCTCTCCCTGCTGATCCATGCCAGCAGCTATGATCTGGACCAGATGTGGCAGGAGTTGTTGACTCTGGCGGAAGAGCATTTGGAATCCCCGCTTAAAGAACTGGTGCTGGGGCTGCTTCACAAGCACGCCGAGGACTTTAAGGTCTGCCCCGCGGCCCGACTCTATCATCATGCCTATCTGGGGGGATTGTTGGAACATTCCTGGTTCTTGGCCCGCATGGCCTTGCAAGCCACCGCGGTTTATGCCCACCTCAACCGCAGTCTGGTACTGGCCGGAACCATTTTACATGATATCGGCAAGATCAAGGAAATCACCACCCCCCATGCGCCGGATTATTCTATTGCTGGTCAACTATTAGGGCATATCATCCTGGGACTGGAAATGGTGCGGGCCGAAGCCGCGGCCCAGAACTTTCCGGACCCCGCTCTGCTGCTGCAATTGGAGCATATTATCGCCTCCCATCACGGCTATCATGAGTTCGGCTCCCCGGTGCTGCCCAAGACCCGGGAAGCGCTGCTGGTTTATTATCTGGACGATCTGGACGCCAAGCTAAAAATGATCGACCAACATCTTGAAGTCGACCGCGGGGATCGGGATTTTACCAGTTATAACCGTCTATTGCAACGCGAGCTGTACAAGGCGGTGGAACATCCCGAAGCCGCCGACGCCCCTGACGTCGCCGAGGAGTAGTTTTAAATCTTGAAAATTTTGCCATTGACAGAATTATAAATAGTCCTTATTTTAAAGAAAAATTGATACGGAAGAATGTTTTGCCTCAGTTGAGAAGAGTCAGTTTAATTTGGTGGGGAAGCCGGCGTCAGGGAACCCAACCTGGTGCTTTTTGTTAGTTGAGATTGCAACCAATAATTACAGTAATCACTAACTATTAAACTCAGGAGGACTTCATGTTTAAAAAGATTTTGGTTCCACTGGACGGTTCGGAATTGGCGGCAAAGATCTTGCCTCAGGTGGAGGAGTTAGCCAAAACCTGTGGAGCCCAAGTCACCTTAATGACAGTGGGCAGTGCTGGAACTTTAGGGGTGGAAGGAATGCCCAGCCCCGAGGTATTTAAAGACGCCGCCGCCCAAGAAAAGCGGGTCTCGGAAAGGTACCTCGAAAAGGTCGCCAATGACCTGAAAGGCAAAGAGCTGGAGGTAAATTTTGTCTATGAGGAGGGGATGCCGGCCCAACAGATCATTGCCTATGCCAGGGACAACAACATGGACCTGATCGCCCTGGCTACACACGGCCGCGGGGAAGTCGCCTGGGTGATGGGGAGTGTGGCTGAGAAGATAGTCAGTCATGCCACGGTGCCAGTGCTCTTGCTACGGGTCATCGAATTCAAGGGGCCGGCCCTGAAAGAAGAATTTTTCATGGGAGCCTGAGGCGATGATAGTTATCGCCGAGGCAAGCAAATCAGAGTGGTAAGTTAACCAGGATTATAGAATTATAAACAGGTAGAGCCTAGTCAGAACCCTCCAAACAAGGGGCGCAATTTATTGCGCCCTGAATTTTTAGTAATCGCGTCTATTTTTGGTATTTTTCCCGGGTCCAGTTGAGCAGGCCGCCGGTCGCCACGATCTGCCGGTGGCGTTCTGAAAGGTTGAGCCGCACCCAGATAGTTTCATCATCGACCTCTACCGGCAGCCGCTCCTCACCGGCCAGCAAGCGACGCCGGAGGTCGGGGAGACGCAGGCGAGACCCGACTGCCAGCCGGTCGTAATCGGCCGGGTTTTCAAAGATCAAGGGGAGAATGCCGAAATTAATCAGGTTGGCCTGATGGATGCGGGCGAAGCTCTTGGCCAGCTTGACCCGTACCCCCAGATAGCGGGGGGCCAGGGCGGCGTGTTCCCGGCTGGAGCCCTGGCCATAGTTCTCCCCGCCGATGACCGCCCCCTCCCCTTTCTGCCGGGCCCGCGGGGGAAAATCCGCATCCACGGCGGCAAAGACATACTCGCTGATCGCCGGGATATTGCTGCGCAGCGGCAGAATCTGGCTGCCAGCCGGCATGATATGATCGGTGGTGATGTTATCTCCCACCTTCAATAGAATTTCGCCTTCCCAGCTTTCCGGCAACGGGGTCAGTTCGGGGAAAGGCTTAATATTAGGCCCGCGCACGATCTCGCCCGGCAGCGCTTCGGAACCGCCGGTCTGAATATGACCGCGGTCGATCAAATAGCGCCGGGGGGTCACCACCCGGGGATAATCCCCTAAGCGGCGAGGCTCAACGATCTCCCCGAAGATCGCTGCGGCTACCGCGGTTTCCGGACTGGCCAGATAGACCTGGTCATCCTGGGTGCCGCTGCGGCCGGGAAAATTGCGTGGAAAGGTGCGGATTGATACGGTCCCGGTGGCCGGGGCCTGCCCCATGCCGATGCAGCCTAAACACCCGGGTTGATGAACGCGGGCTCCGGCCTTAAGCAAAGTAACCAGGCCCCCCGCCAGGGCGACATTTTCCAGCACCTGTCGGGAGCCGGGGTTGATTTCCAGGCTCACCTGGGGATGGACCTGTCGGCCTTCCAAAGCCCGGGCTACCACCATCAGGTCGCGGAAGGAGGAGTTGCTGCAGGAGCCGATAATCACCTGGTGTACCGGGGTCCCCTCGACTTCCCGGACTTCCTTGACATTATCGGGGGAGGAGGGACAGGCAATCAGGGAGGAGAGGCTTCCCAGGTCCAGATCGACAATGGCGCCAAAGCCCTTGGTGCCGGTGGCCTTAAGGGGCCGGAAGCTTTGGCCTCGGCCCTGGAGAGCTAGAAACCGCTTGGTTTGACTATCGGACGGAAACACCGAGGTGGTGGCGCCCAATTCCGCCCCCATATTGGCAATGGTCGCCCGGTCACTGACAGTAAGAGTTTTTACTCCGGGGCCAAAATATTCCAGGATGGTCCCCATCCCACCCTTAACGCTCAAACGGTGAAGCAGTTCCAGAATGACGTCCTTGGCCGACACCCAGGGCGGCAAGTGGCCGGTCAGGCGGATGCCCATGATTTCAGGCATGATAAGATAGAAGGGCTGACCCGCCATGGCCAGGGCTACATCCAGGCCTCCAGCCCCCAGGGCCACCATTCCAGCCCCGCCCGCGGTGGGGGTATGGCTATCCGAGCCCAACAGAGTTTGGCCGGGAACGCTGAACCGTTCCAGGTGCACCTGGTGGCAGATGCCGTTGCCGGGCGGCGAGAAGTTGATCCCATAGCGGGCCGCCACCGATTGTAAAAAGCGGTGGTCATCGGCATTCTTAAAATCAGTCTGAAGCAAGTTATGGTCAACATAACTCACCGAGATCTGGGTGCGGACCCGGGGAAGGTTGAGCGATTCAAACTCCAGGTAGGCCAGCGTGCCGGTGGCATCCTGGGTCAGAGTCTGATCTATGCTAAGGGCAATCTCTTCGCCTTTTGCCAGTTGTCCGGCGGCCAAATGTGCCGCGATGATCTGTTCGGTTACTGTCGTGGCCATGCCAATCCTTATAAAATCTTTAAGTTTTCTGTCGCTGGCTTTATTAACTTATTAAATTTCCCGGGCCAAGTTGACGATCACCCGGCCTTTTTGCTTTCCTTGCAATATCAGGTCAATATGGTGATCCAGTTCCGCCAGGGTAATCTCGGTAGCCAGGCGATCAAGGTGAGGCAATTTCCATTCCTGCGAAAGTTTCTGCCAGATCTGCAGGCGGGTGGTGGCCGGGCAATATACCGAATCGATCCCCAACAGACTGACTCCTCGCAAAATAAAGGGGAATACCGTGGTATGCAGTTCCGGGGAGGCCACATTACCACAGCAAGTGGCTGCTCCACCATATTTTATCGACTTGAGGGAGGTCGCCAAAATATCGCCCCCCACTGTATCAATCGCCCCGGCCCACCGCCCTTTTAACAGCGGTCTGCCGGAGGTGTCGGTGGCTTCCTCTCGGCTGATTACGTCCTGAGCCCCCAGATCGAGCAAAAATTGCCTTTGCTCTTTTTTTCCGCTTATGGCGATCACCTGGTAACCGATTTGGGCAAGAATCGAGACCGCGATGCTGCCCACCCCGCCGGAAGCACCGGAGACCAGGATTTCCCCCTGCTCCGGAGCAACGCCGTGCTTGGTCAGCCTGAAGACGGACAGCGCCCCGGTAAAACCCGCCGTCCCATAGATCATGCTTTCCCGCAGAGAGAGATTGTCGGGCCGCTTTACCACCCAATCGGCCGGCACCCGGATATATTGGCCAAACCCGCCGGAGGTGTTCATCCCCAGATCAAAGCCGGTGACCACCACTTCCTCTCCGGGCCGAACCGCCTCACTGGTACTTTCCTCCACCACCCCGGCGGCATCCACCCCGGGGGTGTGGGGATAATGCTTGGTGACCCCTTTATTACCGGAAGCCGACAGCGCGTCCTTGTAGTTTAAGGAGGAATAACTGACCCTGATTAATACCTCACCGGCGGGCAGTTCATCCAGCGACTTATCGGTAATCTGCCTGATAAAGTTATTATCCTCAGTTTCGTGCACCACCATGGCTTTAAAAGTTTTGGGCATCAAGAAATTCTCCTTGTCAAGTAAAAGGCAGAGATGATCTGACCAACCTAGCGACAGTCTGAACTTAGAGATCTCAATATACTCAGCATGGCCAATGAAGTCAATCAACCGCCTCCCTCAGGTGCATACCCGAGTTATCCAGCACTTCCCTCCAGTCCGTAAGAATCGGTGTCCTGTTGATATTGAGGAAGAACGGGGAGCCAACCCCTCAGCTGCCCGAGGCGTTTGAATAAATCTTAGCCACGGTGAGTTTTTAGATATTCGATCAGCACATCCGGGCGATTACTGCCAATGCCGTCCAGTTCCAGGTCTAAAAAGGGCTTCAACAGCTCGATGGTATCGATATTCCAGATAAAGACCATGAGGCCGGCGCGCTTGGCGGCCTGCACCAGGTCCCGGTTGACAAAAGCAAAATTGAGAACCAGAGCTTCGGCCCCGGCATCCCGGGCCATGGCCACTGGATCTAACGGATGACCTACCAGCAGCACCCCGGTCCTGATCTTGGGCTCCATCTCCCGCAAGGCCTTGACCGCCGGATGCCAGAAAGAAATGGCATGAGCGTCCTCGAACAGGTTATGCGCCTGGAAAAATTCCGCCAGCGGGCCTACCGCGTCCGGTTGCTTCAGCTCTATCACCAAATGGGCCCGGCCCCGCACCAGGTCCATGACTTCTTCCAGGGCCGGGATGTGCTCTCCCTGGCCGGCATCGAGGCGCTGCAGTTCATCCCAGGTTAAATCCCTAACCCAGCCGCGGCCATTGGTAGTGCGGTCCACGGTCTCATCGTGGATTACTGCCAGACGGCTGTCCCGGGTCAGTTGGACATCAATCTCCACCGCTCCCACGCCCATCTCCAGAGCCCGCCGCACCGAGCGCAGGGTATTTTCGGGCTCGTAGGCTGGCGCGCCGCGATGCCCCATAATGTGAACCATAGTCTCCTCCTTAAGTTTATGGCTGAAATTTTGTCCATGTCCGAATTGTCCTGTCAAGCTTTTTATGGGTTTGAGAAGATAATATAATTTTGATTCCATTGAGTTGAAGAATATGATTAAATTCAGCAGGTGGTTGCAAACCTGAGCCGCCCGCAAATCTGGCTTGACAAAATTCGGACAGAAACATAAAATTTATGCGATAAAAGATATGGATATCTCTATACTTTTCCCTTTAATTGGCTCTACCCCGGTGAGCGTCGCAGCAGCCTCGGTGCCCTCGGACCTGGATATCCTGCCGCTGGTCCAGGCGGCCGGCCCCATGGTCAAAGGGGTTATGGTGGTCCTGCTGTTTTTTTCCATTGTCTGCTGGGCCATCATTTTTGCCAAACTCGTCCTGTTGACCCGGGCCAAAAAGCAGACCATGGAGTTTCTGGAGATTTTCTGGAGCGCCAAAAACCTGTCCACCGCCTACCATGATACCCGGCATCTCCGGGCTTCGCCGGTGGCCGAAATCTATCGCCTGGGTTATATTGAACTGACCAAATTGCGGCAGACCAAGACCACCACAGATAATCCGGGCCATGACCCGCAGAGATCGATCTCTCTTAGGGCCGGTTTGGACAATGTCAGCCGGGCCCTGCGGCGGGCGATCAGTGCCGAGAGCACCCGGCTGGCGCGGGCGCTGACCTTTTTGGCCACTACCGGCAACACCGCCCCCTTCATCGGGCTGTTCGGGACAGTGTGGGGAATCATGAACGCCTTCCGGGGCATCAGCCTCAAAGGCAGCGCCACTTTGAGCATGGTAGCGCCCGGCATTGCCGAAGCTCTGATTGCCACTGCCGCCGGGTTAGCGGCGGCTATTCCAGCGGTGATTGGTTATAATTATTTCCTTAGCAAAGTCAGGGGCTTGGAAGCCGAGATGGGCAACTTTGCCGCTGATTTGCTCAACATTATTGAACGGGATCTACTGCGGCGGGCCCAGCCCCGGGAACCACAGGGTCATGGATACAGCGAGCTTTAATAATAACCACCGGGAGCCCATGTCCGATATTAACGTCACCCCGTTGGTGGACGTAATGTTGGTGCTGTTGATCATTTTCATGGTCACCGCCCCCATGATGACCCTGGGGGTGAATGTCAATCTGCCCGAGACCGAAGCCGGACCGCTGGAGGCCCAAAAAACCCCGGTAATCGTCTCCATTACCCCGGGCGGGGTAATCTTTATCAATGAACGGCGGGGAGCGCTGGCTACCTTAGAGGCTGATCTGGCCCGGGCGGAAAAGGAGCATGGACCGGGGCCGGTTTACTTAAAGGCGGACCGGACCGTGCCCTATGGCCTGGTAGTCCAGGTGATGGGCCGGCTCAAAGCCGCGGGAGTGGAAAAACTGGGCATGGTGACGGAATCACCAGCAGAAAAGCGGGAATGATGGACCTGAGGATGAAAAAAGGAGAAATCACCCCCCCGACCCCCAAAGAACGTCTGGGCATGATGTTGCTGCTATCTCTGGTCTGCCATCTGGCTTTAATTGCCGGGGTGTTATACCTCAAGCCGTTTGCCAGGAGCAGACCGCCGTTGACTCCCAGCTACACCGTTGACCTGGTAAATCTGCCCCCGCCCGGACCGGCAAAATCAACGGTGGAGACCTTGGGGATACCGGTTAGGACTGCTCCAGAGGCTCAGAAAGCCGCGCCCCAGCCGGAGCCCCAGCCAATGAAAAAGGCAGCCACTCCAACTCCGGCACCGCCGATCAAATTAGCCCCAAAACCGGCCTCGGAAACCCCGCGGACTTCGGTGCCCAAACCGGATCGGCCAAAGAGCCAGCCCCCTCCACCGGAAGCCAAAAAACCGCCGGTGGCCAAACCAACAGCAGAGCCCAAACCGCCCCCGGTTCAAAGGTCGGAGGCGAAAAAGCCAGCTGCGGTGGCCAAAGTCCGGCCGGAGGCAAAGCCCTCGCCTCCACCTCGGGAAGCTCAGAAACCGGCTCCTAAGGCTTTGCAAAAAACCACTCCGGTGCAATCGCCCCCGCCGCCTCCGGCAGCCAAGCCGGTTAAACCCAAACCAGAATCAGTGCCGGAGGTTGCCCAGGCCAAACCTGAAGCGCCCAAACCGACTGGTTCAAAAATTAAGGCTGATGCCAAGCAGGCGGCCCCGGCCCCCACCCAGATTCGGGAGCCCTCGCCTCCAGCGGAAAAGCCTGTTCCCAAGGCTACCGAAGCAGCGACAGCCACCAAAGCGCAGGACCAGCCCCCGGCCTCCAAACCAGCGACCAAGGTTCAGGATCAAAACCAGGGCCGCGCCCAACCCCCAGCCCCGGCTAAGGGCAACCGGAACCAGAGCATCGAAGCGGCAGTCCAGGGAGTCGAACAAAACCTGGCTGCCAAAGCCCGGGATCAGGCCTATAAGGATGCGGTATCCCAGGTAGCCGCTAAACTAGAGGCCGGAAAGGTCAAGGCCCGCGGGGTATCTTCAGGGGAGAAGACCGGCCGCGGTGCAGGTTCAAGTCCAGCCGCCGGAAGCAGCCCGGCTCATTCCCCGGTCGCTCAGGCTTATATGCAGCAGGCGGCCGAGCTGATCCGGTCGCATTGGCATCCTCACAGTTTGCAGCGCAGTAATCTAAAGGCCCTGAAGACCATAATCGTCGTGCGGGTAATGGCCAACGGGACCATCGCGGCTTCCTGGTTTGAACAAGAGTCCGGAGACCGGCTCTATGATCAGTCGGCCATGACGGCTATTACTCATTCCAATCCATTGCCAGCGCTGCCGTTTGGGGTGGAGCAATTGGAAATCGGGGTCACCTTTACCCCAGAATGGAAAGCAAGCTCTTGAATCTAAGAACTAATAACCGGCTCACAGTCAGAATCGGCCTAAGCGGGCTGGGCCTGCTGCTGGTCGTAATCAGCGTCTGGACCGCGGCAGCCCGGGAATATATCGATATTCAGGCCCCCCTGAGCAAAAAGTATACTATTGCGGTGCCCCTGCCCCAGCAACTGGGGGAAGCAGCAGCAGAAGTGAGCTCGGAAGTGGTGTCCCAGGCTAACTTCGGTCTGGAAAACTCCGGGCTGTTCCACGTCCTGGAGCCTGGCAGTTATGATTCCCAGGCCCTGGAGGGACTGAAGCCCGATCCGGCCCGGCTGCATTATTTTGCTCGGATCGGCTGCCATCTGGTTATCGCCAGCGGCTTTCGGGCTGAGGATAAGCAGCTTCAGCTGGAAATGCGCCTCTATGATCCAGGCTCCGGGCAGATGCTGCTGGGCAAACGCTACCAGGGGCCGACCTCTACCGCCCGGCAGATGGTTAACCAGTATATTGAAGAGGTAATTTTTTACCTTACCGGCCAACGGGGAGGGGTGCCGCAGGGCCGGATTGCCTTTATTAATGCGGATAAAAACGTCAAAGAGCTGCACATTATTGATTTGAACAGGCTTAAGTCCGAGCCCTTAACCCGGTTGCGGACCATTGCCCTGTCCCCGGCCTGGGACCCGGCGGGCCAGGAGATCATCTTCTGTTCTTATCGCCGCGGCTTCCCGGCCCTTTACGCGGTCCGGGTCAATTCCAAGGCGGTGCGCCGGTTGAAGGCCAATGGCACCTTGCATATCACCCCGGCCTGGGGGCCGGGCGGTCTGGTAGCCGCCACTTTAAACCTGGACGGCAACCAGGAAATCTATCTGCTCAACCCCCAGGGAGTGATTAAAGAGCGGCTGACTACCAGCCCCAGCATTGACCTGTCCCCCAGCTTCTCGCCGGATGGCCGTCAGCTCGCCTTTGTCTCCAACCGGGGGGGCAATCCACAGATTTATATCATGTCTATCCCGGAAGGCCAGGTCCGGCGCTTAACTTTTACCGGAGATTATAATGTGTCTCCGGCCTGGTCGCCTAAGGGGGAGCAGATCGCCTTTGCCGGCCGCCGAGGCGGACAATTCCAGATTTTTACCATCCCGGCCCAGGGGGGAGAAGCGAGACCATTGACCCAGGAAGGCAGTAATGAAAGCCCTACCTGGTCGCCGGACGCGCAGTTTATTGCCTGTAGTTCGAACCGCGGGGGGCAGACCGCCATTTATCTGATAAACGTGGCCCGGGGCAGCATGACCCGGCTGACAAACCTGCCGGGGCAGCAGACTCAACCGGCCTGGTCGCTTAGATAGTTTTCGGTTTTCGGTTAAAAATTAAGATTAAAATTTTTTTAAAATTTAAAATTTGAAGATAATTGATATCGATAATTAACGGATAGAGAGGGACCATGACCAAGCACAGATATAGCTCTTGGTATGTCAGCGTTGTTCTGATCGCGGCGTTAGCTTTAGCCAGCGGCTGTGCCCGCAAGACTGTGGCTCCGGCGCCGCCCGCGGTCGAAGAGCAGGAGAAGGCGGTAATCCAGGAAGAGGAGTTGGAGGCGGAAGCTGCCCGCCGGGGGCTGAGTCACAGCCAGGTCACTGCCCGGGCCCGGGCATATGGTCCCGAAGGCATTGCCTTTGAAAGCGAAGACTTGTATTTTGAGTACGATCAATATACCCTGACTACAGAGTCCCAGGAACTGTTAAAGAAAAAAGCGGCCTTTCTGCGCCAGCACCCCGAAGTGGTGGTGACCATTGAAGGCCATTGTGACGAACGGGGCAGCAGCGACTATAACCTGGGATTGGGGGAAAGACGGGCCTATAGCGCCAAGAGCTATCTGGTTAACCTGGGCGTTGCCCCTAACCGCCTAGCCACCGTCAGCTATGGTGAGGAACAACCGGTGGACCCGGGCCAGGATGAAATTGCCTGGGCGAAAAACCGTCGGGCCCATCTGGTAATTGGCGGTCCGGAAGAATAATTCCTGTTGCCGTGTCCCCAAGTCTTGGAGGACAGCGATTAACCAGGACCAGGGACCCCGCTGAGTATCAAATCCGGTTAAACAGCAACACAGGATTCAGATTGAGGTTTTTCATGCCAAAAATAAGGCACAACTGCAAGTATTGGTGGCTTTTGGGATTTTTGGCCCTGAGCCTCAGCGCCTGCGACCCCTTCCTGTATGGAGGGCGATTAGGCCGCGGCACGGCTAGCACTGCCGGTAGTACAAGCAACGATAGTGGGTCAGGGCCTGAATCAACAACCAAACCTAATGCGGCAATGAATCCGGCTCCGATAAGTCCGGCCGCCGAGAAGTTGGCTGATTTAAGCAGCAGGATAGACAAGCTGCAGACCAGGGTGCAGAGGTTGGAAGGCCAGGTAGAGGAAAACCGCTACCACCTGCGTCAGCTCCAGGAGGCCCAGGCTCAAAAGTCGGATAAGCAACCGGAATCACCGGCAGAACTAGATGAAGTAGATAAAGAATCGCAGGCTGAGGAACCGGCGGCTTCGGAAGGGCCGGCCGAGGGGCAAGAAAGCCAGGCCGCGGTCCCTGCTCCAACCCCGCCCACCCCTGAAACGTCGTCAACCCCGGCCGCGCCTCTGGAGACGGTGCCACCGCCTGGTGAAGCAAGCCCAAGCCAAGCCCCGGCGGCAAGCCCGGCTGAGGTCAAACTTTTCAAAGAAGGCATGGAGCTCTACAGGAAAAAATCCTATAGTCCGGCCCGCCAGAAATTCCAGCAGTATTTAAGCGAACACCCCGACGGCCCCAAGGCGGTGGAGGCCCGGTATTATCTGGCTGATACCTTTTACCAGGAGCGCAAATTGAGTGAGGCCATCGTCGAATTTAACAAAGTCGTGAATCAGTATCCCCAAAGCGTGTTGGCCCCCCCGGCTTTATTGAAACAGGCCTTCGCTTTCCAGGCCCAGGGCAAGACCAAGGTCTATAATCTGATTCTGGAGAAAATAGTTGCCGACTATCCCCAAAGCAGGGCGGCCCAGCAGGCCCGCAACTTGATGGCCTCAGGAACTACCCAGGCAGATACCCCCGCCGAGTCGGAAAAGGGCAATTAAATGCTTAGGTTAATGCGAAAATATGCCCGCTCCTGGTTCATCATCCTGGCAGTGGGAATCATTGTGGTGGTATTTGTCTTCTGGGGCATCGGCGGCTTCCGGTCGGCCCGGTTTCAACGAGTGGCCACAGTGAATGGCACGCCGATCTGGCTCCCGGCTTATATGCAGAGCTATAATCAATTAATAAAGTTGTATCGCGACCGATTGGGGGAAAACGCCACCGAGGACCTTTTAAAATCGCTTAACTTAAGAGGCCAGGCCCTGAACCGGTTGATTGAGGAACTGCTCATCGTGCAGGCGGCGGAGCGCTGGGGAATCATGGTAACCACCACGGAATTGCAGGATCACATCAAACAATTCCAGGTGTTTCATGATGAACAAGGATTTAATCCCCAGCGCTATCAGACGGTTCTGTCCCGTCACCATCTGTCCCCGGCCGATTTTGAGGCCCAGGAGCGCCGGAGTCTGCTGATCAACAAGACCGTTCAACTGATCACCTCCTTTGCCAAGGTCTCAGAAGCCGAACTGAAGGAACTGTTTCGCTTAGAGCGGGAGGCAGTGGAGGTCGATTACCTGGTGGTCTCGCCGGAGCGTTATCTGGCCGAGCAGACCGCGTCGGCAGCCGAGATGGCTGAATATTACAAGGCCCATCGGGAGGAGTTCCGGCAGCCGGATCGGGCTCAGGTACGCTATCTGTTCTTCCCCGACGCCAAGTACCTGCAACAGGTTAAACTTACCTCCCAGGAAATTAAGGATTATTATCAGGAACATAGAGACGAGTTGGCCCGGCCCCAAACCATCCGCGTCAGCCAGTTGGCATTGTGGGAACCGAAAGGAGCTTCTCAGCCGGAAAAGCAGCAGCTGAAGCAGCAGGCGGAAGAGATTTTAAGGCGGGCCCAGGCCGGAGAAGACTTTGCCCAACTAGTGGAGACTTACTCTCAGGACAAAGCCAGCCGCGCCCAGGGTGGCGATCTGGGGTATGTGAGCCGGGGCCAGAATCTGCCCCAATGGGAAAAAGTGGCGTTTTCGCTGCAAGAAGGCCAGGTCGGCCTGGCGCAAACCCCAAAAGGCTACTATATCCTCCGGGTGGAAGAAATTAAAGAAACCGAGGCCCGGCCCCTGGACCAGGTCCGGGAGCAGGTCGAAGCCCGCCTTAGGGAACAACAGGCCCGGCGTCGGGCCCAGGAAGCGGCCCAGCAGGCAAGAGGGGAACTGGCCACCGCTACCATGGAAGAAGTGGCGGCCCGCTATAATTTGCCAGTTCACCAGACTCCGTACATTTCCATAGATGAGCCGGTACCGGGGCTGGGAAAATATTCGCAATTAAATCAGACAGCTCTACGCTTAAAACCGCAAGAAATCAGCAAAGTGGTCGCCTTCCCGCATGGACTGGCCATTCTCCAATCCCTGGGACGCCAGAAAAGTCACATCCCGTCCTTGGACCAGATTAAGGACCAGGTGCGCCAGGCGGTCAGGGAGCACAAGGCCGCGCTTCAGGCTAAGCAGACCGCCCAGGATTTACTGGCCCGTCTGCAAAAGGGGGAGGCCTTAAAAGAGGTTGTGGCCCAGGCCAGTGGGCCTCTCCGCAGCAGCGGGTTTTTCACCCGGAGACAGGGCTTTCCAGGACAACAGTCGGCCGAAGAATTGTCTCTGGCAGCCTTCTTGTTGTCGGCTGAGCAACCTTATGTCAAGCAGCCCATAATCTGCAGAGACCACTATTATATTTTGGCGTTTAAGGACCGCCGCGGGCCAGATGTAGAGGAATTCCAAAAAATCCGAGACCGGCTGTACCGTTCCGTCCTGGAACATAAACAACAATTCCTCTTCTCCCAATGGCTGGCGGCGGAACGACAGCAGGCCGAAATCAAGATTTATGAGTTGCCCTCTTGACCCAACAGCGCCGGAAATCTTCGGCTAGTGGGTTGACACCCGGTGACAACGCCTCTAACTTAACCATAGCAATAAAACTAACTTACCCCTGGTTAGGCCCTATCCGGTTAATCTGGCGGGTGCGATACTCAGAGCCTAATCTACCCCGTCGATAGAGGTAACAATTAAAAATCCCTAGCTTGACGTCAACTTAAAATCTCGGCTCAGAAAAACAGTAGGTTTAAAGACCAACAGAGCAAGCAGTGCTACTTACAAAATCAAACGCCCCTTGACGAAAGGAGATCAAACATGGCAAAGGTAGCGATCAATGGCATGGGCAGAATTGGCCGGGCCGCTTTTAAGATCATCCTCGATACGCCCGAATTAGAATTAATGGCTACCAACGATCTTATGCCACTGGACAACCTGGCTTATCTGCTCAAGTACGATACGGTTTATGGCCGATACGACAAAAAAGTGGAGATCGAGGATAACCATTTAGTGGTCAACGGGAAAAAATACAGATTTTTCAGCGAAAAAGACCCGACCCAGCTTCCCTGGAAAGATCTGGGCATTGATATCGTCTTTGAATGCACTGGCATCTTTACGGACCGGGATGGTCTGGCCAAACATGTGCAAGCCGGAGCCCGCTATATAATCCTGTCCGCGCCCCCCAAGGGTCCGGATGTCTGCGTCATCGTCCCCGGAGTCTGTAAACCGGAAGAGTCCGCCCATGTAATCTCCTGTGCCAGCTGCACCACCAATTGTATCTCCCCGGTGGTGGAGGTCATGGGACGCAGGATTGGCGTCAAAAAGGCCATCATGACTACCATCCATGCCTATACCGCCACCCAGTCGATTGTCGACGGCCCCAACCGGCATTGGAACCGGGGGCGGGCCGGGGCTGCCAATTTTGTCCCCACCACCACTGGCGCCGCCAAGGCTACGGGCATAACTCTGCCCCAATACCAGGGCAAATTTGACGGGGTAGCGGTGCGTGGTCCGGTGGCCTGCGGTTCTCTAGCCGATATTGTCTTTCTAACCGAAAGAGAGACCACGGTCGATGAGGTCAACCGCATCTTTAAAGAGGAATCCCAAAGCCCCCGCTATAAAGATATTCTGGGAGTGGCCGAAGATCCCATCGTGTCTTCGGATATCATCATGGACCCGCGGGCCTCGATCGTGGATCTGAACATGACCCAGGTAGTAGACGACAACCTGGTCAAGGTCATGAGCTGGTACGACAATGAATGGGGTTATACCAATCAAATGATTCGGGAAGCCGTCCGGTTCTCTAAAGAATGTGGGCTGGCTTAATCATCCCATCTTGCGCATCGCAGTGCTGGGCAGCCAAGTCCTGGCGAGGCCTTTAACAACGGCCGGCATGGGTTCCACTGTATTTTCGGCTTTAACTGAGGAGGAGTCCAAATCGAGTCGGTAGGTTAACTTTAAGTCATTTTCCCATCCGAGAATTGCGCCGGGCCAGAATATCATGAGTGACAATATGATCAGCGCGGAAGCGGCCAGAACTGTTTCAATCGATGAACTGCTGGAAAAGCTGGGGGCCAGCCTTGAAGGTCTGACTTCAGAGGAGGCGGCCCAACGGCTTAAGGAATATGGCCCCAATGCCCTGGCTGAAAAAAAAGTCAGTCCCCTTGCCAAATTTTTAGGTTATTTCTGGGGGCCGATTCCCTGGATGATTGAAGCCGCGGCGGTCCTCTCGCTGATTGTGCGGGACTGGAATGATTTCACCATCATCATGCTGCTGCTGGTCTTCAATGCCTCCATCGGCTTCTGGCAGGAATCCAAGGCCGCCAATGCCCTGGAGGCCCTCAAAAAGCAGTTAGCCCTCAACTCCCGGGCCCGTCGGGACGGCCAATGGCAGGAGGTTGCTACCCGGGAGCTGGTCCCGGGCGACATCATTTTCTTGCGGCTGGGGGATGTTATCCCGGCTGACGTCAAGCTGTTGGAGGGCGACTTCCTCAGCGTTGATCAATCAGCCCTGACCGGGGAATCCTTGCCAGTGGGCATGAGGACCGGCGATCTGGCTTACTCCGGCTCCGTTGTCAAGCAGGGAGAAATGCTGGCCCTGGTGGTCAGTACAGGCCCCAATACCTTCTTGGGCCGCACCGCCGGCTTGGTCCAGGCCGCCGGCGCCCCCTCCCACTTTCAGAAAGCGGTTCTACAGATCGGCGATTATCTGATCTATATCAGCCTGGGATTGGTGGCATTGCTGGTGCTGGTCCAGTTGGAGCGCGGAGCTCCATGGCTGGAACTGATTCAATTCGCCCTGATTCTTACGGTGGCCTCCATCCCGGTCGCCATGCCGGCAGTGCTCTCGGTAACCATGGCGGTCGGAGCCCTGGCTTTAGCAAAAATGAAGGCCGTGGTCTCAAGACTGGAATCCATCGAAGAGATGGCCGGCATAGATATTCTGTGCTCGGATAAGACCGGCACCCTGACCCAAAACCAGCTTAGCCTGGGGGGCTCAATCCTGTTTGGCGCCCAGGATGAGCAGGACTTGATACTCTATGCCTCCCTGGCCTCGAAAGAAGAGGATCAGGATCCCATTGACCTGGCGGTGATTGCCGGACTCCAAGACCGGTCAGTATTAGACCGCTATACTCGGACCAAATACGTGCCTTTTGATCCGGTCCATAAGCGCACCGAGAGCACCGTCAAGGATTCCCAGGGTCAGTCCTTTAAGGTGACCAAAGGAGCACCGCAGGTAATCATTGACCGGTGTCATATGACTGTGGAGGATATCACCCGGGCCAAACAGGCGGTGATTGACCTGGCCATCAAGGGTTACCGGACCCTGGGGGTCGCCGTAGCTCACAATGAAAGTTCTTGGGAATTTTTGGGGGTTTTATCGTTGTTCGACCCGCCCCGCCCAGACTCGGGGTTGACCATTGCCAACGCCCACCAGCAAGGCATCCGAATCAAGATGGTGACCGGCGATAATGTGGCCATCGCCCGGGAGATTACCCAGCAACTGGGCCTGGGCATCAATGTCCAACCCGCTGACCAGCTCTTCCGGGAAGGGGTGGATGTTGCCCATTTGAGCCCGGAAGCCGAGCTGGAGATCGAGCAGGCCGACGGTTATGCCCAAGTCTTCCCCGAACATAAATATGGCATTGTCAAATCGCTCCAGGCCGCCGGCCACATCGTCGGCATGACCGGAGACGGCGTCAATGATGCGCCGGCCATTAAACAGGCTGACGTCGGCATCGCGGTGAGCAGCGCCACCGACGCGGCCCGGGCTGCCGCGGATTTGGTGCTGACCGCCCCCGGCCTGTCGGTGATCGTCAATGCCGTTGAAGAGGCCCGCAAAATTTTCGAGCGCATGAACAGTTACGCCATCTACCGCATCACGGAAACCATCCGCATCATGTTCTTTGTGGTGCTGGCGATGCTGGTCTATAATTTTTACCCCATCACTGCCGTCATGATCATCCTGCTGGCCTTTTTCAACGACGTCCCGATCATGACCATCGCCTCCGACAACACCGTGATCGACCCCCAACCGGTGCGCTGGAATATGCACCGGGTCCTCACTGTGGCCACCGTCCTGGGCCTCATTGGGGTGATCGAAACCTTCGGGCTGCTGATTATTGCCAAGTCCTGGCTGCAGCTGGATATTGCCCAGATTCAGACCTTTATCTTCCTGAAGCTGGCGGTCGCCGGACATTTGACCCTGTTTGTAGCCCGGACCAAGCGGATGTTTTTGACCAGGCCCTATCCCTCGGCTACCCTGCTGTGGTCGGCAATCATTACCAAGCTGGCGGCCACCCTGTTCGTGGTCTATCCTTTGGGGCTGATGGCGCCGATCACCTGGAGTCAGGTCGGCCTGATCTGGGCCTACTGCATTACCTGGATTTTTATTGAAGACCTGGTCAAGCTGGCGGTTTATCGCCAGCTGGAATTGGCCGGGACCCGGCATCGGCATTTCCTTAGACTGGCCAAACAAAGGATTGCTCACTTTTCGCACTGGAGATAGCCGCGGCTTTGAGCTAAACGATTTTGCAATCCAAAGGCTAAAATTTTTCTATCGCAGGCAAGATAATGGTATAAGGAACTAATGCTGAAAATAATGGATTAAATCAAATGGAACCAGCAGGTCCAGATAATAGCCAAAATTAAGCTTCAAATCGCTGGGCTGTCAGAATCCCAGAAAGCTAGATGGGGATATAAAATGGTTGGTAGTATCGTTAATCTGTTGTCTAGTGCCTACATCCAAGTCGTTCTGCTGTTTTTGCTGCTGGCTTACTTTTTTGGCCACCGTAATGATCCCCGGCATATTGCCTCCAGACTGGGTCTGGTGCGCACCATTATCCTGGTGTTGCTGTTTATCTACTTCCTATGGAACTGGTCCAGTGAAATTCCGCCTTCCCTGCGGAACACCAGCGTCCTGGGAATGTTTATCATTAACTTGTTTTTGATCAAAAATGTGGGACTCAGTCGCATGGAACGGCCCTATCGCGATGCCCTAAAGGAGTTGGCTCAGGAACCGGACAATCAGGAGCACCTCGATAATATCTGGCAAACCGGGAAGCGGTTTTACTATTTCCGTTATTTTATCACCTCTCTGTTCAGCGGCAGCTCTCCCAAGCAGTTTTTGCATGGCATCGCCACTGAGCGGGTACAGGAAGATATCAAGAATATTTTTAGCCGCTCAGGGAAGGCCAAACAATTAATCTCCTGCCAGACCCTGACCGCTTTTTTGCAGGAACGCCTGATTAAAGACCAATTATTACCCCCTGAATTAAAAGAATCGATCCGACAGACCATCGAGCAGCTTACCCAGCATGCCTGGCTGCAAGACCAGGTTAATGAATTTTTAAACACCGCGATTGAGGCTCCGGAAAAACTCCATAAGGTCAAATGAGCCGGTGTGGGAGGGCAGGCCGATCTACCTGGACACCCGGCTTGCGGCTCGGAGACTGCGGATAATCCCCGGTCGGGCCCGGTCCCATGCTTTTATCAATAAGCCCAAGCAGAAAGATGGCTAAAATTCACCCGGCGGTGCAAATCGCCGCCCACCGGGCTCTGGCCGCCCGGGAACAAATGGTTGAGACCTACCCGCAATGGGAAGCCTGGCGGGAGCAGGCCCGGTCAATAAAGGCCGCGGTTATCGCCCATCTGGATGACTTCCTGGAGCAATTACAGCGCCAGGTGCGGGGCTGGGGTGGACAGGTGTTGTGGGCCGAAGACGCGGCCCAGGCTCGCCGGCTAATCCTGGAAGTGGCGCGGCAACACCGGGTTCAGACCATAGTCAAAGCCAAATCCATGGCCACCGAAGAAATCGTCCTTAACCCCGCCCTGGAGGCCGTCGGAATCAAGGTATTCGAAACCGATCTGGGGGAATTTATCGTTCAACTGGCCGGAGACCGTCCCAGTCATATTACGGCCCCGGCTTTGCACCTCAACCGGGAGCAGATCGCCGACCTGTTTTGCCACCGGCTGGGGGTGGCGCGCCAGGCCGATCCTTCTTATCTCAGCCGCCAGGGGGCCGGGTCGTTGCGCCCCAGCTTTTGGGAAGCGCAGATGGGGATAACCGGGGTCAATTTTGCCGCCGCGGCCAGCGGTACCCTGGTAATGCTGGAAAACGAGGGCAATTTGCGGCTCAGCGCCACCGTCCCGCCGGTTCACCTGGCGCTGATGGGGATCGAAAAAATCATCCCCACTCTAGCCGACCTGGAAGTGTTTTTGCGCCTCTTGCCGGCCAGTGCCACTGGCCAACGGCTAACCGCCTATGTTAATTTTATCCGCGGCCTGAAACAACAGCCGCAGGGGAGCCAGGCCTTTTACCTGGTGTTATTGGACAATGGCCGGCGGCGGCTGGCCGCTCAGCCGCAATGGCGGGAAGCGCTTTATTGCCTGCGCTGCGGGGCCTGCCTGAACATCTGCCCGATCTTTCAGTTGGGGGGCGGCCATCTCTACGGTCAGGTTTATCCTGGGGCCATTGGCATTCTATTGGCCCCCTTTCTGACCCCGGGTGTTGATCTGACCGAATTATGCACCCAGTGCCGGGCCTGCAGCCTGATCTGTCCGGTGAAGATCAATTTACCTCACAAAATCTCCGAGCTGCGCACCCAGAGTGTCCTGCATCGCCGGATGCGGCTTTTAATACGAGGCCTGGCGGCGATCATGGCCCGGCCCCGGCTGTACCGCGGTCTCGAACCCTGGCTCAGGCTGGTCTGGCAGCATTTGCCGGCCACCTTGCAAAAACATTTATGGGGACCGGGACGCTGGTTGCCAGACCTGGCTCCCCAGAGTTATCATCAACTTATAAAGCGGGAGAAAAAACCGGTTTCCTGAGAATACAGGCCGGTAGGGGGAGCAGTCACCATTTCTGATTTATCCGTTGACCTGCAGTTACTTTTCACCCGGCTAAGCGAAGCCCGGGCCGATGGACAGGAAGTGCACGGGGCCGAGCAATTGGCCCGAGCCCTGGCCGCACCCCGGCGGGGGACATTGGTCCTCGAGGATCATCCCTGGCTGCAGGGAGTGGCCCCCCGGCTGGCATCCCTGGGAGCAACCGGAGTCAGATTTATTTCCCAGCTGCCCCCCGCTCAGGCCTGGATGGCAGAAGTTGACACCGCGGTAACGGTGGCGGCCGGAGCCCTACCGGAAACCGGGTCCATACTGCTCAACGCCTTGTCCCCTCTGGCTTTCCGGCTATCTCTGCGGCCTCGCGTCCATCTAGTCATCGTCCCGGCCGAGCGGGCCGGACTGACCCTGGCCCAGGCTTTAGAGTGGACCGCCCAGGAACCCTCCGGGCTGGTCAGCTGGATTACTGGCCCCAGCCGCACTGCGGATATTGAAAAAACCCTGGTTTTGGGCGCTCAGGGCGCCGAGAGTCTGGAGGTGCTGATTTATTTTCCGGAGGTCTGATGGAAAAAGTTCCTAGCGCAGAAATTGAGTCCCGGGTTGCCCTCCTGCAGCGCCAGTTGACGAAACATAAAGTTGATCTGGCCCTGATCGGCCAGAATACCGATCTGTTCTATTATACCGGAACGGTGGTGGACGGCTTTCTGGCGGTGTTCGCCCAGGATCAGCCTATTTTATTATTGCGGCGGCCGCAGCAGCGCCTCGAAGCGGAAGGCTCGGTCTGGCCTGTACATAATTTTAGAAATTTTAAAGACCTGCATGATGCACTGGAAAAAGCCGGTCTGAGCCCGACGGCCATGGTCGGTCTGGAGCTGGATGTCCTGCCCACTGGCCTGTATTTAAAGCTGGTGGAGCAGGTTTTGCCCCAGAATCAGATCAAAGATGCCTCGACCCTCATTCGCCGCCAGCGCATGGTCAAAAGCGCCTACGAGATCGAGCAACTGCGGAAAGCCGCGGCTATCCTGGACCAGGCCCTGCAGCTTGCCACAGCCTCGGTCAAACCCGGAATGACTGAAATGGAGCTGGGCGCGGCGGTCGAATATCAGCTGCGGCGGTTGGGCCATCAAGGCTTGGCCCGGATCCGGCGCTGGAACCTGGAACTGTTCTACGGCCACGTGCTATCAGGTATTTCGGGGCTTGAGGCTGCCTATCCAGACACTCCCAGCGGCGGCGCCGGGTTCAGCCCCGCCTTCCCCCAAGGAGCCGGCTGGAAGCGGCTGGCCGTGGGGGAACCGATCAGCATAGATTTCCTGTCCTGCGTCAATGGCTACATCATTGATCAGACCCGGATGTATGCCCTGGGATCCTTGCCTGATGCCGCCTGGGAAGCCTTTGCGGTCGTTGAGGACCTTTACCGGATATTCGAAACCGAGGCCCGTCCCGGGGTAATGCCCGGTGACCTTTATCGCCGCCTCTGGGAGGAAGTGCGGGCCCGAGGCTACCAAGATTATTTCATGGGAGTGGGCCAGGATCGGGTGCGCTTCATCGGCCATGGGGTGGGGCTGGAGGCGGACGAATTCCCCCTACTCAGCGCTAATTTCCCGTATGCCTTCGAAGCTGATATGGTGGTGGCCTATGAGCCCAAATTTTTCCTGCCCAAAATCGGGATGATCGGCCAGGAGGATACCGGCCGCATCACCCCGGCCGGAGTGGAATGGCTGACCATCTCTCCCCCTGGGATTACGGTTACGCCCATATGAGGAGGAACTCGAGCCCCTCAACCCCTACCCGCCTTAAAGCTTTAACTCAGGCAATATAAATAGTTTTAATGTTGACGAATTCTTTGATGCCGTAGTGGGACAATTCCCGACCGTAGCCGGATTTTTTGACACCGCCAAAGGGGAGGCGGGGGTCCGACTTGGTCTTGGTATTGACCACCACCGTGCCGGCCTGGATCCGGCGGGCCAGACGTTCGCCGCGCTCTAAATCCCGGGTCCAGATGCTGCCCCCCAAGCCGTAAGGGGTATCATTGGCCACCGCGATGGCCTCTTCTTCATCTTTGACCTTTATGATGGCCGATACCGGGCCAAAGGTCTCTTGGTCATAAACCGGCATGCCTTTTCGGACCTCGGCCAGAATGGTCGGGGCATAGAAAAACCCCGGCCGATCCAGACATCGTCCCCCGGTGACCAGCCGAGCCCCCATTCTAATGGAATCCTGGACCTGCTGCTCCAGCTGCTCCCGCAGGTCGGACCGGGCCAGCGGACCCAAATCGACCCCCTCTGCAAAGGGATCACCGACCACCAGATTTTCCACCAGCTGTTTATGGCAGGCCTCGAACTCAGCGGCCACCTTTTCCAACACAATGAAGCGTTTGGCAGCTATACAGGACTGCCCGGCGTTTTGCATCCGGGCCTTGACCGCATTGGCGCAGCAAAGGTCGAAATCCACGTCTTCGAGAACAATGAAAGGGTCCGACCCTCCCAGTTCCAGGAGGGTCTTTTTCAAATGTTGGCCCGCCACTGCCGCCACCTGGCTGCCGGCCGCTTCGCTCCCGGTGAGGGCCACCCCCTGGATGGCCGGGTGGGCGATCAACGGCTCTACCTGGCTCCCCGGGATCAACAAGGTCCGGAAAATATCCTCAGGGAATCCGGCCCTTCGAAAGATCTCCTCCAGGGCCAGGGCACAGCCGGGGACGTTGGAAGCATGCTTGAGAACACAGGCGTTGCCCGCCATCAGGGCCGGAATCGCATAGCGGCAACCCTGCCAGAAGGGAAAATTCCAGGGCATGATCCCCAGAATGACGCCGATCGGCTCAAAGGTGACAAAGCTGCGGCCGGCCTCCAGGGCAATGACCTCATCGGCCAGCATTGCCTGGGCATTATCAGCATAGTAGTCGCAGAGGACGGCGCATTTTTCCACCTCCGCCCGGGCGGTCCGAATGATTTTACCCATTTCCTGGGTGATCAGCTCGGCATACTGGTCCTGATGCGCCAGTAATTCCTGAGCTGCCTGTTTCACCAGGGCGGCCCGCGCCGGGAAGGGCTTAGACTTCCAGGCTTCCCAGGCCTGGTTTACTTTTATAACCATATCCTGACATTCTGCCAGGCTGTGTTCGGGGTATTCCTTAATGAGTTGGCCGGTGGCCGGATTGATGCTTTGCATATTATCGCCTCTGTTAATTAAAAAACACATGGGCCCCTGAGGTTTAACCATCTTATTTTAGGGTGGGCCTGTCTGTTGCCGCCCCATTTATTATCATTTCTGGAAAATTTTATCACCTGAAATACCCTTAATTGGAAATTTGAGCCTTAGACCGGTTCTTGGCAGACGGAAATATCTGTAATATACTACGCAATCGCTGATGATTTTACCAGTCTGAGACCCCAACTCCCTGGATTACAGTCCAAGTCCTTAAAGTATCATGAAAATTTGTTTCTGGGCTGTGTAATAAGACCATGACCCCCGGTATTTAGGTTTTTAAATGGAATTCGATTACTTGATCCATAATGCCCTGGTGCTCACCCTGGAGCCCAAGGTGCCGCCCCTGGTCCATGGTTATGTAGCGGTGCAGGGCGACCGCATCGCCGCAGTGGGACAGGCGGCCCGCGCCGCCCAGTTGCCCCCGGCCCGGGAGCAGCTGGATGCCCAGGGCAGTCTGGTGATGCCGGGGCTGGTCAATACCCATACCCACGCCGCCATGACCCTGTTCCGGGGGCTGGCTGATGACCTGCCTCTGGAGGACTGGCTCCATAAACATATCTTTCCCGCCGAGGCCCGGTGGGTGGACGTTGCATTTGTCTATTGGGGCACCCGGCTGGCGATTGCTGAAATGATTCGGGGCGGCATCACTACCGTGGGCGACGGCTATTTTTTTGCCGCCGCGGCCCGCCAGGCCTATCTGGAGTGTGGCCTGCGAGCAGTGATGGCGCAGGGGGTCCTGGATTTTCCTGCCCCAGGGGTGCCAGACCCCCAGGATAATTTAAAGGTGGCGGCGGCATTTATCGAGTCCGGGGCGGGGGGCGGACCGGGTCTGGTCACCTCTACCCTGTTCTGTCATGCCCCTTATACCTGCGGCGCTGCCACTCTGCAACAGGCCAAGGCCCTGACCCGGGAGCGGAATCTGCCATTTTTCATCCATCTGGCCGAAACTCGGGAAGAAGTTTTGCAGATGCAACAAGAACACGGATTGAGCCCGGTCGCTTATCTGGACTCGCTGGGCATCCTCGATAGCCTGACCATAGCTGCCCATGCCATCTGGGTGGATGAAGCCGATCAGGAGATCCTGGCCCGCCGCGGCGTCAAGGTCTGCCACTGCCCCGAGTGCAACCTTAAACTGGCCTCCGGCGTGGCCCCGGTGCCTGAGATGTTGCACAAAGGCATCTGCGTCGGACTGGGCACGGACGGCGCCGCTTCCAATAATAATTTGGATTTATTTGGGGAAATGGCCCTGGCCGCCAAGCTCCATAAGGTTATCCGCCTCGATCCCACCTGTCTGCCCGCCCCCCAGGCGGTGGGCCTGGCCACCCGCGAGGGGGCTCGAGTCCTGGGGCTGGATGAGCTCATAGGCACCTTAACTCCCGGGAAAGCCGCGGACCTGATCATCCTCGATCTGGACCAGCCCCATCTGACTCCGCTTTTTGACCCCTATTCCCATCTGGTTTATGCGGCTCAGGCCGCTGATGTCCGACATGTAATGGTCGCCGGCCGCTGGCTGCTTCAGGACCACCAATTTCTGACCCTAAATTGGCCCGAGACCAGGCAGCGGGTCCATACTTTGACCCGCCTTTTGGTTTAATCAGCTCCTGTTTAAAGGCCTGCCGGATACCCAGTCTGATTGACAAAACCCCTTATAATTGATAACTTTGTTTGTAAAAGAGGTCCGAATGGAGTTCAGTACGCTGGAATTTATTTTGGGTCTATTCATCGGTCTGATTTGCGGGGTTGTGTTTACCCTGGCCGGGATTAAAATCAAAAGCCTGTTTAAAGGCTCAGAAGTCAAACGCCTGCGGGAGGAAAACCGTAACCTGAAGCGTCGCCTGGAGGAGAAAGATCGCCATATCGGACGGATGCTGACCGAAACGGAGAAATTGGTCCAGGGATTGGCCAAGGTCAAGATTCCGGTCCCCCCACAGCTGGAATAATCTTTAAATGTTAGCACAAAACTTTTCTTTAAGGAGAAAGACCCATGCCTCAACAAGACCTTTCCGTTAAGGGTGGATTAGCCGGGGCCTTAATCGGGCTGGCGGCTGATGTGACCATCACCGAGATCACTGGCCACCATATCACCCACGGCCTGCTGGAGTTGGTAGGGGCCGCCGTCGGCCTGTGGCGTCTGGATCGCCGCTTGGGCGAGTCCTTACAGGATACCATCGTCCGGGCCCGCCTCGGTGAGGAAGAAGATTACCGGCAGGTAGCCAAGCGGATAGACGAGCTGACCGAAGATTTGCCCGAACTGCGGGAGACCATCCTCCGGATGGTGGAAGCGGGGATGTCGGCCCAAAAAGCCTGAAATGCTGGGTCTTAACCTGCTCTTTCGACTGGGCCGCTGGCTGTTGGCCGAGCCGGTGGAAGAATCGGGCCTGATGCCCAAGGGCTATTATCGCTCCCGGGCCTTGGCGGCCCTGGAAGAGGATGATTTCCCCGAGAGCCTGCGTTATCTGAAACTGGCCGGGCCGCCCGACCGCGACGCGGTGCGGCTGCTGGGCCAGTTGATCATCCTGCGCGTAAGGCTGCTCAAAGAGCAACACCAGCGGCACTGCCAGGCGGTAGAGGAGTTGCAGCAGCAAAACCCACTGGCCGCCCAGCCGGAGCGTTGCCAGGAACTGCTGATCCAGGAACACCAGGCCCTGGCCCTGCTGGAACGTTATGAACTGGAGGCCAGGGCGTATCTGGGGTGAGGCAGCAGTTTCAAGTTTTCTGTTTTCTGTCCGGTCGCCCTATGGAAAAGAACTGTTGAGGACGGAGCCTAATAATTAAGCGGGAGTCAAATTTCCCAAGTCAATATATGTTAAATCCCGAATACCTTCTCAATTTTACTCGAAACTCGAAACTCGAAACTCGAAACTCCTTTTATATGAACAAGGCCCTGAGTGAGGCGCGCCAGGCCCTGGCCGCGGGCGAAGTGCCGGTGGGGGCGATATTGGTCGGGGCGGATGGGGAAATCTGGGGACGGGCTCATAATCAACCTATCGGCCTGGCGGACCCCACCGCCCACGCCGAGATTTTGGCGCTGCGGCAGGCGGCCGTCCGGGTCGGAAATTACCGATTGCCCGGCACTAGCCTCTATGTTACTATTGAACCATGCCTGATGTGCATCGGGGCCATAATCCAGGCCCGGTTGACGCGGCTGGTGTTCGGAGCACCGGATCCCAAAGCCGGGGCCTGCATCTCGCTGTATCAAATTCCTACTGATCTTCGGTTGAATCATCGGCTGGAGGTGGAGGGCGGCATCCGGGAGCCAGAATGCCGGGCCCTGATGCAGGAGTTTTTTCGCCAGCGGCGTAAGGCAAAAAACTTATAAAGTAAACGAATAGATTTGGGAGGGGTACCGAAGAGGCCGTAACGGGGTCGACTCGAAATCGACTTGGGGGCTAATCACTCCCACGTGGGTTCGAATCCCACCCCCTCCGCCATGATTAGTGGTCAGTTGGAAGTGGTTAGTTGTCGGTTATAGATTAGTTGCATCACATAGATTTGCCGTAACTAAAAACTAAGAACTCGAAACTCGAAACTTTTTTTGGAGAGATGCCCGAGAGGCTGAAGGGGCGCGACTGGAAATCGCGTGTACGCCCAAAAGGTGTACCGAGGGTTCGAATCCCTCTCTCTCCGCCACCGATAACCATCAACAGGGAGGTGCGCCATGACCATGTGGTTCTATGACGACTATGAGGAGATGGAGGATTACAAGGCCTTCAAAAAGCAATCCCTCTCCCTGGAAAAAGAGTACTTGGAGCTGCGGGTGCTCCTGCGTGATGCGGAGTCGGCTCTAAGGGCTGAGTCCGACAACCCCAATATCCAGGCCAAGGTGGATTACCTTAACAAGAGGCTGAAAGATCTGGAGAAGCAGGCCCCCTGGCTGACGGGCGATAGACCGATGGAATATGACCTGTGGGGGTCGCCGCACTGATTGGGGTATGAATAACACCAATTTGCTGAAATTAATACTAATTTGGATCGCCTCATGACCATATGTCTCTATGACGGCCAGATGAAAGACTATCAGGATTTCCGCAAACAGGCCCGCCGGCTGGAGAACGAATATCTTGAGCTGCGCCAAGAGTTGTGCGGGGCGGAGGCGGCCCGGCACCAGGACGCGGCTGACGAAAATCTCCGGGTCAAGGTAGAATATTTACAGAAGCGGCTTAAAGATTTAGAGCAGCAGGCCCCCTGGCTGGCCGCCGAGATGCCGCTGGATATTGCGGTCTGGGGGCACTGATAGCCGGGAGAGCGGCCCGCTGGAGCGCGGGCCCGGGATTTTTCATGGGCTTTCGCCCCAGGTAAAGATGTATGCATTTTCATCCTTATTGTTATCGACAATTAATAGCGAATAATGTCCTATTTAGTCCTGGCCCGCAAGTGGCGTCCGCAGACTTTTGAAGAGGTGGTGGGACAGGGGCATGCCACCCAGACCCTGAAGAATGCCATTGCCCAGGGCCGGGTAGCCCACGCCTTTCTATTCAGCGGCCCCCGCGGGGTGGGCAAAACCTCAGTGGCCCGCATCCTGGCCAAAGCTCTGAATTGCGATACCGGCCCCACTCCTAATCCCTGCAACCAGTGCCAGTCCTGCCAGGAGATCACTCAGGGCCACAGTCTGGATGTCCTGGAGATCGACGGGGCTTCCAACCGGGGCATTGATGAGGTCCGGGAACTGCGGGAAAATATCAAATACTTGCCGGCGCACGGCCGTTATAAGGTCTATATCATTGACGAAGTCCACATGCTCACCAAAGAGGCCTTTAACGCCCTGCTCAAAACCCTGGAAGAGCCGCCGCCGCACGCCCTGTTTGTCATGGCCACTACCGAGCCTCACAAGGTGCCGGTAACCATTTTATCCCGCTGTCAGCGCTATGATTTCAAGCGCCTGCCGGCCCCTTTAATCCAGGAGCATCTGGGCCATTTGACTGCCCAGGAAGGCTGGCAAGTGGAGTCGGACGGTCTGCACCTGCTGGCTCAGGAGGCCGAAGGGAGCATGCGGGACGCTTTGGGGTTGCTGGACCAGGTGGTGACCTTTGGGGGTCAGCAGGTCAGCACCACCGAAGTGGCCCGCATCCTGGGGTTGACCGAGCGCCGGGTGCTGCTCCAGGCCTTGTCGGCGATCATCAATCGCCAGGGGACCGAGCTGCTGCAACTGGTGGAGGAGCTCCACGAGCGCGGGCTGGATCTGAAGCGCTTTTATCAAGACCTGGTGCTCTACAGCCGCCATTTACTGGTTGCTGCCCTGGGCCCCGAGGCCCGGTCCCTGGTCGAAGTAGCAGAACCGGAATGGGAGCAGCTCCAGGCTCTGGCCCAACAGAGTTCCCTGCCGCATCTGTTTAATCTTCTCAATGAACTGCTCAAAGCCAGCGAAGACCTGCGCCGGGCCAGTTTTCCGCGTCTGGCCCTGGAAATTCTGCTGCTGCGCCTGGTTCATCTGGAACCCCTGGTGACGATTACCGAATGGCTGGAGCGTTTGGCCGCCCTGGAAGCCCGGCTGGCCAGCCGCGCCGGGGCCGAACCTGCCGCAGTTACTGAGGACAGCCCTGAAGTAGCTATTTCGGCAGCTGATCAGCCAGCGGCTTCAGAGATAGCCACACCAAAGCCCCCGGTCCAGCGTTGGCCGGAATTTGTGGCGCTGGTGCAAAAGCAGATGGGAAATTCCGTAGCCAAGGCATTGCAACAGAGCCGCGTGGAGCAGGACCAGGATCAGCACCTGGTAATTAGTCTGGACCAGGACTGGAATGGGGTCGAGGCCCACCTATCCCGTTTGCAGGAAATGGCGCAGGAATTTTTCGGCAGCCAATACCAACTGTCCATCAAACCGCCCCCGGGGCGCCCTGCCGTCCCGGCCTCGGCAGCGTCCAGAAGACCGGCCAGCATGGCAGAGATCAAGCAGCAGGTGCTGGAGATCTTCGGCGGCCAATGGGTAACGGAAGACTGGCAGCCGTCGGTTAAGAAGGAGGAATAACCTTGAAAAATATAGGCAATCTGATGAAGCAGGCCCAGAAGCTGCAAAGCAAAATGATGGCCATACAGGAAGAATTAGCCGAGCGGACCGTAACCGCTCAGGTGGGCGGAGGGATGGTGGAAGTGGTGGCCAACGGCCGTCAGGAACTGGTCTCGGTCCGCATCGATCCGGAAGTGGTCAATCCGGACGATGTCGAAATGCTCCAGGATCTGGTGCTGGCCGCGGTCAATGATGCCCTCAACCGCGCCCGGGAAATGGTGAGCGAGGAGATGTCGAAACTGACCGGCGGATTAAAAATTCCCGGTCTGATGTGAGCCACCGGCCCGATGTCCAAAGGAATCTATCCGGCCCCCCTCCAGAAGCTAATCACCTGTTTAAGTAAATGGCCCGGGGTCGGCGAAAAAACTGCCGCGCGTCTGGCGCTTTACCTGCTGCGAACCGCTCCTGCCGAGGTGGTCGAATTGACTCAGGCCCTCAGTGAGTTAAAGGACAAAATCCGCCTCTGTTCCCGCTGTTTTGCCTTTGCCGATGAAGAGCTTTGCCCTATCTGTGCCGATGCCAGCCGCCATCAGGGCCAGCTGTGCGTGGTGGCGGATCCCGGCGACCTGTTGGCCCTGGAGCGGGCGGGGTTTTTCTCCGGGGTTTACCATGTCTTGGGGGGGTTGATCTCCCCCTTAGAAGGCATCGGACCTGAGGATTTACGCATCAACGAACTGTTCTCCCGTTTGGAGCCCGAAAACATCAAGGAAGTAGTGCTGGCCCTCAACCCCAGCCTGGAAGGCGAAAGCACCACGGCTTACTTGTCCGAGCAGCTCCGTAGACAGGGGGTTAAGGTGACCCGCATCGCCTATGGTATCCCGATGGGAGGCGATTTGAAGTACTGCGACCAGCAGACCCTCAAAGAAGCCCTGCGGCATCGGGTGGAGGCCTAGCAGAATTGGGGATTAACCCAATAGTTTGCTATTTATTGAAGGGATAAATGTTGTCTAACAACTTCAATTTGATTAAACTATTAGTAATGGAATGGCAGAGAAGTTAGATGGAGCACCAAATGCCAATAAAATATGATTTGAAACATGTCGAGATTATTTACAAAGCGGAATTCAGTCCGCCGCTTCTTGAAATTGCTTTACCTCAATACCAGGCTCAGTTACTGAAGCTGCTCTGTAAGGAGTTCGATCTGAAATTTCGAGACTTTGTTTTTAATAATCAGGCAATAAGCTCTGGACTGATATATTTCCGACGTTTTATTACCCATGCTCCGGAGTTTTTTGATGCCTTGATAGGAGCGGACGAACTTAAGACTAGCTATGTAAACCCGGCTACGAAAACCAAGGCATGGGAACCAACGTTGAGGCTTATGGATTCGTTAAGCAGGTTAGGACAACTAAATCTTAAAACTCAAACTTTAACTTTTAATTTGCACTGTTTAGCGGCAACCAAAACTTATTCAGATTTTATAAATGATATCGTAACGTTCAAAAAGAAAGCAGATATTATTATCTCAAGGGGTGCCACCTTTTTCTTCCAGCTACCCTGGCCTGGATGTAATTTAAATATGATTTTTGACCGCTCTATGATAGTTGAAAATGGACTTTTTATGCAAATCCACGCTAACTTTGCTGAATCGGTGCAAGAATATCAAACTTTGTTTACCGATATAGTCTACATACTGAAGGAAAACATTGAACCGATTTTTAATATCCAGTTGATATACAAGGAAAAGTAATGATGGAACTTCAAACCGGGATTGGACAACCCAGGACTTCGCGAAATATTGGGCAGATGGGATCTGGAATGACCGCTGGTTTCCCAGACCAATTAGAATATGGGACGAGACCAGATATTCAAGGACAATATTACGACAAGGTTTATAAACAGAAGCTGGGTACGTGTGCTGAATGCTATGGCAGCAGCATAACTCTTTGTGAAAGCGACTCTGTCATGTGGATTATTAAGTTCAAGGATCCTAACACAATAGACCGCTTTAAATTTCCTATACGGAATATGCAAGATAGCTCTACAGAGATAACAGAGGATAAGAACAAATTAGAATTTTACCCCCCTGAAGTTATACAAAGGCATTTAAGAAAGAGAAAGCTGACCGAAACAGAAATTAAAAAGGCCCTAAGTATTGTAGGGATAATTAAAGCAGAGGTTGAGCACGATTTAGCTGAAAGATTCCGCGAATATTTGTACGAGGAATAATGTCTCGCCGCGTTTTTGTAGATGCCTCCGGTTGGATTGCCCTCATTTATGCAAAAGATAGCCACCATAAGGATGCAGCAGAACTTTATAAGAGGGAATTAGAGCAAGATTCTCAGTTCTTCATCTCTAATTGGACTATATATGAAGCCTTCAGTATGATTAAGAAAAAAGCCGGAATTCAGCAAGCCGAAAAGCTACGGGACCTAGTCGAAGACAAAAATATTGTAGCAGCTACAAAAGTTGATTCCAGAATAGAAGCAGCGGCAGTAAGAATATTTTGGGATTATCAAGACAAAAATTGGGGCATTGTTGATATCACCAGCTTGTTAATCATGAGGGATTGTCATTGTCAATATGCTCTTGCCTTCGATCAACATTTTCGGGAAGCTGCTGAACAGTTTGACCATCACTTCGAGGTTCTCCAGATTTAAACTAAGGCATAGGAGCAGACCCTCAAAGAAGCCCTGCGGCATCGGGTGGAGGCCTGAAGTTAGGTGCTGATCGATCGACGCCTGATCCATAATTTTGACTGGTTCCTGACCGGGCTGGTGTTGGTCATTGCTGCCCTGGGGATTTTAAATCTCTACAGCGCCGGGCTCAGCCAGCCCCTCCGACAAGATAGCCCGGTTTACGTCAAGCAACTCTACTGGCTGGGGATCGGCTTCGGCCTGATGTTGGGGACCTTGATGTTTGATTACCGGAATCTGGAAAAAGCTGCCTATCCGGTATTCTGGCTCACAGTGGCGTTGTTGGCGCTGGTTCTGGTATATGGAAAAATGGTGTCCGGCTCCCAACGCTGGCTACCCTTGGGTCCACTGTCCTTTCAGCCTTCGGAATTGACCAAATTAGCTATCATCCTGGCTTTGGCCCGCCACTTTTCGCCGCGCGACCAGACAACTCCCTTGATTCTGCGGGAACTGCTGTTGCCTTTTATGCTGGCCGCGATTCCCTTTGTTCTGGTAGTCAAACAACCGGACCTGGGGACTTCCTTTTTAATCGCGCTAATCGCCGCGACCATGGTCCTGTTTGTCGGCGTGCGCTGGCGGGCCTTGATGGTTCTGGGGTCGTCTTTATTGCTGCTGTCGCCGTTGCTCTGGCTTTTTCTCAAGGATTATCAGAGACAACGCATTCTTACCTATCTAAATCCGGAAGGCGACCCCTTGGGGGCCGGCTATCACATAATCCAGTCCAAAATTGCCGTGGGTTCCGGTCTCCTTTGGGGGAAGGGTTTCCTGGAAGGCACCCAGAGCAAACTCAATTTTTTGCCGGAACAGCACACCGACTTCGTATTTTCAGTCTTTGCGGAAGAATGGGGATTTGCCGGCTCCGTCTTTTTGCTCTTGCTTTATATGTTGCTGATTCTCTGGGGGCTGCAGATTTCCCGGGAGTGTAAGGAGCGGTTCGGCAATCTGCTGGCCCTGGGAGTGGTGGCGATGATTTTCTGGCAGATATTCATTAATATCTCCATGGTGACCGGCATGTTGCCGGTGGTGGGGATTACTTTGCCCTTGTTCAGCTATGGAGGGTCGTCTTTGATCTCGACTCTGATCGGTATTGGTTTATTGCTCAATATCCGTATGCGCCTGATGCACTCCGGGGTAATTTGAGATTTTGCAAAAAATCCTTTGACAGGAGAACCAAAATAAGGTAAATATGCATAATTAACTTTGCGGAAAAGTTCACATAGTCAAATTTATATGTTTAAACAAAAACTTATATGAGGTGGCCAGAGAGATGATTGAGCTTAATTGGACATTGTATGTACAGATCATCAACTTTCTGCTCCTGGTCTTTCTCTTGAATCAAGCGTTGTTCCGGCCTATCCGCGGGGCCATCCGAGACCGTCGGGTCCGGATTAGTGGTTACGAGGGTGACATTGCCGCCCTCACCGAGAATCAGCAACAGGTGGAGAACACTATTCAGGCCGAGTTCACCGCCGCCCGCAAAAGTGGGTTCGAAAAGCGGGAAATGATCAAGAAGGAAGGCGCTGAGGCAGAAAGTTCCCTGCTGGAACGGGTAAAGAAAGAAACCGACACCGAATGGGAGCAGACCGAGAAAAAGATCAAAGAGGATATGGCTAAGGCCCGGAAGGCCCTGGAACCTCAGGCCCAATCTTTTGCCGTGGAGCTAGCTGCCAAGATTCTGGGGAGGGCGATAGCATGAGCACAAACACCGGGAGAAGCATTGGTTCAGGCTTAGGGATAGTATTGACCTTAGCGGGCATGATCCTGATCGCCAGCGTAGCTTGGGCCACTGAGGCCGGGCATGGCGGCGGTGAACATGACGCATCCAGAATGAAGGACTTGATCTGGCGAACCGCAAACTTTGTGGTGTTTGTCGGCATTTTAATTAAGCTGGCAACCAAGCCCATAAAGGAGTTCTTTGCCGGCCGCCGGCAGCAGATCGCTCAAAACCTGGAGGAGCTGGAAAGCCAAAAGGCGGCCGCGGAAAAGGCTCTGGCCGAGGCCCAGGCCCAGCTAGCCACCGTGGCGGAGGAGCGGGAAAAGATCGTTCAACATTTTATTGCTGAAGGCGAAGCAGAAAAGGCTAAGATCATCGAGCGGGCCGAGCAGGCTGCCGCTCGAATTAAAGAAATGGCGGCCCTGACCATCGAGGCAGAGACCAAAAAAGCCGCCGACCAATTAAAACGGGAGCTGGTAGAAACGGCCGCCCAGCTTTCCGAGGGTCTGATCAAAGAAAACATCACGGCCGATGACCAACAGCGGTTGGTCGATGAATACTTGACAAAGGTGGTGGAAGCCCATTGATTAATCTGACCATTGCCCGACGTTATGCCAAGGCTTTACTGACCATTGGTAAGGAGGATGGCCAGTATAAGGAGTATGGGGAAGAACTCAGCGCTTTTGCGCACCTGCTGGAACGGGAACCAGATCTTAAAAATGCCATCATCAATCCCATTTACAGCCAGGAGGATCGCAAAAGGGTTTTGCTGCGCATTACCGAGCTGATCCAATTATCCCCAATTGTTGCCAACTTTGTTAAACTCTTGTTCGACAAACGACGCATTGATGCCGTGCTAGGAATTTCCCAAGTTTACCAACAATTAGTCGATCAGTTGGAGAACGTCAGCCGTACCCAAGTGAAGACTGCGGTTCCACTGGAAGAGGCTACCTTGACCCGCATCCGCGAAACCTTGGAAAAAATTACCGGAAATACGGTAATAATGGAAGTGGAAGAAGACCCGACGATCATCGGGGGGGTCATGGCCCGGGCCGGAGACCTGATCTTGGACGGCACTGTTCGGAGCCAACTTCAAAGTTTAACAGAATCTTTGAAAAGGAGCGAGGTTTTTTAAATGGAAATCAGAGCTGAAGAAATCAGTCAGATCATCCGGACCCAGATCAAAGAGTACGAGACTAAGGTTGAGGTGGCCGAGACGGGGACGGTGCTCTCAGTCGGTGACGGGATCGCCCGGGTTCATGGGGTGGAAAAATGCATGGCCATGGAACTATTGGAGTTTCCGGGCGGCATCTTTGGTATTGCCCTGAACCTGGAAGAGGACAATGTCGGCTGCGCCGTTTTGGGTGAGGTTACCCATATCAAGGAAGGCGATATTGTCAAACGAACCGGACGTATCGCCGAAGTCCCGGTAGGTGATGCGGTTATTGGCCGCGTCCTGGATCCGGTCGGCAATCCCATCGACGGCAAAGGTCCCATCGAAGCCAAGGAGTTTCGCCGGATTGAATTAAAGGCCCCCGGGGTTATTGATCGCCAGCCGGTGAATGAGCCCATGTATACCGGCTATAAGTCCATCGATGCCATGACCCCGATTGGCCGCGGCCAGCGGGAATTGATCATTGGCGACCGCCAGATCGGCAAAACCGCCTTGTGTGTGGACTCTATCATCAACCAAAAAGAGTCCGATGTTATCTGCATTTATGTCGCCATCGGCCAGAAAAAATCTACCGTGGCCCAGGTGGTGGATGCCTTGGAACGCCACGGCGCCATGAAACACACCATCGTGATCTCGGCGACCGCCAGTGAGCCGGCTCCCTTGCAATATATTGCCGCTTATTCCGGTTGTACCATGGGGGAATACTATCGCGACACCAACCGCCACTCCCTGATCATCTACGATGACCTGTCCAAGCAGGCTGCCGCTTACCGGCAGATTTCCTTGCTTCTCCGGCGTCCGCCGGGACGGGAAGCTTATCCGGGCGACATTTTTTATAATCACTCCCGGCTGCTGGAGCGGGCTGCCAAATTAAATGACTCGCTGGGAGGCGGCTCCATGACGGCATTGCCCATCATTGAAACCCAGGCCGGAGACGTGTCGGCCTATATTCCCACCAACGTGATCTCCATCACCGACGGCCAGGTCTACCTGGAACCGGGGCTGTTCTTTGCCGGGGTGCGGCCGGCGATCAACGTCGGGCTGTCCGTCTCCCGGGTCGGCGGCGCCGCCCAGGTCAAGGCCATGAAGCAGGTAGCTGGCTCGCTACGCCTGGATCTGGCCCAGTATCGGGAGCTGGCCGCCTTTGCGCAATTCGGTTCGGAATTGGACAAATCGACCCAGTATCAGTTGAACCGGGGGATCCGCCTGGTGGAAATTCTCAAGCAGCCCCAGTATCAGCCGTTGCCCATGGAAAAAGAGATCACCATCATCTATGCCGGAACCCGGGGATTTTTGGACATGTGGCCGGTAGAGGTACTCAACGACTACGAACGGCAACTCTACGATTTCATCGAAGCCAAATATCCCGAGATCTTTAGTGAAATCAAGGAGAAGAAAGAGATCGGCCCTGATCTGGATGAAAAAATGAAAGCTGCCCTGGGAGAGTTCAAAACCATATTTCAAGCCAGCCAGGCCGCCTGATGACCGGGGCCACCGGCAATCAAGGAGGGTAAACTGAGGCGATGGCAACGTTACGCGATATTAAACGAAAAATCGGGGCGGTTCAAAAAACCCAGCAGATCACCAAGGCCATGAATATGGTGGCTGCGGCCAAACTGCGCGGGGCCCAGGCCCGGATGGAACAGTTCCGACCTTATGCCGCGGCATTTTCTCAAATGTTAAGCAGCATCGCCGGACGGGTGGAACCGGAAGCGCATCCGTTTTTTGTCCGCACCCCTTTGGTGGAAAAGATTGAGTTAGTATTGTTGACCGCTGATCGAGGGTTGTGCGGCAGTTTTAATATGAATCTGATTACTGCTGCCGATAAGTTCATCAAGGCCAAAGAAGCTGACGGCCTCGAAATCTCGCTTACCTGTGTGGGTCGCAAAGGGCGGGACTTTTTCCGGCGCCGTAAGGCCAACATCCGATTGGGGTATGTGGACGTCTGGAATAAATTCGACTTCAATGATGCCATTGCTGTGGCCCGCGAGGCGGTAGCCCCTTTTAGCAACGGCGAGGTTCAGGAAGTCTATCTGATCTATTCTGAGTTCGTCAACATGGCGATCCAGCGTCCGATGACGGTGCAATTGTTACCCATCAGCCCGGAAGTGGCAGAGGAGGCGGCCCCAGCCCAGGAATATCTCTGTGAACCGCCGGAAGCCCAGTTCCTGGAATATCTCCTGCCCCGATACATCAATGTGATGATGTATCATGGGTTTTTGGAAAATTCCACCAGCGAACATGCCGCCCGGATGACGGCCATGGATAATGCCAGCAGTAACTGCAAAGACATGATTCAGCAACTTACCTTGATAATGAATAAAGCCCGGCAAGCGGCCATTACCAAGGAGTTAATGGATATTATCGGCGGGGCCGAAGCCCTCAAGGGCTAGCCCGAAAATTTGAGGAGGACCTGGATATTATGAATATTGGACACATTGCCCGCGTCATTGGTCCAGTCGTTGATGTGGAATTTGAGGAAGGCAAACTTCCTGATATTCTGAACGCCTTGTTTATTTCCAACCCGGCTATCGATGACAGCGAAGACAATTTGGTGGTTGAGGTGGCGCAGCACCTGGGTAACAACATGGTGCGCACCATCGCCATGGATACTACCGACGGTCTGGTGCGGGGTATGCCGGTTAAGGACACTGGCAAACCCATTGCCGTGCCGGTCGGATTTGAGGCCTTGGGCCGTGTTCTGAACGTGGTAGGCAAGCCCGTGGATGGCTTGGGAGCGGTCGACGCCAAAGTTCTATACCCCATCCATCGGGCGGCGCCGTCTTTCGTCGATCAGGATACTTCGGTAAAGGTTCTGGAAACCGGCGTCAAGGTGATGGACCTGCTGGTCCCCTTCCCCCGGGGCGGCAAGATGGGCATGTTCGGTGGCGCCGGGGTCGGCAAAACCGTCATCATGATGGAGATGATTCACAATATCGCCATGCATCATGGTGGCATTTCGGTGTTCGCTGGCGTCGGTGAGCGCACCCGGGAAGGCAACGACTTGTATCTGGAAATGAAACAATCCGGGGTGTTGGCTAAAGCGGCACTGATTTACGGCCAGATGACCGAACCCCCGGGAGCCCGCGCCCGGGTGGGGTTAACCGGATTAACTGCGG
This sequence comes from Desulfobacteraceae bacterium, assembly GCA_046538075.1. GTDB lineage: Bacteria > Desulfobacterota > Desulfobaccia > Desulfobaccales > Desulfobaccaceae > Desulfobacca_B. The sequence goes on along the minus strand of JBKHJN010000004.1, from coordinate 17,882 downwards.
CCGAGTACTTCCGGGATGAGGAAGGCCAGGATGTGCTTCTGTTCATCGATAACATCTTCCGTTTTACCCAGGCGGGCTCCGAGGTCTCGGCGCTATTGGGCCGCATGCCTTCGGCCGTGGGTTACCAGCCTACCCTGGGTACTGACTTGGGCGAGTTGCAGGAACGCATTACCTCCACCAAAAAGGGCTCGATTACTTCGGTGCAGTGCGTGTATGTACCCGCTGACGACTTGACCGACCCAGCCCCGGCCACCACCTTTGCGCACCTGGACGGCACCGTGGTGCTCTCCCGGCAGATCGCTGAGCTGGGCATCTATCCGGCAGTAGACCCGCTCGATTCCACCTCGCGAATCTTGGATCCGATGGTGTTGGGTGAGGAGCATTATAACGTGGCCCGGAACGTCCAGATGACCCTGCAGAAGTATAAAGATCTGCAGGATATTATCGCCATTCTAGGCATTGACGAGCTCTCCGAAGAGGATAAAATCACCGTGGCTCGGGCCCGTAAGATTCAGCGCTTCTTGTCCCAGCCATTCTTTGTAGCCGCCGAATTTACTGGGACCGAAGGTAAATTCGTGTCCATGCCCGATACCATCCGGGGCTTCCAGGAAATTCTGGAAGGTAAGCATGATGATCTCCCCGAGCAGGCCTTCTATATGGTCGGCGGCATCGAAGAGGTCGTAGCTAAAGCCGAGCGTCTGGCGGCCATGGGCTAAGCCCTTTCCGTAAATGGGGGAATCATGGCAGAAAAGAGTTTATTATTGGAGGTCGTTACTCCCGACCGCAAGGTGGTCTCCGAAGAGGTCGACATTGTCGTCGCTCCTGGCGTGGAAGGCCAGTTCGGCGTACTGGTTAACCATATCCCCTTCCTCTCGGCCCTGGAGGTAGGCGAGATGTATTACCGGAAGGGCGGTCAGACCCAGTTCCTGTTTCTCAGCGGCGGCTTTGCTGAAGTCACCGGTCAGAAGGTGACCATTCTGGCCGACTCCGCCGAACGCGGCCAGGAGATCGATGTCGAGCGGGCCCGCCGGGCCCGAGAACGGGCCGAACGCCGCCTGGCCATGGGCAGGACCGCGGAGATTGACTGGGCCCGGGCCGAAGCTGCCTTGCGCCGCTCTATCATACGAATGAAGGTTGCTACCCGCTAAATTTTAGGTTGACAATCAACATAAAAAAGGCAAGTCTAGATTGGACTTGCCTTTTTATTTTGCCAACTCGGTGTTCAATATTATATACATCTTTGTTAAAAAATCGGTTGATGGATATGGAAATAATGGATTTAGTTGCGATTGTCCTGGCCGCAGGGAAAGGCACCCGGATGAAATCGGAACGGGCCAAGGTGCTGCATCCCATCATGGGCCGGCCGATGTTGGCCTATTGTCTGGATACCTTAAGAAACCTGGGGCTGGATAAAATTATTGCCGTGGTCGGTTATCAGGCCGAGGCAGTGAAAGCGGCGTTTTCCGCCTATCCGGTCACCTTTGTGACCCAGGAACCGCAATTGGGTACTGGCCACGCGGTGCAGGTGGCTTGCCAGGCCTTAAACGGTTATCATGGGTCGGTGCTGGTGGTTTGCGGCGATGTGCCGCTGCTGCCCCAGGCTCACCTGGAAGCCTTGTATAATCAGCATCAAAAAACCGAGGCGGCTGCTACGGTGCTTACAGTAGAACTGGCCGAGCCGGGCAATTATGGCCGGATTGTCAAAGATGGCCAGGGCAACATTCTCAAAATTGTCGAGGCTCGGGATGCCCAGCCGGAGGAATTATCAATCCGGGAAATTAACACCGGCATTTACTGCTTCCAGATTCCCTTTCTGCTCAACGCCTTAAAAAATCTGCGGCCGGACAACGACCAGCAGGAACTTTATCTCACCGACGTCATCGCCCAGGCTCAGGCCCAAAATTTGCATGTAGCTAGTCTTAAAGCACCGGAGGCCATGAGTTTTCAAGGTATCAATACCAGGGTGGATCTGGCGGTGGTCAGCCGCCAGGTGCGGCAGCAGATCAACGAGCGCCATATGCTGGCCGGGGTCACGCTGATCGACCCGGAGACCACCTATATCGAAGCCGACGTTCTGATCGGCCCGGATACGGTGATCTACCCCAATTGTTATCTGCAAGGGAGCACGACCATCGGCCCGGGCTGCTGCCTGGAGCCGAATGTCAAGATTGCTGATAGCACTTTGGGGGCTCGGGTGACCATCAAAATGTCCACGGTGATCACCGACAGTGTGATTGCCGACGAGGTCCAGATCGGACCGTTTGCCCATCTGCGCCCCCAGAGTGAAATCCGGGAGCGAGCCAAAATCGGCAATTTTGTGGAGGTCAAAAAATCGCTGCTCCATCCCGGGGTCAAGGCCGGGCACCTCACCTATCTGGGCGATGCCGAAGTCGGGCCGGAAGTCAATGTCGGAGCCGGGACGATCACCTGCAATTACGACGGCCGGAAGAAGCACCGGACCATTATTGAAGCCGGGGCCTTTATCGGCAGTAATACCGCCCTGGTCGCCCCGGTAACCGTTGGAGCCGGAGCTTATGTGGGCGCCGGATCCACGATTACCGAGGATGTGCCCCCTGAAAAACTGGCCATTGCCCGCGGGCGCCAGGTCATCAAAGAGATCAAACCTAAGTAAAATTATAATTCACGCTAAAACGCTAAGCCCGCCAACAATTAATGCCATAATTTGGCCACCCTGGCGTCTTGGCGTGAGCAATTCATTTCCAGAATACAAAATAGATGAGGGTTGTATGTGCGGCATTGTAGGCTATTTGGGGACGCAGCAGGCCATGCCCCTGTTGCTCGAAGGGCTAAAACGGTTGGAATATCGGGGCTATGATTCTGCCGGGATGGCGGTCATCGGCAATAACGGCCTGGAAATCCGGCGCAGTCTGGGCAAATTGAAAGAATTGGATAAACTGCTCCAGGAGATGCCGCTGGTCGGCACCATGGGCATCGGGCACACCCGCTGGGCCACTCACGGCCGGCCCTCCGAGACCAATGCCCACCCCCATCAGGTCGGGCATATCGCCGTGGTCCACAATGGCATCATCGAGAATTACCTGGAGCTGAAGCAGCGCCTGGTTGGAGAAGGGCATAGTTTTTCTTCTGAAACCGATACCGAGATCGTCTCCCAATTAATCTATAAATACAGCCGTCAAGGGGCGGAGTTTGTCCAGGCCGTGCGGCTGGCCCTCAAGGATATTCGCGGTTCCTTTGCCCTAGTGGTACTCAATGCTCAGGAACCACGGATGCTGATTGCGGCCCGCAAGGAAAGCCCGCTAATTTTGGGACTGGCCAACGGTGAATATTTTGTCGCCTCCGATATACCGGCAATTCTCCACCATACCCGCCGGGTGATCTTCTTGGAAGACCATGATCTGGTCATTCTAAGAGACGGGGATTTTATTCTGGAGGGCCGGGACGGGCTGCCGGTGGAGCGGCCGGTGACCACCATCACCTGGAGCCCGGCGATGGCGGAGAAGGCGGGCTACAAGCATTTTATGCAAAAAGAGATCTTTGAACAGCCCCGGGCCCTGATCGATACCTTCCGCACCCGAATCGACCCCGACCAGGGGGAAATTTTTCTGGAAGAATTTAATTTAGCCGATAAGGATTTGCAATCGCTAAAGAAAATCACTCTGGTGGCCTGCGGCACTTCCTATCATGCTGCCTTGGTGGGCAAATTTTTACTGGAAGATATGTGTCGATTTCCGGTGGAGGTGGATCTGGGCTCCGAGTTCCGGTACCGCAATCCCTTCGTTGATCCCCAGACCCTGCTGATTCCCATCTCCCAATCGGGGGAGACCGCCGATACCCTGGCCGGATTGAAAGAAGGCAGGGCCAAGGGGGCGCACACCATGGCCATCTGCAATGTGGTGGGGTCATCCATTGCCCGGGAATCTGGGAATGTCTTTTATACCCATGCCGGTCCGGAGATCGGGGTAGCGTCCACCAAGGCCTTTACCACCCAACTGGTCGCCCTGTTCCTGATCAGCCTTTTTCTGGCCCGGCGGCTAGGCCGTCAGAGCCAGGATCAGGTCCGGGAGCAACTGGCCAATTTATTAAAACTGCCCACTTTGGTCCAGGAGGTGTTGGACTACGACCAGAAACTGCGAGAAATTGGCCAGCACTATGTCCAGGCCCAGGATTTTCTCTATCTCGGCCGGGGCATTCATTATCCGATTGCCCTGGAGGGGGCCCTGAAGCTTAAGGAAATCTCATACATCCATGCCGAGGGCTATCCGGCCGGAGAAATGAAGCACGGCCCTATTGCCCTGATTGATGAGCACCTGCCGGTGGTGGTGTTGGCTACCCGAGGCCCGGTGTTTGATAAAATGATGGGCAATATCGAGGAAGTAATCGCCCGGCGGGGCCGGGTCATCGCCCTCAGCGAAGCCGACAATTACCCGGTCTACGAAAAAGTCGAGACCTTGATTCCGGTGCCGGAAACCACCCTGGCGCTGTCCCCCATCCTGCTGGTAGTGCCGCTGCAACTATTAGCCTACCATATTGCTGATCTGCGGGGCACCGATGTTGACCAGCCCCGTAATCTGGCCAAAAGCGTGACGGTGGAATAGCAAATCCGGCTGAGTGAGTATTGCCCACTCTTCTGCTCCACCCTACCTTGGTATCAGAGCAAAGCGGGGGCGGCTGATCGACTGGTTGCGGCAGAGCGGACACCGGGAGGGCGTCCGGAGCCGCTCCCGTTTCTTGAAGACAAAACCGCAATGCTGGCAGACCGCCGGAATGATCTGGAAACGGTAGCCCGGGCCGGGGGCGCGGGCAATATGCCCCAGATGATCCAGCACCTCTTTTTCGGAGAGCGACAGGCGCTGGGAGAGTTCGCGGAGCGAAAGAGGTTGCTCCTGCAACAATTCTTTGATAGCCTGACGCGGAGTAATCATCGCCTCAAAAAAGGGTCGGTATGCGATATTTGATCATGGGAACCGGGGCTCTGGGCACGGTCTTTGGCGGTTTGCTGCAGCATGCCGGTCATTCGGTAACCTTTGTCGGTCGGGGTCCCCATTTTGAATATTTAATCATCCACGGTTTAACCATCAACGGCATCTGGGGGGAATTCCACCTGGGGCCGGTGGCTGCGCTGCATCCTGACCAGCCTCCCCCAGAGGCTTACGATATTATTCTGCTCTGTGTCAAGTCTTTTGATACCCTAAGCGCAGCACGGGCCGTCAAAGGTCTGCTGGCGCCGCACGGCCTGGTGGTCTCGATCCAAAACGGCTTAGGCAACGTCGACATCCTGGCCCGGGAATTCGGCGCGGCCCGCACCATCGGGGCGCGGGTGATCTTCGGGGCGGAAATCACCCGGCCGGGGATTTCCACGGTCACGGTTTATGCTGATAAGGTCTTGCTGGGGGCCATATCCGGAGAGACCCCGCCAGCCCTCCTGGAACAGTTGCCCGCAGATCTCAACCAAGCCGGTATTCCCACAGCGGTAGTCAATAATATCCTGACCCAGATCTGGGACAAGGTGCTCTACAATTGTGCCCTCAATCCTCTGGGAGCCATTCTGGGGGTGGCTTACGGGGCTCTGGCGGAAAATCCCGGCACCCGGGAGTTGATGTTGGCCCTGATCCAGGAGATTTATCAGGTCGCCGAAGGGTTGCGGATTCCTTTAGGCCAGCCGACCGCGGCTAGCTATTTTCAGCATTTTCTCAAGAACCTGGTGCCGCCTACCGCCGCGCATCTGCCTTCCATGTTACAGGATTTACGGCAGGGCCGCCGCACCGAAATCGATGCCTTGAACGGTGCTGTCTGCCGCTATGCCCACCAACTGGGGCTGAGCACCCCTTATAACCAGACCATCTGTCATCTGATACGCTTTCTCGAATCCCGGGCAGCCTGCAGTTAATTGAAGACTGAAATATCCGCCGCCTGAGTGGTGGTCAACCCGGTCTCAAATGATCGGACTGGGCACCGTATCCGGCTCGCTTATCTCCCTTTCCGGGAGGCGCCAGGCCAGCAGATAGAGTACCCGGGGGCCGTTGTTCTGAAGGGCATGGGGGATCCCTGGAGGGATGATGACCATGGTCTGGTTGCCCCCCAACCGCCGCTGGTGCCGCTGCCCCTGGTCATCCTGCCAGACAAAGTTGCCCTCCCCGTTGAATACATAGAGCCATTCCCGCTTGTGAGGATGCTGGTGGTTGCCCCGCACCTGGCCGGGTAATATCGAAACTAAATGAAAGCTCTTAAGGATGATGGGCCCCTCAGGAGGGGCAATCCCCTCCTGGAAGGGGAAAAAAGCCAGGCCCCGCTCATCCTGCTTGATTCTGTCCCCTAGATCGAGGAATTGGGGCTGATTAGCCGCTGTGGTCATCAGTGCTCCGGTCTTTTTATCCTTTAAAGTTAAGAGCTGAGGTTGTCCATTTTAGGCTGCTTATGATAAAGTGACTCAGCAATAAAATTTTTATTATATCGAACCCGGAGCATATATGGCAACGATCAATGACCTGGTTTTGGTACATATGGATCGGAAACCAGCTTTTTTTGCCCGGATCAATGACATCAATCCAGATGTCAAGCGGGGCTGGTACCAGGTCGAACTGCTGGTGTTGGGAATTCCGCTGCGGAGTATAGTCTGGATCCTGGAAGGAGCTCAGATAAATGGCGAAGAGTTTACCATGGGAGGAACTCCGGTGCGCCTGGAACTAATCCCTCCCAAGCCCTCTCCATCGCCTCCGGAACCCGAAGATAAGGCCAGGGTAATCCCCTTGAAGCGGAAGTAAGGGCAGGAAACCGGCACTCTAAAAAAGGGTCAGACCGGTTCCTGGAACTGATATATCCAGCGGCGTTGCCAGACCGGGATTTTGCGTAGCAGAAAGAGAAATTTGAGGTAGTAAAGATACCGGTGGCGCTGGATGGCGTGCCACACCCGAGGGGCATGGCCGGGATCAAGGCAGGGAGTTTGAACCTGGCCGGCCCGGGCCACCAACATAAAACTATCCCGCCTAAAAACTCTGGCTTTTTCTACCTGCCAGCCAGCCTTGAGCAGCAGCCAGGTTAGGGTCTGAGGGGTAAAATAGAAGTTGTGGGGGATCGAGAACACCCGCCGCGGCCCTACTTTGGGGACCAGAATATTGGGCGTTTCGAGGAACAGCCGCCCTTGGGGCGCGGCCCGCGACCGGGTCGTATTTAAAAACTTCAGGGGCTCCGGAAAGTGCTCAATGACATGCGAAGCCAGGATCAGGTCGAATTGCTGGCCGGCTAAATCAGTTTCTTCGAACCGCGCCGTCACCATGCTAAGCCCAAATTGCCGGCGGGCATATTCGGCCTGTTGCGGGTCCGGCTCCACCCCCAGCATCTGAACTCCCTGTTGTTGCAGCCCGGCGCTGAGGACGCCCAACCCGGCCCCGACCTCCAGGCCCTGCAGGCCAGACCGCACCCAGGGCTGGAGGAAATCGTGCTGGTAGGCGGCCCGACGCTGCACCCGATGCCGATGCCGAACATTGATCGGTTCATTGGTGTGCAATTGCCGCGGGCTTAAGCCCAAGGTGGTTCGATCCTGGTCTTCGACCACCGGGTTATGATAGACTAGGCCGCAGCCTTGGCACAGGACGGTGGTCACGGTCAGAGCTCCGAAGGACCTCTGCTCCACCAGTCGGGTCTGGTCCTGTTCACACAATGGACAATTTATCAGACGCATCAATCCGCTCGCCCCGGATGAACGATGGGAGCATACAACTGCTCCGTCCCAGCTCTTAAATTTGTATTATAACGTAATCCAATGCCTGCGTCTGGTCAAATTTTTTATTGATTTTTCCAGCCTTAGGATTTAGTAAAATAAGATAGACTCATGGATCTGCAGTAGGAAAGAGGAGATTAGCCAGTGAGAATTTTGTTGGTGCAACCGACTACATTTTACCCGGATGGGCGGATTTTGCGCAGTAAAACCAGATGGCTCCTGGGGTTGACTATTCCTTATCTGGCCGGTTTAACCCCTCGTCATATCCAGGTCGAAGTAGTCGATGACCGCCTGCGCCCCATTCCCTATGATCGCTATTATGATCTGGTCGGGATCACCGCCACCTGTGCGACCGCGGAGCGCGGCTTTCAAATTTCCCAGGAATTTCGCCGGCGGGGAGTGCCGGTAGTGATGGGCGGCTTTCACGTTTCCCTGCATTCGGAGGAGACTCTGGAACACTGCGACGCGGTAGTAGTGGGGGAAGCAGAATCGGTCTGGGAACAGGTGCTCGAAGATGCCCGGCACGGCTGTCTGAAACCGCGCTACCAGGCCGAAAATTACCACGATATGGTCGGCTTACCCCGGCCCCGGCTGGAGTTGTTCGATTTTCGGCGTTACCGGGTGAAGATCGCTCCCACCCAGACTTCCCGGGGCTGCCCTTACCATTGCAGCTTTTGCGAGGTCCCCATTGTTTACGGGCATACCTATCGGCGCCGCCCCATTGGAGAAGTACTGCAAGAAATCAAGTCTATCGTGCGTATCACCGGACTGAGGAAGGTTTATTTCATCGACGACAATTTAACCGGCCATCGGGATTATGCCAAAGAGTTGTTCCGGGGGCTGATCCCTTTAAATATTCGCTGGAGCTGCTTATGGACGATCAACACCTCCCGAGATGAGGAACTGCTTGATCTGGCCAAGAAATCTGGCTGTTACCATGTTAACATCGGCATTGAAAATGTCTGTCCGGAAAGCATTGCTTCCATTGAAAAGGTCCAGAATCCGGTCGCCGACTACGAATGGATGCTGAAACGATTGCGGGAACGGGGCATTTTTTATTCGCTTAACTTCATGTTTGGCCTGGATGGCGACCAGATGGCCTTATTCAATGAGACTCTCGACTTCCTGGAACGGATCAAAGCTCCGATGGCTTTTTTCAATTCAGTTACCCCGCGCCGGGGGACCCCGATGTGGGATCAGCTCAACCGGGAAGGGCGGATTCATAATCCCGATGCTGAGAAGTATTTGGGCATGATCTGCAATTTTTATCCCAAACACTTAAGTCCAGAAGAATGCGAAGCCGGGGTCTGGCGCTGCTTTCAAAGGTTCTATTCCTTTGCCTCTATCTGGCGGCGGTTGTTCATGCCCCCCAACTCATATATTTTTCAGGGCTTGCCCAGCAACTTATACTTCCACTGGGCTGCCAATCGGCGCATCGATCCGGTAGATTTTTATTGAGATTCCAGAAACGCGAAGGCAGCCTGGAGCCCATCTAGAATAAATTGCACGGCCAGCGCCGCCAGGATCAGGCCCATGAGCCGGGTCACTAGGCGCATGCCGGATTCCTTGAGAACCTCAGCCAGCCGGGTGGCAAAAGAGAAAGATAGGTAAGTAAACAGCATCACACATGCCAAAGAGATGAACAAGGCAGCGATCTCCAAGGATCGGGAGGCCCGACTACTAAGTACCAATATGGTAGAGATCGCCCCCGGCCCGCTTAACAAGGGCACTGCCAGCGGCACTAAAGAAATATCCCGGTAGTCGCGGGCATCCAGACTGCCCGAGGTATAATGACGGGTAATGGGGCTCTGCCCTTCCAGCATCTCCAAGGCAATCCGAAAGAGGATAAAACCTCCGGTGATCTGGAAGGCGGCAATGGTAATACCGAAGTAATTTAATATGGCTCGGCCCAGAAACAGGAACCCGGTCAGGATAAGGAAGGCGCTCATGCAAGCCCGAACAGCCAGCCGCCGCTGGGTGGGGGTGGGAAAATTGGCCGACAGGGCCAGGAAGGGAAATATATTCCCCAATGGATCTATGATGATGAACAGAGAGACCAATGCGGTAATGAAGAAGCTCCCCGCGCTTTCCCAATATTCCAAATTCCTTATCCTAAATCAATCTGAACGAGTTAGACTTTTGCACTTTAAGGATAATTTATGGCAAACCACCAGGTAAATAAAACCTACCAGGAGATTAACGAGAAAATCAAAAAAGGTCAAGCCGTAGTAGTCACCGCCGATGAGATTATTGATCTGGTGCGAGAAAAAGGTGAAGTCAAGGCGGCCCGCACCGTGGATGTAGTTACCACCGGGACCTTTTCCCCCATGTGTTCCTCCGGGGTGTTCATCAATTTCGGCCAGAGCACGCCCACTATCCGGGCCTCCAAAGTCTGGCTCAACGGAGTCTCGGCCTATGGCGGGCTGGCCGCGGTGGATATCTTTTTGGGAGCTACCGAGCCGGCCCTGGATGATCCGCTCAACAAGGTCTATCCAGGGGAATTCAAATACGGCGGCGGCCACGTTATCCAGGACCTGGTATCCGGCAAAGGGGTGCATCTGGTGGCGGAAGGCTACGGCACCGATTGCTATCCTAATAGGAGGATGGAGCGGGAGTTGACTCTGGCCCAGACCGTCAATGCTGTTCTTTGTAACCCCCGCAATGCCTACCAGAACTACAATTGCGCCATCAATCTCTCCAATCGGATCATTTACACCTATATGGGGCCTTTGCGACCCCGGGCCGGCAATGCTAACTACTGCACGGCCGGACAACTCAGCCCCCTGCTCAACGACCCCTTTTATCGCGGCATTGGTATTGGTACCCGCATCTTTTTAGGAGGAGGGGTGGGCTATATCTGTTGGCCCGGCACCCAGCATAATCCGACTGTGTCCCGGGGAGAAAACGGTGTCCCCTTGGGCCCGGCTGGCACCCTGATGGTCATCGGCGATTTAAAGCAGATGACTCCCCGCTACTTGGTGGGGGTGAGTATCCTGGGTTATGGCTGTTCTCTATCGGTGGGTTTAGGAGTGCCAATCCCCCTGTTGAATGAGGAAATTGCCCATTATTGCGCGGTATCTGACGAAGAAATCTTTGCTCCGGTGATCGATTATGGCGAGGATTATCCCCAGGGTAAGAGCCGCATTCTGGCTCAGGTAAGCTACGCCCAACTAAAAAGTGGAACTATCACAGTGGCTGGCCAGGAAGTCCAGACCGTGCCTTTATCAAGTCTGGTCCGGGCCCGGGAGATTGCCCTAACCCTGAAAGAATGGATTACGGCCGGAAACTTTCAGTTGGGCGAACCGGTTGAGTTGCTGCCCTCGTCCTGATGAACCATCCTAACTCCGAACTAGCCGGCCGGCTGATTCAACTCCGCACTTTGCTTTGCACCTGGCGCCGGGGGCTGGTCCTGTTCTCCGGCGGGGTCGACTCCAGTCTGCTGCTGCAAGTGGCGCATGAGATTATGGGCGAGGGGCTGGCGGCCCTGACCCTTCATGGCCCCCATAATCTGCCTCAAGAACGGGACGAGGCTTGGCAACTGGCCCGTACCCTGGGAGTTACTCTCTTTGAGCAGGAATTCGATCCCTTGGTCCTTCCTGATTTTCATCATAATACCCCGCGCCGCTGTTATGCCTGTAAGAAGGCGATCTATCAACGGGGGTTAAAGGTACTGGCGGAATGGGGCGGCGAGGTGCTGTGCGACGGCGCCAACTACGACGACCTGCAAGACTACCGCCCCGGTCACCAGGCCGCCCGGGAACTGGGGGTCAGAAGCCCTCTGCAGGAAGTGGGTCTTACCAAAGCCGAAATCCGGAGCTTGAGCCGGAAACTGGGCTTGCCGGGATGGGATAAGCCGGCCCAGAGCTGCCTGGCCACCCGCTTTCCGCCTCACACCCGCCTGACTCGCCCCGATCTGGCAAAAGTGGCTTCTGTTGAGGAATTTCTACTCAAGCAGGGTCTGGCCCCGGTACGGGTGCGGGTCCACGGCTCCCTGGTCCGGCTGGAAATGTCACCCCCGCACTGGCCCCGGCTGCTGGCCGCAGAGCTGCTGGCTCCTTTGAAAAAACTGATCAACGACCTGGGCTGGCGATATCTCACCCTGGATCTAAAGGGCTATCAAACCGGCAGTATGAATCTGGAGCCGCCGATCAGAGATTGACGGCCGTAGCAGGCATTTTACCGATTTAACAATCCTTATCCGAAATTTTCTGATAGATTTTATCCGAAATGAAAAGATCGACCAGGTCTCGATCCAGGGCTCCTTTTTGGGCCTCAGCTCGCAGAATCTGACAGGCCTGATCCATCGGACAGGCAGCCCGATAAGGCCGGTCGGTGGCCGTCAAGGCATCAAAGACATCGGTCACCGCCAGAATCCGGGCCTGTAAAGGAAGATCCGAAGCAGTCAGGTGGTAGGGATAACCGGAGCCATCCAAGCGCTCATGATGGGCCGCAGCATAACGGGGCACCTGGGCCAGATGTTTACTAAAAGGGATCTTCTGTAAAATATTGATAGTGTGAAGCACATGGCTTTGGATCTCGGCATATTCCCGATTCGTAAGATTCCCTCGCAAAATTAAAAAATTGGAAAGTTCAGTTTCAGTAAGCAACGGATGGCTTTCCCCTGAAGGCAGGCTGACAGTCTGCTGGGCAATGCCATGCAATCGCTCCGGGGCCTCGCCGGGTAGAAAGTTCAGTTGATTGAGCTGTTCGAGGAAATCATAATCGCTTTCCAATAATTGTTGCTGCACCGGGGTCGGGGCCTGAAACTGGGCCAGATGAAACCGCCAGCGGATTGCAGCCATGGCCTCGAGGGCCAGCTTCTGGTTTTTATCGAGGACACAATCCCGAACGCCGATTTTGCCAATATCGTGCAGCCAGGCACTGAACCGCAACTCCTCCAATTCCGGCTCGCTGAAATTCACCTCGGCAAAGGGGCCGTGCGAGGCCTCGTTGATAGCCTGGGCCAGCGCCAGGGAATAGGCCGCCACCCGCCGGGAATGCCCGGCCGTATGGGGGCTGCGGGCATCGATGGCCGAAACCGAATAGATCATCAATGCTTCAAACAGACCCTTGATAGTTTGGATAAGACGGGCGTTGTTAATGGCCACCGCCGCCTGGGAAGCCAGAGAGCGGACAATGTCATCATAGCGGGGATCAAAGGGAATCACCTCGCCCTGGTCATTCAAGGCATTGATCAGTTCCAGCACCCCCAGCACCTCTCCCAGATGATCCTTGAGGGGCACGACCAGAAGAGAGCAGGTCTGATAATCAAAGCGGGCGTCAAACGAGGCATCAAAGTGATAGGGGAATTCCGGCGGCAGTTGACGGACATCGGGAATATTTAGAATAGTGCCGGTAAGAGCGGCATAACCGGCAATGCTCCCTTCATTGATGGGGATCTGATAGGGCTTGAAAAGCTGGCAATCGCAGCCCCGGAGGCGGGCCAGAGTATCATTCTGGGCCACTGCAAAGCAGAGCGCATCTTCCTCCCGCAGGTAAAGACTGCCTCCATCCGCTTGGGTCCAGCGGCGCAGTTCGGAGACAATTTTTTCTAACAGCCGGGTAAGATCGGTTTCACTGCTGAGGGCGATCCCAATCTCTATTAGATTCTCAATGTGTATTCTGGAGTTCAGACAGTCTTCTCCATCGCTGACCGTCATACCGACTTATCCCCCCACCCTAACCTTCGATTTATCTAACAAATATATTATATTATAATTTACCGGTTATGGAAAATGCTTTTTGGCCAGTGCAGGTGTCAATTTTCTGCGGCAATACCATTGCTGTCTCAAACAGAGGACCACAATAAAACATAAATTAGATCCCGGAGAGTAAATCATATTGAAAAAACGCCCCACAGCCCTCGGACTGTTTTCCGGCGGTCTGGACAGCATGTTGGCCGTAGCCCTGCTGCGTCACCAGGGGATCGCGGTTACCGGCCTGGTCTGGACTACCCCTTTCTTCGGGGCGGAGCGGGCCTTGGAGTCGGCGGCCCAGCTCGACCTGCCGCTTAAGGTCGAGGACCTGACCGAAAAGTTTCTTCCCTTGTTGCGCCAGCCGCCCCATGGCTTTGGGCGGGAACTCAACCCCTGCATTGACTGCCATATCCTGATGCTGCGTGAAGCCGGAAAGATTATGACCAGAGAAGTTTTTGATTTCCTATTTACCGGGGAGGTAGTGGGACAGCGGCCCTTCAGCCAGCATAAGGGAGCCCTCAATCTGATTGCCCGGGAGTCGGGCTACCCGGAGGTGCTGCTGCGCCCCTTAAGCGCCCGGCTGCTAAAACCGACCCGGCCGGAATTAGAGGGTCTGGTCGACCGGGACCAGCTGCTGAATCTCAGCGGCCGCGGCCGCAAACGGCAGATGGCCCTGGCCGCCCAATATGGCATCACTAACTACCCTACCCCGGCCGGCGGCTGCCTGTTGACCAACGCCGGCTTTGCATCCCGACTTCGGGATCTGCTTCAGCACCAACCCGAGATCAGCCGCCGCGCTCTGGAGCTTCTCAAGTGGGGGCGCCATTTTCGGTTAAATGCCGCTGACAAGCTCATCGTCGGCCGCAATCAGCGCGACAATGAGGCTATCGCCGTCCTTAGCCAGGCCACTGACCTTTGCCTGCGGGTTCACAATTTCCCTGGCCCCTTGGCCTTAATTCCTAATGCTAATTCGGAGGCCCCGGTGCTTGAGGCTGCGGCTATCTGCGCCAGCTACAGCGATGCCCCGGAAGAGACGGCAATTCCGGTGATTGTCGAGGGACCGCATGGCCGGGAGGTGGTTATGACCCGGCGCCAGCCCCGGCAAGCCTTTCAGGAATTGTTGGTCCGCTGAGTTCGGATAAGTCATTCTTCCCTGGTTAAAGATTGGATCAGGCGGGGGATCAGATTATCAAAGCTGCCGTTGGACATCACCAGGATGACATCCCCGGACGCGGCCTCCTCTAGCAGCCCTTCCAGCAAGCTGTCAGTCTCCGGAAAATAGCGGGCCCGCTGCCCCTGGGCTTCCAGATCCGCGGCCAGCTGAGCCGAGGAAAACTGGTCGTCTTCAGGCACTTTCCACAGGTCCGGGGGTTCCCGGACCAGCACCATATCGGCTTCCTTGAAGGCCCGGACATAATCCTGCTGAAAAATTTTGCGGCGGCTGGTGTTGGTCCGGGGTTCAAAGGCGATTAGCAGCCGCCGGCCCGGAAACCGGCCTTGCGCGGCCCTCAGGGTCTCGGCCACCGCGGTGGGATGATGGGCAAAATCATCCACCACGGTAATGCCACCAAACTCGCCAACCACTTCCAGGCGGCGTTTGACCCCGGCAAACTCCGGCAGGGCCGCTTTGAGAATCTGGCGGTCGATCCCTAGCAAGCTCAGACTGGCCAAGACCGCCAGCACATTGAGAACATTATGGCGGCCTGCGAGCGGCGCATAGAAGCTCTCCCAAAATTTCCCGCCGCGATAGACGCTGAACCCCATCCCTACCCCCCGGGGCTGCAAATCCCTTGCCTGCCAGACGGCCTGGGAATCCAGGCCATAGAACCAGACCGGGACCGGGCTTAAGGAACTCACCGACCGGACCAGCGGAGCATCGCCCCAGGCCACCAACTCACTGGCCGTAGGCATCTGGGTTACCAAGGTTTGAAAAGCCTTGGTCACCTGCTCCAGATCATCATAAATATCAGCGTGATCGAATTCGATGGAGGTAAGAATGGCCAACCGCGGCTGGAACAATAAAAATTTGGGCCGCTTATCGAAAAAGGCGGTATCGTATTCATCGCCTTCCAGCACCACGAACGGTCCCTGGCCGACCCGGTAATTGGACTGAAAATTCTGGACAATGCCGCCGATCATAAACCCCGGATCCTGCCCCGCGGCGTACAGCAGCCAGGCCAGCAGCGAGGCGGTAGTGGTCTTGCCGTGGGTGCCGCTGACCACCAAGGCCTGGCGGTCCCGCACTAGAAAGTGGTTCAAGGCCGCGGGCATCGACAGGTGGGGGATGCCCTGGGCCAGCACCGCCTGGGCCTCGGGATTTTCGGCCCGAATGACGTTGCCGATCACCGCCAGGTCCGGCTGCGGGTGGAGATTCTCCGGGCCATAACCGGCCCGCACCGGAATCTGCAGATTTTCCAGAAAGGTGCTCATCGGCGGATAGGGATGCTCATCAGAACCGCTGACCTGGTAGCCCTGCTCCTTGAGAATCCCGGCCAGCGCCGCCATGCCGGTGCCGCAGATGCCGAGGAGGTGAATATGCTGGGGCGATGTTGAACTCATCTTGATTTAACCCTGATATCCCATGTTACCCAATAATACTTTGTTTTTTTCCCTCGTGGCCAAGTTGTACTTGGGCACGCATGCTAAGGTTTCCAAGACAAGCTATAAGCAATATTGCGTTCTAAAGTTTAACTTGGAAACGCTCCAAATAACTTATTCCCTTGATATTACCATTAATTGGCTTATAAATTTTAGTATAAGATGCTATAATTATTACCTAAGTTTCGCTCTGTTTCGCAAAAGCCTCATTTTATAATCGGCATGTTTACGCAGCTTTAAGTAGTGGTCCTCAGTCTCTGTTGAGTATTTTGAATCAATAAATAAAGACTCTTTTGAAATTCCATATTTATAGTCAAGCTCTTTCAGTATTGATTTCTTGTAAGCCTTATCGATTTCTTTTGAAGCAATAAATATGTAGGTTAATTTTGTTCCTGATTCTTTGTTATGTTTGTCTACAAATTTTCGCTGTTCGCGAATATACTTGTTCAATGTCAATAGACGTGTATCCTCTGAATTAAGCTTAAATGGAAAAAACATAAAACAACCATCTTGAACTCTCATTCTAGGATTTTTAATTAATGGCTCCAATATATAAATATCATTTATTTGTAATCTTGCTTTATAAGTTTCAATTTTAGTGGGGTCTAAAGGAGATTTATACATTCGCTGAGTTGCACTGTTTACTGGAAAAACTTCAAAAAACCTTTTTTCAGCGAGTGTTAATCTTCCATTTTTATCATTATAGCGATTCTCAAAGTCGTAACAAGCAAAGAAAAGACCAACTAAAATATCGTTTGTCCAATCAGTTAATCTTGTAGGAATGTTAAAATGCTGAGCGGTCATTAATTGTTCAATTGGATCATAACTGTTAACAAAAGGAGATTTAATTTGCAAAAATAAAGGGCCGATAGTTGCTGCTTCATATAAGCTTGCATCGTGTAGGTCAGGAAGCTCTCTGAATAGGGATGGAACAATATCCCAATCCGCATTTACTTGTCCTCGGAACATTAACTGACCTTTTTCAAAGCCACAGAAATGCACAGAAGCTATAGCTTCCTCTACAGTTCGGATAACTTTTTTTGCCTGCATAGCTTTTTTGCTTTAGGGTTTTATTCTCTAGTCCAAGTTGTACTTGGTAAGCTTTGAGCAATATGGCGTTCCCAAGTACAACTTAGGAACGAGGAGGGCAAGGCTTTGCTTTGCCTCATAATAGTTGAACAGGCTTCCAGACTGTTCACTTGGCACCGGCAAGATGCCTGGGCTACTAACTGGTCCAATACCTTTGCTATTACCTGTGCCACTGGTTGCCAGTTTTAATCCCGAAACGGTTGCGTAAACCCCAAGGCCCGGGAGGCGGCCTCGTGGATCAGGGGGCGGAACTGCTTAATTTTATCATTATCCCGCACCAGGTGCACCCGGTTGGTTAGCAATATTACCATCTGGCCCAGTTGCAGGTCCAGCCAAAAAGAGGTGCCGGTAAAGCCCAGATGCCCGACGCTCGTGGGCGAAAAGAACCGCCCGGCGCTGGCCTGAGCGGAGGTTGGGGTATCAAACCCCAGAGTCCGGGTCGAACCCGGCTCGGGGGTGAGAAAGTTGCGCACCCAGGGGGTAGGGAAACAGGGTGGGCTTTTCCAGTCCCCCTTTCCTAAAGGGGGATTTAGGGGGATTTGGGCTGCGGCCGGGCCCTGATAGCTCTGATAGAGCACGGCCAGCAGCCGGAAGATCTCCCAGCCCCGGCCAAACAACCCGGCGTGTCCGGCAATGCCCCCGGCAGCCCAGGCATTTTCATCGTGGACCTCGCCTTGGATCGCACGCCCGTCAATCAGTCCGGTTTCAGTAGCGGCATACTGCTGGTCACTACCACCCGGGCGACGTGTGGGGCAAAACCCCAGGCCGGTCAGCCCCAGGGGCTGATAAATCTGCTCCCG
>JBKHJN010000027.1:0-40101 GCA_046538075.1 Desulfobacteraceae bacterium | reverse complement strand
GGCATTTTCCTGTGCGGCATGGCCCACAGCCCCAAGCTGATCAGTGAAAGCATCGCCCAGGCCTTGGCCGCGGCCGCCCGGGCCGGCGCCTTT
The DNA here is from genome assembly GCA_046538075.1 of Desulfobacteraceae bacterium. GTDB lineage: Bacteria > Desulfobacterota > Desulfobaccia > Desulfobaccales > Desulfobaccaceae > Desulfobacca_B. The sequence continues at coordinate 40,008 of JBKHJN010000027.1, read as the reverse complement.
TTGGCCGATGTCAGCCAAACTATCAGCGGCGTCACCGCCCATGTCGATCAGAGACGCTGCGCCGCCTGTCTGGTCTGTGTCAAGAGCTGTCCGTACGGGGTGCCGCACATCAACCAAAACAATGTTTCGGAGATCAACGTGGCGCTGTGCCAGGGATGCGGCACCTGCGCCTCGGAATGTCCGGCCAAGGTGATTCAGCTGGCTCATTATGAAGATGACCAGATCACCGCCAAAATCAGAGCCGCCTTTTAAGGAGTGCCTAAATGAAAAACTTTGAACCGAAAATTTTGGCTTTCTGCTGCAGCTACTGAGCGTATTCCGCCGCGGACCTGGCAGGTTCGATGCGACTGCAATACCCGACTAACATTGAGATCATCAAAGTCCCGTGCACCGGCAAGGTCGACCTCATCCATCTGTTGTTGGCCTTTGAGCAGGGGGCGGACGGCGTCATGGTGGCAGGCTGCCTGGAAGGGGACTGCCACTATCAGGTGGGCAACCTGCGGGCCAAGAAGCGGGTCCAGCGGGTAAAAGAAATTCTGGACCAGGTCGGTCTGAACCGCGGGCGGGTGGAAATGTACAACCTGTCGGCGGGCATGGGCTCCAGATTTGCCGAGATCGCCCGGGAAATGCATGCCAGAATTATGGAACTCGGCCCCAGCCCCATCCGGCTGGCCAAGGAAGCAAAAACTTTGGAGGAAGCCGCCTGAGCGCCAGGGGAAAAATAAGCTGGAAAAGTCAGGTCGGCGCTAAACCCGATAATTTGTGGAGCTGTTAAAATGGGACGGTTTGACCCCAAGATTCTGGCCTTTTGTTGCAGTTACTGTTCTTATGCCGCCGCTGACTTGGCCGGGGTGATGCGACTGCAATACCCGGCCAACATTGAGATCATCAAGGTCCCGTGCACCGGCAAGGTCGATATTATCCATCTGTTGTTGGCCTTTGAACAAGGCGCGGATGGCGTCATGGTGGCTGGTTGCCTGGAAGGCAATTGTCACTTCTTGAGTGGCAATCTACGGGCCCGGCAACGGGTCACCCGGGCCAAGGCCATTCTCGAGCGGATCGGCCTCAACGGCGAGCGGGTGGAAATGTTTAACCTTTCCGCTGGCATGGGCGCCAGGTTCGCCGAGATCGCCCGGGAAATGCACGCCAAGATCCTGGAACTGGGGCCCAATCCCATAAAAGTTGCCAGGGAAACGGCCGTGGGGCCGATTGTGGAGGTAGCCGCATGATAAAGGCAGTACCAAAACCGTTGGAAGAGGTCATTGAGCTGGTCAAAGATTTTCACAAGGTGTTGATCGTCGGCTGCGATGGCTGCGTCACCGTCTGCGAGGCCGGGGGCTTAAAAGAGGTGCAGGTGCTGGGCTCCTCTTTGCGCCTCTACTTCACCCAGGCGGGGCAGCGGATGGACATAGACGAGACCAGCCTGACCCGCCAGTGCGACCAGGAGTATCTGGACCAGCTCAGGGACCGGATCGACCACTATGATGCCGTGGTGTCGCTGGCCTGTGGCTGCGGCGTGCAATACCTGGCGGAAAGATACCATGACAAAATCGTCTATCCCGGGGTCGACACCTGCTTTATGGGGGTTGATCTGGAACGCGGGGTCTACTCCGAGCGCTGCCAGGCCTGCGGCAAATGCATCCTGGCCAACACCGGCGGCATCTGTCCCATTGCCCGCTGTTCCAAGCGGATGTTGAACGGCCCCTGTGGCGGCTCGGAAAAGGGCAAATGCGAGGTCAACCCGGAAATCGACTGCGGCTGGCAATTGATTTACGACCGACTGAAGACTTTGGGACAGTTAGACCGCTTCGAACAGCCGGTGGACCCGAAAGATTGGGCCACCAGCCGTGACGGCGGACCTCGCAAAATCGTTAGAGAGGATTTACGGTTATGAACACTACCACCCCGAGCCGACTGGAGAAAATATTAGCCGCGGGCCATCTGGCGGTCACCTCCGAGGTGGGTCCGCCGCGCAGCAGTGACGGGTCGGTGATAGAGCATAAGGCCCAGATGATCAGGGATTATGTCGATGCCATAAACGTCACCGACAACCAGACCTCGGTGACCCGCCTGTGCAGCCTGGCGGCTTGCATCCGCCTCAAGCTGATGGGGCTGGAGCCGGTGCTGCAGATGGTCACCCGGGACCGCAACCGCATTGCCCTGCAGAGCGATATTTTTGGCGCGGCGTCCTTCGGCATCTGCAATATCCTCTGTCTCACCGGTGATCACCAGCATTTTGGGGATCATCCCAACGCGGTCAATGTCTTTGATCTGGATTCCACCCAGTTGATTCAGACGGTCCGGCTGATGCGGGATGAAGGCCGTTTGCTGGGCGGCCACCAATTTGAGCATCGGCTGCAAATGTTCATCGGCGCCGCGGCCAACCCGTTTGCCGATCCCTTTGAAATCCGGGTGCCTCGCTTGGCGAAAAAGGTGGCCGCCGGGGTCCAATTCATCCAGACTCAATGTATTTACAACATGGAAAAGTTCAAGCTGTGGATGAAATTAGTCCGCGATCGGGGGCTCCACCAAAAAGTAGCGATTCTGGCCGGGATCACGCCGATGAAGAATGTCGGTATGGCCAGATACATGAAGAACCGGGTGCCGGGCATTGATGTGCCGGACGAGATCGTCAAACGCATGGGCGGCGTCCCCAAAGAAAAGCAGGCCGAGGAAGGAATCCGGCTGGCCATTGAGCAGATCCAGGAACTGAAAGAGGAGGAGGGGGTCCGGGGATTTCACCTCATGGCCATTGAATGGGAAGAGAAGGTCCCGGAAATCGTCGAACGGACGGGATTATATCCTCGTCCGCAAATGAATTGAACCAGGACCGCTTCAAGCCATAAACCGGGTCTGCCTCGGTTAAAAAACCATAAAGAACTCTAAGGCCAATTTAGTTAAACCGTAAACATCCACCAAAAAAAGGAGAGAGACCATGGCAAAAGAATATATCCTGATCGTTGACGATGACCCCGATTTTGTCGAAACCGTATCCATGCTGTTGGAAAACAAGGGATATGAAGTAGGCAAGGCGTACGACGCGTTTGAGGGCGAGGCATCTATCAAAAAACGTCGTCCGGACCTGTTGGTGCTGGATGTGATGATGCCCAAAAAGAGCGGCTACGAATTCTGCCAGGAACTAAAGAAAAATGATTGGACCAAGGACATCCCGGTCATGCTGCTGACTGCCGTGGGAGAGGCGGTGCCGACCACCACTTACAGCCATTATGAAGGCATGACCACCGAAGCCGACGATTATGTCGCCAAACCGGTGGAAGCCGCCACTCTGGCAGAAGCGGTGGAAAGATTAATTGCTCATTAATCGGTCAACAAAATTGCGCCGGATGACCGCGGGCCATTGGAAGAGACCATCAAAAAGCGGAAAGTTGGGGGCCTTAAAGTCGTGGAGGAGGGTGCCTGTGTGGCATCCTCCTTCCCGAGTGCCGCAACTCCATTAGGTGGGATCACTGCATCTTTGGCCCGGCAGAGGATTAACCTCAGCTTCTTGGCCTATGTGGCTGGCAATGCCAGGCAGGAAAGCAACCTTGCTCTCTGCACCGAGCTCCAGGCCGGGGCCAGCAGCCACTCGCTGGTCCAGACCGATTGGCAGCGCGGCCTTTTGCAGTTATTTTCCGGAACCTGTATTGTTTCCCTTTATCCTCATGACCAAAAGGCCGAAATCACCGGCCATTTTCTCCGCAGTCTGGCCCGCGCCCGGGTTATCCTCCACGGCCTGGGCAGTTCTCCGGCCGCCATCTCCGGGGTTATGTCGATAGGCAGCCGGGACCGGGCAATTCAACAATTATTTGAGCAGTTCCAATTTCCCGCTTACCAGTCACCGGCCGAATTTTATGCGGCCCAACTCCCGCCAGCCGAGTTGGTGCGGGCCGTTGTCGCCGCCTACCAGGAGAAGGTTATCAAAATCTACTGCCTGGTGCAGGAGGTCGGCCTGGAGCTTTGGGAATTGCACCTGCCCTCGGTGCAGGCCCTGGAAGATTTCGGCGTCGCCCTGGTGGCTATAGGCGAAAAGGGGATAAGGCTTCCCTTTTTAGTGGCGCTGCCGGCGCCGAACAAAAACGCCCTACGGATCTGTTTCGGTTTAGGCGCCAATCCCCCTGGGGGCGATCAGGCCAAGGAGATCGCCCGGATTCTCAACTTTCATCTTCCTGGTTGCGGCGCTCAGCGATACCTGCCAGCGGCGGCGATTTTTGTTCATGGCCCCCATTTCGGCGACCGCTACGGCATTGCCCATACCCTGGTGGATGCCTTGGAGCGAGCTCAAGTAACCCCCTTGGCCCTCAGTTGCACCGTCTCTTCCCTTTCGGTTATTATTAAACAGGCGGAGCTTGCTCCAGCAGTGGCGATCTTGGAAAAAACCTTTGAGGTGCCCCGTGGTCAACCGGTACCCTGCCGTGGCCGAAATAAACAATGACCGCTGGAAATATCGATGATTTCGGGGATGGATTTACAACTCCAATCATGGGCAAAAAGGATCAGGACATGAGTTATGGGCCGAGCAATACTTCCACCGGTCCCTGCGTCCCTGAAGAGCTGACCAGCAGCACTAATCTGTCTGAGTGGTTTACCCCACTGCTGGCGGATTTTCCGGATCCGGTGTTGATCACCAACCCGCGCCGTCAGGTAATGTTTATGAATCGGACCGCAGAGAAACTGTTCGGCGGCCAACTGCGCCGGGGAGATCCCTGTCCGATCTGTACCCAGGCCTCCGGAGTGCAGATCAGTTGGGAGGATTACGGCTGGATGGAACGCTGCCTGCAAAAGGGGGAAAGCTTAAACCGGGTGCCGATTTTTCTGAAATTTGCTGATGGCCAGGACGTCCCGCTCACTATTACCGCCACCCCGGTCCGGGTTGCGGGCGGCCAACCGGCAGGTTGTTTCATTGTCCTGCGGGATTTGCAGGCGGATCTATTGGCCCATCCTGCGGCCCAGCTTCAGAGCGCCACCTTGTCCAGCATTCTCGAGCATTTTCCCACCCCGTTTTTTACGGTCAATCCTGACCTGGTGATCACCCACATCAATGAGTCTTTAGAGAAATTGACCGGTTACCGGCGCGAAGAAGTGGTGGGCCAGATGAAATGCGGCAGTATCCTTAATACCGATCTGTGCAACACCCCGGAATGCGTGCTGCGGCAGTCCATGCAATGCAAAATGCCCATCTCGGGATTGCGGCAGGTGGTCCGGGATCGCCAGGGGCGGGAGATCCCGGTGGTGGTCTCAGCCTCCATCATCACCGATCCTTTGGGGCGGGTGATCGGCGGCTTTGAGGCCTTCCGCGATATCACCGCGGTGGTCGAAGCCGAAAAAAAGGTGATGATGCTCACTGAACTGACCAAAGAAGGCATCCTGCTGGTCGATGAGCAACGGCAAATCCTGTTTGCCAACTCCAAGGCCGCCGAATTAGTCCGGCGCTCCAAGAATGAATTGATCGGTAAGAAACTGGGCAAGATTCTGGGCTCTTTGCATGATAAAATTGCTCGGCAATTGTCGTCCCAGGTTGACAAGCATTTACGCCGGGAGGCCCGATTTTGCAGCTCGCTGGACGAGCCCCATACCCTGCGCGGCCGGGGCCGCATCCTGGAGACCTCCATGGCCGTCTCCCAAATCGGCAAAAATGTCCTCACCTATATTTACCTGCGGGATCTGAGCGATTCCATCCGCATCAAGCGGGAACTCCACCAGGCCAATAAATTTCTGCATGACATCATCCACTGCTCGGTGGACGGCATCGTGGTGTTGGACAACAAGGGCGTCCCCCTGATCTTTAATGAAGGAGCGGAGCGCATTCTGGGTTATCAGGCCGCTGAAGTCGTGGGCCACCCCGAGGTCCTCCATCAATTCTACCCCAAAAAATTGGCCAGCGAGATGATGCGCCGGATGCGCAGCGATGATTACGGCCCCCCCGATAAACTGCCGAGCACTCGCCTTACCTTTCGGGCCAAAGATGGCGAGGAGGTACCAGTCAATTTTTCGGCCGCCATCATTCGGGAGCGGGGCCGCGAGGTGGGCAGTGTCGGCATTTTTTCCGACCTGCGGGAAAGCCTGCGGTTGCGCCAGGAATTGCAGGAGGCCCAGTCCCAGCTCATGCAGGCCGAGAAGATCGCCTCCCTGGGACGGCTGGCTGCCGGAGTAGCCCATGAGATCAATAATCCTTTGGCCGGCATCCTCATTTATGCCGAACTCTTGTTCCGGGAAATGGCGGCACAGAATCCGGACCGTGCCAATGTCGAAGAGATTATTACTCAGACCTTGCGCTGTCAGAAAATCGTTACCCGGCTGCTGGAATTCAGCCGCCAGTCTCTGGGAGAAAGAACCCTGTTTGACCCCAACAGCGTCATCAGCCGCTGCGTCGATCTGGTGAAGCACCAGGCCTTGTTCCATGATATCGAAATCGTCCAGCAATTAGACCCCGAGCTGCCCCAAATCATCGGTGATCCCGGTCAACTGCACCAAGTCTTCACCAATCTGCTGCTCAATGCCGCGGATGCCATGAGCGGCCTGGGCCAGATCACCATCACCAGCCAGGTAACCAGCGCCCAGGATGGGGTAGTCCTGACCTTCTCGGACACCGGCACTGGAATTCCAGTCCATATCCGGGACAAGATTTTCGACCCGTTTTTTACTACCAAGCCTCCCGGAAAAGGCACTGGTCTGGGTCTGGCCGTGGTTTATGGAGTTATTCAGCGCCATGGCGGCAGCATTGAGGTGGACAGCGAACCCGGGGGCGGGGCCAGCTTCATCATGAAATTGCCGCTGAATTCTCCGGAACCGACCGGTCCGGAAGCCGTTATCCAGACTGAAGACTGGAAAGAGGACTTTAACCTTTAGACCGGGAAGTGTGCCGGGAATTGACGGTCACCTGCACAGGGAAGGCTAAACCATGGCCGAACATTACACTGTATTGGTCGCCGACGACGAAAAAGTGATACGTGACGGTTGCTCGCTGATTCTCCAGCCGGAAGGCTACCGGGTGGCAACTGCCGCCAACGGCCGGGAGGCTCTGGAGGTGCTGCGCACCGAGCCGGTCAATGTCTTTCTCTGTGATCTGAAGATGCCGGTGATGGACGCCCTGGAGGTGCTGGAGGAAGCTGGAACCCATTATCCACATGTCCCGGTAATCATTATCACCGGCCACGGCACCGTGGCTAATGCGGTAGAATGCATGAAAAAAGGAGCTTATGACTTTGTCACCAAACCATTTCGGGTCGACCACCTTACCCTGGTGGTCAAGCGGGCGATCGAAAAGCAACAGCTGGAGCGCCAGACCCAGGAGTTAAGGGAAGAGCAGGCCCGGAACCTCTATTCCCTGGCTACCGAACAGAGCCGGGTCCATACTATTATCCACTGCATGGCTGACGGGGTGCTGGTGACCAACCGGGATCTGGAGGTAGTGTTATGTAATCCGGCGCTGATGCAGCTTTTGGGGCTTACCGCCCCCCTACCCCAGCCCGGCCCTCTGAGCGCCTTTATTGACGATGAGGCCCTTAAGGAAGCGATTGAAGCTTTACTAAGCGACCATAAAGAAGGTAATATAAGATACTTATCCCAAGAACTTACTAAGGGCGCCATCCACCTGCGGGCGCTGTCGGCTCCCTTTTATGGGCCGGATTTGCAAGTGCTGGGGGTGGTCACGGTTTTTCACGACATCACTGGCTTCAAAGAATTAGATGAGATGAAAAACGATTTTGTGCGCATGGTGTCGCATGAACTGCGAGCCCCATTGTCGGCCATCAAGATGCAGCATACGGTGATTCTGGACGGTCTGGCCGGAGCTCTGACTGACAAACAACGGGAACTGCTCGCCCGGGCGCACGCCAAGATTCAGGGATTGCTGAATCTGATCAACGAATTACTGGATATAGCCCGGATGGAGGCGGGCCACTGCCAACTGGAGCAGATGCCGCTGTCCTTAGGAGAGATCTTGGCCGAGTTGGCGGAACTTTTAAAGACCAAGGCGGCAAACCAAAACATAGAATTACATCTGGACTTGGCGCCGGATTTGCCTTTTATCCAGGCGGATCGCCGCAGTATGGAAGAGATTTTTATGAACCTGCTCTGCAATGCCATCAACTATTCCCCGGACGGCGGCGAAGTCAGGATCTCGGCAATTTCCCATGGGGACTACCTGGAAGTGCAGGTCAGCGATACCGGCATCGGCATTGAGCCAGAGGAAATCCCCAAAATTTTTGATAAATTTTACCGGGCTAAACATCCCCGGACCAGACAGGTGATCGGCACCGGCCTGGGTCTGGCCATTGTCCAAAATCTGGTCGAAGCCCACCGGGGATCGGTGCGGGTGGAGAGCCAACCCGGGGTGGGCACAACCTTCAAAGTGCTGCTACCGGCTGTATTTTGCGGCAGAGGTCCCGATTATGCCGAAGCTTGACTTGGTCAACCAGATCCTGGTCGTCGATGATGAATCGGTGGTACGGACCGGCATTGCCCAGGTGCTGTCCAAGCAAGGCCTGGAGGTGACCACGGCAGCTGATGGCAAACAGGCTTTAGAGTCAATAGCCGCGGCTACCCCGGCAGTGGTGTTGTTGGATATCAAGATGCCCGGCCCGGATGGGGTGGAAGTTCTGAAAATCATCCGCCAGGAATATCCCCGCATCCAGGTCATTATGATTACCGGCTACCCCGATATCGAGGTCGCGGTAGAATGCATGAAACTGGGCGCCGTGGACTATCTGGTGAAACCCTTCCGGATCGATGAACTGGAATCCTTAGTAAATAAGGCCCTTAATCTCCTCAAACAAACGCCCTCCCTACCCGCCCTCGAGGAACCCCTGGAGCAAGGCATCGACTCCATTGTCGGTGAAAGCCCGGCTATGCAGAAGGTGTTTGCCAAAATCCGGCGAGCCGCGCCGAGCGACAGCACGGTGCTGCTCACCGGGGAAAGCGGCACCGGCAAAGAATTGGTGGCCCGCGCTATCCACGATCTCAGCCCCCGGGCCCATCGAGAATTCGTGCCGGTCGACTGTTCGGCCCTGGTGGAGAGTCTGCTCGAAAGCGAATTGTTCGGCCATGTCAAGGGTTCCTTTACCGGGGCCCATCAGACCAAACACGGCCTGTTCGAACTGGCCAACCATGGGACCTTTTTCTTTGATGAGATCACCAACCTCAGCTTAAATATCCAGGCCAAGCTGCTCCGGGTGATTCAAGAACGGGAATTCATGAAGGTGGGCAGTCAGAAGCGCACCAAGCTGGATATCCGCATCATCGCTTCCAGCAACCGCGATCTCACCGAGGCCATTAAGGAGGGTTCATTCCGCGAGGATCTTTTCTATCGGCTGAGCGTCATCCCCATCCACCTGCCGCCGCTGCGGGAACGGACCGGGGATATCCCGCTGTTGGTTGAACATTTTCTCAATAAATACAGCCAAAAAGCCAACCGTCAGACCAAAGGCATCTCCAGCCGGGCCTTAAAGATGCTGTGTTCCTATTCCTGGCCCGGCAATGTGCGGGAATTGGAGCATACCATCGAACGTATCATCATCCTGGAAGACGGCGATGCCATTCTGCCCGAGCATCTGCCCAGCTTTATTTCCCAGCGCCAGGGAGAGTTCCAGGTTTTCTCTGATGAAGACCACTCTCTGGAGGAACTGGAGAAGCGCTACATCCAGTTCATTCTGCGCCGCACCAAAGGCAAACGCCAGGAGGCGGCCCGCATCCTGGGGATTAACCGCAAGACCCTGGGACAGAGAATCAAAAAATATAAACTGCGAGTAAACTGGTAGCATGTGGGGTAATCTTACCCATATTTAGTAATATCATAATGATTTTAAAGTATTAATTTACCCTCCGGCTGATTATTGAGTTACTTCCCCCCTCCCCGAAAGCGGCCGTCTCCCCTACCTAATCTTATAATCATATAAAACTAAATAAGAACCATAGGTTACCTCTTCGCCTCGGTCCTGGTACGGCCTTTGCTTTGGCTAATAATAGATTTCGGGTTTGCCGAAAATGGTTCCGATTGTTCAAATTTTTTGGTAAGGGCGACCCGACGGTTCGCCCCTCCGGGGGACGTCGAGCCAGACTGGAGACGCACCAAGATAAGGAGAGTTGCATGGAAGCCTTGGATTTCATGACCATTACTCAGAAACGCAAAGACAGCCGTTTTGCCGACCTGATTACCGCAGCCCATGTCAATACCTGTTATACCTGCGGCACCTGTTCCGGCGGATGCCCGCTGACCGGCATGGAAAGCACCCAAGATGAGCACCTCGATTGTCGCAAGGCGCTGCGCATGGTGCTGTTGGGCATGGAGCAGGAACTTATCGAGGCCCGCTTCCCGTGGGTCTGCACGGCCTGCTATCGCTGTGTGGCCGGCTGCCCGATGGGAGTAAAATTGACCGACATCTGGACCCGGGCCAAGGCCCTGCGGCCCCGCGGCCAGGTGCCTGGGGTGCTCCACAAAGGCGTGGAGATGTGCCTCCAGACCGGCAACAATATGGGCATTCCCACCGAAGACTACGTTGAGACCCTGCAGGACCTGGCCGCGGAACTGGCTGAAGAAGAGTGTCCCGGCTTCGAAATCCCCTTGGATAAGGTCGGGGCCGATTACATCTTCTTTGAAAATTCCAAAGAGGTCTTCGCCGATTACGAAGATCTGAAATGGTGGTGGAAGATCTTTTATGCCGCCCAGACAGACTGGACCACCTCCTCCACCAACTGGGAGTCGGTGGATTGGGGCATTTTTACCGCCAATGCCGAGGCCAGCAAAGAGATTGCCCGGCGCAAAGTGGAAAATATGAAGCGCCTCCAGGCTAAGACTCTGATCCTGCCCGACTGCGGCGGGGCGTCGATGGGGACTCGAATTAATCTGGAAAAATATTTTAAGCACGAGTTTGGCCCGGAGGCCGGCCACGATTACGTCTATTTCTTTGATGTGCTGCTCAAATTTCTTAAGGAAGGCCGCATCCAGGTGGATAAATCGGTGCATGCCGATTGCATCTTCACCTGGCACGACTCCTGTAAACATGGCCGGGGACCACGGTTGTACTGGGGAGATGATTGTTTTGACAAGGCCCGGGAAATTCTCAGTTACTGCTTTGACATGAACAATTTCCGGGAGATGCCCCATAATCGCATGAATGCCTATTGCTGCGGCGCTGGAGCGGGCAACTGGCCCGGCCCCTTCCAGGCCGAAAAGACCGAACACGGCCGCTATAAGGTAGAGGATATCAGAGCCACCGAGGCCGAACTGGTGGTGGTGGGCTGCTCCAATTGCCGGGACCAGATCATGCGGAATTTGCGGAAGGCTTACGACCTTGACATTGAAGTCAAGTATATCTGGGAAGTGGTCGCCGATGCCTTGATCTTGGAAGGCTAAAACTAAAGAGGATGTTGAACAGTTTTGGTAGGGGCGCAATTCATTGCGCTCTTTAAGGGCATATAAAAAAGGACCACCAATGCCACCAACCCCGAAGCTCGTCCCGGAAGTGGGGTTTATGGAGCAGGTAGAGCAGGACAGCGGCATCCAGGTTTCGGCCTGCTACCAGTGTAAAAAGTGCACCAATGGCTGTCCGGTCACCTTTGCTATGGATCTCTACCCCGACCAGGTAATTCGGCTGGTGCAGATGGGACAGCAGGCCGCGGTCCTCAACTGTAGCACTATCTGGGTATGCTCGGCCTGCGAGACCTGTACCACCCGCTGCCCCAATGGAGTGGATATTGCCGGCATCATGGATTACCTGAAAGAACAGGCGATAAAGGGGGGGATTGATCTTCCCCAGCCCCGTACCTATCTCTTTCATCGGGTGTTTCTGGATGACCTCCGCCGCCGCGGCCGGGTTTTCGAAGGGGGGCTGCTGCCGCGCTATATGCTCTATAGCGGCGAGATCTGGCGCAAGCTCAAGGACCGGGAACTCAAAGACGACCTGGAACTGGCCTATGCCATGTTCCGCAAGGGCCGGATGCCGCTTAAGCCCAAAGGGATTAAGGGAAAAGCGGAAATCAAGAAGATTTTGTCCTAATCTCAGGTGAGGGCGTTCATGAAAGTTACTTACTACCCTGGATGTTCGCTGGAAGGCACGGCCCTGGATTACCGGGCCTCTCTGGAGGCGGTATGCCAGGCCTTGGGAGTGGAGTTGGTCGAACTGGAAGACTGGAACTGCTGCGGCGCCACCGCCGCCCATGCCCTTGATCACCGTGCCGCCATTGCCCTGGCCGGGCGCAATCTGGCCCTAGCCGAAAAAAACGGCCTGGATCTGGTGGTCCCCTGCCCCTTGTGCTTCAACCGGCTCAAGACCGCGGCCAAAGCCCTTATGGGCGATAAAAGCAAATTTTATGATTATTCCTTTCAGGGGCACATCAAGATCTACGACCTGGCCGACTTCCTAGCCCAAGCCCAGGTGCTCAAACTCATGGCTGCAAAAATTACTCAACCCTTGCCAGGGCTGCAGGCCGTCTGCTACTACGGCTGTATGGCCAGCCGTCCACCGGGAATCACCGATGCCCCGGACCACGAGAATCCCACCAGCATGGACCGTATCCTGACTCAGTTAGGAGTGGAGGTCAAACCCTGGTCGTACAAAACCGATTGCTGCGGGGCCAGCCACCTGATCGCCCGGCGGGACATCGTCTTTCAACTGGTGGGGCGGCTTTATGATAAGGCGGTGGAAGCGGGAGCCAACTGCATGGTGGTTTCCTGTCAGATGTGCCAGGCCAACCTGGACCTGCATCAAGACAAAATTTTAAAGGAACTGGGGCGCTCGGAATATTTGCCGATTTTCTATTTTACCGAACTCATGGGGCTGGCCCTGGGGCTTACTGAAGCCCGGCGGTGGGGAAACATGCATTTGGTTTCTCCGGCGCCCCTGTTAGGCCGCCTCGGGCTGGCCGCCTGAGTTGCTGAAAAAAACGCTGATTGAACCGAAATGGCCAATAAAAAAAATACCCAGGGCGCAGCGCCAATAAAACCCGGTGACCAGATCGGCGCGGTAGCCGTGGTCGGTGGCGGCATCGCCGGGATGCAGGCGTCCCTGGATCTGGCCCGGTCGGGTTACAAGGTCTATCTGTTGGAGCAGAACACCACCATCGGCGGGGTCATGGCCCAGCTCGACAAGACCTTTCCTACCAACGACTGCTCCACCTGCATGATTTCGCCCAAGCTCATCGAAGTGGCCGCCAATCCCAATATTGACATCATGACCGGGGCCACGGTGCAGTCGCTGACTGGAGACCCCGGCCATTTCACCCTGGAAGTGGCGCTCAAGCCCCGTTACGTCGATGTGGATAAATGCACCGCCTGTGGGGAATGCGCCAAAGTCTGCCCGGTCACTTTATCTGCGCCCTTTGATGAGGGATTGGGTGAGCGGCGGGCCGCCTACCGGCCTTTTCCCCAGGCCATCCCGTCGGCCTTTGCCATTGAAAAGCTCGACCGCCCTCCCTGCGTGGCGGCCTGCCCGGCGAAGATCAATGTCCAGGGTTATGTCCAGCTAATTGAGGCCGGCAAGTATGCCGAGGCCGTTCGACTGATCATGGCGCGGCTGCCCTTGCCGGGGGTGTTGGGCCGTATCTGTCCCCATCCCTGTGAATACCGCTGCCGCCGCCAGGACGTCGATGAACCGGTGGCCATCTGCAATCTGAAGCGCTTTGCCGCCGATCAGGTGGAGCTGGTCAGCCTTCCCTGGCCGGAGATCTCTACCCGGCCCGAGCGGGTGGCGATCATCGGTTCCGGTCCGGCCGGGCTGTCGTGCGCCTATCATTTGGCCCGAAAAGGCTATCAGGCGACTATTCTTGAGGCCCTGCCGGTCACTGGCGGCATGCTGCGGGTCGGCATTCCGGACTATCGCCTCCCCAAAGACATATTGGACGCGGAAATCGACAACATTATCCGGTTGGGGGTAGAAATTAAGACCAACACCGCCCTGGGCCGGGACTTCAGTCTGGACGACCTCTTCGATCAGGGCTACAAGGCGGTCTTTCTGGGCCTCGGCTGCCACCGGGGCCGTTCCCTGGGGATACCGGGCGAGGAGGCCCAAGGCGTGGTCCAGGGGGTTGATTTCCTGCGCCAACTGAATCTGGGACAAAGGCCCTGGCTGGGCCAAAAATTGGCCATTGTTGGCGGCGGCAATGTCGCTTTTGATGTGGCCCGCTCGGCCCGCCGGCTGGGCGCCGAAAATATCACCATCGTCTATCGCCGCTCCCGGGAGGAGATGCCGGCCCTGGAAGAGGAGATCGAAGCCGCCCAATGCGAAGGCATTCACCTCCACTACCTGGCGGCTCCGGTAAAGGTAGAGGTCAATGAGGGCAAGGTAGCGGGCCTGACCTGCATCCGCATGGAACTGGGCTCCCCCGATGCCTCGGGCCGCCGCCACCCTATACCCATCAAAGGTGCGGAGTTTTTCCTGGAGGTCGATATGATCCTCCCGGCCGTGGGCCAGACCGCGGATTTGACCGGCATGGCCGATGCTAATATTCTGACCAGCCGCTTCGGGACCCTGGAACTGGACCCGGTGACCTACCAAACTTCCCGACCCGGGGTGTTTGCCGCCGGAGATGTCCATACCGGGCCGTGGGTGGCGATTGGCGCCATTGCTGGTGGCCTGGAGGCCGCCGAATCCATTGACCGCTATTTACAGGGAATGGATTTAGCCACAGGGCGGGACCTGGGTGAAGCAGCCCAGGCCATGGCTGATTGGGCGGCAATTCCTCTGGATGAGGACAAGAAGCCCCGGGAGTTCATGCCCACCCTGCCCGCCGAATTGTGCTGCAGCTGTTTTGAGGAGGTGGCCCAGGGCTATACGACTGCGCAGGCCCAGGCCGAAGCAGCCCGCTGTCTCAACTGTGGCGTTTGTTCCGAATGTATGCAATGCGTAACAGCCTGCCAGGCCGGGGCCATTGACCATGGCATGTCGCCCCGGACTATTAGCCTGGAGGTCGGGGCAGTGATTCTGGCCCTGGGTTTTCGCCCCTTTGATGCCGCCCGCAAAGGGGAATATGGTTACGGCCGCTATCCTAATGTGATCACCAGCCTGGAGTTCGAGCGCATGCTGGCCGCCTCCGGCCCTTTGGGGGGCCATATCCAGCGCCGTTCCGACGGTAAGGAGCCGGTTAAGATAGCCTGGATTCAATGCGTCGGCTCCCGTGATGCCGCCAGCGGCCAGGACTATTGTTCGTCGGTGTGCTGCATGTATGCCATCAAGCAGGCCATCATCGCCAAAGAACACGACCCCCACATTGAGCCGACTATCTTTTTCATAGACCTGCGGGCCCACGGCAAAGGCTTTGACCGCTACTATGAGCGGGCCCGGGCCGAACACGGGGTGTGCTTCGTGCGCAGCATGATCTCGCGGGTGGCGGAAAATCCTCTCACCCACGATCTGGAGATTCACTACCTGGATGAATCCGGCCGGTTCCGGGATGAAATCTTCGACCTGGTCATTCTGTCCGTGGGGCTGCAGCCGCATCCGGCCAGTGTCCTTACTGCCCGAAAAATGGGCCTGGAGCTGGACCGCTTTGCCTTTGGCCAACACCGCCCCTTTGACCTGATCTCCACCTCCCGAGAAGGGGTTTACGCCTGCGGGGTGTTCCAAGCCCCCAAAGATATTCCCGAGACCGTGGCCCAGGCCTCCAGCGCCGCCAGCCAGGCCCAGCAATTGCTGGCTGAAGTGCGCGGCACCATGACCAGCAACATTAAATATCCTGAGGAGCGGCCGGTAGAAGGGGAAGAACCCCGCATCGGGGTCTTTGTCTGCCACTGTGGCATCAACATTGCCGGGGTGATCGACGTCAAAGCAGTGGCCGAGTACGCCGCCACTCTCCCTCACGTGGTTTATACCACCGACTACCTGTTTACCTGCTCCACCGACTCCCAAGCCCGGATGATGGAGGTCATCAACGAACATCAGCTGAACCGGGTGGTGGTGGCTTCCTGTTCGCCGCGCACCCATGAGCCGCTGTTCCAGGATAATTTGCGCCAGGCCGGGCTCAACAAATACCTTTTTAATATGGCCAATATCCGCGACCAGTGTTCCTGGGTGCACCAGCAGGAGCCGCAGACCGCCACCGAAAAAGCCAAAGACCTGGTGCGCATGTCAGTGGCCCGCGCCGCCCGGTTGCAGCCTTTGCATGAACTGCCGGTCACCGTCACCCAAAAAGGACTGGTGATCGGCGGCGGCGTTGCCGGCCTGAGCGCGGCTCTGGCCCTGGCCGAGCAGGGTTTCGAAACCACCCTGGTAGAAAAAACCGACACCCTGGGGGGCGAGGCGAACCGGCTCTACTTCAACGCCCGTGGGGAAGATGTCCAGGGCTTTGTTAAGGAGTTGATCCGCCAGGTGGAAAACCACCCTAAGACCAATGTCTTTACCTTATCCGAAGTAATTGCCACCCGGGGACACCTGGGTAAGTTTGTCAGCCAGATCAGGGTCAATGGTCAGGTGCAGGAAGTGGAGCACGGCGCCGCCGTCATTGCTACCGGGGGGTGCGAATACCAGCCCAGCGAGTATCTGTATGGCCAGCATCCGCAAGTCTGGACCCAGCGAGAATTCCATGAATTGTTTGGAACCGGGGACGAACGCCTCCATCAGCTCGATAGCGTGGCGATGATCCAATGCGTGGGATCGCGTGAACCAGATTATCCTTACTGCAGCCGCATCTGCTGCACCCAGGCGATAACCAACGCCCTTAAGTTCAAAGCATTGCACCCCGAGGCCGCAATTTACATACTGTATCGCGACATCCGCACCTTTGGCCTCAATGAGCTCTATTACCAGCAGGCCCGGCTGGCCGGGGTCCGGTTTATTCGCTTCGATCCCCAGCAGAAACCGGTGGTTAAAGGCCACGGCGAGGCGTTGGTCATCAACGTCTTTGATCAGAACCTGCGCACCGAATTGGAGATTCCGGTTCAGGCGGTCATCTTGAGTGCCGCCATCCGGCCGCGGCCGGAAAGCAAAGCCCTGGCCACTACTCTGAAGCTGCCCCTGGACCAGGATGGCTTTTTCCTCGAGGCCCACATCAAACTGCGGCCGCTCGATTTCACCAACTCAGGCTACTTTCTGTGCGGCCTGGGACACGGGCCTAAATTCTTAGAAGAATCTATTGCCCAGGCCCAGGGCGCCGCTAGTCGGGCCGCTACCATCCTGGCCCAGGAGAAGATGTTCGTCGGCGGCCAGGTAGCCCGGGTGGACCGCGACAGGTGTGTGGTCTGTATGACCTGCGCCCGCACCTGTCCCTTTGGGGTGCCCAAGGTGGGGGAGGATGGCTTCATTGAGATCGATCCGGCGGAATGCCAGGGCTGCGGCAACTGCGCCAGCGCCTGCCCCCGGCAACTCATTCAGGTCCAGCATTTAAGAGACGATCAGATCCTGGCTGAGACTATGGTGGTGTGCCCTCTGGAAGAACTGATCAATGACATGCAGCGCCAGGTAGCATGAGGAAAATGGATACACCAACTGCAAACCGCAGCGATTGGCAGCCGAGAATCGTCGCCCTGGTGTGCACCTACTGCACCTATACCGCGGCGGATATGGCTGGCTCCTTGCGGCTCCAGTATCCGCCGGAAGTGAGGATCGTCAAGCTGCCCTGCACCGGCAAGGTAGATACCATCCACCTGCTCAAAACCATGCAAGCCGGAGCCGATGCCATCCTGGTGGGCGGCTGCGAAGTCGGCGACTGTCATTTCCTGGAGGGCAACCTCCGGGCCCGGGAGCGGGTGGAATACGCCAAAGCCCTGCTGGAGGAAGCCGGTATTGAGGGCGAACGGGTGGAAATGTACCACATCGGGGCCTCGGACGCGCCCCAGTGGGTGGCCCGGGTCAAAGAGATGGTGTCCCGGGTCAGAAGACTGGGACCGAATCCGCTGCGTCTAGAGCGGGCTAAAAGGGAGACAGCCTTTAGCGCCGGCCCCTATCCTGAGGCGCGTAATTCGTAATTATGGAGAATAAGCCGTGATCATTGCCCAGCGCAAGCCCCTGCAGGAGATCAAGGACAACCTCCAAGGCCATCAGCGGGTGCTGATCGTCGGCTGCGGCACCTGCGTGGCCGTCTGTCTGGCCGGGGGGGAACGGGAGGTCAAGTTGCTGGCCTCCCAACTGGAGATCGCTTCCCAACTGGCGAGCCAGCCCTTGACCCTGGGAGAAGCCACGGTGGAACGCCAGTGCGACCGGGAGTTTCTCAATGAAATCCGTCACCTGGTGAAGGATTATGACGTCCTGGTATCTTTAGCCTGCGGGGTCGGGGTTCAGTTTCTGTCTGACCTCTACCCCGACAAAGTGGTATTGCCGGGAGTGGACACCACCTTTATCGGGGCCAACGAAGAGCCGGGGTACTGGACGGAGCGCTGCCGCCTGTGTGGCTCCTGCTACCTGGCCCTGACCGGCGCGGTCTGCCCGGTGACCATGTGCCCCAAAAGCCTGCTCAACGGACCCTGTGCCGGCACCCGGGACGGAAGATGCGAAGTGAACCCTGACAAACCCTGCGCCTGGACGATGATCTACGAGCGGCTGGAAGCCAGCGGCCGCCTTGACCAGATTGAGGAAATCATCCCGCCCCGGGACCACCGGCCGACCGCCCACCCCGCCACCCAGATTCACAAAGCCTATAAGAGAAGATACTCGACCCATGAATAAGTTCCAGGACGCCCTCAAATCCGGCAAGTTTGTGGTCACCGTGGGTTTGGCACCTCCCAAGGGCGTGAACCTCAAACCCTTTCTGAACCAGGTGGAGACCTTAAAAGACCGGGTGGATGCCGTGGCCATCTCTGATAATCGCGGGGCTAATCTGGCTATGGGGTCAGTAGCAGCCAGCTTACTGGCCCGACAGCAAGGGGGCGAAGTCATCTGCACCTTTAACTGCCGGGATCACAACCGCTTGGCCCTGGCCGCCGAGCTGCTGGGGGCCTTTGCCCTAGGCATCGAAAACATATTATTAGTCAGCGGTGATTATCTCAGCTTCGGCGACACCCCGCAGACCATGCCGGTGTTTGATCTGGATTCGGTCCAGGCCCTGGCAATGGCCCGCGGGCTGGAAGCCGGGACCGACAGCGGCGGCAATCCTTTGGACGGCGCCCCCAAATTTGTATTGGGTGCAGTGGCCAACCCGGAGGCCAATCCGCTCCAGCCGCAGTTGATGAAATGTCTGAAAAAAATCCGGGCCCGAGTTGATTTCCTTATTACCCTTGACGTTTATGACCTTAAGAGGCTGGAAGCCTTTGTCACCCAGATCGACCAGGAAAAAGCCAAATTGCTGGTCGGGGTGCGCCTGCTGGGCAAAGCCGACGTGGAGCGCCAGGCCACCGGCAAACCTCCGGGTAATCTCATCCCCCCAGAGATCATAGATGAATTCCAGGGTCTGGACGAGGCTCAGGCCTTGGCGCGCGGCAAACAACGGGCCACCGAATTGATCCGGCACATTGAAGATAAGGAATTAGCACACGGTGTTTATCTGAGGGCGGACCATCACCCCGAGGTCATTCCGGAGGTTATCGCTGCCGCTGAGATCTAAAAGAATGGAGCTAAACGTCGCTCCCCTGGATAACTGCATGAGTGAGGCCAAAAAAGTATTGGTAATAGGCGCCGGCATTGCGGGCCTGACCGCGGCCTGGGAATTGTCCAAGCTTGAGGTTCAGGTAATCCTCATTGACCAGGGGCCGTTTTTAGGCGGCCATGCCGCCCAGTTGGCCTGCAAGGCTACCGACCGTTGTCTGAAGTGCAATAACTGCCTGGTAGAACAGCGGCTGCGGGAGGTAGTTAGCGCTTCGCATATCGAGCTCCTGCTGCAGACCCGGCTTAGGGGGGTGGTTCGGCAAAATGGCCGGTTCCAGATCTCGCTGCATCAGGACCCGCGCTACATCGATCCCGATAAATGCACCGACTGCGGCATTTGTTACGAAAAGTGCCTGGGCCAGGCAGAGGGCGCCATCCGGCCCGGGCCGTCATACAAAAATCATCCGTTTTTCGTTATCGACCCGGATCAGTGCCTGTGCGACCGTCTGGGCAAGGCCCGCCAATGTCAGCTAGCCTGCCCGGAAGAGGCCATTGACCTGGATCGCCGGGGGGCAGAAATCAACCTGATGGTTGACGGCGTGGTGCTGGCTACCGGATATGTACCTTTCAACCCGCGGGAAAAGGCGCAATTCAATTTTGACGCCTACCCCAATATGATCACCGCCCTGGACCTGGAGCGCCGTCTGCGCGACCAGGGCGGGGTGTTCCGGCCTTCGGACGGCCAGCCGGCTCGCAATGTCGCCTTTGTGCAGTGCGTGGGCAGCCGCGATCTCAGCCTCAACCACAATTTTTGCTCCCGGGTATGCTGCGGCTATGCCTTGCGCCTGGGGCTGAAACTCAGTCATGCCCAGCCCGAGGTCCGGGTCTCGGTTTTCTATATGGACATCCAGAATTTTGGCAAAGATTGTGACCGTTATCTCCGGGAGGCGAATGACAGAATCAGGCTTATCCGCTCCATGCCGGGCGACTATTTCCCCGCTCCTCAGGATCAGATTGCCGTGCGCTATTTTGACCAGGAGCAGCGGACAGTAGTCAGTGAAAACTTCGATATGGTGGTGCTGTCGGTCGGCATCATGCCCCAACCGGAAAACCCGGCTCTTGGTAAGATACTGGGGGTGGAACTGAATGAACACGGCTTCTGCGACAATGATCGGACCGGCACCTCCCTGGCAGTGGTGGTGGCTGGAACCACCGCAGGGCCGATGGACATTGCTGAATCCATTACCCACGCAGCTCAGGCCGCGGCCCGGTTGGCCAGCCGATTAGGGGTGCTGCCATGAGTGCCGGACCGCGGATCGGGTTGTTTTTATCTCAGGACAGCCGCCTCCCAGCTAGCCGGCTGGATTTGGAGCGCCTAAAAAAGGCGGCGGCGACCTGCGATCAGATCAAGGTAGTCCAAGAAGTGGAGCAGATCTGCTCCTCCCAAGACCTGGCCCGGGCGAAAAAAATCTTCGCTGAACACCACTTAGACGGCATAGTATTGGCCGGCGGCCGCCAAACCCCGGCGGCCCCACGGGTGGCCTTAGAACTGGCGGAAGCAGGTCTGGGTCCAGAGGCCATTGAAGTAGTGGACTGGCTGGAGTTGCTGCACGGGGACGATCAACACCTGGAGTGGGCCCAACAGAAGGCCGAGGCCGCCCTAAGCAGGGCGGTGGCCCGGCTCCTTCATAAAAACAGCCTGCAGTTCCAGGAAGTTACTGTCTCCCAAAGGGTAATGGTGATCGGCCACGGTTGGACGGCATTACAGGTAGCTTCTGCACTTGCCTCATTGGGCCTCCAGGTGCTCCTGGTCAGTTCCCACCCCGAACTGGGAGATAAACGCGGCGCGAGGGGCTATACCAGGAAAACCGCCGCGGTTTTAGATCAATTGCTCGCAGCGACTACCCGCCATCCTGCCATTGAAACCCGGTTGGCGAGCCGGGTTGTCGAATTTGACGGCGTCGCCGGACAATACCGGCTGCTCTTAGAAGATGCAACCGGCCGCCCACAACAATATCAGGTAGGCGGCGTGGTCCTGGCTTTGGAACCTGAGTTGGCCGTTGATTTTCCCGCCTGGGGCGTGGCCCCCTCGGAGCAGGTCATGTCTCTTGCCGACCTGGAAGCCCGGCTGCATTCTGAGGAGGCCGATAGGCCACTCCAGACGCAGGCTGCGGCAGAATCAGCCCCGGCGGTCTTGCTGCTGGGATTTACCCATCAATCTTCGCCGGCGTCCCAGCGCCGCGCCCTGCAGGCCGCCCTGAAACTGGCAGAGGACCACGCCCTGCGGGTATTGGTGTTGCTCGACCACTTCAAGGTCGCGGAGGAGGGGTTGGAAGCCCTGTCGCAGCAAGTCCGCACGGCTGGAGTGGTCTTCGTCAAGGTCACCAAAGGACGGCCGGTCATTGAGACCACCGATGACAGCCGGGCGGTTCGCTTTTTCGATGAAGTCATGAATCAGGAGCTGGTGGTCAAGCCCCAGCTGATCGTCCTGGAGGAAGCCTACCGGCCGCCCCCTGAGGCCCCGGAGCTGGAAAAAACTTTGCAAATCCTCTCCGATCGCCAGGGCTTTTTCCAGGGAGACCATGTCTATAATTTACCGATTTATACCAATCGGACCGGAATCCTGGCCATTGGTCCGGCCCGTGGGCCAGTTAGCCTGGCTGAGGGCGTTCAGGAAGCGCAGGCAGCCGCCCTCTATCTGTACGAACTATTGGGCGCCGGTCAGACTACTGCGGCCCTGGACCGGGTCAGATTGGACAGAAAAAAATGCAGCCTCTGTCTGACCTGCTACCGCCTCTGTCCCCACCGGGCCATCTTGGTAGTCCAGCGCCGGCCGCTGTTTTCCGACCTGGCCTGCAAAGTCTGCGGCATCTGCGCGGCAGAATGTCCCATGGAGGCCATCCAGATTCACAACTACAACGACCAACAGTTCCAGGCTGAACTAAAATCATTGGCCTCGTTCTCAACCCCAGCCGCGGAACCTTTTCTCCCCCTGATAGTTGCCCTGGCTTGCCGCAACTCGGCCTTGGAGGCAGCCCGGCTGGCCGCTTATCGGAAACTGGAGGTGCCCTTGGGGCTTGAACTGATTGAGGTCCCCTGCGCCGGAAAAGTGGATATTGACTATGTCATGACTGCCTTTAAGGAAGGCGCTGATGGAGTGATGGTGCTGGCCTGCCATCCCGAGAGCTGCAAATCTTTTCAGGGCAGCCTTCGGGCCCGGGAACGGGTGGAAATGCTCCAGGAATATTTGCAAGAAGCGGGGCTGGAGCCCGAACGTCTGGTCTACGGCGGGCTGGCTCCGGGCATGAGTCAGGAATTTACCCGCCTGGCCCAGGAATTGGAAGTCAAACTCCTGGAAATGGGGGAAAGCCCGTTACGCCAGGCCCTACGGTTGAAAAAAACTGCCTGAGCCGAGGAAAAATTATGGCTATTATTGATTTAGCCCGACAACTGCCCGACGCCCTGAGCCTCCCCCAAGCCTGCTACACCTGTAGCACTTGTTCTTCCCGCTGTCCAATAGCCGGCGTGGACGGCCTGGACCCGCGGCAGGCCATCCGGATGCTCGCCTACGGCTTGGATCAGGAACTGATCGCATCGCGGTTTCCCTGGATCTGCACCTTATGCGGCCGCTGCGAATCAGCCTGCCCGATGAACTTGCCTTTGCTGAAGATTCTGCGCACGGTGCGCGGCCTGCGGCCGCGGGATCAGGTGCCGAGCCCGATTCACAAGGGCGTGGTCATGGACCTGGAACGAGGCAACAACCTGGGTATCCCACAGGAAGACTTCCTCTTTCTGCTCAATGATATGGGCTATGAATTGGAAGACGAAGGCTTCCCCGGGTTTTATGTGCCCATCGACCAGGAGGGGGCCAATTTTCTGGTAACCATCAATTCCAAGGAGCCCTTTGCCGAGCCCGATGATCTGAAGTTCTGGTGGAAGATCTTTTACGTCGCCAAGGAAAGTTGGACCGTGCCCGCGGTTAACTGGGAGGGCGTCAATTGGGGGTTGTTCTCCGGCGATGACGAAGCCATGCGGGAGTTGGTGGGGCGGATTGTGGCCAATATGCTGCGGCTCCAAATCCCCAATCTGCTCCTGCCGGAATGAGGCCACGCCTACTACGCGACCAGGTTGGGTCTCGCCACATGGTTTAAAGAGGAAATGCAGCACTTCCAGATCTGGAGCATCTTTGATGTACTTAAGCATTACTTTGACACCGGCCGCCTCCGGGTGGATAAATCCAGGCACCCGGAGCTGGCTACCTACCATGATCCCTGCAATTATGGCCGCAAATCGCTGCGGGCCTTTGGCCAGGGCTATTTCGAGGAGCCCCGCTACATCCTTTCCCAATGCGTGGATAACTGGGTGGAGATGTATCCCAACCGCGCCGAGCAGTTCTGCTGCGGGGCCGGGGGCGGCGCCTGGGCCATGCCCTATGAACAGGAACGCATCTATTACGGGCGGGTCAAGGCGGAGCAGATCAGGGAAACCGGCGCCAAACTGGTAGTCACTCCCTGCCATAACTGCCGGGACCAGATCATGAAGAGCCTGACCAAAGAATACGGCCTCGACATCGAGGTCAAGTATTTGTGGGAATTGGTGGCCGATTCGCTGATCGTCGACCCCTGGAGTGAAGCAGAAATCGCCCAGGCCCGCCAGCAACAGCAACTACAGGGCAAGAAATTGTATTTTGAACCCCATTAGCCTCACTCCGCGGACCACGGAAATCTTCCTTGATTTAATTTTTTATGTCAGCCTCCGAGAGCCGGCTCGGTGCCGCCCCAAACCGGCGGCTCTGCCGGTAATGCCCCTCTTTTTTATAAGCTAAACGGCACACAACTTTTTTAATAATTTTAAGCCAGTCAATAAAAAGGGTTGTGATATGCTTTAACTTATTGTAATATTTTATAATTAATTTTCTGAAGCTAATTTGCCTTACACAAGCAGCGCCCACGGTTGGTGGGGGCAACCATGATGGGAAACTTTGCCTGGATTCAAGATCACTCTCTGTAGAAGTCCGGCTGAAGGAGCCATAATATCCTTCCTATCAGACTCGCTTTTAAGGCTGCCTCCGGTTAAATTTCCAAAAACCATAACCCAAAGCCAAAAAAATCATCTAGATTTGAGGGCCCACGCGGTAAAATAATTGCCGATCCTCTGAGGACAGCTAATGCGATTAATGCCAAAGAGCTTTTTCCGAACCCAAAATTTAATAAAATTGCCAAAGTCGGACCAGCTTTTTGCTATAATCTCACAGTTAAAAGGACTTAGGGAATACCGTTGACCGTAATTTCCTTACTACTCCGAATAACTCTTTTCCTGTTCGGAGTATTAAATAAAGGTTGAACTATGGAGACCAGAAAAATTTATCAGCAGAAATTGGAAGCGCAGTTGCAAGAGTGGCGGGATAAAATCGACATATTAGAGGCCCAGGCAGACCAGGCTGCGGCAGCAGCCAAGACTAAGAAAGAGTTGGTTAATGACCTGCGCCAGAGAATTGCAGCAATACAGGAAAAACTAGCGGTGATGCGGGGTTTAGAAGACGATAACTGGGAAGAACTGAAAGAGAGGTCAGAGTTGGCCATCGAAGGTCTAAAAGAGGCCCTCAACCAGGCTAGTCAAGAGTTCGCAAAATAGTCCTGTTTACCAAGTCTTGAGAGCCTGAGTTTCCATAACCTCGGCTAGGGGGAGAACTGGGTGCGATTGACATTAGGGCTGACAATTCTTAATTAGAATAATATGGCCAAGAAAACTATAAAGTAATCCAAACAACCAAGTGGCCGGGTGGGGGTGGTAGGATCGCGGCATCTCGACGGAGAGGGTTACCAACCATAAAGGAGGAGAAACCATGCTGCCAGTGGGGAAAATTGTCTATCCAACCGATTTCAGTGACCCATCTCTGGAAGCCTTAAAAATAGCCAATGAATTAGCGCTGCATTTTTCAGCGCTGCTCTGTGTAGTGCACGTAATTCCCTCGGTGCCGGTGTTTTCCCCCGCCCCTATACCCCCTTCACCCCCAACAGTTCCACAATTTGATGTTCATCTATATCAGCAGGAGTTGCGGGAACATTCTTCCAAGGCCCTCGAGGATTTTATCGAAGCCCATATCCCTTCAGAAGTAACCGTGAAGACTATTATTGCCACCGGCAATGCGGCTGATCAGATAGTCCGGGTGGCTGAGACTGAAAATTGT
Organism: Desulfobacteraceae bacterium; assembly: GCA_046538075.1. Classification (GTDB taxonomy): domain Bacteria; phylum Desulfobacterota; class Desulfobaccia; order Desulfobaccales; family Desulfobaccaceae; genus Desulfobacca_B. The sequence continues at coordinate 14,373 of JBKHJN010000027.1, read as the reverse complement.
GATCTAATCGTTATTGCGACCCACGGACGCACCGGCTGGAGTCGGTTCTTACTGGGTTCGGTAGCCGAAAGAGTAGTAAGGAACGCTCCTTGTCCAGTGCTTAGCATCCAGGCGCCGCCAGAGGCGGCCAGCAACCTTTAGTTAAATATTTTTATTCTCTTAGGGGACTCTAATATTGAGTGATCAGTCCAACCTCGATAAATCTGACCAGGGGACTGTAGTCTCGGTCCGGGGCAGTGTAGTAGACGCTCATTTCCCCAAGAAGTTACCCGCCCTTTTCAATCTGCTCCGGGCCGGCGATGAAAAAAATATCGTCATTGAAGTTATCACTCACCTCAGTTCTGAAATGGTGCGGGGGATAGCCCTGACCACCACCCAGGGGTTGGCGCATGGGTCGATTATTGTCGATACTGGCCAGCCGATCAAGGTCCCGGTGGGAGAGCGCCTCTTGGGTCGGGTATTCAATGTGTTCGGCGACACCATCGACCGGAAGGACAAGATCAGCGGCGGACAATGGCGGTCAATCCACCGCCCCCCGGTGCCTTTGAGTCAACAAGCTACGGTGTCGGAGATTTTTGAAACCGGCATTAAGGCCATCGATGTCCTGGCCCCGCTGGAGCGGGGCGGCAAGGCCGGATTGTTCGGCGGCGCTGGGGTGGGGAAAACCGTGCTGATCATGGAAATGATCAACAATATGGTCGGACAGCACGAAGGGATCAGTCTCTTCTGCGGCATCGGGGAACGCTGCCGGGAGGGAGAAGAGCTCTATCGGGAAATGCAGCAGGCCGGGGTCTTGGAAAATACCATCATGGTCTTCGGCCAGATGAATGAACCGCCAGGGGCCAGGTTCCGGGTCGGCCATGCCGCGCTGACCATGGCCGAATACTTCCGGGATGAGGCCCGGCAAGAGGTATTGCTGCTGATTGACAATATTTTCCGCTTTATCCAGGCCGGTGCCGAAGTTTCCGGGTTGATGGGCCAGCTGCCCTCGCGCCTGGGGTATCAGCCGACCCTGGGCACTGAGCTGGCGGAATTGGAAGAGCGCATCTGCAACACCGCCAGCGGCGCCATTACTTCCGTCCAGGCAGTCTATGTCCCGGCCGATGATTTTACTGACCCGGCGGCAGTGCACACCTTTGGGCATCTTTCCGCATCCATTGTCTTATCCCGCAAGCGGGCCAGTGAAGGCTTGTATCCCGCCATTGATCCCTTAAGGTCGGGATCCAATGTGTTGGTTCCTCATATCGTGGGGACGCGGCACTATCATGTGGCTCAGGAAATCCGAAAGACCCTGGCCACTTATGAAGACCTCAAAGACATCATCGCCATGTTGGGCATTGAAGAGCTTTCGCAGGATGACCGGCAGACGGTTTACCGGGCTCGCCGTCTGGAACGATTCTTGACCCAACCCTTTTTTGTCACCGAACAATTTACCGGTCATAAGGGCAGACTCGTTGCTCTGGAAGATGCCATCGAAGGCTGCGAGCGCATTCTCAACGATGAATTACAGGATTATCCGGAAAGGGCCCTGTATATGATCGGATCGATCGAGGAGGCCTGACCTCATGAAACTTAAGTTGTTGCTGCCTTCGGAAATTTTGATCAGCCAGGAAGTGACCAAAGTCATTGCTGAAGCCGAAAACGGTTATTTCTGTCTGCTGCCCCGCCATATTGACTTCGTCGCCGCCTTAGTGCCTGGCATTCTTTCTTTTACCCCGCCGGAGGGTGAGGAGGAGTTTGTCGCGGTAGACGAAGGTGTTTTGGTCAAAGTCGGGCAAGAGGTGTTGGTCTCGACCAGGAACGCGGTTAGAAGTTCGGAGCTGGAAAATTTGCGGGAGACGGTGGAACAAGAATTTCGGATAAAAGATGATCGGGAGAAAAGAGCACATTCGGCGGTGGCCAAATTGGAAGCCAACCTGGTGCGGAGATTCATGGAACTAGGTCAGCATGAACGATACTGAAAAAGCCAATCACCAAAACCGGAAGGGGAAAGAAGAGCTGTCCCGCCAGATCGCGGTTAAACAACAGCGTAAGCTTAAAGCCAGGCAGCGGCGCGATCGCCCCATCTGGTTCGGGTTAGGGATGTTCGGCCTGGTAGGCTGGTCAGTGGCCATTCCCACCCTGATTGGCGTAGCCATAGGAATCTGGCTTGATATGAAACTGCCCACCCGTTTTTCCTGGACCCTTACCTTGTTGTTTGTCGGGATTATACTGGGCTGCCTGAATGCCTGGTATTGGATCAAACGGGAAAGCCGAGACCATGGAGCTGGGGATTAGCCACCCGTTAGTCATCTTATTAGTAGGAATCCTGGTGGTTCTGGCCATGTTAGCGAAATCCGGCTGTCATCGGGCCGGAATCCCCCCCTTGATTGGCTATATCCTGCTGGGTTTTTTACTGAGCTGCATTGATGTTCAGGTGGGGTGTGTCGCCGGTTGCCATGAGATCTTTAAGCTGTTGGCTGAGATCGGGGTTATTGTTTTGCTTTTCCGCATCGGCCTGGAGAGCAACGTCTCCGGCCTGTTGCACCAATTGCGTCGGGCTTCCCTGATCTGGGTCGCGGGGGTTTTATGCAGCGGTCTACTGGGATATCTTGCCGCTGCCCTGATCTTGGGGCTGCCGCTGATCTCCAGTCTATTCGTGGCCATTGCCCTAACCGCCACCAGCATCGGGGTCTCGGTAGCTGCCTGGCAGGATGCCCAGGCCCTCAATTCTTCTACTGGAGAACTGTTGATCGATGTGGCCGAGTTAGATGACATCTCCGGGATCGTGTTGATGGCCCTGCTGTTCGCCGTAGTCCCGGTCTTGCAAGGGCAGGCCAATAAATCCCTGCTTCCGGTGGTTGGATTAACGGCAATTTTGCTGCTGGCCAAACTGGCGGGGTTTGGTACTTTCTGCAGCCTGTTTTCCCTGTGGATCGAACGCCAGGTGACCGAGTTCTTTGCAAGGATCACTTCGCCGCCGCACCTGGCCCTGGTGGTAGCGGGAATCAGCTTCATGATGGCGGCATTGGCGGCGCTGCTGGGCTTCTCGGTGGCCATCGGCGCCTTTTTCGCCGGCCTGGTATTCAGCCGCGACCCCCAGGCAGTTAAAATTGACGCCTCTTTTGAAGCCCTCTACGATTTTTTTAGCCCGTTCTTTTTCATCGGCATCGGTCTGAATATCGATCCCGGGGCGATCAGCGCCGGCCTGGAACTTGGTCTATTGCTGCTGGTAGTGGCAATTCTAGGCAAGTTGTTGGGGCACGGCCTGCCGGCGGTGATCACACTAGGCTGGACCGGGGCCCTAGTTCTCGGGCTGAGCATGATTCCCCGGGCTGAAATTGCCATGATTATCATGGAGCGTGGCTTAAGCCTGGGTAGTTGGGCGGTGCCGCCCGCGGTTTATGCCGCTATGGTCCTGGTGTTGGCAACAACCTGCATTATTTCTCCGATCACCGTGCGGCCCTTGCTGCGCCGGTGGCCGCAGATTCAAGGAGGATAATCCACCGTGACCAACATTGTACAACTCTCTTTAGTCTTCACCTTGGGCCTAGGTCTGGGCCTGTTCTATTTCGGCACCCTGTGGTTGACGGTTCAGCAACTGCCCCGGGTGCGGCGGCCGGAGATGTTGACTCTGGGCAGTTTCCTGGTCCGTACCAGTATATGCCTGTTGGGTTTTTATCTGATCATGGCTGGCCGCTGGGAGCGGCTGCTGCTGGCTGCCTTGGGATTTTTAATAATGCGAACCATTCTAGTCCGTTCCTGGGGTCCCGCACCTCCCCGGCAGCTGAGCAAATGAGGCTGGACAGATGGAATTCATGGCTTTAGAACAAATTACCCCTGATCTGGTGACCATCTGGCAATGGGGGGCGATTTCTTTGAACGCCACCATTTTGTTCTCCTGGATAGTAATGGCTCTGATTACAGTGGCTTCCTGGCTGGCCACCCGCCGCCTGTCTCTGGATCCCAAACCCTCGCGCTGGCAGACCCTGCTGGAAGTGCTGGTGGGCGGCATCCGCCAGCAGATTCGGGAAGTCAGCCATCAGGACCCCGACCGATTCCTGCCCTTTATCGGCACCCTGTTCCTGTTTATTGCCGTCTCCAACCTGTTGACCCTGTTTCCTGGTTATATCCCGCCGACCAGTTCTCTGTCTACCGCCGCGGCCCTGGCTATTTGCGTATTCATCGCGGTGCCAGTATATGGCATTATCGACCGCGGCCTGCTGGGCTACCTGAAGCTCTACCTCCAGCCCACGGTATTCATGCTGCCCTTTAATATCATGGGCGAGTTGTCCCGAACCTTGGCGTTGGCGGTTCGACTCTTTGGCAATATCATGAGCGGCACCAAGATCGTGGCCATCCTGCTGGCGGTGGTACCGTTGTTCTTCCCGATTCTGATGCGCGCCTTGGGATTGTTGACCGGCCTGATCCAGGCCTATATTTTTGCTATTCTGGCCATGGTATATATCGCTTCTGCTACCCGTGTGCGCCAGGAACGAGAGCAGCGCACCCAAATGAGCCAATCTCCGGCCACCCAACAAGCTAATGACACCTCGAAAGGAGACCGGTAAATATGGACGGCATTAGTCTGATCGGCATGATCTCTATCTTTACGGCGGGTTTGACCATGGGTATCGGGGCTATTGGTCCGGCTCTGGGAGAAGGCCGGGCCGTGGCCCAAGCCTTAAGCTCGATTGCCCAGCAACCGGATGAAACGGGCACTATCACTCGGACCCTGTTTGTCGGTCTGGCGATGATTGAATCTACTGCTATTTATTGTTTTGTGATTTCCATGATTCTGATCTTTGCCAATCCTTTCTGGAATTACGTGATCTCCCGTTAGGAGGGTGACCCGTGCTCATTGATTGGTTTACCATAATTGCTCAGATCATCAATTTTTTGGTGCTTATCGCCTTGCTCAAACATTTTTTGTATGGCCGCGTTATTAATGCCATGAACCAGCGGGAAGAAAGAATCGCGGCCCGGCTGGCTGAAGCCAATCAAAAAAAACACCAGGCCGAAGAACAGGAGCAATACTACCGCCACCAGAATCAACAGTTGGAAAACCAGAAAAAAGCTATTCTGGACCAGGCCCAAAAACAGGCCCAGATCCAGCGGAAGCAGCTCATGGAAAAAGCGCGGCAGGAGGTCGATGATGTAAAAGCCAGGTGGTATGATGCCATCGAGCGGGAAAAAAATAATTTTCTGCAAGAACTGCGGCAGCGGGCCGGGCGCCAGATTTATGCAGTAGCCCGCCAAGCCCTAAAAGATCTGGCCCATGCCGAGCTGGAAGATCAACTCATCAGCGTCCTTATCCAGCGCCTCCAGACTCTGGATGCGGAAGAGCGCCAGTTAATCGCGGAATCGATCCAAAAAGGGAATAAAGCTCTGGTGATTAACACTTCTTTTGAGATTACCGAGGAAAGGCGGCGCCAGCTTAACCAGACCCTGCAGGATTTTTTGAACAATGGCTTCCGGATTCATTATCACACTGACCCCGAGGTGATTCTGGGAATTGAGCTGAAAACCCCCACTCATAAGATTGCCTGGACTCTGGAAAATTATCTGGACACCTTGGAAGCGGAGCTGCAGGAGGCTTTGGAGGAAAAAGGCCGGTCCCAAACCAAGGCCCAGTTGCCGGCATCATAACGGGTGATAAATTGACCGCAGACGAGAAAAAACCAAAGGCTGAGCCCGCCTTGCAAGAGGCCCTGGAAGACTTGATTGCCACTTTGGGCCAGGAGCTGTCCGAATTCCAGCCGGAGCTCCGGGCCCAAGAAGTGGGCACGGTAACCTATGTCGGCCAGGGCATCGCCCGGGTTAAGGGACTGCCGCGAGTAAAGTCGGAAGAACTGCTGCAGTTTCCCGGGAATCGCTTAGGGATGGCCTTCAACCTGGAACCGGGCGAGGTGGGGGTGGTTTTATTCGACGACAGCGACGACCTGACTGCGGGAGCGGAAGTGCACCGCACCGGCCGCCTCCGGGATGTCCCGGTGGGTCCGGCCCTGCGGGGCCGGGTAGTCGATCCCCTGGGCCGTCCCCTGGATAATTTGGGTCCGGTGCGGACCTCCCACCGGCTGCCGGTGGAACGAGAAGCCCCGGCGATTATGGACCGGTCTCCGGTAACGGTGCCCCTGCAAACCGGGCTTAAGGTGGTAGACGCCTTGATCCCCATTGGCCGGGGCCAGCGGGAGCTTATCCTGGGGGACCGTCAGACCGGTAAGACCGCCATCGCCCTGGATACCATCATCAATCAACGGGACAAAGACGTCCTGTGTGTTTATTGTGCCATTGGCAAGCGAACCTCAGCCGTGGCCAAAGTAATCGCCGATTTAGATCAATACGGCGCCCGGGATTATACTATAGTGCTGATGGCCACAGGGGAAGACCCCCCCGGCTTGCAGTTTGTCGCCCCTTATGCCGCCACTTCGATGGCGGAGCATTTCATGGCCCAGGGCCGCGATGTTTTGGTTGTCTATGATGATCTGACCCGCCACGCCCGGGCCTATCGGGAGCTTTCCCTGTTGCTGCGCCGCCCCCCGGGTCGGGAAGCCTTTCCGGGGGATATCTTCTATATCCATTCCCGGCTGCTGGAGCGTTCCACTCATCTGCGGGAAGAATTCGGAGGGGGCTCCTTGACCGCCTTGCCAATTGTGGAAACTGAAGCTCAGAATATTTCCGCCTATATTCCGACCAACCTGATTTCCATCACTGACGGGCAGATTTATCTCTCCCCGCAACTTTTCCAAAAGGGCATCTTACCGGCGGTTGATGTCGGTAAGTCAGTATCGCGGGTGGGGGGCAAGACCCAGTTGCCGGCCTATCGGGCCGTGGCCGGGGATTTGCGCCTGGCGTACTCCCAATTCGAGGAGCTGGAAGCTTTTGCCCGGTTCGGCACCAGGCTGGACGAAGAAACTCGCCATACCCTGGAAAGGGGCCGGCGGGTCCGGGAGATTCTCAAACAGCCGCAATATCAACCGTTATCCGTTCCACAACAAATTGCCGCCCTGGTAGCGGTGACCGGCGGCATCTTTGATGACCTCGACCTGGACCAGGTCGAAGATTTGGAGAACCAGATCCGCCAAGCTATGCCCCGGAGATTGGCTGAGCTGGCTAAACGGATCACTCAAGGTGAGAAACTGAGCGAGGAGGACCGCGAGGACATGTTGAATCTGGCCCAAGAAGCAAGGTCTTCCTGATAATAGTCCATCCTGGCCGCGTCGCCACTGGCCAGAATTAATCCGTTATTTCACAGGAGGCTGAATATATGGAACTTTTCACCCGCAATGAGTTGCACACCCTGGCGGAAATCCAGGAAAAACCGTGTGTCTCGATCTATATGCCCACCCATCGCATACCCGCAGAAACTTCCCAGGATCGGATCAGGTTGAAAAATTTGTTGCGTCAGGCCGAGGAGGATTTGCAACAATACGGTCTGCGGGCCCCCGAGGCCCAAGCCCTTCTAGAACCGGCGGAAAAGCTATTGACCCAAATGCCCTTTTGGCAGCGCCAGAAGGACGGACTGGCCATGTTTCTGGCCCCTGAATTTCTGCGCTACTATATGTTACCCGCTACTTTTGATGAATTAACTGTGGTCACCGACCGCTTTCACCTTAAGCCCCTGCTATCTCTGCTCAGCGGCGATGGCAGCTTCTATATCCTGGCCCTCAGCCAGAAGGGAATCAGGCTGCTGCAGGGAACCCGCTTCCGGGTCAGTGAAATCGAGTTGGAAGAGATGCCCCAGAGCCTGTCGGAGGCCCTTAGGTTTGAAGAACAGGAAAAACAACTTCAGTTCCATACCCGGGCCCCTAAAGCCGGAGCCGATCGGGCCGCCATGTTTCATGGCCATGGGGTGGGCACCGATGATGCCAAAGACCGGATCCAGCGCTACTTTCGCCAGATAGACAAAGGGCTGCAGGAGCTGCTGCGCAACGAACACTCGCCGCTGGTGTTGGCCGGAGTGGATTATCTCCTACCCATCTATCAGGAGGTCAATTCCTACGGTCATCTGGTAGAGCAGGGAATTATTGGTAATCCGGAAGGACTAAGCGCTGAAGAATTGCACGCCCAAGCCTGGGCCCTCTTAGAACCTTACTTTCGCCAGAGTCAACTGGAGGCTGCGGCCAGATACAAACAATTGGCCGGTACCGGGAAAACCTCCCGAGAAATCAAAGAGATCGCCCCGGCGGCCTACCACGGCCGCATCGAAGCCTTGTTTGTGGTGGTGGGCCGCCAGCAATGGGGGGCTTTTGACCCTCAGAGCAATGCGGTTGAACTGCATTCCGAGCCTGCCCCCAAGGATCAGGACTTATTGGATTTCGCCGCCCTGCATACCCTGTTGCAGGGTGGTCAGGTCTTTGTGGTAAAACCTGAAAATATGCCGGAGGACAGCCTGGTGGCGGCAGTGTTCCGCTGGTGATCGGGCCGTTTAAATCATCTGCCCGGGAATAGTCTAAAAGATGGCGACCACAGAGGCAATCCAGAGAAGAATCAAAACCGCCGAAGACCTGCAATCGGTGGTCAAGACTATGAAAGCCCTGGCCGCAGTAAATATCCGCCAGTACGAAAAGGCGGCGGAATCAGTGGCCCAGTACCATGACGCCGTCATTCGGGGGTTGCAGTGCCTGATGCGCCATCGGCCCGAGGCCACAACCCGCCGGCCCGAACCCGCCAAGCGTCTGGGGGCGGTAGTTTTTGGCTCTGATCAGGGTATGTGTGGCATGTTCAATGAGCAGGTTGTCACCCACGCCCAGGAAAGTATGGATAACCTGAGGGTGGACCCGGAAAACCGGTCCTGCCTGGTGATCGGCCGTCGGGTGGGAGAACGGTTGGAAACCGCCGGGCAAGCGGTCCAAAGGGCCTTCCCGGTCCCTGGAGGAGTATCCGGCATCACCCCGCTGGTCCAGGATATTCTTATTGCTATTGAACGCTGGCATACCGGTCAACATATTGACCAGGTAGTGCTGTTCTACAACAAGCATTCTGCCGGCATGGCCTTTCGTCCCTATACTTTTCAGCTGTTGCCGGTGGAGGCCGAGTGGCTGCAACGTCTTCGGAAGAGCCCCTGGCCAACTCGGGTGTTGCCCACCTTTACCATGGACTGGGACCGGCTGTTCTCGGCTCTGATCCGGGAACATCTATTTGTCTCCCTGTATCAAGCGCTGGCGGAGTCGCTGGCCAGCGAACAGGCCAGCCGCCTGGCTTCCATGCAGGGAGCGGAGCGGAATATTGAAGACCGACTGGCGGAATTGACTGCCCAATTTCACCAGCAACGCCAGATGTCGATTACCGAAGAACTGCTTGACATTGTCTCGGGGTTCACGGCCTTAACCGGCCCGGAAAACCACCACTGAAGCTGAGCAAGCAAAAAAAGTATATTGGTTTTTATAATTTCCCATCACGGAGTGTTCTGGAGATGAGCCCGGGCGATTCATCTAATAAAGAAATTTCCGCTTCTATCTGGAAATTTATCCCCTTGGACCAATATGTCAAACCCCAGGCCCCGGCCAAGGAAACGATTCGTACCGGTCTATCCGGTCTGAAAGAATGGTTGCGCCGCTCTCCGAAGCCGAGTGAACCTTTGGTGGTCCAGACCGAACTGGATTGGGTGCCGCAGTTTCTATTGGATCAGGCCGCCCCGGCCCCGGATTGGCAGGAGGCGGCACCCGCCTTAACCACGGCCCTGGATAAGTGGCTGGCTGCCGGCCAGCCAGAACCGGCAGGTCAGGTGGTAGTAGGGGCACCCTACAGCGGCATCGCTCAGATCATCAGCCATTGGGCCCAAACTGTAGGTTGGCGCCTCGTTGATCCGCCGTCGGCGGACCAGATTCTGGCCGCCGACCCCGAGTGGCTAACCCCCTTGCTAAAGACCGACGAAGTCCCGTTGGTTATTCCCCACCTGGAGCATTGTTATCTGCGCCACTATGATGGTCTGGCGTTGATCCACCATTTATTAAACGGGCTCTCCGGCCGCCGCCGCCATTATCTGATCGGCTGCGATAGTTGGGCCTGGGCCTATCTGAGCAAGACCATAAATATTGAGTCCTTTTTCCCGCTTCCCTTAACCTTAGGAGCCTTTGGCTACGAACAATTGGGATATTGGTTTCATGATCTGGCCGGTCGCGGCCGCGGTCCCGGCTTTGTGTTCCGCCAGGCTGATTATGGCAGACCGGTGCTGCCGCCATTTAAAAATAACTCAGCTTCAGAAGGGGGGCCGTCCGGGGAGCCAAAATCCATCGATCGCGACAATGAGGAATATAAAAAAGTTACTGAGTTTCTAAGTTATCTGGCTAGCTTTAGTTTTGGCATTCCGGGGATTGCTTGGACTGGCTGGCGTTATAGTCTGCGGTTGGCCCCCGAAGCCGAGTTCAAGGACATTGCCCCGGAATCCAGCCCGGGAGAAGCCAAACGGACAATTTGGGTAAAGCCGTGGTCGCAGCTCAATTTTCCGGCTCTTCCGACCCAAACTGAACGTTCCCGGTTAATATTCATCCTCCAGATGCTCCTTCTCCATAACGGTCTGACCGCCCCGCTGCTCTCGGAATTACTGCCTTTCCCTGCCTCCGAGGTCGGGCAAAGTCTTTATGCTTTAGACCATTTCGGGTTGGTGGACGCGGAGCAGGGAATCTGGCGAGTGACCCCGCTAGCCTACCCTACCGTCCGTCGCTTTTTGGAGGGGGAGGGCTATCTGGTCGCGGCTATTTAGCTAGCAAGGAGTCTTAAATGGAGCAGGACACTAAATTTACCCAGTTAATTTATGATATCGGTCAGATTAATTTTGTCCGCATTGTCCTGATCGTGGTTGCGGCCTGGCTGCTGATTGCGGCCATTGAACGACTGTTCCCCAAACTGGCGGATCGAGTCCCCGGCCGTTTGCGAATGTATATCATGCCCTCGGTGCCGGTCTTGCGTCTGCTCATTATGGTAGTGGCGGTTATTTTAATCGTCCCTTTGGTGATCAAGCCTACCTTTCAAAATTTGGTGGCCATTTTAGGGGCTATTGGCCTGGCTTTGGGCTTTGCCCTGAAAGACTATATCAGTAGTGTATTAGCTGGCATTGTGGCCATATACGAGCGTCCCTACCGTCCCGGTGATTGGGTGGAGATCGAAGGGGCATATGGTGAAGTTCAATCCTTGAGTCTGAGGGCGCTGCGTATGGTGACCCCGGATGATACGGTGGTTACCATTCCCAATTTGAAAATCTGGACCACCAGGATTTATAACGCTAATTATGGGCAGCGCAACCTTTTGTGCGTCGCTGATTTCTACCTGCATCCCCAGCACGAGGCCGGGGCAGTGCGGCGCAAATTACAGGATGTGGCCTTGACCAGTCCGTATCTGGATCTGGGGCAGCCCATCGCGGTCATTGTGGCCGAAAAACCCTGGGGCACCCATTATCGGGTCAAGGCCTACCCGATTGAAGGCCGGGACCAGTTCCAGTTCACCAGCGATATAACTGTCCGGGGCAAAGCGGCATTGGCGAAAATGGGCATTAAGGCGGCGATCGCCCCTTATGCTGTGCAGAGCAACAACTAACTTATTTGCAAATTAGCGGTTATGACTATGAAAGGACAGCAACGGATTCACATCGGCACCTCCGGATGGCATTATAAGCATTGGCAGGGACCCTTTTATCCCGATGGTCTTCCGCTCTCGGGCTTTTTGGAATATTACGCCCGCCATTTCCATACCGCCGAGATTAACAATACCTTCTATCAACTGCCGGCCGAGTCCACCTTTGTCGGCTGGCTGGAGCAGGTCCCCAAGGACTTCATCTTTGCGGTCAAGGCCAGCCGCTATATCACCCATATGAAAAAATTGAAGGACGCGGCCCAGACCCTGACCCCGCTTTTGGAGCGAGTAAAAAGTTTGGGGGGAAATTTAGGACCGATCCTGTTTCAACTGCCGCCCCGGTGGAATTTTAATCTCGAGAGGTTAAATTCCTTTTTGCAGGCTTTGCCTTCCGGCCATCGTTATGCCATCGAGTTCCGCGACCCCAGTTGGTTGACTGACCAGACCTACGAGGCCCTGGCGGCGCACCAGGTAGCCTTCTGTATCTATGATTTTGCCGGCCGGCTATCTCCCAAGGAAGTGACGGCGAATTTGATCTATCTGCGGCTGCACGGCCCCGCCGGTCCCTATCAGGGATGTTATGATACCCAATTTTTGGCCGGCTGGGCCGGAGCCTTTGCCACCTGGGCGGCTCAGGGAAAGGAGATTTTCTGCTACTTCGACAATGATGAGGCTGGCTACGCGGTCCAGAATGCCGGGCAATTGCAACAGATGATCACCAAGGGTTAGGGGGCGCCAGTTTTTATGACCGTAATAAGCCTAGCGGAGGGATGATGCCAGAACTACCCGATGTCGAAATCTTTAAACAATATCTGGATGCCACCTCCTTGCACAAGCCCATTAAAAAGGTAGAAGTGAATAATTCCAAAGTTCTTAGCGGAGTTTCTGCTCCCCAACTGAGCCAGGCTCTGACCAGCCATAGGTTTGAATCCACTCGGCGGCATGGAAAATATCTGTTGGTGCAACTGGACAACGGCTCCTGGTTGATTCTTCATTTTGGCATGACCGGATATTTAAAGTACTTCAAAGACCAGGAACAAAAACCGGATCATAGCCGGGTCTGCTTTATTTTTGACAACGGCTTTCAACTCGCCTTCGTCTGCCAGCGGCTGTTAGGTAAGGTTAGATTGGCCCAAGATGCCGATAATTTCCTGGTCGAAAAAGACCTTGGCCCGGATGCCTTGACTGTGGATTTTTCTGCTTTTGAAAAGCTTATGCGAGGCAGAACCGCAGCCATTAAATCCATGTTGATGAACCAGGAATTGATTGCTGGGCTGGGCAATATCTACACTGATGAGATCCTCTTCCAGGCTGGCCTCCACCCTGGAACCCGCGTCAACCGGCTGGATCAGGACCGGCGCAAAGAATTGCTTCAGAAGATCAAGGAAGTGCTGCACATCGCCATTGACAGTCGCGCCGATCCCGGGCAGATGCCGGCTGATTTTCTGTTGCCGCACCGGCATGCGGAGGGGAAGTGCCCGCGCTGCCAGCGCCGATTAGAGCAGAGTAAAATCGCCGGCCGGACTACCTACTACTGCCCCCACTGTCAGGCCGGATAACCGGAAGTGGACCCTTTGCCTGAAAAGGCAGGGTAAAAATTGGCTGGCAGTTGAATCTGCCACGGCGCAGACGAATTTTATCAATCTTTGTTCAGCTGTTCAGCATAACTAAGTTAGGAGTGAGGGATGTTTCAAAATCGTGTCAAGTTATTTGAATTACTGGGCTTTCAGGTGAACATCGACATCAGCTGGATAATTATCGCCGTTCTGGTCACCTGGTCCCTGTCAGTCGGACTTTTCCCTTATCTGTATGAAGGCCTTCCCACCCAGACCTACTGGATTATGGGGATAGTGGGAGCCCTGGGGCTCTTCTTCTCCATCATTGTCCACGAGTTTTCCCACTCCTTGGTGGCCCGCAGTTACGGCATGCCCATGAAAGGCATTACTTTGTTTATTTTCGGCGGGGTGGCGGAGATGGGCGAAGAACCACCCAGCCCCAGAGCCGAATTTATGATGGCCATTGTCGGGCCCATAACCAGCATGGTCCTCGCTCTGATTTTTTATGTCATATACAATTTCGGCCATCAAATTGGCTGGTCGGTGGCGATTATTGGGGTGGTGGGGTATCTGGCGATGATCAATGCCATCCTGGCCGGATTTAATATTTTGCCCGCTTTCCCCTTGGATGGCGGGCGGGTGCTCCGCTCTATTCTGTGGGGTTGGAAAAACAATCTTCGCTGGGCCACCCGTATCTCTTCCCGGATCGGGTCGGGTTTCGGTATTGTTCTGATCTTCCTGGCCGTTCTGCAAGTGTTGAACGGCAATTTCATCGCCGGCATGTGGTGGTTTTTGATCGGCATGTTCCTGCGGGGGGCGGCCCAGATGAGCTATCAACAGGTGCTGGCCCGCCAGACCCTGGAAGGAGAGCCGGTCCGGCGCTTCATGCAGCCCAATCCCATTACCGTGACCTCTTCAACCACGGTGAAGGACCTGGTCGAAGACTACGTTTATAAATATCATTTTAAGATGTTCCCGGTGGTGGACAATGACCAGCTCAAGGGCTGTATAACTACCAAACAGGTTAAAGCAATTCCCCGGGAACAATGGTCTCAAAAAACCGTGGGCGAGGTGGCCAACCCCTGCTCAGACCAGAACACCATCAGCCCCGAAACCGATGCCATCCAGGCCCTAGCGCTCATGAACCGTACCGAGAGCAGCCGGCTCATGGTGACCGAAAACGGGCGTCTGATGGGGGTCATATCGCTCAAAGATCTGATGGGCCTTTTGTCTCTCAAAGTCGAACTGGAAGATTAGTAAATCTTTA
>JBKHJN010000026.1:0-40574 GCA_046538075.1 Desulfobacteraceae bacterium | reverse complement strand
ATATGGCCCCCAGGAGTTTTCTATTCTCATCAACCACATAGACCACCCGCCGCCGGTACCCTTTGACCATGGCCCGGACTACCTCTTTCAAGGAAGCTCCGGGCGTGACCACCCCAAGTTGGGCCTGATGACCCAAAGAACTCAGAAATTCCTTAACCGTTATCCGTTCCACTCGCTCTTCCTCTCAAATTGTCATCTGCTCTAGTTTGAAAAGCCCCTCATTTTTTTATACATTAAATCTGGCGCTTATGCCTACAGTTTTAGCCACCCGGAAGATTTAGCGGCCTCCCTGCAAAAGGCCGCCTGGTCAAAATTATTAAGCTATTGATAAACTGGATTTAAAAAGAAAGCGGTATATTTAACAATGATGATTCAAAGCTGGGTTTTGACCCAAGCCACCAGCCGGGCGAAGGTCCTGGCCCACTCTTCGGTATGGTCCTGGCCGGTGAAGATATGGGCCAGTTCGTGGCACAACGTGGGGAGCCGATAACCAGGGGGGTAGAGAAGGATACAGCGCTTCTGGTGGTCAGCTTCGGCCAACACAAAGGTGCTGTCCTGCCAGTAAATCCGGGGGTTGGTGAGCGATTTGAAGTTTTGTTGCAGGGGGACCGGCTCATACCCGAAGGCCGCACAGATTCTTTGAGCCCAGCTCTCCAAGTCGGCAAAGTTGCGGTGCCGGAACAATTCTTCGTCATACTGGCGGCACTCCGAGCACCAGACCTGACCATCAAAAGTCAGGTCGGCATGCTGCGCAGGATCAATAAGTTTGCCACACTTGGGACATTTCATAATCAAGACATCCGAGCACTTGTTTCAGGTCAAAAATACTTGGTTGATTATCTTCGCTGTTTCTTTCCGGTAATCATTTCCGGACCTGTAACAATGGGCTTGCCGGTAGCCTGGGCCAGGGCCTGAAGCATGCCTTGATAAATCCATTTATGGAAGGGATAAAGGCTGTACCAATAGGCGATGCCTCCCAGGCCGCGGGGCAAAAAGCGGGCCCGCTGCTCGAGTTCGGTCTGGTCATTATTTAGGGGCCGCAGGCGAAATTCCAGAATGGCTTCTCCCGGCAGCTTCATTTCGGCCAAAAGCAGCAGGCGGCGATGCGGTTCGATGTCCAGCACTCGCCAGAAATCCAAGGCATCACCTACCTGTAACTGCTGGGGATGGCGCCGGCCACCCCGATATCCGATGCCGCCCAAGAGGCGGTCCAACCAGCCCCGCAGTCGCCATAAATAATCGCCGAAATACCAACCGGTGGCACCGCCGATTTTAACCACCGGCTGCCAGACTTCTTCCGGCCGGGCCTGCAGGATGATCCGATAGCTGCATTCCAGGATGGTGCCACCGGCATAATCAGTATCGCCGCAATGGACCCATTCCGGGGGGATGGCTGCACCGGCATCCGTCCAGCAGGTATCCACCTGCTGTTGTTCGATCCGTTCCAGGGCCAGGCGGATGGTTCGGCGGCAATCCAGCAGATCCTGGGGAATAATGTCCCGGATGCGATGGTCCTGGCACACCACCGGGTTGGCAAGACCTTCAGCCAGGGGCTGGGCGATGGAGGCCGGGACCGGGGTGACCAGATGAATCCAATAGGAACTCAGGCGGGGAGTAAGCACCGGCAAGGGGATGATCAGGCGTTTGAAGAGATGGGCTTCCTCCGCATAGATTTCCATGAGACGGCGATAGGTGACCACTTCCGGGCCGCCGATATCGAAGGTCTGCCCCTTGGTCTCCTCATGCTCCAGGCAGCCCTGCAAGTAATTAAGCACATTGGTGATGGCAATGGGCTGGACCGGGGTATTGACCCAGCGGGGAGTGGTCATCACTGGCAAGCGGTCCACCAGATAGCGCAGGATCTCAAAGGAGGCACTGCCCGAACCCAAGATCATCGCCGCCCGCAGAAAGGTGGCCGGCACCGGGCCGGATTGCAGGATTTGAGCCACTTCCTGCCGGGACCGGAGATGATGGCTTAAGCGGGGGTCCTCAGCACTACCCAATCCGCCCAGATAAATAATCCGGTCCAACCCGGCCGCAGCCGCGGCTTTCACCATGTTCTGAGCCGCCTGGCGGTCAGTCGATGAAAACCCCTTGGGGTCGGCAAGCATGGAGTGAACCAGATAAAATGCCGCCCAGCAACCGCTGGCGGCTTGACGCAAAGACTCGGCGTCCAACACATCGCCCTGGGCCAACTCTACCTGGGGGTGTCCGGCCCAGGGTCGGCCCTGCAATTTGGCGATCGATCTTCCCAAGGCCCGCACCTGGTAGCCGGATTCCAATAATTGGGGCACCAGACGCCCTCCCACATATCCGGTGGCGCCGGTGACCAAGACCGGCCTGGCCGGCTCAGTTTGGTTCACTTTAATTCTCCCATGATTTTGACCCCTTTAAGTCTAATTGTTGCTTCCGGGATATCTGTTTCAACGCTGCTTTTACTAGATTTCGTCCTGGACACTGCACCAAAGATTATAATATGATGCCAAAGAGAAGGAAAGCTAGTTCTACCTAACTTCATAATTTAACAAATGGAGATTTTATGAAAAAACTCATTCCTCTGCTGATGGTAGTTATTCTGGCTTTAAGTGCCTGTGCCGGGCTCAAGGAGGAATGTCAGGCCCGCAAGGAAAAGGCCGAGTCGGTGGCGGCGGCGGCAACTCAACATCTAAGAAACGGCATGAGCCTGGAAGAAGTGCAAGAGCGGTTGCCCCCTCCGGATGAGACCAAAATCAACGTTGATGAACCTGGCAAGCCCACGACTTGGAGATATTATGTATATCCCGACTGCGAACGGCATTTAGGCATCAGCGCCCCCACCACCATATTGCATTTCCGGTACGATAGGCTGGAGAAATGGGAGATAACTGATTGATCATCGCCTTAGCACAGCACCGGGTTAGCAAAGCGGGGCGACCCAACCCGTTGCCCCTGAGTTATCAGGCCGACCCTTTGATACGGCCCCAAA
Source organism: Desulfobacteraceae bacterium (assembly GCA_046538075.1). Lineage (GTDB taxonomy): Bacteria > Desulfobacterota > Desulfobaccia > Desulfobaccales > Desulfobaccaceae > Desulfobacca_B. The sequence goes on along the minus strand of JBKHJN010000026.1, from coordinate 37,609 downwards.
CCGCGAAAACCGGATCAGAGATTTTGGTTTGAGAAATATGAGGGTCGTCAAGGGGCCGCGGCCAGCCCCGGGAAGAAAAGGTTTCCAGGTTAATAAAGGCCCCAGACCTCAAGAAATACTCCAATACCAGCCCTTGACGCTCAAATTCGTGCAGTTCCGTCCACACCTTGACAACCTTGGGCGGGAACCAGCGGTTTGAAAAGACCTGGATGAACAGGCCGCCGGGTTTCAGTATCCGGGCCACCTCCTGAAAGATCTCAAGGGGTTGGGTGATATATTCAATCGACAGATTACAGATCACTGCCTCAAAGCGGCGCTCGGCAAAAGGCAACCGCGGCTCCTGATTGAGATCATGCACCAGGTATTCGTGCAAGCGGGGATTATGCTGCAATTCTGCCTCATTCATCCCCAATCCAATCAACGATTTTACCGCCAGGCTGTCAGGCAGATGGGACTGCCAACTGCTCATCAGATCAAGGACTTGCATGCCCGGCTCTAACACCCGAGCATAAAGTGATTCGATGGTGGCCTGGGCCCGGCGGTCGATGTGGCCGACCAGACGAGGCTGCTCATAAAACCGGGGGTCATCCTGTTCATTTTCCCGTTGAAAGGCATCACCGGCAAAAAAATCGGTGGGAACGCCGTCCCACCGGCACTGCATGCCCGGACCGGTGGTCAGAAGATCGAGCCAATCCACACATTCTCCTCCCCGTTCTGACCTCTTCCGGTGGACCTCGAGAACCTTAACCTTGAGCTCCAGAGGTTTTCCGGCCAGGGGATGGTTAAAGTCGGCGGTAAAGGAGGGAGGATTAACCCCCACGCACCGGAATGGGATGGGGTCGCCGGTAAACCCGGTGATCAGTCCTTTGGGGTAGAATCGGCCCAACTTAGGCTCCTGGTGGCCTTTGGCAAAAGTCGCCAACGGAAAGCGCTGGAGGCGATCCTCCTGGAAAAGGGGGATAATGCCCCCGCTTTCCAGGGAAAGATTAAACCAGTCCCCAGCTTTGTGGCCTATAAGGTCCCGGCCCAGAGCCGGCGGCAACAGGTCCGCCTCCCGCCAGATATTAAGGGGGGAATAATAGGATTCGGTATGATGAGCTGCCTGGCTGTGCCAGTGCAGTTGCCAGACCAGCTCGGCAATACTCTTGCGGCCGATGACCTCGGAAGGCGTTTCACTTTTGAGGGCGACCGAAGCCTGGTCATCACGGGTAGTCTCAGCTTCTGGAGGTACCATTATGACTCCTTGATTGCTTTCCTTAGTTCAAATCTAAAGCCACGGCGATTAAGATTGGATCATCTAAGCCTCAGCTGTTTAAAATTTAAGCATCTGCCGATTTAATGCAACCATTAACAAAAATCATTTCCTTTTCACCTAAGTTTTTATTATGGTTAAACTTTTAAGATTGATGGTTAACCGCTGGGCCGATTAGTTAAAAAAAATATTTATTTAGGGGCAAAGAATGGTTTACATTCGGTTAAGCCTTAAGGTAAAATACAAAGGTTTTTAGCCGACCAGGAGCATCGACGCATTTACCTATCTAAGCTTATTACAATCTTTTCACTGGTGAGGTAGACATCTATGCAGTCCCAAATCTGCTCAAGTTATATGGAGCGCCTTTATTCTTTCTATTCCCCTTTTTATGATTTTTGCTTTGGCAAATTACTGGAACCCGGACGCCGGAAAGCCTTCCGTTACCTTTCCCCCCGACCGGGTCAAAAAATCCTGGAAATCGGCATTGGCACCGGCTCCAGCCTGGAACTTTATCCTCCCTATTCCCGGGTAGTGGGTATTGATATATCGCCGGGGATGATCGAGCAGGCCCAAAAACGGGCTGCCGCTCTGCAAAATGGCACCGAAATCGATCTCAAGGTCATGGATGCCGCCCACCTGGATTTTCCGGATAATCATTTTGACACAGTGGTCGCCTCTTATGTTATCACCACGGTCCCTGACCCGCACCAGGTCTGCCGGGAAATTCTGCGGGTAACCCGCCCCGGAGGGCAGATTTTGGCGGTAAATCATACCCGTTCCGAACATCGCTGGTATCTGGGGCGGGTAGAGGATCTTCTGGCTCCGGTGTGTGTCCGCATCGGTTTTACTACAGATCTGGATGTGCTGAAAGTTATGCGGGAAAGCGGAGTACATATTCAGAGCACCACTAAGTGCAATCTCCTCAACCTGCACCGGATTATTATGGGGACCAAGCTAAACCACCAGGTGTAGAGGGTAAATTTTCTGCCAAACCAGATTGAGCCCAGGCCTTAAGCTAAGGAAAATTAGCCCGGGACCGGAATGCCCGGGCTTTTTCTTTTGGGCTTAAGACAAAAGGCTAAGCCCCAGGTATACCTGGGGCTTAGCCTTTGAGGTTGGGCGCCTCCTAAGGAAAGGGCGCAAATTTAGGCCCTGATCTCCTCTTTAATAGAAACCGCCACTTTGTAGAGCATGGTGAGGATCAAGAAACCGATAGCCCATACTCCCAAGGTGATAAAGGCCTCGGGAAGGGTCGGCCAATACTCGGTGATGGTCTCAAAAGGATTGGGAACAAAACCGCCGGTAATCAGTCCCAGCCCCTTGTCAATCCAAGTAGTGATCACCACCAGGACGCAGGCCAGAGCCAGCGTGCTCTCATTCTTACGGACGCTGGGGATGACCAGGGCGATGGCGGTAATGGTCATGCCGACGATGGAGACCCACATCCAGGGTACCAGCCGGCCTTTGCCCTCGATGCCGGCAAACAGGTAGAGGAAGTGCTCCATATGACCGGGGATCTGGCTGTAAAAGACGGTGAAAATTTCACAGAAGAAGAAGAACACATTGATGAGGATGGCATAGGTAACGATCTTGGCCAGGGTTTGAATCTGCTGGCGCCCCGGGTCAAACTTGGTAAATTTTCTCACTAACAGGCAGAGCAGCACCAGCAGGGCCGGCCCAGCCGCAAAAGCCGAGGATAGGAATCGAGGCGCCATAATGGCGGTTAGCCAGTAGCCCCGGCCCGGCAACCCGGCGTACAAGAAGGCGGTCACCGTATGAATACTGGGCGCCCAGGGAATGGCAATATAGATAAGCGGCTTGACCCATTTCGGGGGCGGCACCTCATTGCGCTCCGACTGCAGCACGGTCCAGCCGCAGATCAGATTTAATAACAGGTAACCGTTGAGGACAACCATGTCCCAAAACAATACCGAGTTGGGGGTGGGGTGGAGCAAGACATTGAACAGCCGGCTGGGCTTCCCCAGATCGACAACAATAAACAACAGGCACATAGTAACCGCGGCCACGGCCAGAAACTCCCCCAGAATGGCAATCCGGCCAAAAGCTTTGTAGTCGTGCAGGTAGAGTGGCAGGACTACCATCACCGCGGAAGCCGCGACCCCGACCAGATAGGTAAACTGGGCAATATAAAAGCCCCAGGATACATCGCGGCTCATGCCGGTGATTCCCAACCCGAAATCCAATTGTCTGAGGTAGATAAAAAACCCGATCCCACTCAAAAGCAGGAGCAACCCCAGTAACCCGTAGTATCTTCTAGTTCCAACTAAAGCCTTTTCAAACATAGCCACCTCACACTATATAGTAGACCTGGGGGTTTGAACCAAGCTCTGGTTTCCGCCGGATGGTAAGATAAGTTCGGAGCAGGGCCCTGACTTTAGATTTGTCATCATTGAGGTCCCCCACGGTCAAGGCTCCGTTAGATACTTCAACGCAGGCCGGTAATTGTCCCCGGGCGAGTCTTTCGGCGCAGAGATTGCATTTTTCAACCACGCCAATTTCTCGGGTTGGATAAGATTCGTCCTCCTGCTTGATAAACGGCCGAGGGTCGCGCCAGTTGAAGCTGCGGGCCCCGTAGGGGCAGGCCGCCATACAGTAGCGGCAGCCGATGCAGCGATGCTGGTCCATCATAACCACGCCGTCTTCCCGTTTCCAGGTGGCCTTGGTGGGACAGACCCGGACGCAGGGTGGATTATCGCAATGGTTGCAGAGCAGCAGAAAATTCAATCTGTGCAGCCGTTCGGCCACATGGGGCTGCTCTTTGCCTGGAAAGGCATGCTCAAACTTTTCCTTCCAGATCCATTTAACTTCCCATCGGTGTTGGTCCGCCGGGTCAATTTGGTCCTCGGGATTTACTGGATCACCAAAATCAGGAACATTATGGACGCGGTGGCAGGCTTCGATACATCTCTGCACAATGTTATCATTCAGCTTGCGCATATCTACCACCATAGCCCATCTTTGGGCCGTCAGGGCCTTGGGATCAGGCGCCATCTTGGCCTCCAGTTCGCCCGGGGCCAGCATTTCAAAGGCTGACTTGGCTCCCAGCCCCAATAAGGTGGAAAATCCAGCAATCCTCAGAAATTCTCTTCTACTGATACTCATCACTTTGCCTCCGCCAGCTTCTTCTCTCGGGTGAGATGGCACCCCCAACAGTATGGGTCAACGCCCACGTAATTGTGGCATTGATCGCAGAATTGACTTTTATTTGAATGACATTCCAGGCAGGTATTCTGGAGGCTGGCTTTATATATTTCCCCGCTTTGGCTGATGTAATCCCGGTTGCCATCGCGGACGACCTGGTCTCGCCAGTCATCCAACATCTGCATGTGATAATTACGCATATAAGATGTTTCTTCGATGCACTTTCGCTCCTTCGAGGGCAATTTTTGGATGACTGGGGTATCAATGTTTGGATCTGGGGGAGGAACGGACCTGCCTTGTAACTGCCAGATCGGATAGGCAATCAAGACCACAAAGACAATGATTCCGGCAAATATTATATTGCGATTGTAGAGTTTTTTTTCTAGTTTGGGGCGCTCTCCCACGGTCCCAAATTCTGACTTAACTGGCTCTTTCATAATTATTCAGTCTCCCCCCCTTCTTCCTCCTCGGTTTCTTCTACCCCTAACAAGGGTCGATCCCGCAAGTCGGTGGTGCGTTCCATCTCATTGGGAAATACCAAGGCATTGCCCACCAGTTCGCTGATGCCGGTGACTTCCATCCCGGGGACCCAGTAATCCATCAGCGGGGGAAACACCGCTCGATCAATGGCACAGACGCAACCCAGATGATTGACGCCGTATTTCTGTTGCACATAGCGGACGGCGTTGGCACGGGGGAATCCCCCTCTAAACCGCATTTCCAGATATTCATCGCCGTTAAAGCCGCTGCCACTGCCACAACAGAAGGTTTTCTCCCGGATGGTATTGGGCGGCATTTCGAAGAAATGGCCTTCCGGTAGGACATTCTTGATGATATAACGGGGCTCCTCAAAAAGCCCCATGCCTCTAGACGTATTACAGGAGTCATGGTAGGTAAGTTTTATATGGGCATTCCTACTGGGGTCCAGATTCAATTTGCCATGCTTGATGAGGTCGGCGGTAAATTCGGAGATGTGCACCATCTTGTGGCTTTTGGCGTTTTCAAATCTGGTGCCGGTGATGGGCGATACCGGCTCCTCCAAGAAATCCGCCGGGCCGTTCCAGGTGTCCATGTACTGATTGCACACCCGCCACATGTGGCCACATTCGCCGCCCAAAATCCATTTTACTCCCAACCGCTTGGCTTCATCATAGAACTTGGCATTAAGTCTTTTGCCCATCTCATGGGAGATGAAATAACCAAAGTTGCCGCCTTCGGCCGCATAGGTGCTAATGGTATAGTCAAGTCCCAGATATTCAAAGAGCAGGAGATATCCCATGTAATTGTAGGTGCCGGGATCGGCAAAATAATCGCCGGAGGGGACGATGAAAAGGATTTCCGCCCCCTTCCGGTTATAGGTGACATTGGTCATGATACCTGTCACCCGCTCATTCTCCTCGGCGAAGAAGTCAATCATATCCTTGTAGGCCTGCGGGGTAGCACCAATATGGCCCACGGTCTCATAACAGCTGCCCACCGAGGCCATGGCCCACTCGATGTTGAGGCCTATTGAGCTAAGCAGTTCCCGGCCCAATATGGTCAAATCGGCCATATCAATGCCATAAGGGCAAAACACCGAGCACCGCCGACACTCACTGCATTGGTACAGATAGTAATACCACTCTTTGATGACATCTTCGGTCAGCGGTCGGGCCCCGGCCAGGCGTCCCAGAGCCTTTCCGGCCTGAGTGAAGTACCGGCGGTAGACCGATCTCATCAGCTCGGCCCGCAGGACCGGCATATTCTTGGGATCCCCGGAACCGATGAAGAACTGACATTTGTCGGCACAGGCCCCACACCGGACACAGATGTCCAAAAACAACTTTAAAGACCGGAACCGGTTAAGCCGGTCCTCAAACCCTTCTAAAATGGTCTCTTTCCAGTCAGCGGGCAGATGCCAATCCTCATCCGGGACGGACCAGTGCCTAGGATAAGGATATTCGAGCCATTTTAGCCACTTCGGACTGGCCGCATTACAATAACAACCTTCTTTAAATTCGGGCTTGGTGTCCATCCACCCCTTGGCAGGCGGCTGGAAACTTATATTGGAAAGTTCTTCTGGTGTCGGAATCTTGGCCATTGTTACTCCTTTTCCACCGGCAAGCCAACCTCTTTCATAGCTTCACGGTATTTATCTTCGTGATCAATATAAGGATGGTATTTTACCGGGTAATTCCAAGGATTGATATGTCGGACCCAGCGGTTATTACTGGCCAGGTTACGGGTGGGGCTGAGGAAAACCCCCGCCATATGCAACAGCTTGCTATAGGGGAAATAGGCAAACAGCACGCTAACCAGAAATAGATGAATATAAAATATCACCCCGATGCCGGCCGGCACCACGGGGTTGAAGGTTACCCAGCCTATGGCCAACTCCTTCACTGCGGTAATATCCACTTTGTAAATGTAGCGCATCAGGATACCAGTAGTCCCGATGGCAATGATTAAAAACAAGGGAAAATAGTCGCTAGCCAGGGAGATATACCGCATGTTGGGATTATAAATGCGGCGCCCCAAAAGATAAATTAACGCCGCCACCAAGATGATGCCGGTCAGATAGACCGTGGGTTGGTAAAGCTGTAACCACCCATCCACACTTTCGATGGATTGGACAAAGCCGGGGGCGGGATCAGTGAAAAACCGGAGATGACGAAGCAAGACGATCAAGAAGGCATAGTGAAAAGCAATGGCTCCCAACCAGAGCCACTTGTAAGACCAATAGTAGAGCTTGGCATCCTCAGGCTGATCAGCCGGCCTTCTCAATTTTGTAGTCAAATTCCTGAACAGACTGCGGAACAGCAGGATCTCGAGGGCCATTCGCCCAATAACATGGAGGGTGTTTTCCGGATTGTCCAGCTTCTCACCCAGACTCTTTTTGATCCAGGGCAGTGTGCGGTTCTGGGCGCAGGTGGTAGGGATGCGAAACGGTACCGGGGAGCGCATCCATTTAACCACCCGATAAATCAATCCTTCCAAGAAAATGAGCACGGCCAGATAGGGGAGCACCACCCCCAAGACAAGTTGCTGGCCCGCCAGATATCCCACATAGGGGATTACTATTAATGCCAAAACTATACCTAGCGGGATAAAGAAATGTAACTTAAAGAAGTCAGTCATTTATCGTCACCTCGTTTCCTGGAAAACTTCTATGGTTAGACGTTTGGGGCTAATGATAGTCGATAGTCATCCCGGTTCTGCGCAACAAACCGCTTACCTTATTTCTCACCTCTTCAAGTCTGATCTTATGTAATTTTTCCCGGCGTTTCATATAGACATTAAAGCCGATCAAGGCCAACCCGTCGATATGGGAGTCAAAATCAAACAGCTCTTGGGAGAACTGAGCTATCCCTGCTTCGCCTTTGAAATGCTCCCGGAACTGCTCCCGCACTACATTTTTGAGCAAAAAGATAAAAGCCACCGCCTGAGCCGGAGTAAAATCCTGGATGGCCCGGATGCGGATGATCTCATCCAGGTGATTATCTAACTCCTCGACTTCCATCTCATGAATCAGAGCTTTATATAAGCCCTTTAAGCCTTCGTTAACCTGATAGGCAACCGGATTATCAAAGCGGTTCTTTTCCCTTTTCAGAAAATTATAGGTTTCCGCGGGGTAGGTCCCGAAGATTAGATCAGCCCACCTTCTTACGATGGCGACTTCATGCTGGATTAAAAAATCTTTTAGATTCATATCGGATGCTTTCTATTGATCAACTGAGAGTGAATGTTACAAAATTCTCAAACTCTGTGTCAAGAAAAAAATCATTGGCTCAGCCAGTCATACCGAATATCTCCTTTTCTGTTTTGATTTCCAAAACATAAGTCAAAAACAGGCGCCCTTCCGAAGCCGGGGCCGCCTTATCAACCCGGAGCGGAATTCGGCGCGGCCAAAGATCTTGTAATTTAAATAACTATAGCTAAATGGCCTCTAAAGTGTTAGGTGGTGTCGTCCGGAAGGTTTTGGCCAGCTGCCGCCCGGCTATGGGGGCCACCCAAGAGACGCACCACCACAATGCTGAGTTCGTACATGCCATAAAGCGGCAGGGCTACCATAGTCATAGTCATCACATCGGCATGGAAGGCAGCCACTACCGCGCTGAGCAGAATCGCCACCCGCCGGTGCTTGACCAGAAATTCGACCCGTACCAGGCCAATCCGGGCCAGGACCAGCAGGATCAAAGGCAGCTCGAAGACCAGACCGAACAGCAGCAACAGGCGCAGGTTGAAGTTGACATATTGGGTCAGATTGAGCATGGCAAAAAGCGTATCACTCTCATAAGCTAAGGAGAAGGCGACGATGACCGGCCAGACCAGATAAAGGCAAAACAGGTCGCCCAAGATAAAGGCCAGAGTGCCGATGGGGACGAATAGATAAACATATCTTTTTTCATTGGGATGCAAGCCCGGGGAAATAAACAGCCAGACCTGATAGAGGATGACCGGCAAGGAAAGCACAATCCCCAGGATTAAAGAAATCTTCATCTGGACAAAAAACGGCTCTAAAGGGGCCATATAATTTAGTTTACGGGAGCTAGTGGCCAGTTCCGGAGGGTCGATATTAAAGCGCTCGGCAAAGTCGGGGTATCTCTCCTTCACCAGGGTGGTTAGGGAATGCTGGACCTGCTTGATCAGGGAAGGCTGGGTCAGGGGGCGTTGAATGACCCGCAGGGCGGAAAGGGAAAAGGGCCAGGCCACGGCCATGCCAATAATCAAGGCGATAAAAGAGATAATCAGCCGGCGGCGCAGCTCCTCCAAATGCTGCAGTAGCGGCATTTGTGCTTCAGTCACTGCCGGCCCTCGGAAGAAGATGGTGGGGAGGAACTGGCTTCGGATTCCGGGCCCGCCGGCTGCTCCGGTTCATCTTTGCGGTGGCGGCGAATTGCCCGCAGTTTGCTTTTATACTCCATCAGGTCGATCGGCAGTCGGCTTTTATACTCCAGCAGGTCAAACAGATAAGTGTTGCCGATAAACAATATGGTTAACCCTACCAGGTAAACGATTTCATCATGTCCGATGACCCGCAAGACCAGCTTGGCAGTGATAAAGGCGATAAACAGCCGCAGAAAAAAACCAAAGAGGATTTTCATAAAAATTATTCTATCCCATCCCCCCATATATGGCAAGGCAGTCCGGAACGGATCAGGTGGCCGCTCTTAGCCTGACTAATTTATGGCCATCAGGTCAAATTTATCTTAAATATCCGGGGATATTATCCGGGCTCGAGCTCTTCCGCGCCCTTGCCGGGAATGCGGCTCCACCCCCATCCATAGACCACCAGATTGATCACAAAAACCAACCCGCCCAAGACGATCTGCAGATGGCGGGTCAAAAAAGTCGGATAAAGGCAGGGAAGCAGATAATGTTCAACAAACCCGGATTGGTAGGCCAGCTCCCCACCCTGCTCCCACAGCCAGTTCTCCAGCGGGGTGAGCGGGCAGACCCAACCGGTAAATTCAATGATTATCGCCCACAGCACCGCCGGCAGGTGCAGCCAGGCAATCCGCTTGGAACGGAGAACCAGAAAACCACCGAAGACCACAAAAACCACAAAAGCCAGGTGGATTATGATAATTGCCTGAGCCGCTAAACAATAAACCATAGAATTCACCGATTGGATTTCTTGTCCAGTCAATATATTATAACTTGCCGGCGCACCGGCTCCAACCCAGAAGCAGCCCCGGGGCGCGTGGCAGGGTTTAAGGATTACAAAAAGCGGTGGATGACCCAATAAAACACTTCCATATTTTTGGGAATGTGTTATCTTCTGAGACAGTTTTTGCTAATCCTGGGACAGTGAATTTTGATTGATAAGGAGGTTTTCAGATGGAAGTGCACACGATTCTTTGGCCCACTGACTTGTCCAAAAATTCCCTTCAGGCCACTAGGCACGTAGTCTCACTAGCTGAAAAATATCAGGCCAAAGTGATCATGCTCTATGTCGGCGTCGATTTAATGTCCTTTTTCCCGGCTTATGGCAGCTACCCCAGCGAGGAACATCTGCGTCATTTTCAGAACTGGGAAGTAGAACATGCCAAGGAAAGGATGGAGACTGTATGTGATAAGGATATGAAGGCCTGCCCCAACCTGGAAATCCGGCTAGTCCAGGGCGATGCCACCACTGAAATTTTGAAGGCAATCGAGCAGGAAAAGGCGGACATGGTGGTCATGACCACTCATGGCCGCGGCCACGAGGACATCGATAAGGTGAGCCCAGATTTCGGAAGCGTCGCCGAAAAGGTGATCAAAAACTCCCCGGTGCCCGTCCACCTAGTCAATCCGCTCCGGGACTAGCCCGGCCCCTGGTTGCTTAAAGCAGCGCGATGTCTTCAGTACTGCTGGACTGCGCCCGCCTGTGGGAACCCCAGCGGCTTTCCATCCGAAAAATCCGATATCCCTCCCCCGTGGTCGGGGGGGGTAATATTGGAACTTTCCACACTCTTCCCCCGACTTTCTGAAATAATTTTGCTATTCCGCCACCGCCCCTGTCAGTTATCATTAACAGTCTTTCCCGGCCACCCAGTATTTGGCATGGAGAAAGGCAATCTGTTACAATATAAATAAACGGCGCTCGGATAATAAAACTCCACCGGGCTTGGCAATTGCGATAAAATCTACCCAGAGGTATATGGCTAAATGACCACCAGCAATCCTGCTCCCCCCACCAATTTTATCCGCCAGATTATTGCTGCCGATCTGAAGGCTAATAAGAACCAGGGCCGGGTAGTAACCCGGTTTCCTCCGGAACCAAACGGCTACCTGCATATCGGCCACGCCAAGTCCATTTGCCTTAACTTTGGGCTGGCCATTGATTTCGGCGGCGTCTGCAACCTGCGATTTGACGATACCAATCCCAGCAAAGAGGAGATGGAATATGTGGAGTCGATCAAAGCTGACGTCCGCTGGCTGGGATTTGATTGGGGAGAGCGGCTGTTTTACGCCTCGGATTATTTTGACCGGTTCTATCAATACGCCGTCCAGTTGGTTAAAGCCGGCAAGGCCTATGTCTGCAGTCTTTCCCCCGAGGAAATCAGACGCTACCGCGGCACCTTGACCGAGCCAGGGCAGGACAGCCCCTACCGCCGCCGTTCGGTAGAAGAAAACCTGGATTTATTGGAGCGCATGCGGGCCGGGGAATTCCCGGAAGGGACCCATGTGCTGCGGGCCAAAATTGATATGACCCACCCTAACCTGCATATGCGGGATCCGGTGCTGTATCGTATTTTGCATGCATCCCATCATCGCACCGGCGACCAGTGGTGTATTTATCCCTTGTATGATTTTGCCCATTGCCTGTCTGATTCCCTGGAAGGCATCACTCATTCGATCTGCACCCTGGAATTTGAAGACAACCGCATCCTGTATGATTGGATCCTGGATGAACTGGAGGTCCCATGTCACCCCCAACAGATCGAGTTCGCCCGCCTCAATCTCACCTACACGGTGCTGAGCAAGCGCAAACTGCTGCAACTGGTGAACGAGGGTTATGTCTGTGGCTGGAGCGACCCCCGCATGCCCACAATCGCGGCGATGCGCCGACGGGGCTACACGCCGGCGGCCATCCGCAACTTTTGTGAGCGCATCGGTGTGGGCAAAAGGGAAAATCTGGTCGATCTGGAACTTTTGGAATACTGCGTCCGGGAAGATTTAAATAAGCGGGCCCCACGGGTGATGGCAGTCCTGCGGCCTTTGCGGGTGGTTATCGATAACTATCCCAAAGAGCAGGTGGAAGAATTGGAGGCGATCAACAATCCCGAGGACCCCAGCATGGGGACCCGGCCGGTGCCCTTTTCCCGGGTGCTTTACATCGAACGCGATGATTTTATGGAACACCCCCCGAAAAAGTTCTTCCGGCTGGCCCCGGGGCGGGAAGTCCGGCTCAGATACGCCTATTTTATCAAATGTACAGGGGTGGTTAAGGACGAGCGGACCGGAGAGGTCATGGAGCTGCGCTGTACCTATGATCCCCAAACCCGCGGCGGCTATGCGCCTGATGGGCGACAGGTCAAGGCTACCCTGCACTGGGTGTCGGCGGCCCACGCCTTTCCGGCCGAAGTGCGCCTCTATGATCGGCTGTTTTCCAAACCCAACCCCGGTGAGGCACAGAATGGCGATTTCAAATCCTGCTTAAACCCGGATTCGCTGGAGATCATCGCCGCCGCCCAGCTGGAACCGGGTCTCACCGCGGCCACTCCCGGAAGTTTCTATCAGTTCGAGAGGCTGGGCTATTTCTGCGTAGATCCGGTTGATTCCACCGCCGGTGCCCCCATATTCAATCGGACGGTGACCTTGCGGGATACCTGGGCCAAGCTCCAGAAGGCCCAGCCGCGCCCCAAGTAATGCATTTTTGCCAAGATATTCTGGTTGCTCTTAGATTCAAAACTGCCAGTGGTTTACTCTTTCTGGCCTGATACCGAAAGCAGATTTAGTTGCTCCTGGTCAATGAGCACCAGTTGCATAATAATTTTCATCGATCGGGCCTTGACTTTGAAGGGAAGATAGCTACCTTAAAAACATTGGAAAATCAACCAGTCATGACCGGTTGATTTGGCCGAGGCCGAGCTTCGGTTAGTTCATAAGCTATTTTAGCAAGGGATGGACGAAATGAAAAGTATCATTATATTGCTGATCATCATCGGCGGGTGGTTTATTCTCAATGCTGTGATTCTGCCCAAATTGGGGGTTCGCACCTGACTGAGCGGCAAAACCGGCGCCGGGAGCTGCCGGATCGAGCACCAGCAGTCTGATAAGGAACCGAAATAATGGACAATAAGAGCCGCAAGGAATTTGACGAGCTGATGCGACTGGCCCGGGGCTTCCAGGCTTCCAAAATATTCATGGTGGCCTGTGATCTGGAGGTCTTCAGCCATCTGTCCTTTCCGGCCGCGGCCCCGGACCTGGCCGAGCGTTTACAGGTCAATGCCCGGGCTCTGGAGATGGTGCTCAATGCCCTGACCGCTCTGGGCCTTTTGATCAAAGAAGGCGAGGCCTTCCGCAACGGCGAATTGGCAGAGCGCTACCTGGTGGCCGGCCACGAGAACTATCGGGGGGCGATCTTCAAGCATCTGCACCATACCTGGGCAGGATGGTCTGATCTGGGGCCGGTGGTGGCCACCGGGTCGCCCCGGGATACTGACCCGTCCCGCTGGGTCGAGGCCCACGACGAAGCCCGGGACGAAGAAATTGACGACTTTATCCGGGGGATGGAGGCCGTGGCGCGGGATCTGGTCCCCCTGGTATTGGCCCGACTCGATCTTTCCCAGGTGACCAACCTGCTGGACCTGGGCGGCGGCCCCGGCACCTATGCCATCACCTTTGTCAAGCACTATCCCCAGCTGCAGGCCACCGTCTTTGACCTGCCGCGGCCCATTACCATTGCCCAAGAAAATATCCACCGGCAGGGGGTCGGCGATCGGGTCCAGACTAAGGCCGGGAATTTTCTTACAGACGACATTGGCCAGGGCTATGACTTTATCTGGATGGGCAACATCCTACACAGCCACAGCGACGCTCAGTGTCAGTTCCTGATCGGCAAGGCGGGCGCAGCCCTGGTTCCGGGCGGGCAATTAGCGGTAGTGGACTTCTTTCTCAACGATGACGGCTACACCCCGATGAGCGCTGCCATGTTCGGGGTCCACATGCTGGCGGTAACTGCCAACGGCCGGGCTTATAAACATTCCGAAGTAGCCGAGTGGATGCAAGCTGCGGGCTTTTTGTCCCCGGAGTTCCGGCGGATCAATGACCATTCCAGCTTTTTAATCGGCGCCAAAAGATAATAAAATTAGTTAATCAACAAAGGTTAAAGCCAGGATCAGGGCGTCTTCCCCGGTATTGTGGTAATAACGTTTCCGGATGGCCACCGGCTTAAACCCGAGGGAATGATAGAGCGACTGGGCGGCCTGGTTCGAGGGCCGCACCTCCAGCCAGGCCTGCTTGGCCCCCAGGGCCCGGGCCCGACGCAGGGCTTCCAAGAGCAGGCGGCGGGCAATCCCCTGGCGGCGGTAGGCCGGCTGCACGGCCAGATTGAGGATGTGCATTTCATCCGCTACCAGCCAGTAAATCACATAACCCCAGATTTCCTCTGGATGAGGCGGGGGCGGACCGGCCACCAAGAGGTGGGACAAGGGGTTTTCCAGTTCCTCCCAAAAGCTAAAACGGGGCCAGGGAGTGGGGAAGGATACCTGTTCAATGGCCCAGATCTCCTCCACATCCGCGGCGGTGGCCAGCCGAAAAGCTACCGGCAACGCACCGGTCATTTCTGGGAGAGCACCTCGCTGGCTACTGAGATGCCCTTCTGACCGGATTCCTTCAGGGCCAAGGCAATGTCCTGCAGGCTCAGGTCTCCGATCTGACGAATCTGGGCCAGTCGCATCAGCATCGGCACATTAACTCCGGTAACCACCTCTATCTGACCATTTTTGAGAAACGACAGGCTCAGGTTGGACGGGGTTCCGCCAAACATGTCGGTGAGGATCAGCACCCCCTGGCCATTATCGACCTGGGCCAGGGCATCAGCTATCTGTTGGCGGGAATCTTCGGGGGTGGCACTGGGATCTAGAGAAACGGCCAGGACTCCGTCCAAATGGCCCAGGATTAGATCGCAGGTCGACAACAGAGCTTCCGCCAGTTGATGATGGGTAACAATCAGCACTCCGATCAAAGCCATAGCTTCCTATCCCCTGGTAATATCTCGGTGATTAATGGTAATCAGAAATTTATGTTGACCCAAATGCTCTTTTAAGGCATTGGCGATAACCACCGACCGATGTTGGCCCCCGGAGCACCCCAGGGCGATGGTCAGGTGGGTTTTACCTTCTTTATGGTAAAGGGGAAGCAGGTAGTCCAGCAAGGGGAAAAAACGGTCCACAAAAGTATGGGTTTCTTCCTTGTTGAGGACAAAATCCCGGACCGGCGGTTGATTGCCGGTCATCTGACTGAGTTCCTCAATAAAATAGGGATTGGGCAAGAAACGCACGTCCATCACGATGTCCGCCTCCGGAGGCAGGCCATACTTGTAGCCAAAGGAAATGAGGTGGAGATGCAGCCGCGGACTGGACGGCATCTGCTTGAATTCCTGGGTCATCAATTCCCGCAGTTGATGACAGGTGAGAAAGGAAGTATCGATTATCCGGGTGGCGGCTTCCCGCAAGCCTCTCAGTTTCTGCCGTTCCTCTTGCAAGGCCTTGACAATGGGCTCTCGTTCGGCCAGAGGATGTTGCCGCCGGGTCTGGCTGAAACGCCGGATTAACACCTCATCTGAAGCCTCGAGGAAGATCAGATACAACTTGAAGCCTTTCCCCCCCAGGCGGCGGAAGACTGACTCATGGTGGGAGAGGAAATCCTCTGTCCGGACATCCATCACCAGCGCCACTTTGAAATCATCCTGGTGGACTTGGGATTGAAGTTGCAAAAATTTAGGGAGGAGGCCCAGCGGCAGGTTGTCAACGCAAAAAAAACCAATATCTTCCAAGGACCGCAACGCGGTACTCTTGCCTGACCCCGAAAGGCCGGTAATGATCACCACCGGATATTTGATCCGGCTGTCCATGGCTTGAGGAGTCAATAACCACCAACTAAAACTATTGGTTTATTTTTAGGGCCTTTAGGGAAGCATATTTTGGACTTTCCCTTGACGGTGACACTGATCTTAAGATTTTGGTTCACCCCTAAATTATCCCAGGACGGCATCCTCTTCGGCAATTAGATCATAGATTTCATCTGTTCCAGGCGCGGCCATCAGTTTTTGCCGAAAGGTCGGGTTTTTTAGCATCCGGGAAATCTTGGCCAGGGTTCGGAGATGGATGCCTACCGAGTTTTCCGGGGCCATCAGTAGAAAAAAAAGATGGGTCGGTTTGCCGTCCATGGAATCAAAGTCGACCCCTGCCCGGCTGCGTCCGAAAGTGATGACCAGTTGGGACAGATTTTTTAATTTACCATGGGGAATAGCGATATTATCACCGATGCCCGTGCTTCCCAACCGTTCTCGCTCCAACAGCACTTCTACCACCCGGGCCTGGGATAAGGTTTCATCTTCGGTCACTAAAGTGGCCGCCAGTTCCTCCACCGCTCCTCGTTTATCTTTGGCCTGCAAGTCCGCAATAATGCGGTTTTTGTCCAAAAGATCAATAACTTTCATCCAAGAACTCGCCCAATCCTCAGCCCAACTCGGGTTCAATCAGCCCATAACTGCCATCCTGGCGCCGGTAGAGAATGTTCAACGCCGCGGTCTGGATATTGCTGAACACCAAGATATCCCTGTCGATCTGATTAAGCTGCAATATGGCCTCTTCCAGGTCCATGGGTTTGGCTTCCACCTGTTCAGTGTAAACTACCGGAGGAGCGCCCTCCGCGGCGATCTCCGCCGTGACCAGATCCGGCGGCAGGGCCATGGTCTTGATATTCTGATACGACTTATTATGACGTGGTTTATCACGTAAGCGTTTGACCTGCTTCTCAATTTTTTCCATCGCCATATCAATCGCCGAATACATGTCGGCAGTTTCTTCTTTAGCTTTAATATTCAGGCTATTACAGGTTAGGGTAATATCAGCCTGGTGGCGGAATTTCTCAGTTCCCAGCACCACATGGGCTTCGACCGGACCGTCCAAAAACTTCTTGAGCTTGCCGACCTTTTTGATCGCATAATTTTTTAATGCCTCGGAAGGGTCAACATGCCGGAAGGTAACCGAAATTTGCATAAGCCGTCTCCGTCATAAATTACTTCTTAGGTAACATTTTGTGAATAGCAGAACCACCCGGGGATGCGTTTCAGAATGGAGTGTTCCGAGACTCGGAGTTCTTGTGCCAGACCGGTTTTTTACGTTTGCTGGAAGAGAGCAGTCCCAACATCTCTCGATATTTGGCCACGGTGCGCCGAGCAATCAAGATATTGGCGTCCTTGAGCATATCCGCAATATCCTGATCACTGTAAGGATGTTCTACATCCTCGGACTGGACGATCTGGCGAATCTTATTTTTGACGGTTTCCGAAGCCACCTGATCTCCCTGGGCCCGGGTAATGCCACTGTTAAAGAAATATTTCAGCTCAAACACCCCTTGGGGGGTATGCATATACTTATTGGTAGTTACCCGACTAATAGTGGATTCGTGTAATTGGACATCCTCCGCTACCTGGCGGAGGGTTAAGGGTTTGAGATAGGCGATGCCTTGGTCTAAAAACTGGCGTTGGAAGTCAACTATACTTTTGCTCACCCGATAGATGGTTCTTTGACGCTGCTGGATGCTTTTGATAAACCAGATGGCGGATTTGAGCCGATTCTGGATGTAACTCCTGGTCGCCTCGGGAATATTGGGCTGGCCGGACAGTGCTTCTTGATAAAAGGCACTTACCCGCAGCCGCGGCAGGCCGTCATCGTTTAAGGTTACTACATAATCCTCGCCCATTTTATAGACAAAGATATCCGGATTGATATGGCGATTTTCCCCGGAATCAAAACGTCGACCGGGCTTGGGTTCGAGTTGAGTAATGAGGTCCACTGCCTGGGAGACCTCTTCCAGGGTGGTTTTTAAGTCCTGGGCAATGGCCGGGTAGTTTTTGTTTTCCAAATGCCGCAGATGATGTTCGATTATCGGCTCTACCAGAGGATTTTGACAACAGTGATGACGGACCTGAATCAACAGACACTCTATTAAATCCCGAGCCGCGACCCCCACCGGATCGAACTCTTGTATCTCCTTTAGGACTGCTTCCACCTGCTCCGGGTCGACTTGAGCTTCCTGGGCAATATCTTCCAGGTTGGCCTTCAGATAACCGTCTTCATTAAGGTTGCCAATAATCAGGGCTCCCAAATATTTCTCTTGGTCCCTAAGTTCGGCCAGCTGCAACTGCGACAACAGATGCGATTTTAGGGAGATTTCTTGTCGGTAAAGATTTTCATAGCTCGATGGTTCATGCTCTTCGTATTCTTGCCGCATGGGAGGCGAGATCTTATCCTCCAGATAAGCTCCCCACTCAAAATCTTCCCGCACTTTATTCTCAACGGTAACTTCGGAGAGAGGGGCATCAGAATTATCACTGCCCTTCTCTGCAATATTTTCTTCTTCTGATTCCCAAGGGTCGGTTTCCTGATCTTCTTCAGACAGGGCTTCTTCTAATACGGGATTGGTTTCCAATTCTTGATTGATGGCGGCCAGTAATTCCAGGCGGGAAAGTTGCAGCAATTTTATGGCCTGCTGCAACTGCGGGGTCATAATCAGTTGCTGGGTGAGTTTTAGACTCTGTTTGATTTCCAGCGCCATTGGTCCATCATGCCTCATAAATAATTATGAGAGCGATTTTTCTCCTTTGTTGGCCTCATTTCTTGGTAACCGTTAGATTTATTATAACCGAAATGATTCCCCCAAGTAAATCTTTTTAGCCAACTCACTGGCCACAATGTAGTCCGGGGGACCTGCTTCCAGAACCACCCCCTCGTGGAGAATATAGGCCCGATCACAGATTCCCAGGGTTTCCCGGACATTATGATCTGATACCAAAATTCCTAAACCCCGCATTTTGAGCTGTCCGATGATATTTTTGATGTCGTTTAAGACCAAAGGATCAATGCCTGCAAACGGTTCATCCAACAGAATAAACCGGGGTGAGGTTACCAGGGCCCGGGTGATCTCCACCCGCCGCCGCTCGCCGCCGGAGAGAGAATCCGCCCGGTGCTGAGCCAGATGGGCGATTTTTAATTCCCCCAGCAATTCCTGCAGGCGTTGCTGACGGATATCTTGATCCGGCTCTAAGGTCTCCAAGATGGCCATAATGTTTTCTGCCACGGTCAACTTTCGAAACACTGAGGGTTCCTGGGGCAGATATTGCACCCCTTTCCGGGCCCGGAGATAGATGGGCAGAGACGACAGGTCTTCCTCATCCAAAAAGATCCCCCCGTGATCGGGTTTGATGATGCCGACGATCATGTAAAAAGTAGTGGTCTTGCCGGCCCCATTGGGACCCAAAAGCCCGACAATTTCTCCACTGTTGACCTCAATGGAAACCTCGTTGACCACTGTGCGGCCGGAAAAGCTTTTGGTCAGATTTTGGGTGTGTAACTGATGCAAGTCTCTCATTCTGCAGTAACCGGACAAATTATGGTTTGGACTCTCCGGGTAAAGTGGTTTTCCCCGAGGGATAGACAATCGCTTCGACCCGCTTTTGCGGGGCCCCTTCTACAACAGCTTTGTTTTCCTTCAGATAAAATGTAACTTTGTCACCCTTCAGGCTATTTTCTCCCTGCCAGAGCAGGGGGTTCCCCAACAGTACTACCTTCTCTTCCGGTTTATAATAAATCGCCTTCTCCCCGGTAGCAACTTTGTCCTCTTGGACCAGCCGCACGTGCCCCTGGGCTTCGATTTTGGAGATCTTCTCAATCCCTACCGCATCGAGCGGCGACCCTTCTGGCGCGGTGGATTTCTCCGACCCGGCTTGGACGGCCGGGGCTGAGGACTTCTCTCTGGTCTGGTAAAAGATTTTCAGCACATCGCTGTATAGAATCATATCTTTATAGCGAGCCACTACCTGACCAATAAAGGTAATTTGCTGGCTCGGGTGATCGGCCTCCAGCCGCGCCGCGGTGATGTTGAGGGGATACTCTCCTTCCGTCGGCTGAGATTTCTGGGCATAAACTGCCCCGGTTGCGGCCAGGCCCAGAATCAGGCTCAGGATGATCCATCCCCAAGGGCAAACTAGCGGGGCAATACTTCTTTTTCGGATAAACGCCATCGGGTGGACAGGTGCTCCTTTAACACCAGCTTCTTTTTATCTAATGCAATCCTAAGATTTCTACCCTCCACCTCTATCTGCGGCCCTTCAATCTCCACCGCGCCGGTGGCGACCAGGGCCCGCTCTTTCGGGATATAGGATACCCGGGGGGCGTTAAACCGATAGTCCTCCAGCCGGGCTTGAACTTCGCCTTCCAAGGTCAACTGCCGGGTTTTAGTATTGATATAGCCGCTGTTGCCGGTTAAGATAATGTTGCCCTCTTCTTCCCAGAACACCTCGACTTCGACCCCGGTCAACCGGATCAGATTCTCGTCCTTTAAATAATCGGCCTCTTTGGCCACTAATATCCATTTCCTGTCCCCCTCTTCGATTTCGGTTAGCCGGATTTCTTTCATCTGGGCCGGCTCTTCTGGGGCCGCGGTGGGGGGCGGCACCGCTTTTCTTGAAGACTGCGGCTTGATCAGGGTCCACAGACCCCAAGCCAGGACCGCAGCCACAGTCAACAATAAGGCTCGTCTGATCCATTTCCGGGCTGGCCGGTTGCTTTCATCCATTTTTCTATAAGATACTATATCAATTAAAATTATATTATATTGTCTTCTGACCGGCTCTGTAAAGCTTAATCTGGGAGAGCCACCTGGAGCGATTGGTCCTGGACATTCCTTTTCCTATCCAAAACCCAGGATATTCCCATCCCCGGGCCCGGCCCCAGACTACCGGCAAATATTTAGCTGATTAACTGATCCCAGGAACCCTGGGCCTTGAGCAGCAACTCGCAGGCTTCCCGAACCGCCCCCCGGCCTCCGGGAAAAGAGGTCACCCAGTGGGCCGCAACCTGGACTTCCGGCACCGCGTCGGCGACCGCGATGGCCAGCCCCACTTGCCGGAGCAGGGCCAAATCAACCAGATCATCGCCCATCGCCGCCACCTGGCGCGGTTCCAAGCTGAGAATGTCCAGCAGTTCTTTGAGGATGGCGATTTTGTCCCGCACCGCCTGGAAAATCCGGGTGATACCCAAGTCCCGAGCCCGGTGGTTGACCACCTCGGAGTGGCGACCGGTGATCAGCGCCACTTCGATTCCGGAGCGTTGGGCCAGTTTGATGCCATGGCCGTCCCGCACATGGAAAAACTTGAGCTCCTGGCCTGAGTCGGTATAAATGATCCGACCGTCGGTGAGCACTCCGTCGACATCGAGCAACAGCAACCGGATACTCCGGGCCCGATTCCAGACCTCGGCTGAATAGGCAGCGGGCTTCATTTTGGCGGTTTATGCTGTTGCTGAAAGGCATGCAATTCTTTCAGATGCCGCCACAGCCAGAACACCTGGTCCAGAGGCAGGGAATTGGGGCCGTCGCAGCGGGCCTGATCCGGGTTGGGGTGGACTTCCATAAACAGGGCGTCGACTCCGACCGCCACCGCGGCCTGGGCCAGGTAGGGGATAAATTCCCGCTGGCCGCCGGAAGCACCGCCCAGTCCGCCCGGTAACTGCACGCTATGGGTGACATCCATTACCACCGGATAGCCCAGACCGCGCAGCAGGGGCAGGCTGCGCAAGTCCACCACCAGGTTGTTATAGCCGAACAGGGTGCCCCGTTCCGTGAGCATCAGGTGGTGGTGGCCGCATGCCGTAATCTTCTCTACCACCGGGGCCATGTCCCAGGGGGCCAGGAACTGGCCTTTTTTGATATTGAGGGGCTTGCCGGTTAGGGCCGCGGCCTGCAAGAGATCGGTCTGCCGGCATAAAAAGGCGGGGATTTGAAGCACATCCAGGACCTGAGCGGCCAACTCCACCTGCCACACTTCGTGGACATCCGAAATTACCGGCAGGCCCACTTCTTCTCGCACCCGGGCCAGGATCTCCAAGCCAACGGCCAACCCCGGGCCGCGGTAGGAGGAGGCCGAGGTCCGGTTGGCCTTGTCAAATGAGGCCTTGAAGATTAACGGGAGGGACAATTGTTGGGCATAGTCTTTAAGCCGATAAGCGATTTCCAGGGTCAGCGCCGGTGATTCGATGACGCAGGGACCGGCAATCACCACCAGGCCGCCGTTGCCGACCAGGAAATCCGCCACCGGGACGCAATGACCCATGACTCAGATAAAACTCTCGGCGGAAGCCTGCCGGTGCTTGAATTCCAGACAGGCCCGGATGAAATCGGTGAACAAGGGATGGGGATGCATCGGTCGGGATTTGAATTCTGGATGGAATTGACACCCGAGGAACCAGGGATGATCTTTTAGCTCAATGATTTCCACCAATTCACCGTTAGGCGACGTGCCGCTGATGACCAGCCCCTTTCCCACTAACATTTCCTTAAATTGGTTATTAAACTCAAAACGGTGGCGGTGGCGTTCCAGCACCTCTTCTTTTCCGTAGGCCCGGGCGGCCAGGTTGCCGTTTTTTAAGACGCAAGGATAAGCCCCCAGCCTCATAGTGCCGCCCTTGTCAGAGGAGGGGTCGCGGCGGCAGATGGCCTGGCGCCGATAATCAAACCACTCGCGCATCAGATAGATGACCGGATAAGGCGACTGGGGATCGAACTCCTCGCTCTGGGCTCCGGCCAGGCCATTGACGTGGCGGGCAAACTCGATCACTGCCAGTTGCATGCCCAGGCAGATGCCCAGAAAGGGGACTTGTTGTTCCCGGGCATAGCGGATGGCGCTGATTTTCCCTTCGACCCCGCGATAGCCAAACCCCCCCGGCACCAGGATGCCATGCAGATGCCCCAACAGAGCTTCCGGCCCTTCCCGCTCCAGGGTCTCGGCGTCGATGTAGTTGAGGTGGGTACCCGCCTGGTGAGCCAGGCCGCCGTGCACCAAGGCTTCGTGCAAACTCTTGTAGGATTCCTGGAGATTGACATATTTGCCAATAATTCCCACTTCCACGGTATCAGCGGGATGTTTGAGCCGATCTACCAAGTGGTGCCAGGCCTCCAGGCGAGGGGCCCGGGTCCAGATGTTCAAACTCTCAATAATCCGTTCATCCAGGCCTTCCTGGTTCAGGTTGAGGGGGATTTCATAGATACTGTCGACATCTTGAGCAGTGATGACCGAATCCGGGCCGACGTTGCAGAATAACGCGATCTTGGCCTTGATGTCCTGGGACAGGACCTTTTCGGTGCGGCACAGAATGATGTCGGGCTGGATGCCGATGCTGCGCAGTTCCTTGACGCTGTGTTGGGTCGGTTTGGTTTTGACTTCCCCGGCAGTTTTGATATAGGGAACCAGAGTCAGGTGGATATAGCAGACATTATGTTTGCCGACATCATTCTTGAATTGGCGGATGGCCTCCAAGAAAGGCAGGCTTTCAATATCCCCCACAGTGCCGCCGATCTCGACAATGGCGACGTCGACATCGGTGGCAAAACGGCGGATGGCCGCTTTGATTTCATCGGTGATATGGGGAATGACCTGGACGGTGCCGCCCAGATAGTCACCCCGGCGTTCCTTGTTAATTACATTAAAATAGATTTTCCCGGTAGTGTAGTTATTGTCCTGGCCCAGGGTGACGGTGGTATAGCGCTCATAATGCCCCAGATCCAGGTCGGTTTCGGCCCCGTCCTCAGTAACAAAGACTTCGCCATGCTGGAAGGGGTTCATTGTTCCCGGATCGACGTTGATATAAGGATCCAGTTTCTGAAAACTGACCTTGAGGCCGCGGCTCTCCAGCAAGGCGCCGATCGCCGCCGCCGCCACCCCTTTTCCCAGAGAGGACAACACCCCGCCGGTGATAAAAATAAACTTGGGCTTCATTTATTGCTTGTCTGGCCTCCGGCTGAACCTACATTTTCGAGTCCGAATCTGGCTTAGTATATCGCCCCTGGACCAAATGTCAACTTACTGAACTCCCTGGCCTTTTGGGATCCAATGGTAACTTTCCGAACTCGGGCTGCCTGTTGGCGATGGGTAAAATTAAATCAAGGCGGACCCCGCCGCCGGACTTATCGGGATTAAGATAGGATTAATTATTTTTTTAATATTATGGCCGTCACCGGCCCAATCGTCTGGGGGGGGGAATAATGCCTTTTTATGGGCAGTACCGGGTTGTTGAATTAACCTGGCCATGCACCCGCCATCGAATCCGCCATCGCTCGGGCTGTGCCAAAGGGGTTCCAGATTAGAAGCCGCCACGACACGCACTGCCTTGCTTACCGCTGCTTCCTCCCGGACCTGACGGGGTTCACAAGCGTCCGTTGCGTGGGGTCCAACCCCCCGCCTTTGTCATAGTTACCGAACGACGCTGCAATCCTCTGGAGGGAGTTCAACCCCGCTAAAGCGGTTTTCGGGTTACAGGGCACCGCTAGCTCCCCGTCTAGCACGGCCAGGCCTAAACCATTACAGGTTGCTAATCCAGGCTGTCAACCCGTTCTTTGAGTTCTTTGCCAACCTTGAAAAAGGGTAGTTTCTTTTCACCTACTTCGATGATCTCACCGGTTTTGGGATTACGCCCTTGGTAGCCCTCGTAGCTTTTCACTTTAAAGCTGCCGAAGCCGCGGATTTCAATACGCTCGTTTTCGATCAGGGCTTCGGTCATATTTTCAAACAAGGTATTGACTACCATCTCGGCCTTCTTGAGGGTCAGCCCCTCGGCTTTTGCCAGCCCCTCGATGAGTTGCGATTTATTCATTCGACCTCTGCTCCCCGCGGAAAAAATCAGGCTTAATGGGGCCCCGCCGCCCTCCAGACCCAAAGGCCCCTTTGGGTCTAGCCCTTTAGAACTATTTTCTTAATCAATTTAATAATAAACGATATCAATAGTCAGGTAAAGAAAAAAGTTTGACAGCTGCTTTAATGAACTTCTTTACAAATCTCTGCTTGCCCAATCAGCGTTTTAAGAACCGGGCCAGTTGGCGGCCATAGTATTCTTTGGCGTCCTCATCCTCTGGCCGGCTAAAGGTTGGAAGCTTCTTGCCTTCCCGGGTCTTTTTGAGGATGACCCCTTTTTCGCCGAAAAGTTTCAGGGAATTACGGAAATTAACGTCAGATAGGGCCTCAGCCCGTTCGACTTCGCCGACCTTGCTCAACTTGGTGCCGATCGAGTGGATCCGCTTCAGAAACTCGCGTTCGTTGCGGGGCCGTTTTTTGAGGTATTTGATCGACCGCAGGACAATCCAGTAGGATTCCAGATAATTATGCAGCAGATTGGCAAAATAGGCCAACTCTTTCAGCCCCGGTGCCGACATGGTGTAGGTAGAATTCTCTTCGGGGATGCTGGCGATTACCCCGCGCTGGGAAAAATAGGCCAGCAGGCGGTCGACCTCGGCCTCTGGATTATCGCCATCGTAAACAAATTCATATTTGAAAAAATCCATCAAGAAGCGGTAATCCGCCATAACCTGATCCCGGCTAAATTCAAATCCCTGGGCCCCTAAAATAGACATGGCGACCAGTGAAGCCGGCAGAAAAAAATGAATGATGTTATTCTTATAGTACTCCAAAAGCGGCCGTTTGTTTTCATCAATGCTATAGCCCCCCAGCCCCAATTCGTCGGCCACTTCCTCTTCTTTTTCAATAGGGCTAATCAATTTGCGAGATTCGCACAGAGTCAGAGTATCTTCGATAGCCTGAGGAAGATTGCTCAGGGTCTCAGCCAGGGGCACCCCGTGATCAACCAGATAATCATGGAAAACCTCAATGATCCGCAGCAGTTCGCGGCGATAGACTCCTTTGCGGGGATAAGTCAGCAACGCGGCACAGACCAGGGAAAAGGGGGTGACCACCGAGATGCGATTGATGGACTGGATTATGGTAAAGGCCAGGTCCCGGCTGATGACCCGGCGTTCCTCATCGGTGAGCAGCCGGTCGCTTAATTGCCGCTGGGCCAGGTAGTCTTTAAAGGACAGGGGTTGGCTGAATTGGATGTAGACCCGGCCATAGCGCTTCTTGAGCAATTTACCTATGCCTAACAGTTGGCGGACTGATTCGGTCTTTTTCTGCGAGCCGCTCAACTCCTTGAGATAAGCCTTCTCCTCAATCACCTGGTCATAACCGATAAAGGTGGGAAGAAAAATCAGATCCTGAGTGACCCCCGCCTGGGAGGCCTGGAGGATCATATTCAACAATCCCAACTGGGGGAGAACCAATTTGCCGGTGCGGCTCCGCCCCCCTTCAATAAAGAATTCCAGATTGTAGCCCTCTTTGATCAGGGTCTTGAGGTAAGTGTTGATCACCATAGCATAGAGTTTGGCACCATGAAAGCGCCGGCGAATAAAAAAGGCCCCGGATTTGCGGAAAATGGTCCCCATCGGCCAGAAAGCCAGGTTTTTCCCCGCGGCAATGCGGGGAGGATGAATATTATTCTGATAGAGCAGGTGGTTGAGGATCAGGTAGTCAGCATGGCTCTTGTGGCAGGGGACATAGACCAGGGTGCCATGCTGGGAAATTTCGCGGATTTTTTCCAGACTTTCCGGATCCAGCGAGATGCCGTCAAAGATATTTTGCCAGACCCAGGTAAGCATTCGATCCATCAAATGGATGTAAAAAAGATTATAGTCCGAGGCGATCTCCCGGAAATAACTCCGGGCGGTCTTCTTGATCTTGGAGAGCTTCTTGTTTTCTACTTCCGCCATATGTTCCATAAATTTGTTCAGGCAGGGGTCGGTCAGGGTAAGCTCCATCAACTCTTCCGACGACCTGATTACCGGACCGGTGATGACCCGGCGCTTGCGATCGATGCGGTCGATCAACTCCCGACGGAGACCTTGAGCAATCTCGGTGAGGGACAGATCTTGGTTGGCAGGATCAGCCAGGACCTCCTGAAGGTTCAACGGATCGGCCACTTCGACCACCGCTTTTCGGGCCCGCAGGAAGAACAGACCCAATTTCCGCAGTTTGCCTGGATTCTCGCTGTCGCCGAAAAATATTTGCCACAGTCCCTTGGACCCGCGGCTAGGTTCGCGGCCATATAAAATCATCTGGGGAACCAAAAATATCGGAAAGGACAGCTCGTTCTGAACTTCTAAAAGATGGCGCAAAGGATCTTCTTTGGGTTTGAAAAACCGCTGACGGAAGCTGACCTGGTCTACCAGGAACAACAGGGCCGACATCCGTTGTTGCAAAATCCATTTAAAATATCCATCGCGATAGGGATTGGGCCAGGCATGGCGTTTGGTAAAGTAGTTGAGCGCCGCCGAGATAATCTGGATGAGGTGGGAAAGCGGCTGCCAGACCCACAGGTTGAGATTAAAGGCTACTTCAGGCTGCGGGATTTTACTTTCTCGATAACGCCGGTTAAAGAACAGGAAATCCAGATGGCTGCGATATTTTAAAGCATAGACCACGGCACCCTGCTTCCCCAACTCCTGGAGGCGGGCCGCCTGCCGTTGATTGAGCTTTACCCGGCTGAAAAAGGGGTCCAGGGTAAATCGCAACAATAATCCTGGGCGACTGGGGAGATAACCGTAAAAGTGGTACTCCTTACCACTGAATAATTTGCTGAGCCAGGCTTTGAAGCGGACGGTCCAGCTTAACCGGGGTTCTTGCTGCTCTTCCCGATCATCCATGGGAATCCTCTATCGAGTTTTGAGTCAAAAATTTATCGGTCTTGGCCCCAGACCGGCCGCGCCGAACAGAGCCCGGTTTCAGAGCAAAGATATTCCGATGTTGGCGGTCTTAGGTTTTCGGTTAATGAAGCCTAATGATTTCTCATAAACTAAAATTATCAACTGACAACTTATAAAATATCATTCCTCGGCCAACAGATCGATCCCGGCTTTCTTCAGGGCCGCCATGCCGCCTTGCAGGTTTTCACTGCCGGTAATTCCGGCATGGTCCAAAATAATCTGAGATTCATAGGAGCGCATACCGGCGTTGCAGATCAGGATTAATCTTTGATCCCGGGGGACCTCAGCCAGGCGATTCCGCAGCTTGCCCTGGGGGATATTGACCCACTGCGGCCCCCACTTTTCTACCAGGGGAGCGGCATTATCCGGCTCCCGGATATCTAAGAAGGTCACCCCGCCCTCTGACCGATGCTTCCAGATTGACAGGAAATCATCCATAGGCAAAGGATGGTTGGTGCCGGCCAGGATGTTTTTGGCAGTGTTGGCCGCGGCATTTAAAATATCCATGGCCGCGGCAAAGGGGGGGGCATAAGCTATCTCCAGGTTGGACAGGTCATCTAAGTTCGGTCTAAACTTCAATATGGCCGCCACCGCGTCGATCCGGGCTTTGACTGCCTGGCCCATGGGTCCCACTCCCTGCAGCCCTAAAATCCGTTGGGTGGGGCGATCGACCACCAAATTTAAATACATCAACTCCTGCCCTGGGAAGAAATGAGCCCGGTCGGCCTGGGATACCAAGGTGCTGAAGGCGTCAAATCCTTCCTGTTGGGCGGCGGTCAGGGTGAGGCCGGTACAGCCGACGCTGAGTTCAAACAGCTTCATGATATAGCTGCCCACTACCCCCTCAAAAATATCGGGGCCGCCGTTCAGATTGGTACCGATCACCCGTCCCTGGCGGTTGGCAATCGACCCGGAGGGGAAATAGACCTTTTTACCGGTAAGTAAATGGTAATTTTCAATGCAATCCCCTCCGGCATAGATCCAGGGGTCGGAAGTCTGGAGCCGCTGATCAACCACAATGCCGCCGCTCGGGCCGATCAGCAACCCGGCTTCCTGGGCCAGCCGGGAACTAGGCCGCACTCCCACCGCCATCACCACCAGATCTGCAGGCAGGGTGCGGTTCGAGGTCACTACCCGGGCAACCCGGCCGTTTCCGCCTTCCAGACATTGGACCTGCTCGCCACAGTAAACTTCCACTCCCTGGGCCTCGACGTGGGCCCGGACCATCCGGGCCAGAGGCGAATCGAGCAGACCGGGCAACAAGTGCTCTTGCAGTTCCACCACCGCGGTCTCCAGACCCCAGAGTTCAGTAAAGGCTTCGGCCAGCTCCAGTCCGATGGCGCCGCCGCCGATAACCACTGCCCGCTCTACTTCACCCCGGGACACCGGCTCCCGGATCGCCTCCCCATCCATGGGGTTGGATATGGTAAAGACCCCGGCCAAATCTGCCCCGGCAACGGGTAGACGCACCGGAGAACTGCCCGTGGCCAACACCAACTGATCATAATTCTCCTGATAAATTTCCTCGGTGGCCAGATTCTGGAGGCGCACGGTTTTCTGGTCCCGGTCAATGGCCAGGGCCCGGGTTCGGGTGCGAACCTCTACCCCTTTACACTCCTCGAAAAATTTGGTATCCCGCAAGAGATGGAAGCTGGTAGACATCAACTCTTTAATATCAGAGACATCACCAGAGATATAATAAGGCAGGCCACAGCCGCCATAAGAGATCAGTTCCGCCTGGTCTACCATAATTACCTGAGCCTCAGGATCCAGTCGTTTAATCCGGCAGGCGGCCTTGGGACCAGCAGCCACAGCTCCAACAATGATAATCTTTTTCCCCATTTGTTAGCCTCCTGAATAACCTTCCAATGCCTGATTATCTCCGTTTGAGGTTTTATCAATCAATGACCGAATTGTCAAACCGGTATTAGCCAGAACCGGGCCACCAGAAACCTCTGCAATAACGATTAGATGTTGACCCCCGGCCGAAAAAGAGGTATGGTAAAAAATCTTAAGCGGAATTAAAGCCAGGGTTGGCCAGATCTGGGGGATGGCCAAGAAATCATTGGCCCTGGCAAGTCATTGACCTGATGGGGACCAAATTATGCCATTGGCGGACCGGGTGAAAGAATTCTTCGCCGACTCGGTGCGGTTGAAGACCCAGTTCATCGAAGAACAGGCCCCCCTGGTGGTCGAGGCTGCCCGGCTATTGGCTGCCGCCTTGCAAGCAGGGCATAAGATCCTGATTTTTGGCAATGGTGGCAGTGCTGCCGACGCCCAGCACCTGGCCGCGGAATTTGTCAACCGCTTCCGGATTGAACGCCCGCCGCTGGCCGCTCTGGCGCTGACCACTGATAGCTCGATCCTGACCAGCATCGGCAACGATTATCATTTCCATGACATCTTTGTCAAACAGATCAAGGCCTTGGGCCAGCCGGGAGACGTGGCCTGGGGGATCAGCACCAGCGGCTCTTCCCCCAACGTGGTAGCCGCCCTAAAGGCCGCCCGGCAACAGGGCTTGAAGACCATGGCAGTTACCGGGCGGGACGGCGGCCCCCTGGCGCCTTTGGCTGATGTCGCCCTGATAGTAAAGTCCCATGATACCCCCCGCATCCAGGAAGTGCATATCACCATCGGGCATGCGCTCTGTGAACTGGTGGATCAATTGCTGTTTCCCGACCATTATTCAACAGGATAAAAGTGGCAGAAAAAATCCCTCCGCTGTCTCTGGAAGGCGTCCAGACCTACAGTCTGAAAGCCCGGCCCTCAAAGGTCAGCCACCAGGACTTCGGCCAGCCCTGGACCCAGGGGCAATCATTCAAAAATTTTATTGAAAAATTGCCGCATATTCTGGCCGCCGCCGAATTGCAGGAGCTGGCCGCTACCTGGGTGCAGGCCCGCCGCCAGGGCCACTTGGTGTTATTGGGCTTCGGGGCCCACGTCCTCAAGGTAGGTTTAAGCCCGGTGATCATTGATTTGATGCGCCGCGGCCTCCTGGGGGGGCTGGCCTTAAACGGCGCCGGAATCATTCACGATGCGGAAATCGCCATGGTGGGGCGCACCTCTGAAGACGTTGGCCAGGAATTGGGGAGCGGCCGCTTTGGCATGGCCGAAGAGACCGCCACCTTTTTAAATGCCGCCATTAACTGGGGCGGGGCTCAGGGTCTGGGTCTGGGAGAAACGGTAGGCCGCCGGCTGCTGGAGGCCGGCTGGCCCTTCAATCATCTCAGTGTATTGGCCCGGGCCGCCGAACTGGAGGTGCCGGTGACCGTGCATGTGGCCCTGGGGACCGACATCATTCATATGCACCCCTCGGTGGACGGGGCCGCGGTAGGGGCCGCCAGTCACCGGGATTTCCGCCTCTTTGCCGCCCTGGTCAGCCGCCTGGCCGGAGGTTTATATATCAACTTGGGCTCGGCCGTGGTGTTGCCAGAGGTCTTTCTCAAGGCCCTGTCTTTGGCCCGCAACCTGGGCCACCGGGTGGAGCCGCTGACTACCGCCAACCTCGACTTTATCCAGCATTACCGGCCGCTGACCAACGTGGTGCGCCGCCCCACCCAACCGCAGGGCAAGGGTTATGCCCTGACCGGACACCACGAGATCATGTTTCCGCTGCTGGCCGCTCTGGTGGTGGAGCAGTGGGGAGGCTGACATGGCCCAAAAGATCATAATTACGGCCGGAGAGCTAACACTGGATGGCGAGTTGAACAACTCCCCTACGGCCCAGGCCATTGCCGCCCTCCTGCCGCTGCAGGGCACGGTCCTGACCTGGGGAGAGGAAATCTATTTCGCCATTCCGCTGGTAGCGGAGCTGGATGATACCGCGGTCGATCTGGTGGAACCGGGCGACCTGGGATACTGGCCGCCGGGCCGGGCCTTGTGCCTGTTTTTCGGTCCCACCCCGATCAGCGGCCCGGGAGAAATCCGCCCAACCAGTCCGGTTAATCGGGTGGGGCGGATGTTCGGTGAGATCAATCGCTTGCAACAGGTGCCAGCCGGTATTATAATAAAAGTTGACAAAGCGGGATAAAATTAAGCCTTCGTCTCTTAAATCAATCTGACTTAATAAACAAAGGAGAACCAATAACAATGCCCATCTTTGAATATCGCTGCCGTGATTGTGGCAAGGTCTTTGAACAGCTGGTGTTTGGGAATGACCCCGCGGTCGAATGCCCGGAATGCCACCAATCCAATGTCGAAAAACTGATGAGCGCCTGCGCTGCCAAGGCCGGGTTCAAGTTTAGCTCTGCCTCTAGCGGCGGCTCCTGTGCCGGCTGCACCGCCACCAGCTGCAGCAGCTGCGGTGGTTAATGATCTTTAGTTCTTATTTGCACCCTCTTCGGATCTGATCTGTAGAGGGTGTAACACTTAGATTAAACAACTTTGCTCCTTTCCACCAAAACTAAAAAAATCATCGCAATTCCCGCAGTCGCCGCCCGATCAGCGTCGCGGCCCGGTCCACCTCGGCTTCCGTAGTATAGCGGCCGACGCTAAGGCGCAGCGCCCCCCGGCCGACCTCGGGGCTGACGCCCATGGCAGCCAAGACATGCGACAGCTTGACTTCCGGGCCATGGCAGGCAGCCCCGGTGGAAGCCGCCAGTTCCGGCAAGCCGGATAAAATCTCTGCCCCACTCAACCCTGGAAATGAGACATTGAGGGTGTTGGGCAGCCGTTCCGCTTCCGGGCCGTTCAGCACCAGCCCGGGGAACTCTTCCTGCAGCCGCTGATGGAGCCGGTCGCGCCGGTGCCGCAGATGAATCTGATCCTGCCCCAGGCAATTTTGAGCCACCCGGGAGGCAATTCCCAAGGCCACGGCAAAGATGACATTCTCGGTACCCGAGCGCCGCCCGCCTTCCTGGCCGCCGCCGTGGAGCAAGGGGGTAAATTCACAGCCGGTCCGCACATACAAGGCGCCGATGCCTTTGGGGGCATAAAATTTATGGCCCGCCAGAGTAAGGAAGTCGACCATCAAATCATCCACCCGGACGGGAATCTTGCCCACGCTCTGGGCCGCGTCGGTATGGCACCAGACCCCGGCCTTACGGGCCAGGGCGCCGATCTCGGCCAGGGGCTGGATGGCGCCGGTTTCGTTATTGGCGTGCATGACGCTGATCAGAATGGTCCTGGAGGTCAGGGCCCGGCGGACGTCATCCGGATCCACCAACCCCCGCCTATCTACGGGTACAAAAGTAACTTCAAAACCCTGCTCCATTAAAAATAAGCAAGGGTTCAAAACCGCGGGGTGCTCGATCTGGGTGGTAATGATATGATTGCCCTGGCCCGCCAACCGATGTGCCACCCCTTTAAGCACGGTATTGTTGGCTTCGCTGGCACAGCTTAAAAAGACTATTTCCCGGGGCTGGCAACCCAACAGGGCGGCCATCTGCTGGCGGGCCTGTTCTACCGCGGCCCGGGCCCGTTGGCCCAAGGCATAGGCACTGCTGGGATTGCCGAACTCCTCCGAAATATACTGGTTAATCCCTGCAGCCACTTCTGGAGCGATCGGTGTGGTGGCGTTATAATCTAAAAAAATCATGGCGCTTCCAGACGGTTAATTTATTGACACTATAAATCAATTTATGATAATTTTGAAGCGCTTTCAAACAATTTCGGCGATTGCCCCTTATAGACAAGGAGACCAAGCCTCATGGTAATAAAGGAAGAAAAATTCATCCTCTGGTTTGATGAGATCGGCATCAATGATGTACCGCTGGTCGGAGGTAAAAACGCCTCCCTAGGGGAGATGATCAGGAACCTGTCGGCCAAAAATATCAGAGTCCCCAACGGTTTTGCCATTACCGCCGAGGCTTATCGCCACTTTCTAAGAACCGCGGGTATTGAAAAGAGTATCCGCATGATCTTAGATGGCTTAGACACCAGTGATATGAACGATCTCATCCGCCGGGGAAAGCGGGTCCGGGATGTGATCCTGGCCGCCAACTTGCCTTCGGCTCTGGTCGCCGAGATCGGCAAGGCGTACGAAGACTTAGAAGCCCTTTACGGCCAGACCGGCGCCGATGTGGATGTGGCCGTGCGGTCCTCGGCTACTGCAGAGGATCTACCTGATGCTTCATTTGCCGGCCAGCAAGAAACTTTTCTCAACATCCGCGGCAAGGTCTCCTTAATCCAGGCAGTAAAGAAATGTTTTGCCTCCCTGTTTACTAATCGAGCCATCAGTTACCGTCATGACAAGAATTTCGATCAGTTTGATGTCGCGCTCTCGGTTGCGGTCCAAAAGATGGTCCGCTCCGACTCGGCCTGCTCGGGGGTAATATTCACCATTGACACTGAAACCGGGTTTAAAGATACCGTTTATATTACCGGCAGTTACGGGTTGGGCGAAACCGTAGTCCAGGGCCAGGTCACTCCGGATGAATTTTATGTTTTCAAACCCACCCTCAAGATGGGAAAACGGGCCATTGTCAGTAAGAAATTGGGGGATCACAACATTAAAATGGTCTATACTACTGACGAAACCAGGCCGGTGCGCACCATTGCCACCACCGAGGACGAGCGCAACCGCTATGTGTTGAACGACGATGAAATCCTTACCCTGGCTCATTGGGCCTGTATTATTGAAGACCACTATTCCCAACAGACTGGATCTTACCGGCCGATGGACATTGAATGGGCCAAAGATGGGGACGGCAAACTGGTCGGCTCCGGGGAGCTCTTTATCGTCCAGGCCCGCCCGGAGACCGTGCATGCCCAACGAGATTTTAGCGTCCTGGAAACCTATATTTTAAAAGAACGGGGCCCCATCATCACCTCGGGGCAGGCCATCGGCTCCAAAGTAGGTCAGGGTAAAGCCCACATCATCGAAACCGCCGCCCATATTGCCCAGTTCCAAAAAGGCGAAGTCCTGGTCACCGATATGACCGACCCGGATTGGGAACCGATCATGAAAGTTGCCGCGGCCATTGTCACCAACCGGGGGGGCCGCACCTGCCACGCCGCTATCGTCTCCCGAGAACTTGGCATCCCCTGCCTGATCGGGACTGACAACGGTTCCCTGGTGATCCCGGACGGCGCCGAAGTCACCGTTTCCTGCTGTGAAGGCGAAACCGGCTACGTCTATGAGGGTTTGTTGCCCTACGCGGTGGAACGGGTGGATTTAAAAGCTATGCAGCCCACCCGGACCAAAATCATGATGAATGTTGGCATTCCTGAAAAAGCCTTCATGGACGGACAGATACCCAATGACGGGGTCGGTCTGGCCCGGTTAGAATTTATTATAAATTCTCATATCGGCATTCATCCTCTGGCCCTCATTCACTACGAACGATTAAAAGGCCAGGCCGAAACCGATACCCGCTTGGCCCAGGAGGTCACCAAGATCGATGAACGGACCAAAATGTATGAAGATAAGGCCGAGTTTTTCATTGATCGCCTGGCCCAGGGTATCAGTCGCATCGGCGCCGCCTTTTATCCCAATGATGTTATCGTCCGTCTGTCCGATTTCAAAACCAACGAATATGCCAACCTGATCGGGGGTTATTTGTTTGAACCGCAGGAAAGCAACCCGATGATCGGATGGCGGGGGGCCTCGCGTTATTATGATGAGAAGTACAAACCGGCCTTCGGCCTGGAGTGCAAGGCTTTTCTCCGGGCCCGGGAAGATATGGGGCTAACCAATATCAAGGTCATGGTGCCCTTCTGTCGGACTCCGGAAGAGGGCCGCCGGGTTATCGAGGTGATGCGGGAATATGGCCTGGTGCAGGGTGAAAATGGCCTGGAAATCTATGTCATGTGCGAGATTCCCAGTAATGTCATCATGGCGGAGGAATTTGCCCAAGTCTTTGATGGCTTTTCCATCGGCTCCAACGACCTCACCCAGCTGGTATTGGGGCTGGATCGGGATTCCGATCTGATCAGCCATCTGTTTGACGAGCGCCATCCGGCGGTCAAACGCATGGTAGCCCAGGTTATTGACGCAGCCCACAAATATGACCGTAAAATCGGCATCTGCGGCCAGGCCCCCAGCGATTACCCGGAATTCGCCACCTTCCTGGTGGAGTGCGGCATTGATTCCATCAGTCTCACCCCGGATACCGTGATCAAGACCAAACTGGAGATTACCAAGAAGGAAAAGGAACTGGGAATTACTCCCTGATTTGATCTCGCCGCGTACAAGCGAGTCGGCCCTGCTCGGGGTTGATGATTTTACTCTTGATCCGGCACAATATTAACCCTAGACGCCAAAAATAGCACCGCAAAACAGGAGTACCGGGAAGTTTGCCGTTAACGACTCAGCTTTCGGCCCGTTTCTATGGTCTGAGCCGCAGGCTGGCTGAACTTAGCTTCGGGCGGTTCTATCGCCTCGAGGTTACTGGCCAGCAACACTGGTTTGCCCCTGGACCGGCTATACTGTGCCCCAAACACCAGCGCTGGGAAGATATCCCGGTAATGGGACTGGCCTTCCCCACCGCACTATATTATATCGCCAAAGTAGAGCTGTTCCGCCATTTTGGGCTGCGCCGGGTGATGCTGGCCCTGGGCGGCGTGCCATTGGACCGGTCCCGGCCCCAGGCCACTCTCTCCTCCTTCCGATATCTGGAAAATATTCTGCATCAGCGGCAATACCTGGTGATGTTCCCGGAAGGCACCTATATCAAGGGCCGGGTGGGACCGGGGAAACACCGGTTGATCCAACTGCTGCTGAGATTGCAGAATCGGGACGGCCTCCCCCGGTTACCCTTCCTGCCGGTGGGCATCTGTTATCAGCCCCAACCTCCCGGTTATCGGGTCCGGGTACAGCTCGGCCTGCCATGTTACGCTCCCGGCCCGGCCCAGGCCCGAGAGCTGACCCAGACCCTGATGGAGCAGATCGACCGGCTTTCCGGCTGACCAATTTTTCCGGGATAACTGATAGGCACTTAAATGTATAATTCCTCAAAGACAGATACAACTCCTCCGCCAGATACACAATCAAAACAAATTCCAATCTTTATTGCTAATCAAAAATATACCAAAATGCCTTCTTGCACGATAACTTTAAACGACCTTAAAAAATTATTTATATTTTTGGAAGAAAAGGTTAATGAAGCTGCGGATATTGAATATGAAAACTTGAAAAAAGTGCTAAAAGATAAGACTCCTCAAAACCTAGGAGAAATTTTAAGGGAACAATTTAGATTAATGGTAAAAATTGAAGGATTATGAAATTCCGGAGAAAAAATTATTGGGCATTCTAGAACT
This sequence comes from Desulfobacteraceae bacterium, assembly GCA_046538075.1. Lineage (GTDB taxonomy): Bacteria > Desulfobacterota > Desulfobaccia > Desulfobaccales > Desulfobaccaceae > Desulfobacca_B. The sequence continues at coordinate 720 of JBKHJN010000026.1, read as the reverse complement.
GTCTTTGATAAAGATAATCTCCCCAGTGAAATTGGTGCAGTACTTTTTGACAGCGCAAATTATTTTAGATTTATAGAAAAAAGAGAACCAAGTAATCTCTTTTTTATACAATTTGATTTTACTAAACCAGGCCTTTTTGATCCTATTAATCCAGCCTATCAACCAACACCAAATAACAGCTTTATTCAAGTTGTCGGGTATAATGAAACATGGGTAAGGGGTGTTCATGAAAAAATACTTTCATTTATTGAAGCTAAAAGAAAGAACAGAAATTGGTTACATAATACTTATATATATGATATTTTAGTAATTCTAATAGGCTTTCCTATTTCTTTCTGGGTAGTTTATAAACTCAATCTTCTCATAAAACCAAGTGTCAAATGGCCATCTGCTCTTGAGGTAGCTGCTTATGTATATATTGTACTAGTTTGCTTACGTATTTTCTTATTTCTTTTTGCATATATTCGTTGGTTATTTCCCTTAATTGAATTTCAAGGAGAAAGTAAAAATATATCAAGAACGCACAGGATAATCATTAGTAGTCTTGGTTTAGGGCTAATTGTAGCAATAATCTATGATATAATAAAAATAATTTTCTAAACCTAACCTCCATGGTATTTTTACTAGATATTGTTTGGGATAGTAAAAAGCTGAGTTTTAGGTTATGGAGGATATCATGAAGATTATCAATCTCTTTTTTTCAGCTACCGGCAACACCGC
>JBKHJN010000003.1:0-115694 GCA_046538075.1 Desulfobacteraceae bacterium | reverse complement strand
TGAGGGGGTCAGTTTTCAATGGCGATGGGGGGTCAGATCTCAGTGGAGAGCTTCACTTGATCACTCCTTATCAGTGAGTTGATAGCAAGGTACTGCTATAATTCGAAACTTATCAAACAGCTGAAGGGCATGATCTGGACTTTTAGTGTCCAGCTGGGGTAATCCCCCGGCAGATTGTAAGGTCCTAAAGAAAGGGCGGCGTTTCAGACTGTATTGAAACGCCGCCCTCCTAGGTTGCTATACCCTCCGTTGATCGTTCAAAACATCCATCAGCTCGTGGCGATTATCGCTTTCTGATCCTCCGATTTGCAGTTCAGAATATGCTTCAGAAGCCCTCGAAGACGTTTATGCGACGATCAGGCGAGGTCGAAGCGGTCAAGGTTCATTACCTTGTTCCACACCGCGACAAAGTCTTGCAGGAACTTCTCCTGGGAGTCCTCACAGCCGTAGACTTCCGCCACGGCCCGGAGTTGGGAGTTCGAACCGAAGATGAGGTCGACACGGGTGCCGGTCCACTTGAGTTCGCCCGTGGCGCGATCACGACCCTCGAACACGTCTTCGTCTTCCGAGGTTGCCTGCCACGTCGTGCTCATGTCGAGCAGATTCACGAAGAAGTCATTGGTGAGCGTCTCTGGCCGCTTGGTGAAGACGCCGTGCGGGGACTGTCCGAAGTTGGCATTCAAGACGCGCATGCCGCCAACCAGAGCCGTCATCTCAGGAGCGGTTAGCGTCAGCAGTTGCGCCCGATCAACCAGCAGTTCCTCGGCTGATACGGCGTATTTGGTTTTGAGGTAGTTACGGAACCCGTCTGCAGCCGGTTCGAGTACGGCGAATGACTCCACGTCGGTTTGCTCCGGCGACGCATCCGTACGTCCCGGCGAGAAGGGAACGGTAACATCGTAACCGGCATTCTTCGCCGCCTGCTCGACGCCGGCGCATCCACCCAGGACAATCAAATCGGCGAGTGACACCTTCTTCCCGCCGGACTGCGCCTTGTTGAACTCCTGTTGGATTCCCTCCAGGGTCTGCAGCACCTTCTGTAGTTGGGCCGGCTGGTTGACTTCCCAATCCTTTTGCGGCGCCAGACGAAGGCGCGCCCCGTTTGCCCCGCCGCGCTTGTCGGAGCCCCGGAAGGTGGAGGCCGAGGCCCAGGCGGTCGAGACCAGTTCCGAAATCGACAGACCCGAGGCCAGGATCTGGCCCTTGAGGGCGGCGATGTCCGGCGCGTCGATCAGCTCATGATCGACGGCGGGCACTGGGTCCTGCCAGATGAGTTCCTCTGCCGGGACCTCCGGACCGAGATAGCGTGAGCGGGGGCCCATGTCGCGGTGGGTCAGCTTAAACCACGCCCGGGCGAAGGCGTCGGCGAATTCCTCAGGGTTCTGCAGGTAGCGCCGGGCGATGGGCTCGTAGATCGGGTCGTAGCGCAGGGAGAGGTCCGCCGTGGTCATCATCGGCCGGTGCTTCTTCGATGGGTCGTGCGCGTCAACTACCATATCCTCTTCGGCCACGTCCTTGGCCAGCCACTGATGCGCGCCGGCCGGGCTCTTGACCAGCTCCCACTCGTATTTGAACAACACCTTCAGATAGCCCATGTCCCATTTGGTCGGGTTTGGCTTCCAGGCACCCTCGATGCCGCTACCGATCGTATCGCCGCCTTTGCCGCTCCCGAAGCTGCTCTTCCACCCGAGTCCCTGTTCCTCAATGGGGGCGGCCTCAGGTTCAGGCCCTACATGGGACGCAGGGCCAGCGCCGTGGCACTTACCGAAAGTGTGGCCGCCGGCGACGAGCGCCACGGTCTCTTCGTCGTTCATCGCCATGCGCGCGAAGGTCTCGCGCACGTCATGGCCGGAGGCGACCGGATCCGGGTTGCCATCCGGCCCTTCCGGGTTCACGTAGATCAGGCCCATCTGCACGGCCGCCAGAGGGTTTTCCAGATCCCGATCGCCGGTGTAACGGCTCTTGGGCTTGTCGCTCGTGGCCAGCCATTCATCTTCGGCACCCCAGTAGATGTCCTCTTCCGGCTCCCAGACGTCCTCGCGCCCGCCGCCGAAGCCGAAGGTCGGTAACCCCATCGACTCGATGGCGCAGTTGCCGGCGAGGATCATGAGATCGGCCCAGGAGATCTTGCGGCCGTATTTCTGTTTGATGGGCCAGAGCAGACGGCGTGCCTTGTCGAGGTTCACGTTGTCCGGCCAGCTGTTGAGGGGCGCCAGGCGTTGGGAGCCGGACCCGGCGCCACCGCGGCCGTCGCCCATGCGGTAGGTGCCGGCGCTGTGCCACGCCATCCGGATGAAGAGCGGCCCGTAGTGACCGTAATCGGCCGGCCACCAGTCCTGCGAGTCGGTCATCAGCGCATAAAGGTCCTTCTTTACGGCTGCCAGATCGAGTTTCTTGAATTCCTCAGCGTAGTTGAACCCCTGGCCCATGGGATTGCTCAGGTCAGAGTGCTGATGCAGCATCTTGAGGTTCAACAGGTTCGGCCACCAGTCCCGGGTCGACCTGCCACCGCGGGCGGTGGATCCCATTACTAGGCGCTTGTTATTGTCATTCATAAAGTTTCCTCCTATCGTTGTCTGATTTTATCCACTGTGGTGCTATGAATTAGTAATTCATTGCCCATTTGGCTATATGAACCACATGTAGGCGTGGCTCGAGTAGGCGTTCATGTGCCGATAACTCCTGGGGACTCCACGATCGCTCATCAGGATAGTGACTTGGTGGGCCGACTCGGGCGACAGGGTCCAGAAATCCCACTACATGTCGTGGTCACGCAGGCCGCTGTCCACCCAGCGCTTCTGGGAGCGGATGAAATGCTAAAGCTTCGCATGCCCCACCCGTTCGGGAATGCCCTGGCGCTTAGAGTGAGCCATCTTCTCAAACAGAGGAAAATCCTGCACCAAAAGTGGGCCCGGGTCCAGCGGTTAGGGAGTTTTATGATTATCGGCGACGGGATATCCCCAGGCCATGGTGTGAGATTTCTTTCTCCTTTTTTTCTCTCATAGTCAAGATCTTTTCATTATGAGGATTAGGCTTTCCCGCGACGAGTTCCTCAGGGTACTCTTTTTTGCCGACCCCGGCAAGCCGAGCAGACGCCGTGATATTCCATGCGGCTGTCAAGCACCTGAAAACCAAAGCACCGCAACACTTCTGCTGAATTAATGGTAAGGCTACCATCCATGTCCTGGATTTTTCCGCAGATATTGCAGATCAAGTTGATGTGCTGTCTCAGATTGGTTTCATAGTGGTTGCCTGATTCAAGCTCCAGCATTTTCAGAAAGCCCAGACGCACGAGCGTATTTAAGGTGTTGTAAATGGTAGCCAAACTAATGTCTGGCTGGGTTTTTTGGACTTCCTGAAAAATCTGTTGAGCGTTGGGATGGATGTCGGTGGTGGCCAGATAGTCGAGGATGGCCCGTCGCTGTGGGGTCAGGCGGATGCCTGCCCTCTGAAGTTCGTTGATGATTTTTTCTTTATCAAACATAACTAGATTGGAATATTAGAATAATTATTTAACTATAATAATTTTTATTATAAATCAAGAAAAATAATTATTCTATTTTCAATGGATGAGTAAGCCTGGGGAGAGAAGATTGAAAATTAGCCACTCATTTTTTGATCAATTTTAGCAAACGCTTCCACAGAGCCCGGTTAATCTCCCAACCTTCCGAAATTTGATCTAGCTGCGCTGACTAGAAACTTAATCAAGCCGCTCAGATTGATCATTTCTGTCAGCCCGATAATAACTGTAGGCGCTGGCAAGATAACAATCCTCCGGTTGTTCATTCCCACTCACATTAACAGGTTCGGCCAATTTATTATATATTCTATAAATCATGGTTTAATAAGTCTTCCCTCACTTGGTTGACCACTAGAATTTCTGGTGGCATTTTAATTTTATTTCGACCTGATGGTTGAGGGAATCACCTTAGCCCCTTTTGGTTTTTCCTCTCTTTTTTTCCATCTCATTTATCCCGCCGCCGATTACTTATTTACCCCCTCCCAGTAAAAAGTTTGGAAATAGCATTAAAATGCAATCTACATGCAATGATAAGTCCTAAAATATAATTGAACCCCATGGATTTAGACCGGGTTTCGGAATTGAGCTCCCCTTGTCCGCATAATTCGGATTATATGAATTTAGTCTTCCAGGTTTGCATCTTCTCCACCGGCCAGCGGACGCAAAAAGCGGGTTTTCCCCGCATCACCATCTGCATGCAGGTATCGCAGTGGGGATCGCAGTGAATAATCTCGCTTTCCCTGCCCTGTCTCACTTTTTCGGGCCAGTGCGGATCAGCCCAGAGCACCCGGGCCAGTCCGATTAAATCCGCCTTGTCCTGCTCAATTATCTCTTCGGCCAGCGCTCCCGTGGCAATGCGGCCAGCAGTAATAACCGGCACCTTCACCTGGGCTTTGATAGCCGCGGCCAGTTCAACCATGTAGCCGTCCTGTGTTGATTTCTCCACGATCTCCGGCAGAAAAAACGACTCATAAGTGCCGCCCATGACTGAGAGGTATGAAATGCCGGACCGCGCCAGTGCCTGGGCGAATCGGCCTGATTCGGCCAACTGCAAGCCGTCCGGCAGCCACTCGTCGGCCAGGAAGCGGTACCCCACGGGGAAATCCCCTACTGCTGCCCTGACCTGGGCCAGTACCTCCAAGGGAAACTTTTGGCGGTTCTCCAGGGGACCGCCATAGTCATCATCCCGGCGGTTGGTTCGGGGTGAGACAAACTGGGCCAACAAATAACCGGTACCGCCGTGAAGTTCCACCATGTCGAACCCGGCTTGTTTTGCCCGGCGGGCGGCGCGGCCATATTGGTGGACGATGTCCCGAATCTCATCCGGGCTCAAGGCTCGGGGCTGGCGTCCGAAAGCATCTACCGCCGAGGGTGCCACCGGTTGTGGCGCCACTCCGGCAAAACGCCCGGCATGGTTGATCTGCAAACAGGCCCGAGCGCCCTCCTGTTTGATTACCTGGGCCAGCGCTGCCAGGCCCTCCAGGTAGTCATTAGAGTCCGCCCGTAATGTTCGGTTAGAGCCACTGCCCACTGGATGGTCAATGGTGGCATTTTCGACCACTACCAGGGCCACCCCGCTTTGGGCCATCAACCGATAATGATCCAATAACAAAGTACTGACTGCGCCTCCCTCAGCGGCATAGCCCAGATAAAGCGGAGCCATGGTCAAACGGTTCGGTAACACCAGGCCATTAATATTGCAGGGAGAAAAAATGTGTGGATACATGGCGCCTCCTATGATTAACACGGTTTTTGCCAGCTTGTCTAGCCGCATGGAATTTTGCTTCAAGGAGCCAGGCCCAAAGCTCCGAGCGAGGTTTAGCGCTTTTTCGTGACCTTGTCCAGGCGCACCTGGACCGTTTGAGGTTGAATAAGCATTAACTTCAGCCCAGCAGGTAATTCCGCCTTAACCTGGACTTGATGCCGCCCTGGCTTGAGGTTTTGGAGGTCGACCATGGCGGATACATCGTCGGCGGACAGGTCATTAATTATCGGGGCCGGGCCCCGGACGGTTAGAGATACCTGGGGAGGATTAAGTTGGACTGTCCCGGAAGCCATGGAGGGGACTATTTTAATTCCAGTCAGCACCTTGGTTTTCTTTATAGGCAGTATTTCCAGCTCAGCCAGGACCGGTCGGTGGCTGACATAAGAGAGGTGGAGATTCTGGAAATCCAGATCTACTTCACGGGTCACCGAGGAGCTGAGATGGCTGATCTCAATGGGTAGAGTGTTCAGGTAATTAAGCTGAGAGAGCTCGCTTTTGGGCCCTTTAATTTCGATCCGCTCCGGAACAACGTTAACTTTGGTCAACTCATAATCAGGGGCTGGCTTCCCTTTTATTACCGGACGGATCTCCAGATGGCGGATAATCGCCTGGTCAAGAATTACCGCAATGGAACTGGGCCGGATCCGGGTTACCACCACTCCACGCGGAAAATTTAAGCTGCTAGGACTTAAAGGGAAGACGTGGTTGCCAGATTTATAGCCGGTTAGATCAATCCGTTTATGCAATCTTTCTGCCGCCAATTCCCGGGCAACACTGTGGGGGCCCTGGATGCGAACCTCGATCTGGGGGGAGATCTCATTGGTTACAATGAGGTCGGAAGGAATATTTACCAGCTCCAGAGTCAGGCTGACGCTGGTTTCAATTCGCTCTTCGCCGCCCACGGCAAACCACAGGGCCAGGGCCAGCACCAAGGAAAGTAACTTGAGGCCCTTATTTTTGCCCAGTGAAGTTATTAAATATTTTTGCCAGCCAGCTTTTTGGTTCACTTTCCTGTTCCCGGATAAAAATTTCCTCTAAAGTGTGGAGGAGTTGGACCCGGCTGAGATTGGGGATCATTTTACCCCCGCGGGCTAAAGACACCTGGCCTTTTTCCTCCGAGATGATCAGAGCCACGGCATCAGTGTTTTCGGTGATGCCCAATCCTGCCCGGTGCCTGGTCCCCATAGTTTTGTCAATCCCGGGGCGGCGGGATAGGGGCAGGACGCAGCCGGCCGCGACAATCAAATCACCCTGGACAATGACCGCACCATCATGGGTGGGGGTATGGGGCCAGAACAGACTGGTGAGCAGTTCCCGGGTAACCAGGGCATCGAGCCGGATGGCCCCTTCGAGATAATCGTTCAGCCGGGCCTGGCGTTCCAGCACGATCAGCCCGCCGATGTGTTTACTGGCCAATGAATCAGCGGCCGCGCAGATTTCTTCCAGGGCCTTGGGGGCAGGAAGCGATTGCCGGATAATGGCGCGTCGGCCCATGCGGCTCAAGACCCGGCGGATATCGGCTTGAAAGAGGATGATCACGATCAACAGGAAGCTTTTGACAAAACTTTCCAGCACCCACTCCAAGGTAAACAGATTCAGCCGCCGGGCCCCCCAATAACCCAGGAACAGAATGACCATGCCGGCCAATACCTGGATGCCCTGGGTGCCTCGCAAAAGGAGAATCAGTTGGTAAATCAAGATGGCCACCAGGATGATATCCACCCCGTCTTGCCATCGCAGGTTGTATAATCCTTGCATTGTTTGATGCTCTGGAGTGTTGAAGAAACTTATTTGGGATAACTGTGGAGGATAGCCTCCACCATAGTGATCACCTGGCGCCCCCAAAGGACGTTATGGGTCCGGATGATGTTGGCCCCCCGCATCAGGGCCACGGCAATGGTCCCCAGGGTGCCAATATCGCGCTGCGTGACCGGCAGATCAAGCACCTTACCGATAAAGGCTTTGCGCGAGGGACCGAGAAGGATCGGACACCCTAGTTCCTGAAATTCGTCCAGCCTTTGGATCAATTCCAGATTGTGTTTCCAGGTTTTGCCAAACCCAATGCCTGGATCCAGAATGATTTGATTTCGAGAGACACCGTGGTCCACAGCAAACGCCAGGCGTTCCTGGAAGAAGGCTTTGATGTCGCCGATCAGATTCTGGTATTGGGGGTTGACCTGCATATTTTGGGGTGTTCCCTGCATATGCATCATGATAATCGGAACCCCGGCTTCGGCCACCAAATTAACCATGTTGGGATCAAAACGGAGGGCGCTGATATCATTGATTAGATTGGCCCCGGCCTTCAGAGCGACCTTGGCGACGGCAGCTTTATAGGTATCAATGGAGATAAGGACCTCTGAGCGGCTGCGCAGGGCTTCAATGATAGGGATGACCCGGTCCAGTTCTTCGGGGAGAGAAGTCGGCGTTGCGTAGGGCCGGGTTGATTCCCCCCCGATATCAATGATATCGGCGCCGGCCGCGACCATTGCCTGGGCCTGGCTCAGAGCCTCTTGAAAATTGAAAAACTGGCCACCATCGGAGAAAGAATCTTGGGTCACATTAAGGACACCCATGATCAAGGCTCTTTGGGAGAGATCACAGGATTGGTGGCCGATAGTAAGCTGGATAGCTGGCCGCACAACGGGAACCGCCCCGGCCCCGCCTGAGGTCACAGCCCTCTGATCCATAGATCAAGCCTGCTGGACTAACAGAGATTGGGATACGGGGGCATCTTGGGTATCTTCAGATTCAGCAGAATGTCCCTCTTCAGTAGAACTGTCCTCCGGAGTGGTACCATATACGATGGCATCGATTTCTAAAGATCCCAGGGTTTCCTTCTCCAGCAGGGCCTGAGCCAAGGCATGGAGCTTGGGCAGGTTGTTGCGAAGCAGGTCGGTGGCCTGCTGATGACATTCAACAATGAGTTTTTTAATTTCGGCGTCGATTTTGCGCGCGGTTTCTTCGCTATAGTCACGATGTTGGGAAATCTCTCGCCCCAGGAAGATCTGCTCTTCGCGTTTACCAAAGGTGAGGGGACCCAATTCATCACTCATGCCCCAATCGCAGACCATCTTACGGGCCAGATCGCTGGCCCGCTCAATGTCGTTGCCAGCCCCGGTGGTGAGGTGCTTCAGTATCAGTTCCTCTGCGGCCCGCCCCCCCAGCAGCACAATCAGGGTATTAAGCAAATATTCTTTAGAATAGGTATGTTTTTCATCCAGAGGCAGCTGTTGGGTGACGCCCAAGGCGCGGCCCCGGGGAATGATGGTGACTTTATGGATGGGGTCGGTACCGGGGAGGAGCCTGGCTACCAGGGTATGCCCGGATTCATGGTAAGCCGTATTCCTTTTTTCCTCATCGGAAAGTATCATGCTTTTGCGTTCCGAACCCATCAGGATTTTGTCTTTGGCATATTCGAAATCTTCCATGGTGAGGCGCTCTTTATTGGCTCGGGCGGCAAATAGAGCGGCCTCGTTGACCAGATTTTCAAGGTCGGCCCCCGAAAAACCAGGGGTTCCCCGGGCCAGCACCGAGAGATCCACCGGATCGGCAATCGGAGTTTTACGGGTATGAACTTTTAGAATAGCCTCTCGACCTTTAAGATCGGGGACAGGAACTATCACCTGGCGATCAAACCGTCCTGGACGGAGCAAAGCCGGGTCCAGGACATCGGGGCGGTTAGTGGCGGCGATTAGAATAACCCCTTCATTGGCTTCAAAGCCGTCCATTTCAACCAGAAGTTGGTTGAGGGTCTGTTCCCGTTCGTCGTGGCCTCCTCCCAGCCCGGCTCCCCGGTGTCTGCCGACCGCATCGATCTCATCGATAAATATAATACAGGGGGAATTTTTTTTCCCTTGCAGGAACAGGTCGCGGACCCGAGCCGCTCCCACCCCCACAAACATTTCCACAAAGTCAGAGCCGCTGATACTAAAGAACGGCACCCCTGCCTCGCCAGCAATGGCGCGGGCCAACAAGGTCTTGCCGGTCCCCGGCGGGCCGACCAGCAATACGCCTTTGGGGATCCGGCCCCCTAAGCGAGAAAACCGCTTTGGATCTTTGAGGAAGTCGATGATCTCGGTTACTTCTTCCTTGACCTCTTCGATACCGGCGACATCATTAAAGGTTACCCGGACATTGCTTTCGGTCATTAATCGAGCCCGGCTTTTGCCAAAGGACATGGCCTTGCCGCCCCCGGCTTGCATCTGCCGCATGAAAAAGATCCAGATGCCGATCAGGAGGATCATCGGCAGCCAAGAGATCAGGAAGCTGGTGTACCAGGCCGAGTCTTCTACGGGTTTGGCAACGATTTCGACCCCTTTATCCCGCAAAGTTTTGATTAATTCCGGATCATTGGGGGAATAAGTGCGGAAGTCTTGACCATCTAGTTTTTTCCCGACAATGTCTTCCCCTTGCAAAGTGACGCTGGCTACCTTGCCTTCATTGACCAGATCTAAAAACTGGCTATAGCTAACCTCGATCCTTTCCCGCGCCGACTGGGGTCGATTAAAAAAATTAAACAGAAAGATCATCACCAGGCTGATCAGGAGCCAGAGAGCCAGGTTTTTATAAAAAGGAGTGAGACGATTGTTCATTAATTATCCTTAAAAAACAAGGTTAAATCGACGCTAGCATTATTATCTATCATATTCTCAGTCAACTTGCAATAATCAATCACAGTTAGAATATAAGACTATAATCCACGGCCGCAAGGGTGGCAAAAATATTATCGGGCAATTGCGCCTCCTTAGCGAAGCAATAGCCTGAACCTGGCCTCCAAGTCTTTGGGGGCGATAGTCCTGGGCCATGCCCGGATAGCCTTTTTAAGATAGCCCCGTAATACGATCTGCTTCTGGACTTTTAATGATTTTTATGGGAGTGATTACTGGAAGTCTGGTCAAACGGCTTATGTTCTTTTTTTAGACATTTTGGGAAGATAATTTTATCCGGAGGAATGATTTGGTTTCTTTGGGATTATTTCTAGTATCCGGTTTTTTAGGGAGGTCAGGTGGAATGGTTTCAGCAGATAGCCATCCAATCCGCTTTTAACTGCGGCGGCAACGGTCTCCTCGGAGACTTCCCCGGTAATCATTAAAAATGGGATATTTTGGAATTCTCTGGAACTCCGGACCCATTGGTGGAGTTCTATGCCATTCAGGCGCGGCATGTTAATATCACAAATAATAAAGTCCAAGTGAGTTTCTTTTAATTTATCAATAGCCTCGAGGCCGTCACCGGCTTCTGCGATCACCCCCTGCACCCCCAGCTGGACCAGCATATGGCGCAACATTTCCCGGATGGCGGGCATATCATCGACCACCAGAAAATTCATCCCATGAAGCGCGGCGCGGCCTCTTTGATTTTGATTTGGAGGGTGAAGTTGATTATTGGCTGCCATCAGGCTCTCAAGCTTAACTATCATCAAGCGTTAAATTTAATGTAGAACCAACAGTCTTATCGGCTATAAAGATGAAAAAAATAAAGTAAATGCAGTGGCCGCGATAAAAAAACAAGTAGTGCGATGGACAGACTCAATTGGTGGAGAGTTAAACCGGGGAATCGACACGATGGGTCAAAACCGGGTGAGGGCGGGTAGACCCGCCCCGTTGGCAGTGAGCCCCCGAAAGGATTCCTCAATTTATGGAGGGAGGATTAAAAATTTCCGGACATAGAGCTACCAGAGCTTCTCGGGGGACCCGCCAGGGACGAGACCCCAAGCGCACCCCGGTTAAGCGGCCATCACGGATCATGCGATAGATGGTCCGGCGTGAAAGGTCTAACAGTTGAGCGACTTCATCCGGACGGAATAAACGCTTTCTGGTGATGAATTCCATGATTGTCCTCCTTATTAAGTAAGTTTCTACTCCTTTAGGATCAAGATAGCAGGCTGGACTCAATTCCTGATTCAGAAGGAATTATTTTTTAGGTATTATCTAAGCAAAATAGAGGCCGATGATGTTATTTTATAAATAATTGGAATAATTATTATTTTAAAATTAAGAAGCATAAATCCACGAATCCCCCTATATTTTTTAAAGAATCTCTTTCCTTATTTCTAGAGGTTTTTGTTAAACCCCTAGGTCTTTTCATATTATTTTATTTACTCTCCGGTTTCTATCTTCCAGATCACGATCCGCAAGCCAGGCGGAGGAAGCAGCAAGAAGTCTGCTGCCCGGCACAAGTATAGGGTTATCCATCAGATATCTAAGCCTAAGGGAAAGTATTTTCTGAGATTGGTGACAAAAGGGGACTTCTTTCTTCGGGCCGACATGATTCTTGAAAGAGAGGAATGACCAAAGGGTGACCAGGGAGGTAGAAAATGAATCAGGACCGGTTGTTACGGCCCCGGGAGGTAGCTCAGCGGCTAGGGGTATCGCGCTCCACGGTTTATCGCTGGTTCTGGGAGGGCAAGCTAAGGGGCACCAAGTTAAGCGAGGGAAGTCTGCGGATTTTGGAGAGCTCGGTGCAACTAATGCTAGAAGTGATCTGGTGACGATGGCCAGCTTTGGGATAACCGGGCAGGTCATGCCGTGGACCAGGTTAAATGATCGTGCCAGGTTCGCCAGCCGTTCTGGTATTAATTAATGATTTCATATATATAAATCGCCACTATGGCGACAGTTAAGAAGTCCAAGCGGGAAGGGAAACGGGAGCTTTACTGTGCCGAAGCCCAATCTCTGTATCTGGCCGGGAAGACTGTAGAAGAGATCGGGACCATCTTGCCAGTAGCCCAAAGAACGTTAAAGAGTTGGCAAAAACAGGGACATTGGGAAGAAAAACGGCAAGCCGCCCACCGCTCTCCGCGGCTGTTAGGAGAAGCGTTAAAAGGGGTGCTTCGCCAGAAAACGGAAAGGCTATTAGCCAAAGGGGATCTACGGGCCGCCGAAGTAGAGGAATTGACGAAACTGATCACTCTCATCGACCGGTTGGGGAAGCAGGCCTGGGATCTCAAAGTCGCAGCCCTGGAAGTAATGAGTCAATTTGTCGAATTTTTGCGCCAACAGATTAGAGATCCAAGGGAGTTGCGATGCTTCTCACGTCGGATTCAAGAGTTTTTCCAAGAGTTGGAACAGAGAAAATAATTGGTGCTAAAAAACAGACCGATCTGGAGCGATCAGAGGCCAGGCCTCCCCAAAGGGAGAAGTCGATGACCCTGAGAAAGAAGTTGACCCGGACCGAGTTTCGGCAGCGGGCTGATGAGATCCTGATGCGGCTGAATCTGGAGGTGGCGTCATTTCTTACCGAGACCGAGACCCAACGGGAGGAGCGCCTCCATCGGGCGGCCCAGGATCCGCTGTTTTTTTGCAAGACCTATCTGCCGCACTATTTTTCTTATGCGCCGGCGCCCTTTCAATATGAGCTGGTGAAGTTGCTGGAGCAAAAAACAGACTTAAATAATTCCGAAGCGGCGCCGGAAAACCACAGCGGTCCGGAGACGGCGGTGACCCCGGTAGTCGTCGCGGCCCCGCGGGAATTTGCCAAGACAACTTTATGTTCCTTCGGGTATGTGCTGCACCAGATCTGTTTTGGCAAACGTCACTTTATCATTATCAGCAGCGACACCGAAGACCTGGCCAGCGACCTGACTGGATATATATACTTGGAATTACTATATAATGACCGGATAAGAGGTGATTTCGGAGACCTGGTCAAGGGCAACCGTCCGGTCAATGATTTTGTGACCACCACTGATATTCGGGTCAAGGCGCGAGGGCGGGGACAGCGGCTGCGCGGCCTGAAGCACCGGCAATGGCGTCCTGATCTGGTGATCCTGGATGATCTGGAAAACGATACTAATGTCCGCAATCCCAAAATTGTCCAGCATATCCTGAATTGGGTCAAGTCAGCCGTTTATCCGGCCCTGGATGCCGGCGGCAGCCTCCTGATTATCGGCACCATACTGCGCTGGCACAGTGCGCTGCACATCATGCTGACCAGTGAGGAGGAGCCCTACTGCTATTTCAGGCGGCGAATTTACCGGGCCATTCAGGAAGATGGCACCTCTTTGTGGGAGGCCAAGCATCCCCTGAAGAAGCTGTTGTTGCAGAAGCAATTGATGGGAACGGTAGCCTTTAATCGGGAAAAGATGAACGAACCGTTCCAGGAAGCCGGTCTGTTCCAACAACAGTGGATCCATTATTACCATCCGGATTGTTTAAAAGATCGGGATTTAATCGTTTCCGCCTTCTTTGATCCTTCTATCGAAAGCGGCGCCAGTGCCGATTACAAGGCCTGCGTTACAGTAGGATTCGACCCTAAGGAAATGGTCTTTTATGTCCTGGACGCCTTTATTCAGAAGGCCACCTTAGACCACACCTTAAATATTATTTTTGATCGAAATCAAGAGCTTAATTATCAGCTGTTGGGGGTGGAAGACAACCTTTTCCAGCGGTTGCTCCTCAAGGAGTTTGAGCGCCTGGGCCAGGAGCGGAGGCAGATTTTGCCTATCAAAGGGGTGACCAACCGCATGGCCAAAGAGACCCGGATCGCCAGTTTATCCCCTTTGTTGGAGCGGGGTAAGATCCGGTTCATCCGGGGACATTCGGATCAGGAATTGTTGATCGAACAATTGCTTTACTTCCCGTCGACGTCGATCCATGACGACGGCCCCGACGCCCTGGAAGGAGCCATCCGGCTGGCCCAAAAATTGCCGGTGGGGGTGCCCCGTTACGCGGCGCTGCAGAAGCGGGCCTTTGGGAGTAGAGGGGCATACTGAGCTTCTGCGCAACTGTTCGGTAAGTTTACAAGTCAACCAATGATCGCAGGGACTAGGGTTTGATTATGGCCTTAAAGGATTTTTTTAGTTGGGTTGCCCACCGCGGGCAAGGGTTCGGGAAGAAAGAGTCAAAACCGGTAACCGGGGAAATCGCCGCGGTCAATTTACAGGACCGTTGGAGTACTTATCCCAGTGCCGGTCTGACGCCGGAGCGGTTGGTAGCCATTTTCCGGGAAGCGGACTATGGGGATATTTACCGCCAGGTCGAACTCTTTGAAGAGATGGAAGAAAAAGACCCGCATTTGGGGGGTATTCTGCAGACCCGCAAACTGGCAGTGTTGAGCCTGGATTATGACCTCTTGCCTTATAGCGATACGTCTCAGGATCGACAGATCGCCGAATTTGTGGGGGATATTATCTTTGGATTGGACGATTTCGAGGACTCCCTGCTCGACCTGCTCGATGCCATCGGCAAGGGCATCGCGGTCAGCGAAATCTTCTGGGAAGTGGTGGATAATCGGGCGTTAGTCAGCAGATTGCGCTGGATAAACCCAAAGAAACTCTGTTTTACCGAGAGCTTAACGCCCCGGATCCTTACTGATCAGGAGCGTTGGCGGGGGATTGAGCCGCCGGAATGGAAGATCATCTATCATCGTTACAAAGCCCACAGTGGCTACGATACCCGGGCCGGGATGCTGCGGGTAGTGGCCTGGATGTATCTGTTTAAGAACTATGCCTTGAAAGATTGGGCGACTTTCAATGAGGTGTTTGGCATGCCCTTGCGGTTGGGGAAGTATGAACCCTCTGCCAGCCAGGTGGATCGTGATGCCCTGGTAGCGGCAATTCGGGCCCTGGGGACCGATGCCGCCGGAGTGATCAGTAAGAACACCGAGATCGAATTTGTGGAGATTACGGCCCGGCAATCCGGGAATAATATTCCGTATCTAGTGATGGCCGAATTTTGTAATCGGGAGATGTCCAAGGCCATTCTAGGGCAGACCCTGACCACTGATACCGCGGGGAGCACCGGGACTTATAGTGCCGCCAAGACTCATAATTTAGTGCGCCAGGATTTGCTGCGGGCGGATGCCGAGGCCTTGAGTCGAACTTTGCGGGCGCAGCTTATTCGCCCCCTGGTAGGGTTTAATTTCGGATGGGATAAGCCCCTGCCCTGGTTCCGGTTCAAATACGACGAACAGGAGGACCTGAAGACTCTATCAGAAGTATTTGTCAATCTGGATAAGATTGGCTACCCCCTGACCCAGGAACATGTGTCCGAGCGGTTTGGAATACCCTTGCCGGAACCAGGGCAGAAATTAATCCAAAGCTGAACAATGAGGGAGCAATGGACAAGGAAATTGCACTAAGTATTGAAACTTCCGGGATCCCTGAGTGGATCCGGATATTGCCGCTGGGGCTGATCAGCCTGGGAGACGGCCGCCCCGGGTTTGAAGTTGACCAGGAGGCCATCGACAACCTCGTTAGCCAATTCGCGGCGCGGGGCCTCGATATGGTGGTTGACTATGAGCATCAAACTTTGGAAGGTGGCCAGGCCCCGGCGGCGGGATGGATCAAGTGCCTGGAAAGTCGGGAAGACGGCCTCTGGGCGCGGGTGGAGTGGACCGAAAAGGGGCGCGACTACTTGAATAATCGAGAGTATCGCTACTTTTCCCCGGTATTGACTCTTGATCCGGAGACGCGTCGGCCCATCGCCCTGCATCATGTGGCACTGACCAATACCCCGGCCATCAATCACTTGCCGCCCTTGGTGGCTAAACTGGCGGCGGCCGCCGATGCCAATGAATCAGCGGAAATCAAGGCGGAGGCTGAGGAGGCGCAAGGCCGAACGGCAACCTTGGGTATAGAGACAAAGGGGTCGGAAGATCAGGATGCTGCCTTAACCTTTGGACCGCTGGGCAGCTGGTCTATCCACGGTCACAGCCCCGATGTCTTTAAAGAGAATGAAAGGGGGATGACAAAACAGATAGCGGAGATGCAGCCCCATGACCCGCTCAGGCTGTACACCACGGGGGGGAGCAGGGCCACTGATCAGATGAGCCGGGAGGAGATTTTAAGCGCTCTGGGTCTACCCCATGATGCGCATCGGTCCCAGATCCAGGGCACCATTACCGCCCTCAAAAGCGGGTCAGCGCATGCGGAGTCGCTCCAGAAAGTGGTGGCCAAGCTCCAGGCCGCTCAGGAGGAGCGCGCCTCCCAGGATTTGATGGAGCAGGCCCTGAAATCCGGTAAGGTGACTCCGGCCCAGAGGGAATGGGCCATAGAATATGCCCGCCAGGACCCGGAAGGGTTTAAAGTCTTTCTGGCCCAGGCTCCTAAGGTCATCCCGGTGGGAGAGAAGCTGGAGTTGAAGGAGGAATGCAAACCCAAGCCCACTCTGAGCTCTAGTCAGCTGGAGATCAACCAGCTTATGGGGATAAGTGAAGAAATTTACCTAAAATATAATTCTGAAGGGAGGGAGTAAACATGGCGGCATTAACCGAGGATCGCCGATTGGAGAAGTATGCCGGAGATGAACTGCCCTATAAAGTAGCCGGCAATACTGTTATTTATGCCAATTCCCTGGTCTGTCTCAACACTTCCGGCTATGCGGTGCCGGCGTCGGATACGGCAAGCCATAAGTTCCTGGGGGTGGCAGCAGAATATGTGGATAACAGCGCCGGGGCCAATGGGGCTAAATCAGTCCGGGTGTGGCGCAAGGGAGTCTTTGAATTCGGAGCCTCAGCCATGACGATCAGCAAAATTTGTACTGATGTCTATGTGCTGGACGATCAGACGGTGGGGACCGCGGCTCAGGCCACCAATGATATTGCCTGCGGCAAAATCGCCGGCTTTAAATCGGCCACCAGTGTCCTGGTCGATATTGACATGCGATAGGAGGGAAACAAAGCATGCGTGGATTAGCAAATCTGGCCGATATTTATCGGAGCGCCCGGGCCTTGTTTTATGAAACCATGGAGCAGGTCCCCGCCTTGTATGAAAAGGTAGCCATGGTGGTGCCGTCGACCACCAGCCAGAATGATTATAAGTGGCTGGGGGAAGTGCCGATGATGACCGAATGGCTGGGCAATCGACGGATTCAGGATTTAAAGGCCTACAGTTATACCCTGGTCAACCAGGAGTGGGCCAATGGCATTACCCTGCACAAGAACGAAATCGCCGATGATCAGCTGGGCATGTTTACCTACCTGGTGAAAGCCCTGGCGGAACAGGCGGCCCATCATATCAACCAACAGGTTTTCGGCCTGCTGCCGCAAGGCTTCGGCACGGCCTGTTACGACGGTCAGAATTTCTTTGATACGGACCACCCGGTGGGTGACGGCACCCAGAGCAACTTTGGGGGCGGGACCGGCACCGCCTGGTATCTGCTGGATACCTCGCGAGTGATCAAACCACTGATCTTCCAGAGGCGCAGTGAGGTGGAGTTCACCTCTTTGGACCGGCCCGAAGACCAGGAAGTCTTTCTGTCGGGACGTTACCTGTATGGAGCCAACTACCGGGGCTCGTTTGGCTATGGCCTGTGGCAGTTGGCCTATGCCTCCAAAGAGACCTTGAATGCCACCAATTATTCTCTGGCCCGGGCGGCGATGACCGCGTTTACCAATGACGAAGGCGTGCCGCTGGGGATTATGCCCAATATGCTGGTGGTGCCGCCCTCTTTGGAGGCAGCGGCCCGGGAGATTTTACATGCTGATTTTATCCTGGGCGATAACACCGCCGGGGGCAGCAAAAGCAATATCTGGAGAAGTTCGGCCGACTTGCTGGTGGTCCATTGGCTCAATTAGGCTGTAGGTGAAGACTTAAAACTGATCTCAGGGGCGTGAATAATCATGCCCCTGGACAAAGGAAGGCATATGGTCTGGCTTAGCAAAAATCATCCAGAAACCCTGGACCGGGTCCCAAAGGAGTATGAAAATCTTACCATAGCGGAGATAGCGGTCAGCCTGACCCCGGAAAAGATCAGACCAGAGGATATTACGGAAAATTTGGAGGCCCGGGGAGCACTGCTAAGCCTGGAGGCTGCCGATATCCGTTTTCGCCTGGATGGCCGGGCCCCGACCCGCGACGAGGGCCACTTTATGGGGGTGGGGAACTCGTTATTGTTGTGGGGAACCCAGAATCTAAAGCAGTTCCAAGCAGTTGGAGCGAAAAAAAACCAGTCCGGCGTCTTGCGGATTACCTATTTCTTTTAGATTTAGTTTTATTTTCCATGAAACGATTCGGTGCCCGGTCTGGATTGCCAGACATTCAGGTGAAAACCGGGAAGGTGGCCAGTCCTCAGCAACTGACGACGGGTAGCAAAACTGACAAAGGGAGGCGCCATGGCCTATTGCAGCCAAGATGATCTGCTGAAAATGATTCCTTTGGAAGAGTTAGCTGAAATCACCAGCGAGTCCGGCGGCACCCCCGACCCGGCAGTGGTGGCGGAGGCGATCGCCAAGGCCGATAGTGAGATCGACTCTTACTGTGCGGTGCAGTATCTGGTGCCGTTCGCTCCGGTTCCGGATCGGGTCCGGTCATTATCAGTGGACATTGCTTTGTATCATCTTTATTCCCGGCGGAGCGTGGCCCCCATGGTCAGGCGGCAGAAGTATGAGGATGCCATGGCCCAGCTAAAGGCTATTGCCCAGGGAACCGCAGTGTTAAACATTGCCGGCAACCCGGCCACGGCGACCGGCCGGGAAGTGTCGGAGCTGGCCAGTGAGACGCGGGTGTTCAGCCGAACTACCCAGGGAAGGTGGTAGCGCCATCATTTTGGACGGCAAAGAAGCAATAGAACCCTGTGAGGCCTTTAACAACCATAGCCGGAGTCACTGGACAAGAGATGGCGGATTATACCATTAAAGAGATTGAGGATGCGATCCTAGCGGCATTGACCGACCGGTTGGGCACCTATGTCAAAACCATTGAAAGCTACCAGGGGCAACTGGAGGCGGACCTGGGGGAATTTACCTGGCGGCTTCCCGCCGCTTTGATCACGCTGCAAGATACCCGGGTGGCCAAAGCCGCAGCCCACAGCTACGACCTGAAACTGACCTTTACCATTATCGTCGCCGACCGCAACCTGCGGGGCAACCAGGAAGGCCGGTGGGGCAATACCGGGGCCTATCAGATGCTGGAAGATGTGCGTTCGGCGTTGTGGGATCAGGACTTGGGATTGGAGATCAACCCTTTTATGCTGCTCGAGGAAGAGGCGGTGATCAATAATCGCCAGGTGGCGGTTTTTGCCGCCGACTATCAGACTCAAATGGTGGTTAATTTTGATTGATGGTTTAGCTGAGTTGCTGGCTTTAGTTGGCAGTTGGTTGGCCAGGACAGATAACTATCAGCCACAACTTCCAACTAAAACTAACAACCCAAACTCCGACTAGCTTTCGAGAGGGGACAAAATATGGCCTGGTCTATTCGCAACTTTCTGGCCACTCATAATCTGTTGGCAGTTTCAGCGCAGCAGCGCGAAGTCAAAATCAATTGTGCCCAGGCGCTGGACACCACCCTGCTGGTTGACTTGAATAATGTCCTAAACTATTACCCGACCCGCCGGACCAACAGTGAAGAAGCTACCGGCAAGGAAGAACCAGACAGAATTTACGACCTGGGAGGGCTGGTCCGCGGCAACGTGGAATTTTCCCGAGCCCAGCCGCAGCATTTTGCCTTTTTGCTGGCTTATGCCTTGGGGCAGGTGAGCACCAGCGCCGCAGGAATCAGTGGCTATCGGCATACCATAACCGCAATGGCCGGGAATTTGGATACCGCCAGATCAAATCCGTCTTTCACTGCGGCCCAGCGGCTGGGGCAGCAGGTGATGAAGAGCCGCTTTGTTTCCTGTTTTGTTGATCAGGTCAAGGTTCGATTCCCCAAGGATGGTTGGGCCAAAATCAGCGGGGCAGTCAAAGGCACCGGCAAGATCGACGACAACACTAATTGGGAGACAGTATCGCAGGCCTATAATGCCACCAGTCTGACTCTGGCCGGCCATGGGGTGGCGGGCGCTACCGCTGCTGAACGTCTCAGTAATGTTCAGGCCATTAAAGTGCAAAACCCGGATACCGGAGCCTGGGAAGATGTTACTTATAGCGCGGTTTCCGGAGACAGCCCAGCCTCAATTGCCATCCTTGCCCCCGGGGCTAGCGGGGATAATACCAATTACCGGATTTATTACCTTCCTACCGAAAGCGGCTGGATGAACTTTCCCGATCGGGTAAGTGAACCCCCACTGCGCTCCACCCAATTGTGCGTCAACCTCGGCGGCCAGTGGGACGGCAGCGCCATCCAGGGGGGGCATCGGCTGGCCGCGGAGCTGCGCGACTTGAGTTGGACGTTGAGCAATAATTTACAGATCGAAAGCACCCCGGGGGGCGGCGGCCTTTATGCTAATCGGGCCTTTCGCCGGGGGCGCAGCCAGAAGCTGGAATTTGATCGGGATTTCCGCGATTTCTTGATGAAACAACACCTGGCCGCTAACGACACCTTGGTAGTCCACCTCAAGGCGGAAGGGCCCGAGTACGAGCCCGGTTATAAATACACCGTAGAGATTGTATTTCCCAAAGTGGGCATTATTGCAGTGCCAACCCGGGTGGCAGAACAGCGATTGGCGGAGAGCATTGAATTCGCGGTGCTGGAGGACGACAGCCTGGGATCAGTGGCTGTTTATGTCCAAAACCAGGTGTCGGGTTATGGCCAATAGCCAATTGCCTGCATAACAGAGGAAGGCCATGGGCAGAAAACTTACCGATGAACCACAGACTTTACTGGTACGGGATCCGATTTCGAAAACGGTGATCACTCTGTATTACCGGGTTCCGACTTCAGAAGAACGCGTGGCTTACCAGACTTCGGCCTTCCGGATTGAAGGCCAGCGCCGGCAACTGCGCCTGGGAGAGACCAGGCTAAAATTCGGCCTGGAGATTCTGACCGGATTTGCCCCGGGAGATTTTTCCTTGATCAGGGATGGTCAAGAAGTGCCTCTGGATACGGAGAAAGACCCGGACTGGAAGGATCATTTGGCCCGGCATGCCCCGGATTTAATTTCTTTTTTGGGCCAATATGTCTTTGAGGGACTGAGAGCGGAAACGGCCGGGAGTGCCAACTGGGGGGAATAGCCCCGGGCACAGCCAGGGAGGGCTGTGCCCTAACTAGCGGCGAGGGCAATATGGTAGCCAACATGATCAGCGATATTCGCAAAATCCTTTCCGGTCGGCTATGTACCGAAGCCCAGCGCCAGAAATGCCAGCAGGAGGACCAGGGGTTTTCAGAGTGGGCCTGCAGCCAGTGCCGCGAGTATATTCCTCCCGAGCAGATTTCTCCCTGGACCTGGCACTTATTATTCCTATATCAATTGCAAACCGCGGGCTATCCTTTCCAGGCCAATGACCTCAGTCTGGAGACCTGGATGTTATTAGGGCTGCTCCGGCGGATGATCAAAGGTCAGCGGCTAAATAAAAATTGCCAGAGGGTTGAAGCTCAATCAATTGATTAATTACCCCTGGACACTGATTTATAAGGATCGATTATGGCCAAGCGAACATACCAAGATTCCTGGGGTAGGCTCAAAGACACTGAAATGGTAAGTAACTATCAAGAATTTCAGGAGCAGATAAACAATCTTAACAGTTCTTACAGCGAGGCGCGACTGCAAAACTGGCAAGACGAAATGAGCCAGTTGCAGGGATTCTGGGAGGATATGGTCCAAGAGTGGCAGGGTACCCTGGACTCAATGGAGAGCACGGCCGGGGAAAAATTTGCCCAGATCGCCGACCAGGCCGTGGATACCGGCCAGACAGTGTCCCAGAGTTTGCAAGAGGTGGTTCAAGACCTGTCCGAAAACTTGGACGATCTGGGGGCCAGCCTGGTAAACAATCTCAAGCAGGCCTGGGGCTCCTGGCTGAACAGTATGGGAAGCAATTGGAGCCTGGCGGGAAACTTGGGCAGCATGGGAGTCAGCCCGGGTCTGGGATGGTTTCACCAGGGGGGGATTGTCAAGGCCCACCAGGGGATGGTTGTCCAGCCGTCCTATTTGGCCGGAATCAACAACCACTTGGAAGACGACGAGAAACTGATAGTGGCGCAAACCGGGGAAGGAATCTTGCCCCGAGACAGTATGGCCCGCCTGGGGCAGGAGAACTTTGAGGCCCTAAGAAGCGGCCAGTTTGAGCGAACGGCGCCTTCTAAAACTACGGCGGGGCACAACTATAAAATTCAGGTCCAGGTGCAAGCCCTGGATGGGGACAGCGTGGCTGGCCTCAATTGGGATAGAATTGTCAGCCGGCAGATAATGCCGGCGTTGAAAAGAGCCGAAAGCCGTAGAGTCTAGAAAATAGGAAACGCAAAGATGCCGAAGGGGAAATTTGTCTGGACACCAGTGGGGGGGGGCCCGCAAACCTATAATTTCCCGGTGAACTTTTCCTGGAATTATCAAGAAGCTTGCCTCGATGACAATGACCGGCAACGAGCCCTGGATGGAACCCTGAGAAGTTACAATCGGGCTTTAAAACAATTCTGGCGGCTGGATTTTAGCTATATTTCCGCCGCCCAGAAAGAACAGTTTTGGGAGATTAAGCAATCCGGGGTAGATGTGGATTTTTACCGGGATGCCAAGAGCAGCAAGACCATGACCAGTGCCTGGGTGAATGACTTTAATTTCGTCGAGGTAGCGCCGGGGTATTGGTCGGGAACCATAGAATTGGAAGAAATTTAACCCATCCCCAGACGCAAAGGCGCTATGAGAGACGCAACCGTAGAATACATCCAGGAAGAAAGCCGAGCCCGGGGAGCCAAACCCCTGGTCAAAGCGGTGCTCTATCCCTTTAACCTGGATTATGGATTAGCCGAGGACTCGGGAACCTATACCAATACCGAGTATGGCAGCGAGGCCGGGAAGCTGGCCCTTAAGGCCGGCTATATCACCTCGGGGTCCTGGACCGGGCCGGTGATGCAGGCCCATACGGCCAATTTAAACCGGATAATCCCTTCCTGGAAAGGCCTGGCCGGATATCTGGAGACCAAGGTCAGGCTGCGGAGTGCGGCAGCATACGATCTGGTCAGCGCCGCGGCCTACCAGAAACTGACCGCCGGCCAAGAATATCGTTTAAACCAATTTTTCCAGGTCCAGGTAGAATTTGATGAGACCATCCGGGCTTGGGCGGTGGATAACGAGGGCGAGGCGGACGCCTACAATGCCTATGCGGTCGATCAAGCCCCGGAGGGCGGCTATGAAAGTTATGCCAGTGACGGGGAATTCCCGGGATATTTGGAGGCGCTGGGGCTTGAAGGCCAGATTCATTTAGCAGATAGCGAGATCATCAGCCCCGGCGAAATTGCCGTAGACATGGCCCTCGATTTCAGCGACATCCGGGCTGGAAGCCATGATTTAGAAGTAGATAACCGTAAACGCCAGTGGATCCCTGGGGGCGGCAGCTTCTATCTCCAGGAATTGCCCTGGTATCGCAAATTTATCAGGCTTTATCATGGCTTTGAACTAGCCAACGGCGCAGTCGAGTGGCAGTTGCTCTATATCGGCAAGTTGCTGAAGATCAGCCAGATCGGCCATAGCTGGCAGGGGCGGCATACCGCGCTGTTGGAGACGGCCGATTTGATTATGGAAGGCTTACAGAAAAAGATCGGCGTGCCGGACGAGGATGGCAGGCGCAGGCCTTTCATGCGCGGCTACTACCGGGAGCGGGCGGAATTGACCGGGACGGACGAGTCTTTTTGTAGCGCTCCGCAGAAGACCGGATCTGGGGCTGCGACCCTATCTATCGTGGATGACAGTAAATATTCCGGTCACTCAGATACCGCCTATATTATCGAGGCCGAGACTGACGGGGAGCTAGGGGTAGCCACCTGCAGGTGGTCGAAGGACGGCGGCCACACCTGGGAAAAAACCGAAATCGTGACGGTGGGGTCGGCAAGCCCCCTCGCCCTGGAGCAGGGGTTGGAGATTTACTGGAACAGCGGGGCCGGGACTGATTTTGTGGCTGGAGACCAATGGCAGTTCACCGCCCATCCCAAAGTTTACCATTACTGGGTAGTAGGGGCGCCGTTTCAGGCCATCACCGGCACTTATCTCAATGATGAGGAAATAACCGGGGCGGCAGCAGCACAGGCAGAGACCGGGGAAATTACCCTGGTAGGCAAGTCAGGGCAGGTTGAGGTCCGGGTGATCAAGGATGAGACCACTCATCCGGTTGATATCATTGAGGATATTTTAACCGAGGTGGGGCTGGCAGATTATATCAGCCCTGACCTTTTTGCCCAGGCTCGGAGCGACACCCTGGAATATAACATCGGGGTGCAGTTCGAGGATTTAGAAGCAGCCCGCGCCATTCAGGCCATTGTCGCGGCCTGTTTATATGAATTCTGGGTGGATTTCGGGGAGATTAAGATCAGGGCGTATTTGGGGGAAAATTAACTTGGCGGCTTAGCTTCTCGGCGAGAGATGGAAAAATAGCTCACGCAAAGGCGCAAATAAATGGGAAGAATACAGTGGGCCAAGGCGGCTCAGTTCAACTGGACCTTCGATAACATGGGCGGCACGCCTTTAATGGAGGCGGTGCACGGCAACTGGAGCGGAGCAAGCGGCCAGACGGCAGTGGCCCCGGATGGCCAAGTTTACCTCCAGTCGCCCCTGTTGGGCGGCGGCCAGGTCTACTATCTGCGCGGGGTGTGGCAGGCTAGCGCGGTCTTTCCCTGGAATGGCTTCTGGGCCGCACCGGAGAGCGGGGATAAAGTTAATTATTACACCGGCGGAAGTTTTAGAAACCAGGATAACCTGACCATTATTACTCTGGGCACTGGGCTGCCGGCAGGGACGGCAGTGCAGGTCTATTATGTCTATCTGACCGGAGAGCAGGAAGACAAGTACGGGGCCCTCAATTCTTATCCCTGCATCCGTCCCGCCTATCGGGAAAGAGGTGATTATACTTACGATTTTGCAGTGGATCGTATTCTGGATTTAATGGCCACCCTGCATTTTGCCGGGCGGGAACGGGGGCGGGACTATAGCAAGATAATCGAATTTCTCTGGGAGGCCTTTTATGCCCGGCAGTTCAGCCTGAATGGGCCATTAATCATGGACAATTTTGAGCGAGGCCGGTGGGATAAAGGCTCCTATCTGCTTTATCAGGATTCCACTTTGGGGCCGGGTGGATTTGAAAAATTCGCCATCGAAGTCTATCCCCGGAATGCGGGGGAAGAGCCGAACCCGCCAGCCGCGGCAGAAGGGCCGCGGGCCTTGCGCGCTGTTCTCAATGATTATACCACCAGCGGCTTTTCGGCCTGGTGGGGTTATGGCATGAACTGGAGCCTGGCGGAAAGTCCCTTTAGCAATATTGATCAGGTGCGCTTTCGGCTGCGGGGCGACGGCACTCCCAGCCAGATCAGAAATGTAGCGAAAATCAAGTTTCCCGCCAGCGGAAATACCGGTTCGGCCACACTCATCATCCATGATGCTTATCATCACGGGGATAACCTTAAATATGAAATCCAAATAACCAAGGCGGGGGACATCGGCGAGGCCGAATTCAGCTGGGCCGTATATGACTATCAGGAAACCCAACTAGAGCACCAAACCGGAGTTAAAACCTCGGGCCGGGAAATGCCGATTGCTTTGAGCAATGGCATCAGGGTTTATTGGGAGCCAGGAGCCAGCAATGACTTTGAATTAAATGATTACTGGTCTTTCTGGGCAGGCGATCCTGAAACTCATCCCCGGCGGTTACAGGTGCTCCTGAACGATTCGCAACCGGAAGATGTTGATCCTTGGGGAGCGGCGCATACCTTCGTGCACGCGCTGCCGGATCGGTTTACCGAGTTGACCCAGTTTGCGGTGAATTTCTCCCAGTTCTGGCGGATTGACAATATCGTCGACGATCGGGATCGCCGACGCTGCCAGTGGGGGCGTTGGTATTATCCGGGAGAAGGCGGCAAGTGTCTGATTACTATCAGCGACCGGGAAGAAACCGAGACCATCCAGGAGGAGATTTTTTATACGCAGCGCCAAATAAGCTGGGTTTCATCCGGACCCGTTTATTCCTTAGGGGCCTGGGTGGGGGTGGATTCAACCCAGGTAGATTCGACCGGCCGGACTAATGTCAATTTTCTCCTTAGTCCTTCGATTGCCAATGTCAGCAGCCAGAACATCCGGGTCAAAGTCCAGGACGTCCATGGCCACTATTTTTACAAAGACGAGAATGTGACAATCGGCAGCTGGCAGCGGGTGGCCATTAATTTCTCTGATTTTATGCCGGAAAATGCCGGGGATGTACTGGATCATCCGATCAATCTGATTGACATCGGCATTGCCAACAACCCCCCTGATGCGGGCGTCTTTTTGATCACCGATATCAAGTTTGACGACCATAAGGCTTTCGCCAGCGCCGGTCGCCTGCGCCTGTTGGAGTTCAAATATTCTGAAATCCCCCTGATTTTATCTCAGGCCCCGGCCTGGTGGTTGGATGACGTCGGGGTCAACCTGGAGGCCGGCGACGACTACCCTTACACCCCGCGCCTGGCGATCTCCTTGTCGCCCTATGGCCAGAATGCCTGGCGCGGGCCCACCCTGGTCCACTATGCCCATCCCTTGGCTCCGTACCTGGTCGATCGACACGATCTGAAAACCACTTACTTGCAGTTGCATCGAGACTCCCAAGACGAGTTCCATAGCCGTTATGCCGGAACCAAAGGTGCCATCGTGCCGGTGCATACCCGCAACGACATTGAAAACATCGCCTTATGCGGGGAGGAAAATTTCGGGGAGTTCGGCTGGTGGCCCCGATATCGGCATTACTATAAGGTAGTGGGCTTTTGGCACTTTAACCAGGGCTTAAGCGATGCCTCCGGCAAGGGCCATACCCTGGTCTGGCAAGGGGGCGGGGAGCCGGTTTATACCACCGGCATCTGCCAGCCCGGCAATACCAGCGTAGTTTTAGACGGCTCGCATTACGTCTCCCATGCCAATCATAATGATTTCAATATGGGAACGGAAGACTTCACCCTGGAGTTCGTCTTCAAAAGAGACGATTTGGCGCAACGGACCCTGCTCGATAAGAGGAATATCAGCGGCTATATCGGCTACCATGTCCATATAATGGCCGATGGCCGGGTACTGATCCAACTTACGGACAGCGGCGGTTCGGTCAACCACTTTCCGGTGCCGCCCATTTATCTGGATGATACAGATAATTTTCATTACTTAGGAATTTCGGTGGATCGGGATGGACAGATAATTTTTTGCTACGACGGCAGCCTCGCCACCGTCACAGCCAAAAGACCGGGCAGCCTGGATAATAGCAACGACCTTAAACTGGGTGCGCACATAACTAATGCCGGACACACTTTTTTAGGCAAATTTGACCTGATTCGCCTCACCAAGGGCCGGGCTTTAGGCTCCCAGGAACTGCAGGACAACTGTCAGATTGCCCGTAATCAGTTAAACGGCAGTGCCTACCCGGAAGTGGGGCACGGTCTGGGCCAGTATTGGGCCTTCTACCGGCTGGCGGAATATTATTTTACCAGCAACGACCCGGCCGCCTGGGAGATCCTGGAAAACTGGCTCAACTGGTTTAATCACCATATTGCAACTTAGGGAGAGAAGCCATGCACGAAAGATGTGTGAAATGTGAGCATTGGGATTGGGATAAACAATGTTGCCGGCGGATCGTCAAGGCCAAGGTGTTAATCGGTATGAACGGGGGAGAGATAGATATTCAGACCCAACCGGGGTTGTTACCCCAGGATCTCGAGCAGGAATTGGCACTTTTCCTGGGGGACGCCATCCCCCGGATTATTGATTCCTGGACCGGCTGGCGGGAAATTCACGCCTACCTGAAGAAAAATCCCGAAAAAAAGGATTGTGCGGCCCGACAAGAGGCCAAGGGGTTCAGGCAAGAGGTAATCAAGATCGTGCCGCTTTATCCCTAATTTTTTATTTGAGGTTCAAGTATGGCTTTTCCGACTGATTTAACCAATGCGGTAGACGGCGTTACCGAGCTCCTGGCCGCGCATTTAAACAACCTGGAGGCCAAGGTCGGGGTAGACGGCTCGGCGGTGGTCACTTCTCTGGACTATCTCCTGAAAAATGCCAGCAGCCTGGAGCCGGGTCACAAGCATCACAAGGTCTGGGACCAGGGTGGCACCCTGGAAGCACTGGTCGCAGACCACAATGCAGTAATAGGCATCGGCACCTCCAGCCCCAACATCACCGGAAACACCGGGGTCAAGCTAACCGCCATCTTTGACGGTTTAAACCCCGGAGAAATGGAATTGGGCTCCACCCGGACCAATGTCGGGGGAGTAGAAGTTGGGCGCCTCAATTTCATCTCCACTACTCAGGACCCCGGCTACCGGGACGTGGCCGCTTTATACGTCAATCTGCATGGGGCTACTTCGGGGAAGCGGGGGGGCAAGTTAACCCTGGCCACCAGGGCAGACAATGGCAACCTGACTGATAGAATAATCATCGACAACCGCGGCAACATCACTGGCAAATCCGGCTCCAGTGCGGCCAGTTGTCCAGCGGATTCGGCCCATCTATGGGTAGCGGATATCAATGGCGCCGCAGGCCAGGCCGGTTGGCATTTGATGAATGAAATTGACCTTAAATGTATCGTGGCTCCAGTGTATATCAAGACTGACACCGGTGATCCGGCCTCTCACCACGAGGCCCTGATCTGTATTAATACGGCGGACAAAACTATCAAAATCTATGCTGACGGCGGCTGGCGGCAGCTGGCCAGCTGGTAACAGGAAGCTATCGATGTCTAAACCAGGAAATAAATCCAAAGACCAGGTCCAGGAGTTGAAAGACAAAATTCATACTGTAGAACACGAGAACCGGGAGCTGAAAAGGGCCTTTTTGCAGGAACGCGACTTATGCCTGGGATTTCAGATACAGCTGCTGCACGAGATGCGGCAAAAGGTCCAGGCAGAACTGA
Organism: Desulfobacteraceae bacterium; assembly: GCA_046538075.1. Classification (GTDB taxonomy): domain Bacteria; phylum Desulfobacterota; class Desulfobaccia; order Desulfobaccales; family Desulfobaccaceae; genus Desulfobacca_B. Next base: position 86,742 of record JBKHJN010000003.1, on the reverse strand, counting down.
CCCGGCTGACGGAAGCACAGGATGGCTAAATTCGGTTCAAGGGTAAAATACGGCACCGGAGTGAAATACGGGACTGAAGCGGATCACGGCTACAGCTCCTTATTGCCTCTCTGGTTTTCCGAATTTGGGTTTAACTACGATGATAGCTATGATCCCGGGGCCATAGCTTCAGTGGTGATTGGCTGTCTTTATATCTACATGCGCAACGGCAATGAAAGCGCCTACAATCTGGCCCGGTTCCTCCTAGATGACCTTAAGGGCCGGGCCAGCGGCGACTTTGGCGGCCACCTCTACAGGAGCGACTACCACTATGCCTGGCTGAACGCCTTGGTGGCCCACGCCTTTGGGCTGGCAATATGTGGACGGTCGGGGTCGGCATACCAGTTTCCTGCCAATAACGATGACGCCGACCATTTCGACGCCATGCTTTCCAGGTTCTTTGCTTTGAGCGGCGACTATAAGCCCAATGTTTTAAACAGCGACTTAATCCCGTTTACCTATGTAGAAGATAAAGATGCCTGGGATTATGCCCCCCATTACATGTTTACCCGGCAGATGGGCAGCATGGAGGGGGTGGTCTTGATGCTGCAGGCCGCCCTGGATTACGCCGTGCGGGAGGGCGATTGGGATTGGTTTGACCGGCTACTGAAGTTCATCCTGTTGGACAACTTAGTGGTGCTGGACCAGGCGCAGCTCCGGGAGGTGGTCACCACCTATGATCTGACCGGTTTAAAGAATCTGGTCCGGGTGCAGTATGCCGATTATGATCAGGACAACTGCAAATATGCCGAGGCCAAGGACCCGGCCTTGATCGATGAGCTGGATGAAATATCCACCAATATTGACCTGCGCTACGGGCGGCCAGTGGTAACCGAGGATGCCAATCTGGCCGCCACCCTGGCCCAGCGGCTGTTGGCCCGCCTATCCGCCCCGCGCGAGACCGCCGAAGTTGAGACCTGGCTGGAAGGAGCCAGAATTGAATTGGGCGACACTGTGGCCATCAGCTCTGATTTCCATGGGTTGGAGCAAACCGAATTTGAATGTTTCGGGAAGGCAGTCCAGCTAGGGCAACGCCGCACCCGGTTAACCCTGGCCCGCCAGATCAGCTATACCAATGCCTGGGCGGTGGATAGTGGCGGAACCGCTTACGATTCCTGCGCCATTGACAGTAATAATTCAGAAGATAAGAACTGGCCTTATCGGGCTTATGCCTATTAGTTTCGATTTTCTTAGTTTCGAGAGGGGAGAAGAATAATGCTGGCAGATATTCCGCAGAGTAAATGGGGGCCTGGTACCGGCCGACAGGTGATCTTAAAAAGCGATTTCGACAAAATCGAAGATGCCGTGGTGGAAAGTTTTGATCTAACTTATTGCCCCGATCTGGAGTGGGTAAATGCCACTCAGGTCCGGATTCCGGCCACCGCCGACTGCCAGGCCCGGGTGATGATGAGCGGCTTCCCCTGTCCACTACATCGGGGTTTATTCGTCGATGGCAACCTGTCGGATGGCAAATATCGGGTTAACAGCAGCGATACGGTGATGGATTTTGATACTGCCGCCCAGTTTTGGGGCAGTGAGAAGGCCAATCAATGGTATTGTGTCTATGGTATTGCTGGCAACAATGATACCAATTTTTCCCTGAAGGCGATGCCGGTGATGCGCTTCGGGTCGCAGGCAGCCCAAGTGATCACTCTGCGCCACAACGACAACAGCAGCGACATAGGCTATGGTTTCACCACCAACGAACTACAGAACGCCAAGCTCCTGGTATTGTCGGGAACATCCCGGGGACTGATCCGCACCATCACGGCCAACAATAATGACAACGGGACGGGCGGGACCATCACCTATTCTGGTTCAGCCCTGACCATGAGCCAGGGTGATTGGTTTATCGTGCTCCCTGCAACCAACTTCCGCGGTCTGGGGATGATCCTGAACGATGCCAGCAGTAACATCGTGCCCTTCTGGAAGGCCGGGAACCGAGTCAACTGGAATCAACCGATTGACATCTGTGCGGGGGCCATCAATGGCTTTACGGCTCTGGACCTGGCCTTAAAGGTGCCCATTACCGCCCGCCGGCTGTTTGGCCTGGCCACTGCGGTCAGCGGTTATGACGTCAAAGTGGCGATCTCTTATGACGGCACCAACATGGCCCAGGTCTTTCATGTCTATCCGCCAAGCACGGATTTTAAGGGGGTGCGCGGCGCCCTGCCGTTTGACTGCGCTATCCTGGATGGAAATAAAATTTATCTGGATAACGACAATACCGCCAACCAGGTAGTGAAGGCGGTAGGATGGGAGGAATGATGAAACAGAAACTCGTGGGTAAAAAGACCTATTTGGTGGCCCTGGCTCTGGCCCTGTTGACTTTTGCCCGGGCCGGGGGCTGGATTGACGATAATATTTATGAGACTTTGCTGGGGATTATGGGTGCCTTGGGCTTAGGGGCGCTTCGGTCTGGATTGGCCAACGCCAAAATCCAAGAAGCCAATCCCGCTAAGGCGCCCTTGACAGGGATTAATCAGGCCGAACGGTAAGACTGGATTTATCTAGATTGTTAAAAACCTTTGCCAAAATTGAGAGATAGCGCCATGGATTACACTGATCTGAGGACCCATATAGGGATTCTGATCTCCCTGATCGGATTTTTTGCCGGGCTTTCCGGATTTCTGTTCTGGCGATTCCTTTCTCGCCTGGAGGGCAAATTGGACAGATTATTCGATCTCTCCTTTTCTTGCCGGGAAAGCCTGGCGCAACGCTTCGTAAGTCGCGAGGAGCATAATAGGGAAGTCTTTGAACTCTGGGAAGCGGTGAATAACCATGATCACGATGAGGCGGGACGGGTAGTACGATGCTAGAAGACCGGATAGATTGCTTCTGTAATCAGATTCATGTAGCCTGCATTGGATTGCAGCGCCTGAAACGTCAGGCGCCATACCGGCGGGATCTGATTTTTTTAAATTTGGTCGAAGATTTCTGTAAATCCGGCCATCATCTCATGGGTCTGATCCGGAAATGGGAAAAACATTTGTCTGAAGAAACTTTTTCTTGAATATTCTTTTAGTTATCAACCTTTGAGTGGATGGCTGATCAATATCCTTATAATATTTAATAGTTACTTGTCTCTCCTTAACCCCCTTAAGGGCAGGGCTTGAGGGGAGAGCCGAGAGCCGTGGCCCCCCGGCCCTCCCCTCAAATTAATCTCATAAATGCTCCGAGTCATAGATGGCTGTCACCTACCATCCAGGTTGGTCACCGGAGTCATTGGTCCTGCCGTTTTCATTCAACCGATCCAGCATTATCTTATCTATCCTGTCCTGTTCTTCTGTGGCAATACCCACTTTAAGTCTGTCCCGTAAAATCAAAGCGCTGCGCTATTCCGTTCGAGGCATCATAATGGCCCTAAATCAGACCCTTCGATGCACTGATTCTCCCTTGTGCCAGGAAGCCCGGAGTTTGGATAATACTCGAAACTAATGTAATGTACGAGGTTAAATAACAATGCTGTTAGCTTTTTTAAAAAATTAGCTTGACAGCAAATAAGTAGTTCTATATATGAATAACTATAGTCAGGCAAAGGGCTTACGCTGGTAAAACGAAAAAATCCTGGCCCGGGCTAGTTGACTTTTTAACATTAAGGCTTAACTATCAGAAGACAGATTGGCTTAAAGGAAAGGAAAGATGATTATGGCTTCAGAATTGGTTAAATTAACCGTCCAATTAGTGTCTTCCCATGCCTCTATTAGCGAGCTAACCTCTACAGAGCTGGTGGAAGAACTTAAGGCGGTTTATCAAACCATTGCCAACTTGGAGGCTGGTCAGATCGAGGCCGTGGCCCCGGAAGAAGCTCCAGAAACTAAGGAAGCTCCTCCGCTCCAACCTGCCGTCCCCATTGAAGAATCAGTAAAGGACGATCATATTACTTGTTTGGTGTGCGGCAAAAATTTTCGCACCCTCAAAGCCCATTTACGGCGGGCGCATCAGATGAGCCCGGCAGATTACTATAAGGCTTTCGGGCTTGATCCCAAAAAATACCCGTTGGTATCCCGGAATTATTCTGAACAACGTAAAAGCTTGGCCAAAAAAATGGGGCTGGGTGAACTTCGCCGCCGCAAAAAAAGTTAAACGCGATGGGCTTTATTGGTGATGGATCACTCAAGCCGGCACTATTTTTATATCTAATCCTTGAAGATAGGTAAGATTTTTTAGAATTGGCTAAGAGATAGGTAAGATTATCCTGACCGGAAGGAGTATGCTCTCCTAATCGCTTTTCTTTAGGCCGTTTATTGCCTCCCGCCAAGATATGAATCGCAAAGTTAATGTTGGAGGATTATAATATATTTTCGGTGTCGAGCGCCTTGGCCTTATCCTAAATACGACCAGGTTTTGATTAATTTTTTACCATCCCAGTGTTAAGCCAAGTTTTTTTTAAAAAAGGACAGAAAGGTGAACCTCTTTCCTTATCCTCTGACCCGCATCTTGGTTCCTTTTGACGGCAGTCCATCAGCCCGCTCAGCCCTGAAGTTGGCTGCCAGCCTGGTAAAAGCCGGGAGGGAAGCAGTGGAAAACCTTACTTTGCTGCGAGTTATCGGGGGCGGTTATCTGAGCCGACATCTTCAAAATGTTGACCTGCGCGTCACCCATATGGATCAGGTTAAAGAATGGCAGCGGATTAGAAAGCATTATCTGGAGGAAGAGATTTATCCCCTATTGGCGGAAGGGGAGCAGGCGCTTCGGACTTTAGGGGTGACCATACCTATCGGGCAGCGGGTGGTGGAGGGCAAAGTCGGAGAAGAAATCATCCGCCTGGCTACAGAAGAGAAATTTTCCACCATCATCATGGGACGAAGAGGCCTTTCCCCGATGAAGCAATTGTTGCTAGGCAGTGCTACTCATACGGTGCTCTCCCAGGCCCAGGACCTGACCATTTATGTATCCGGACAACAACCGAGCGTAGAGTCGGATTGCCCCATTTCCCCGCTGCTGGTCCCGATTGACGGTTTGGAACCCAGTCTGGAGGCACTCCGCCAGGCCGTGGCCCTGGCTCAAGCTTACCAGAACCATAGCCCCCGCCTGACCCTTCTCCATGTGGTGGATGTGGCTGTCTTGGGAACAAGAATTTCTGGAGGAATTACCCCTGAACAGCTTTCCGATTTCCTCGAAAAACAGGAAGAAGATTTTATGGAACAAGGCCGCCAAATCCTGCGCCACAGCGGTTTGAACGGCCTTTGGCAAGAAAAGCTCCTCACCGGCAATCCGCCCCAGGCCATTGCCCAGGAAGCCGAAGATGGCCAATATGCTATGATCATGATGGGGAAAAAAGGCCGCTCCGCCCTAAAAACACTGCTGATCGGCAGTGTGGCCCACGGCGTCTTGCACCGGGTCTCACGCCCCACTGTAGCCCTGATCTGTGGCTGATTTTTGCCCGATCGACTTCCAAAAATTAATCTTTTGGGTTAACTTTATCTGTCGTGTTCCGAGGAAATCCCTGGGGGCATCGCCCGCGCCACCCGGGTGTAGACGGGTATTGGGCATCGGGCATCAAATATATCGTTAGGGAATCGTGCCACCATGCGACTAAGTATTAATTGGCTTAAAGATTATATTGATCTAACCATTCCTCCGGAAGAACTGGCCGATCAACTAACCCTGGTGGGGCTGGAAGTGGAGGCTATCGAAACCCTGCAGCCGGCTTTTTCAGGGGTTGTCGTAGGCCGGGTCAAAACTGTAGAGCGCCACCCTCACGCCGATCGCCTGCAGGTGGCCGGGGTGGACGACGGCCGCCACGTCTATCAGGTAGTTTGTGGTGCTCCCAACCTTAAGTCCGGGCGGCTTTACCCTTTTGCCCCGGTGGGGGGGGTCATTGCTGGCGGACAAAATATCAAAGCCGCCAAACTGCGAGGCATTGTCTCGGAAGGCATGCTATTGGCTGAGGATGAACTTGGCCTCTCCGAAGATCATTCGGGGCTGATGGAGATCCCCCAGGACCTGGAGGTGGGGGCTGACCTAAGCGAAGCCTTGGCATTGCAAGATATGATTTTAGAAGTAGCCATAACTCCGAACCGGCCGGACTGTCTGAGTATCCTGGGACTGGCCCGGGAGATTTCCGCCCTGTTGGATCAGCCGCTCCGATTGCCCCGCGTCAGCATTTCAGAAGGCTCGGATAAAATCGAGGAAGGGGCCGCGGTGGCCATCGAGGCCCCGGACCACTGCCCCCGTTATGCCGCCCGGCTGATTCGAAATTTGACGGTCAAATCTTCGCCTTTCTGGATGCGGCAGCGGCTGCAGGCCTGCGGTCTAAGGGCCATCAACAACCTGGTAGATGTCACCAACTATGTGCTGCTGGAATATGGCCAGCCGCTGCATGCCTTTGATTTTGACCGTCTGCAGGGGGGTCGGATTATAGTCCGGCTGCCCCAGGATCAGGAAAAGAGCTTTACCACCCTGGATGGTCAAGAGCGCTTTCTCCACCCGGAAACTCTCTTAATCTGCGATGCCCAAGCCCCGGTGGCGGTGGCCGGGGTGATGGGCGGCCTGGCCTCCGAAGTAACCCCCGCGACCCGGCAGGTATTGATTGAGAGTGCTTATTTCAACCCCCGCTCTATCCGTCGGACCTCTAAACGGCTGGGGCTGTCCACTGAGGCCTCGTACCGGTTCGAACGCGGGGTCGACCCCCAAGGGGTCATTGACGCCCTGGAGCGCGCTACCCAGTTGATGGCCGACTTAGGAGAAGGTGAGGTAGCCAAAGGCAGGATTGACGTTTATCCCCAGCCGGTAACCAGACCCCGGCTGCAACTGCGGGCAGCTCGAACCAACGCGGTCCTGGGAACCGATCTCTCTGTGGAGCGCCTGACTGAACTCCTGCGGCGATTAAATATGCCCCCCCAAATGTTTGAGGCTGACACCCTGGAAGTCCAGGTGCCGCCCTATCGCGGCGACCTGGTCCGAGAAGTCGATCTTATCGAGGAGGTAGCCCGACTGCATGGTTTTGACCATATCCCGGTGTCCTTGCCCAAGGTGGCGATGGCTTCCCGCCGCCCCTGGAAAATAGCCATTATGAGGAAAGCAGCCAAAGCTATCCTACTGGGCATGGGTTTTTATGAGGTCATCACTTATGCTTTTCAGGCCGAGAAACTGTCCAGATTTCTCATGGCGGGGACATCCGGGCCATTGCCGTTTGTGCAGCTGGCCAACCCGCTGAGCGAGGAGCAGGCAATTATGCGGCTCGACCTGATCCCGGGATTATTAGAGACCATGCGAAAAAATGCCGCTCATTCTATCTATGACTTAAAGATCTTTGAGCTTTCCAAAATCTTTATTCCCCGCCCCGGAGAGCAACTCCCAGAAGAAAAGCTGATGCTGGCCGGGCTGATGAGTGGCTTCCGTCAGACTCCGGCGTGGAATGTCAAAGAGGAATTACTTGATTTTTTCGACCTCAAGGGCGCGGTGGAAACTTTGCTCTCCGGCCTGCTGGTGCCGCAAGTCGGTTTCCAGCCGGCGCCGCACCTGGCATTTCTTCAGGACCGGGCCCGGGTTTTTTCCGCCGACCTGGAACTCGGTTTTTTAGGCGAGCTTGAGCCCGAGGTTGGAAAACAATTTGACCTGAAATCCCCGGCCTGGATTTTCAATCTGGAATTCGACCGCTTATCCCAAGTGGCCCAGGAATTTGCCACCTTTACCCCCCTACCCCGCTATCCGGCGGTCTATCGTGATCTGGCCCTGGTGCTGGACGACTCTATTTCTACCGCCCAAGTGCTGTCTGCCATCTATCGCTATGGGGAGCCCTGGGTGGTGGAGGCGAACCTTTTTGACGTCTATACCGGTCCACCCATCCCCGATGGTAAACGCAGCCTGGCTTTTCATCTCTGTTATCAGGATCATGAGCGCACCCTGACTGACCACGAAGTCAACCAGCAACATGAGGCTTTGATCCAGAACCTGCAGCGACAGTTTAGGGCTGAATTGCGCACCTAAACTCGGTAACCCGGAGACGGAGGTGGCCCCGAACCCCCGCATCAAAAAACTTTACCGCATCGGTAAAGTGAGCCAGTTGACCGGAGTGGAACCCCATGTATTGCGGTACTGGGAGTCAGTGTTTGGCCTTCTCCGGCCCAACCGGGAACTCTCCAAACAGCGCTGGTATCGACAATCCGATATTGACCTGATCCTGGAAATCAAACGCCTGCTACACCAGGAAAAATACACTTTGTCGGGGGTCAAACAATGGCTGGCTCAAGGTTCTCCCCAGGCCCGCAGGACTGCATCATCCAGCCCCAGTGCAGAGTCAAAACCAGCCTCATCAGGAACCCAACTGACCGAACTTTTACGCCTGGTCTGCGCCGAACTCAAGGCTATTCAAGAAATTCTCCGCTAAGCCAGTGCTCGCCGCAAAAACTTGGGTCGGCCTCCTCATCGGCGTGCCATTCACCCAGAATTTATGTTAAAGTAACTTGCGTGACTATCCTTCAGCTCAGGGGAGCGGCGTATGGATGCCAGTGAACGAGTAGCAGTTTATTCGACTGCATTAGCGATTTTTTTGGTTACCCTTAAATATGCCCTGGCGGTGTTTTCCGGTAGTCTGGCCCTGGTTGCTGATGCCATCCACTCCTCGGCGGATGTAGTATCTTCGGCCTCGATCTGGGCCGGGATCAGGATTTCCCGCCGCAAAAGCAAGCGATTCCCTTATGGCCTTTATAAAGTGGAAAATCTGGTGGCTCTGGTGACTGCCGGACTGATATTTCTGGCAGGCTATGAAATTGTTAGAACTGCCTTCGGCTCAGCCGAGCAGCTCCAGCCCGCTCGCCTGCCCTACGCCATCGGCGGGGTAGTCCTGATTACCGCCATCCTTTTAGGTTTTTCCCGTTACGAACTAAAAAAAGGCAAAGAATTAAGCTCCCCCAGTCTGGTGGCTGATGCCCAACATCTTACTACCGACCTATTTTCATCGCTCATTATCCTGATCGGATTAGTGGGCGGATATTTCCAGATTAAATATCCTCTGGATCAATGGGCCGCCCTGATCATCGCGGGACTGATCATTTGGGCCGGGCTGAGGATTGCTGTTAACGCCATCCGGGTGTTACTGGATGCCTCTTTAGATTTTAACACCCTGAACAATATTCGCGAATTAATTATGGAGACTCCACAGGTAGGGCAAATCATTTCCCTGACCGGGCGAAACTCTGGGCCGTTTAAATTCATTGAAGTGGATGTCTCTCTGAAGGTCAAGGACCTGGGAAAAGCCCATTCCCTGGCCAAGCAGATCGAAAACCGGATCAGAAATAGAGTTTCCAATGTAGACCACGTGGTCATCCACTATGAGCCCATTAAAAAAGAGACCATCGTTCAGGCCTTGCCGCTTACTGAAGATTACCATCATCTTTCTGAGCATTTCGGGGAGGCCCCTTTTTTTCTGTTGCTGACCCGCCGGGCTCACGACCGCCGACTCCTGCGGGAGCGACTGCTGGGCAATCCTTTTATCGAGGTGCCGACCGGCAAGGGCATCAAAGTGGCGGAATGGTTGCTTGGACTAGGCGTGGATGAGATTATCACTGGCAAAAGTTTTAGCGGCAAAGGACCCTTTTATGTCTTTTCAAATGCCAATGTGGAAATGATTCAGACTGATCTGCGCTCCCTGGATGAGATTAAGGCCAGTCTATTAGGTATAACCACGGAGGCCGAGACCACCAGCGAATCGCCCCCAGGGCCTTCCACTCCTCAATAGATGGCAGAGTTTCTCCTTTTTATTAGCTCTTGACCGGGCGGCAAATGATGCTTAAATAAAATACAACTCTGAGGACAGTATTTATCCTGGCGCTGTGGGCCGCAGCCCCTCGCCTTACCAAAAAGGAGGATCCTCCATGTCTTACACCAATGAAACCCTGCGCTCCAAGATCGCTGAGATGTACCCCGAGATTCCCCAACATAATATTGACCTCAGCCTTGATTTCAACCAAGAGAAAAACGCTTTTATTATCAAGTTAAAAAAAGACCATCATGAACTCACCACCCATCTTGAAAAGAAGGATGCGGATGCGTGTATGGAAGGCAATAAGTGTGTTTACCTGGGGGTGCAGATCGGCCAGTTTGTCAAAAATTTCGAAAAATAAAATCTGCTAGCGAAGCAAACCATAAAAGAGCGGTCCCGAGAGTAGAATTCCCCTCCCCGGTCATTGGGGGAGGGGAAAGGTTCTGGCCGTGACTAGGCCTTAGACTATTCTTCCCCAGTTAGCCGTTTTGATGGAATTTAAACCCCCCGGACCAGCAGACCGATTACGGGCTATCGGCTCCACCCAGCGAATTCCCGGAACCTTGGCCAAGGCTTTGGACCCGGGCGACGATTTCGAGCCCCTGCCCTGGCCCAACCCCTCGGACTGGCTGGCGGTGCATCCGGAACCCGGGCAAACCTATGAGGAGTTTGTCAGCTCAAACTGGAACCGCCCCGACGCCCATCGCCAGACAATCTACCTGCAACCCCTGGGTGAATTCCCGCCCGGCCGCAGCCCTGATCTGGCAAGCTTAAAAGACTATGCCGCGGGTTACTTTGCCTTGCCGGTGCAGGTGCTTTCCCCCTTTGCCCGGGCTGATCAATCCTTGCGAAGCCGCCTTAATCCCATTAGCCGCAACCGTCAACTTTATACCGGCGACATCCTGGCCCTGGCACGATCCCGGCTGCCGGCGGATGCCTTTTGCCTCCTGGCGATTACCATGACCGATCTCTATCCCGATCCGGCCTGGAACTTTGTCTTCGGGCAGGCCTCCTTAAGAGAGCGGGTCGGGGTCTATAGCTTTGCCCGCTATGACCCCGCCTTCTACGGAGAGCCACGCGGGCCTGATTACCAGATTCTTTTATTGCGGCGCAGCTGCAAGGTCCTGGTCCATGAGACCAGCCACATGTTCGGTCTGCAACACTGCATATTCTTTAAATGCGTCATGAACGGCTCAAATCATCTCCAGGAAAGTGATTCCCGGCCCTTGCATCTGTGCCCGGTCTGTTTGCGGAAATTACAATACAGCATTGGCTTTGAGGTAGTGGACCGCTATCACCGGCTCCTGCCGTTATGCCAAGGGCTGGGCTTTACTGATGAAGCCCAATGGCTAAAGACGCGTCTTGCCAGGATACTCAAAGATCAAACCTGAAGTTGAGTTGTATTTCCAGGGTTATCACTCCGAGCATTTAAACCCCAGGCCGAGGTCCGCATCATGTGAGCAGAAGCCTTAATCTACTTTTCCCCGATATCGCTCTGGCATTATTAACATATTTTTTGTAATAATTAACAAACATGGTGTGTTAAGGTTGCTATCCAGGTCATGGCCACACCCAAAATCATCTCAGCCGAATTCCGCCTCAGTGCTCATACACCGGCCCAGTTTCCCCCTGGGGGTTACCCCGAAGTGGCCTTTATGGGCCGCTCCAATGTGGGCAAATCCTCTCTTCTCAATACCCTGCTCAACCGCAAACGGCTGGTCCGGACCAGTTCCCGGCCCGGTTGTACCCAGGCGATTAATTTCTTTCTGATCAACCACTCCTGGTCCTTTGTGGATCTCCCGGGCTATGGTTATGCCCGGGTGCCGCTGCCAGTAAAGACCGGTTGGCTGCGGTTGATTCGGATCTATCTGGAGCAACGCCGCCAGTTGGTGGCGGTGGTATTTTTAATGGATAGTCGCCGCCTGCCTGAGGCTGAGGAATTGGCATTATTACAGAAATTGCAGCAGCTGCAACTCCCGGTGATTGTGGTTCTCACCAAAGCCGACAAACTTAAATCCAGCCAGCGGCCCCGCCAATTGCAGAACTATTTAGTCTGTCTGCAAAGTCTGGGGATCGGCCCCTCCGAGCTCATCTGGTTTTCTGCCATCACCAGGGAAGGACGCCAAGAACTCTGGACCAGGCTCTTGACCTTTATCAAACCTCCCTCAACCTAGCCTGAATCTCTCTGGCCATAACCCCATCTATAGCCGGTTCTGAACTTCGAAAAGTGATTTACAATCAGATTTGCTTGGTTTATTATTTAAATTTATAGAAATTCAATCTGGTGCGGGTAAATTGGGGCCAGAGTATTACAGATTGAATCACTGAGGCGGTTAATGTTAAAAATGCTGGGGGTCGAAAAATCATTAAAGAGGTTAAATACCGAGTGAGAGACCTCGAGGCTACCTAATAAACCTGTAGTGGATAATTGCCTAAGATCTGGTAAAATGACAATAAAAACCAGTTTAGGCACTGAAATCAAAATTTAACCCTGATGGCCATAAGTCATTGTTATCACATCTTAGGTGTATCACCAAGCGCCAGCTTCGAAGAGATCAGGCGCCAATACCGTCATTTGGCCCTGCGATACCATCCCGATCGCAATCCCGGCGATCCCGGGGCCGCCGCCCGCTTTCGGGAAGTGGCCGAGGCCTTTAATACTCTCCGAAAGGTCCATCGCTCTCCGGCTTTTCAGCATTATGACCGGGCTTCGATAAGGCAACCCTTCGAGGATAATTTTTGGGGGATTGACGAGCTATTTTCCCAGACCGAAGACTGGCTGGCCGAATTTTTCGGAGCCGAGACCAGTCAGCCCCTGCACCAAAGGCAGCCGGGACCAGACTTCCGCTATGATCTGCAGATTCCCTTCATGGCCGCCATCCTGGGCATGGAGACCGACATCGAGATCCGCCGCACCCGAAAATGTAGCTTTTGCAACACCACTGGTCTGCAACCAGGCACCGACTACCAGATCTGCCCTGATTGCCAGGGACAGGGACGGCTGTCCCAAAGTCCGGGGCTGCTCCGCCTTGGTCCCCTCTGTAGACGTTGCCAGGGCCAGGGTCGCATCATTCCCCATCCCTGTCCCCGCTGCCGCGGCAGCGGTATTTTAGAACAACTGCAGCGCTATCGGATCAACATCCCGCCGGGAGTGGAGGATGGAACCCGGCTGCAAATCCCTTGGGAAGGCGGGGATGGATTCCAAAACGGTCCACCGGGACATCTGTTTGTCGTTATCCATATTCAACCCGATGATTTTTTTACCCGCTATGGCATGGATCTCTGCTGCCGCATCGAGGTCTCTTTTGCCCAAGCCGCGTTAGGGGATACGATAGAAGTTCCCACTCTGTCAGGCAGCCAATTGCTGGAGCTACCGCGGGGCACCCAGTCGGGGCGAGTTTTCCGATTTCCGGGTTACGGCGTCCCTTGCCGCGGCGACCAGGGTCCGGGAGACCTATTGATTGAAGTGATTATCACCACCCCCACTGACCTCAATTACCGCCAACGGGAACTCTTATACGAATTTTCCAGATTGGATGGATTCGACCAGACCGGGAACTCGCTATGAAGATTGAAAAACCGCCTAGCTTCAGCCACTTGGATGACCGAGGCCGGGCCCGCCTAGTCGATGTCGGGGATAAACCGGTGACGGTGCGGCAGGCCACTGCCACGGGATCGATCTATTTAGGGGAAAAAGTCTATCCTCTGTTGACCTCGGACCAACTGGGAAAGGGTGATGCCTTGGCGACCGCCCGCCTGGCCGGCATTATGGCGGTAAAAAATACGGCCAACCTGATTCCTTTGTGTCATCCGCTGCCGCTCACCAGCATTGAAATCGATTTTATCCCCGATCCGGATCGAAAAGCCCTTGCCATTAAAGCTCAGGTCCGAACCCGAGCCCAGACCGGGGTGGAGATGGAGGCCTTGGTGGGAGTAGCTGTGGCGGCCTTAACCATTTATGATATGTGCAAAAGTATTGACCGGAACATGGTCATCGAGCATATTATGCTAATCAATAAAAGCGGCGGAAAAAGCGGGGTTTATCATCGCCCCCGGTTGGAATAGATCGCAGTCGAACTGGTGCTTAAATCGAGGCGCGTTGGTGATGGAACCTGAACGTCTGGAATACTTTCGAGATTTGCTGAATAGCCGGCTCGAGGAACTGCTGAAGGAGGCCGAAAGGACGGTCAGCGGTATGACTAACCCCATAGACATGTTCCCCGATCCTACTGACCGGGCGACTCTGGAAACGGACCGCAACTTTACCTTGCGCATCCGGGACCGGGAACGCAAACTGATCACCAAGATCAAGGAAGCCCTAGATCGGATTGAGGACGGGAGCTATGGGTACTGTGAGGCTTGTGGGGAACCGATCTCCGAAAAACGCCTGCTCGCCCGTCCAGTCACTACCCTGTGTATTAAGTGCAAGGCAAAACAGGAAGAGCAGGAAAAAATCCGGGGGCTTTAACAAGGCCTAGAATCTCAGCTTGCTTTAGGAATTCGTTTCCACAGCTTCTTCATTGCCAGTCTGACATGCCTTCTCCGGTTGATCTGAAAGAATTTACCCAGGAAGAATTAGAAGGCCTGCTGGCCGCCTGGGGCCAGTCCCCTCATCGAGCCCGCCAGTTACAGAAATGGCTGTATAAGGGGATCTTTGACTTCGATCAGATGACCGATCTCAGCAAAGATTTTCGCGCTCAGTTGGCCCAAAAAGCCATGATCAGCCGGTTGACCTTAACCGAGCAGCAGCACTCCGGGGATGGCAGCGAGAAATTCGGTTTCACCCTGGCCGACGGCTGCCGCATCGAGAGCGTGCTCATCCCGGAAGGCGATCATCTAACCTTGTGCCTCTCTACCCAGGTCGGTTGCGCCCAGGGCTGCCGGTTCTGCCTCACCGCGCAACAAGGCTTTACCCGAGATCTGACCGCCGCCGAGATTATCAATCAGGTCCTGGAGGTTAAGGCCCGGTTGAGCCGGGATCAGAAACTCAGTAACCTGGTCTTCATGGGAATGGGAGAACCATTGGCCAATTTTGCCAATACTCTTCGGTCCTTGACCATCCTTACCGCTCCCTGGGGCCTGGATTTTTCGGCCCGCCGGGTAACGGTGTCGACCGTGGGCCTGGCTCCTCAGATTATTCAGCTGGGCAACGCCATCCGAGTGAACCTGGCGGTATCCCTCAACGCCCCCGATGATGCTACCCGCACTAGGCTGATGCCGGTTAACCGCCGCTACCCGTTGGCAGAGGTCCTGGATGCCTGCCGGGCCTTCCCGCTCCCCCGGCACCGGCGCATTACCTTTACCTATGTGCTCCTCAAGGGGATCAATGACTCCCCCACCCAGGCCCGGCAATTAGCCCGACTGCTGCACGGCCTGAGGGCGAAAATCAATCTCATTCCCTTCAATCCTCATCCCAGTCTTCCTTTTGAGCGCCCTTCCGAGGCCGCCATCCTGGCCTTCCAGGAAATTTTGGTGTCCGCCCACTATACCACCCTGATCCGCAAAACCCGGGGGTTGGATATCGTCGCCGCCTGCGGACAATTAGCCGGCAAAAAAACCAATTCTGAAAATCTCCTGTCCGACCCGGTCCCCGCCGCTCGGTAACAGCAAAAATATCCACCAATTAGACCGATTAAAGCAGTAACCGGGAAAATCTTTTAAATGGATTGCTTGGAGAGGTTGCTTCTCCCAATGACGCAATCTGAGCAACAGGCAGGTTTTATTACGGTGGTATTCTAAATGACGCGGTCTTACTGGGTCTTTTGCCAGGGGAAGATCGGCACCCCATCCGGAGCCGGGCGTTCCACTGCTTTTAAATAGGCCCGTCTGCCGATGCCCACCAAGCGGTCCTTCTGAAAGACCAAGGGAGTAAACCCGCCCCGCACGGTTTCACTGCCCTCGTAATCCATGGAATGGGTCTGATAAAAATAAAAAGTATACTCACCGCCCCGATAAGTCCCCTCTTCGATCACCCTGGGTTGACCCATGGTGCCGATGACTTCTTCGGTGCTCATCCCCGGCTTGACTTCTTGCAGTCGGACATATTTGGACCACATCTGGCTTTCAAAGCGCGGATATAACATGGATTGGCAGGCCGGGAGCAGGCACAACACGAAAAGCCACAGGGGCCATCGGGGCATAGAATTCTCCTGGATTTAAGTTCCGCTAGAGCTTGACTGCTCATAACTATATATTGATCAGCCGCTGATAGTCAACCACCTTAAAAAATAAATCCCCACCGGAGGTTCGGCTACTAGCTATGCCGGCAAGCGAAGTCGGTCTCAAATGGCCAAAGCATCGAGACCGGAACTGCTAGATTTTAATCAATTCATACTGGCGGGTTCCCAAGCCTATCTGTTCCGCGTACTCTAGCTGAATTTCCCAGTCAACCTTAGGGTAGAGGTCCCGGAATTTGTCAGTCCCTGGGCTGGTATCCTTCAGACAGGAGCCAACCAGACCAGCACTCTGATTGATCAGGTCGGCGGCAGCCTGGTCGATGGCTACCGGGTCCCGGGAGGCCAGGATACCCAGGTCCCCGACGATGGGCGCGTCATTATGGGGGTAGCAGTCACAGGCCGGGGACACTTGAGTGATAAAGTTGACAAAAACCGCCCGATCCTTTTTGTCTTTTAATACCCCGTAGGCGTATTCCACCATCTTTTTCAGGAAGATGGGGATAGATTCATTCCATTGAATTTCGATATTGCCATAGGGGCAGATCAGGATGCATTCAGCACAGCCAACGCACTTTTTGGGATCAATTTCCGCTTTCTCGGTCTCGAGATTGATTTTTATGGCCTCCTGGGCACAGTGGGCCACGCAGTCGCCGCAGCCGGTACATTTTTCCTGATTGATCCGGGGAGAGATATTGGAATGCTGCGCCAGTTTGCCCTTCCGGGAGGCGCCGCCCATACCGATGTTTTTGATGGTGCCCCCGAACCCGGAGAGTTCATGGCCTTTAAAATGCGCCAGACTGATGAAGCTATCGGCCAAGGCTATGGACTCGCCCAGATAAACCGATATAAACATTTCCTGGTTGATCTGGACCTCAACCTCGGCCGTTCCCTTCAGGCCGTCGGCAATGATCAAAGGGGCATTGACTACCGCATAGGGAAAACCGTTCTGGATAGCGGTGGTCAAGTGGCTGACCGCCTCGGACCGGGTCCCGACATACAAGGTATTGGTGTCGGTGAGAAAAGGGCGGCCGCCATAGTCCCAGACCTTATCCACCACCTGCCGCAGATAAATCGGACGGATGTAAGCGGTGTTACCGCGTTCTCCAAAATGCAGCTTAATGGCCACCAGAGGCCGTTTTTTCTTCCGGACCATGGTGCTTTTCAGGTCCACAGCATCCAGCAGCCGGGCAAATCTTTTAAAGTTGGGATCTTGGGGAGTTCCCCGTAAATCTTCATAGAATACCTGACTAGCCATTTAATACACTCCTTCAGAATAAATGATTTCGCCCCCCACCATGGTCATCAGGGCCCGGCCCGGCAATTCCCAGCCCTGAAAAGGCGAATTCCGGCTCTTGGATTTAAACTTATGGACATCTACCAGCCAGGGGCGCTTCAGGTCGATCAGGGTAACATCAGCCGGGCCGCCCGGCGCCAGACTGCCCCCTGGTATTCCCAGGATGCGGGCCGGGGCGGTGCTCAGCCGCTCGATGGCCGCCATCAGGCTGATGACGCCGTCCTGTACCAGCTTTAGAGTCAGTCCCAGGCTGGTCTCCAGGCCGATTATGCCTTTGGCCGCCAGGGCGAATTCCACCTCTTTTTCCAGGCTGCTGTGGGGGGCATGGTCTGAGGCAATACAGTCAATGGTGCCGTCCGCCAGACCTTCCCGAATCGCCGCCACATCTTCGGTCTGACGCAGCGGCGGGTACATCTTGGCGTTGGTGTCAAATCCCCGCACCGCCTCATGGGTCAGGGAAAAATAGTGCGCTGCGGTCTCGGCGGTGACCGGCAGCCCCTGCTGCTTGGCCTGGCGAATCAGCGCTACTGAGCCCGCGGTGCTGACATGGGCAATATGCAGGCGGCCGAGGGTGAGCCGGGCCAGGGTCAAATCCCGATACACCATCACCTCCTCGGCCGCCGCGGGAATTCCCGGCAAACCCATCTCAAAGGAGACCCGACCTTCGTGCATTGCCCCGGAGCCGCTCAGATGTAGGTCCTCGCAGTGAGAAATGATCAACATCCCAAAGGTGCGGGCATATTCCAGGGCCCGCCGCATGAGTTGGGCATTCATCACCGGCCGCCCATCGTCGGAGAGGGCTACGGCCCCGGCCTCCTGCAGATCGCCATATTCGGCCAGCTTCTCGCCTCGGGAACCCTGGGAGATGGCAGCCACCGGATAGACCCGCGGCCCTGCGGCCTGCCGGGCTTTGTCCAGGATATAATTGGTTACTGCGGCACAATCATTCACCGGTTGGGTGTTGGGCATGGTCGCCACCGCCGTAAAGCCGCCGCCAGCTGCCGCCCGCCCGCCGCTGGCAATGGTTTCCTTGTATTCTTCCCCCGGCTCCCGGAAATGGACGTGCATATCGATCAAACCCGGGCTGACCACCAGATTTTGCGCTTCAATTATCTGGCAGCCTTCAGCGGCAATAACTCCGGGAGGTTCCACAGCCGCCACTCTTCCGGCATCAATTAACAGGTCGCGAGGGGCTTCCAGATTCTGGGAAGGATCAACTACCAGCCCGCCTTTAATTAGCAGTCCCACTCGGTTCTCCTCCGGTTAACAGATAAAGGATCGCCATCCGGACCGCTACCCCGTTGGTGACCTGCTCCAGGATTACCGATTGGGCGCTGTCCGCCACCTCGGGAGCAATTTCTACCCCCCGATTGAGCGGCCCCGGATGCATGACCAGGGCGTCTTGCTGAGCCAGCTCCAGATGCTGCAAACTTAACCCAAAAAACCGGG
Source organism: Desulfobacteraceae bacterium (assembly GCA_046538075.1). Lineage (GTDB taxonomy): Bacteria > Desulfobacterota > Desulfobaccia > Desulfobaccales > Desulfobaccaceae > Desulfobacca_B. The sequence continues at coordinate 68,075 of JBKHJN010000003.1, read as the reverse complement.
CATATTCTCTTAAGGTGGGAAAAAACATCTGCTCCTGGCGTTCCAGCTGCAAGCGCAGCATCATGACCACATCGGCTCCGGTCACCGCCTCCGTTAAGGAATGGCTGACTTCCACCCCCAACCCCTCAAGGTAGGGAGGCAGCATGGTCGCCGGTCCACATACGGTTACCCGGGAACCCATCTTGATAAAAGCCTGAATATTGGAGCGAGCCACCCGGGAATGGACGATATCGCCAATGATGGCGATCTTGAGGTGATCCAGGCGTCCTTTGGCCTCCCGTACGGTCAACAGATCGAGCAGGGCCTGGGTAGGATGCTCGTGGAGGCCGTCGCCGGCATTGATGATGCTGCTTTTGAGGCGCCGGGCCAGAAAATGGGGAGCACCGCTGGCCGGGTGGCGAATAATAATAATGTCCGGCGACATGGCTTCCAGATTATCGGCGGTATCCGCCAGGGTCTCCCCTTTGATCACACTACTGGCCGCCACGGTCAGATTAACGGTATCGGCGCTGAGACGCTTGGCAGCGATTTCAAAGGAGGTGCGGGTTCGGGTGCTGGGCTCATAGAACAGGGTTATTACGGTCTTGCCCCGTAATGTGGGAACTTTCTTGATCTCCCGCACCGATACCTCTTTAAAGGACACCGCGGTATCCAGAATGAGCTGAATCTCCTCGGGGACAAGATCGGCGATTCCTAAAAGATCCTTACGCCTGAAATTCATTGACCCAACCCTTTTCGCTGCCCGGCTTCCCGGCTAGGGCAAAAAAAAACCTCCTTGGTGAATATAGGAGGTTAAACCAATTAAGCAATGGTTGGCATTCACTCATAGGATAATTATCTCTGCCCCTGATCATGCTCTACTGATATCAAGCGCTCTTATTATTATCATCCTTCCTGACCTAATTCAAGGACTTTTTCTTGACGGCCTTGGCCTAGCCCGGGGAAACTGGTCAGGCCAATACCCCGGTTGACAAAGGAGAATACAAGACTTAACTATTAACCAGAATGAGGAAAGGAGGTAATGTCTATGGAACTTACTGAATGGAGACCATTCCGGGAAGCATCTCGCCTACGTCGAGAGATGGATCGGTTATGGGATGAATATTTCGGTCCTAGCCGTCGAGCCTTGAAACCCTTGGAGGGCGAATGGCTACCCTCGATAGATGTTTCCGAGAGCGCTGACCAGGTGACGGTGAAGGCCGAAATTCCGGGCATGGACGCCAAAGACATCGACATCTCTCTGTCCGGAGATCTCTTGACCATCAAGGGGGAAAAGAAGTCGGAACGCGAAGAAAAGGAAGAAAATTACCATTTGATTGAACGCAGTTACGGCTCCTTTAGCCGCACCGTCCGCTTACCCGTAGGGGTGGAAGCGGATAAGATCGACGCTTCTTACAAGCAAGGCGTTCTGACCATCACCTGTCCCAAAAAAGAGGAAGTCAAGGCCAAACCGATCCAGATCAAGGCCGAATGATTAACCTGGAAGTTTTGGGTTCAGTCTTCAGGTAACAGTAATCTGGGCAACTGACACCTGAACATGATGGTTTTAATTATCCCAGGGGCCGGAAGCCATAGAATATATGGTTTATCCTTCGGTCCCCTGGTAAACCATCACTAAAGATCATTGCCTCAAGATCACCACTCAAAATCGGTTTACTATCAAGGTAACCACCCGGGTCACAATCCGGGGGGGGTTCTGATTGCCCTAGAGGGCTTAGACGGGGTCGGCAAGACTACCCAGGGTCATTTATTGGCCACCGCCCTAAAAGACCGCGAACCGCGCGTCGTGCTCACCCATGAACCCACCCAGGGCCGCTTCGGCCAGGAACTGCGAAGATTGCTCGCCCAGGGAAGGCAGGGCCTGTCTCCCGTCCAGGAATTGGAGCTGTTTACCGCCGACCGGCGGGAGCACGTCTCATCGGTAATTCTCCCGGCGCTGGCCTCGGGGGCCGTGGTGATCAGCGACCGCTATTATTATTCTTCCATGGCCTACCAGGGGGCGCGAGGTTTGGATGTATCGGAGATTCAGCGGCAGAACGAGGTCTTTGCCCCGATTCCGGACCTGGTCATCATCCTTACCCTACCCCTTGACCAGATCCTGGCAAGATTGGCCCAGCGCCCGCCCCAGGTCTGGGATGCCTATGAACAGGCCGATTATCTGGTAAAAGTTGGTGAAATATATGCCCAGATGCGCGGTCCTCATCTGGTCCGCGTGGATACCCAGAGTCCGGCCTTGACGGTGCATCAGAACATAATGGGGCTGGTCCAGCCTCGGCTCCCCAAGAGCGACTGACCGGGAGCGACCTACAGCAATTAATCGCCCCAGATCAGATCATTACGAATCCAGCCCACGACATCGCCGCTGTAATAGTAGCCCAGCTTAACCCAATTGCCGCTCTTGCTTATAACTTTAAATATATCACCCCGGTTGGCCCGCATCACCACTTTGTTGCCCAGCCCCGGACCCTGACGGATATTGGGGTTCTTGGCGCTGACTACCACCGTATGGACCCCGGACAACAGCGGGGTATAAACCCAGCCTGAATTGCCCTCCCAATCTTTGAATCTGGACCATTTGCCGTTTCTTTCTAATACTTGCACGGGATATCCCAAAGGTGCTTTGAACAGCACCTTGGCATTGAGACTAGGGCCGGAGCGAATGTTGACCTCTTCTTTGCCGATGCTCATCATTTTCGCACCTGCGGGTGCCACCCAGCAAATAACTGATATTAATATCAAAAAAACGATTTTTTTCATAGGCTCCCTCCTGTTGTATAAACTTTTCTCCTGCACGTTGGCGGGCAAATTATTTGCCAGGTTTCGAGCTGATCTATTTTTGGTAATTAATGCTAATATTTTTGAGGGGCAGGGAATGAAGCAGATAACACCGGCCATACACTGGTGATCATGATCAACAGGCTGACATCACCCCCTGTTTGATTTTTATATTAACCTATAAAAACCAGGTTAACCTTGTCAAGATAAATCAAAAACCATGAACCTAGGGCCTCATTCAGGGGTCGCCTGTGGACCCTGGGTATGTTAAAATATATCTGGCCTTATTAATTATTTTGCCTAAGAATCGGGGGAGCCAATGCGCATCATCCTCTTTGCCGGCAAAGGCGGGGTCGGCAAGACCTCCATGGCCGCCGCCACCGGCGTCAATATAGCCGGCCGCGGCAAAAACACCCTGGTCATGAGTCTTGATCCCGCCCACAGTTTGGCCGACATTTTCGACCTAGACCGCCGCCTGATGGATAAAAACCGGGGCAGGCCGGTCGCGGTCGGCGATAATTTATGGATTCAGGAACTGGACGTGCAGGAGGAAATCAAGCAGAACTGGGGTGAGGTCTACCGCTACCTGGCGATTCTGCTCAACGTGTCCGGGTTTGACGAAATCCTGGCGGAAGAATTGGCCATCCTGCCCGGAATGGACGAAGTCAGCTCCCTGCTTTATATCAATAAATATAACCGGGAACAGGCTTACCAGGTGATCATCCTGGACTGCGCGCCTACCGGTGAATCACTCCGATTTATTTCCATTCCTACTGCCCTGGAGTGGTATATTAAAAAGATTTTCCACCTGGAACGGCAGATTTTCAAGGTAGTGCGGCCGGTGGCCAAGCGGATGACCGATCTCCCCCTGCCGCAAGACGACTATTTTGCCGCGTTGCAGCGTCTGTTTGACCGTCTGGAAGGGGTAGACCGCATGCTGGCCGACCCCCAGGTTACCACTGTGCGTCTGGTCACCAATCCGGAAAAAGTGGTGCTCAAAGAATCCCAACGGGCCTTCATGTATTTCTGTCTCTACCGGATGGTGGTGGACGCGGTAATTATTAATCGCATTTTTCCACCTGCATTGGCTGATCAATTTTTCCGCTATTGGAAACAGAGTCAGGAAGAATATCTGGAATTGGCCCACAGCCGCTTTGCTCCGGTGCCGATCTTCCCGGTGGAATTTTTTAACCGGGAAATAGTAGGGTTGGAGTCTCTGACCCGACTGTCCCAGGCCATCTACGGCGACCGGCAGCCGGAGCAGGTCCTTTACCAAAAAAGCCCTTATCGCTTTGACAAGTCCAATGGCGTCTACACTCTGTCCATCCGTTTGCCGTTCATCGGGGCTGAGGACGTCTCTTTGGGAAAGTCCGGGGAGGAATTAATTATCCGGGTAGGAGGCTTCAAGAAACATGTGCTGTTACCCCGCAACATGGCCGCCCTGGAACCGCAGGGGGCTAAATTTGACGGGGATTTTTTGAACGTCCGATTTGGAGGTGCTGATGATGACCATCCCGCCTGAAGAAAACCAGGAAGGCCGCCGGGAGCACAAGGGGTCCGAGGCTGGCGGGGAGAGGGAAATGGTGTGTCCTATCTGCCAGTTATACAATGCTCTACAGCGCCTGGCCGGTCCCCAGAGCGAGTTTTGCCGCCATCTATACAAAGCCCGGGTAGAAGTTTACAAAGCCTTTCGGGCTCTGATTGATCAGCGGCTTGAGGCGCTGGAAAAGACCACCCAGGGCGGCTCTAAAAAGGGCTTTCAAGATATCAAGGTGGAAGAGGATTAAAGCGGTAACCGAAAGAACCCACAAATATTCTTTATTCTTAGCCGCTGCCTGTCAGTCCTTTTTCTGCTAGTATGACCGGGCCTCCCCATCTGCAAAAGATCCTGGTCTGGCACCAGGGTGGGCTGGGAGATGTTCTCCTCTCCGGGCCCGCCCTCGAAGCCCTGGCCGCCCATTACCCCCAAGCCCGCTTCACTCTCCTGGGATCGCCAGCCCAGTTGGCCCTGCTGGCCGCTAATCTGCCGGTTGACGCCGTCTGGGACAGTCAGCGGGCGGATTGGGCCTATTTGTTCATGCCGCAGGCGCCCCTCCCGGACCGCCTGCGCCGCTTGCTGGCCGACATTGATCTGGCAGTGGTTTTCAGCCCCCGCCTTCAAACCCAGATTACCGAGCGCCTGCGCGCAGGGGGAGTCAAAGAAAATATCTGGATACCCTCTTTTCCTCTCCAGGAACGCATTCCAGTAGCCCGATTACAGGCCCATTACCTAACCCTGGGGGGAATTAAACCCCTATCTGGTTCTTTTAAGTTAAGCATAGCTCCTGAAAACCGACTGGCGGCCCGGGCCTGGTATGAATCACAGGGTGGCCTGGGGCCGGGTCTGCCGCCCTGGGTAATCCTGGCTCCCGGCAGCGGCCATCGACTGAAAAATTGGCCTTGGGAGAATTACCAGGTCCTGGCCGAGCGCCTGCAGGCAGTTTTTAAGGCCCGGGTGCTGTGGATAGCCGGGCCGGCGGAAGAGAAGTTATTGAGGGCAATCAAGTCGTATATCCAGGCCCCCGGACATCATCTGCTCATTAACCTGCCATTACCCCTTTTAGCCGCCTATTTGAGCCTGGGCCAGTTGTACATCGGCAGTGACAGCGGCGTCACCCACCTGGCCGCAGTCACCCGGGGACCGGCAATGCTTGCCCTGTTTGGCCCCACCGATGCCGAAATCTGGGCGCCTCCGGGGAATCAGGTGAGGGTCTTGTCTTCCTCGCGGCAGTGCGTTCCCTGTGCCCGAGGCCGGGAAATATCTTGTCCGGATGCCCGCTGTCTCCAAGATTTGACCGTTGACCAGGTCCTGGCTGCAGCCAGCGCCGTCCTCAATCAGGTATAAAGCGAGAAGGGATCAATCAGGCTGGCGCCTCAGGAGCGGAACCGCTCCAGCCACCAGCGGACCAGGCCGCCCAGGACTATGCCAATCCCCAACAGACCCAACCCATAATAAATAATATTTCCCTGATAGACTCCGGCTCCAAGAAAAATCAGGGCAGCCAGCAGCACAAACCAGAAAATTCTTTTCTGAGTTGCTCCCAGAGGGGGCCGGGAACCGGTCATAATATTTTCTCCGATAATAAAATCATCCCTTTACCAAATCTATTCTGCTCCAAATCCTGGCGGGCGGTTGCCAGCCGCGGGGCCCCGGTTGGGTTTCATTATTTGAATTTTATCGAGGTGTGACTAGGATTTTGTATTAATAATTTATCTGTATTTTAAATAACATAGCCATAGTTCATTGATTATTTGCTTCCGCCGGTTTAATATTTTGAACCAGAATTGAGATCGGTCTGGGACTGCAAAATAATAAAAGGCCCGGCTGAGCTATGATTTAGAGATTGGTGGCGGCCAATCAGATGTTGGCATAATGTCTGCATACATAAATAGAAAAAGAGCGAGATTCCCCCTTAATCAAAGCTCATATACCATTTTCTCCTTTCTCCTAAAGGTCGGGTTCCCCCCTCCCGACCTTTTTTATTTCACCAAAAAAGAGGTGCTCCGGTCAATCAGGACGGAATAAATATACTCCCGGCAAGTAGCGGTAATATTGCTGATAATCCAGGCCGTAGCCCACCACAAAGTCATCGGCGATCTCAAAACCCCGGTAAGCCAGGGGCAGGGGCACGATCCGGCGTTGGGGACGGTCCAGCAGAGTGCAGATACGGACGCTGGCCGGGCCCCGGGCCGCCAGGGTGCGCACCAGATAACCCAGGGTGAGGCCGGTATCAACGATGTCTTCGACAATCAGCAAATGGCGGCCGGTCACCTCTTCATCCAGGTCTTTAACCAGGCGCACTGCCCCTTTCTGCCGTTCACCGGCCTGATAGCTGGTGATAGCCAGGAAATCCACCGTCACCGGAATAGTCAGACAGCGCAGCAGATCGGCCAGAAAAAGCATGGAGCCTTTCAGAATGCCGACCAGGGTCAGGTCCTGATCGCGGTAGTCCTGTGAAATGGCCGCCCCTAATTCCACTACCCGGGCCTGAATGGCCGCCGGCGGCAGCAGCACCTGTAACAAGGTTCCCGGCGGCATCATTTATCCAGAGTTGACGGCCGGAGCCAGGCCATATTTCTCCAACAGCCACTGATAATCCTTGCCGTAAAAGAGACGGATAGGGTGCTGCGGATAAAGCTCCCGAAACAACCGCACCTTGCGGTTCTTCTTGGTGACCAGGCTCTGTTTCATGGTGGTTAATTCAATATATAGATGATAGTCCACCAGATAGAAATCGGGGGTGAAACTTTCCATTACGTTGCCCTGGTCATCCCAGGCAATGGGAAAGGTATGGGGTTCATACAGCCAATTAATCCGGTAAAAATCGAGCAGCCGGGCAAATTCCGCCTCACTGTCGTTGGCAAACCGCTGGGCCTGGGCCAGTTGATAATCTTCCTGGCCCTCATAATCTTCCAGCAAACCCTCGGCCGAGAGCCTGGCCTCAATACGGCTCAGGGCCCGTTTCAGTTCGGGCAACTGGGCCAGCGGCATCCGGACCAGCGGCACCGCTTCCTGCAGTGGCGCTCCCCGGCTTACGGACTGCAATTCCACCCAGAAGGTCTTATCCTGCAGACGCAAAGTGATCAGCAATTCCCGTTGCTCGCTGACCGCAAAGCGATGGATCAGTTCGGTTTCGGATTCAGTCAATCTTTTCCTCCGGCTGCATTAAAGTAAGCCTGCACCGCCTCCGGATCAATCGGAGTATAGGGAAACCTTTGCTTTAAGTGCTGAATCCGCTGCAGAGATTCCCGGAGGCGCATATCTAAGCCTGTACTATTGGCCAGCGCGGTATGGGCCTGGGTTATGGCCTCCTGATGTTCGCAGATCAGAAGCAGGTCGGCGCCGGCCGCCAATGCTTGCGGGGCTGCCTGGGCCAGCGGGCAATATTGGGTAATTCCCCCCATCTCCAGATCATCGGTGATAATCAGACCCTGAAAGCCTAATTGCCCGCGCAAACGTTCAGTCAAAATTTTGCGGGATAGAGTGGCCGGTTGCTTATCCCAGCCGGGAACCAGCACATGGGCGCTCATGATAACCGGAGCCCCAGCTGCCACGGCCTGGCGAAAAGGGAAAAGATCCTGTTGCCGATCCCGGGCTTCGCCCTGGACCGTGGGGGTATCACGGTGCGAGTCCAAAGTGGTGTGGCCCAGACCGGGAAAATGTTTGGCCACCGGAATCACTCCCCCGGCCCAAAAGCCGCGCAGAGCGGCTAGGCCCAGACGCGCCACCTTGTCCGGCTCTGCCCCATAGGACCGTTCCCATAGCGGGCTGTCCGGGCCGCGGGCCACATCCAGCACCGGCGCCAGGTTCATATTGATCCCCACCAGCCGCAGCTCCCGGGCCAGGCGGGTGGCCAGGCTCTCAACCGCCCGGGGGTTGTCCTGTTGGCCTAACTCCTGGGCCGCAGGCATCTGGGTAAAAGGCGACTGCAAGCGCTGCACCGGGCCGCCCTCCTGATCAATGGCGATCAACAGCGACGAACCAGTAGCGGCTAGAGAGAGTTTTTGCAAATCCCTAGTTAATTGCGCCACTTGCCGGGGACTTCCCAGATTGCGTCGAAACAGGATTATCCCCCCGACTTTGAGGTCCATAAGCAAATGCTCAACGACGGGATCAACTTGGCAACCCGGAATCCCCGCCACTAGCACCTGGCCCCAGGGGAGAGGCTGGTCTAAGGATAACCGGGGATCGATTTTTGTCACGGTAATGCTCCAGGGTGGTCTTGACCAGGACAAAAGGCAACTTTTAGCTGTTACCAGGCAAATTATCTAGTTAAATTACGGATGTCAAGATTTGAATCGAATTAACGGCTTATATCACAGGAGCATTTAGAGAATTAATTTGAGGTAAGACCGGGGACCACAGGCTTCCTCAATAGAGCTGAACAGGACGAATTCACTTCCCAATCAGGCGCGTCTGAGCTATTCTTATTATGATTTTTTCCTGTCCGCTTTCTATCCAGCCAACCCAGATACAGGTGAATTTTCTATGGATTATAAAGCTGTTATATTCGATCTCGATGGGACTTTGTTGGACACCCTGCAAGATCTGGCTGATTCCATGACCAGCGTGCTGCTCCGCTTTGGCTTTCCGATTCACCCTGTCGAGGCCTATAAATACTTTGTGGGCGGCGGCATGGAGAATATGGTTCGCCAGGCGCTCCCGGAGGACCAACGCGATGAGGCCACCGTAGCCCGCTGTTATGATGCCTTAATGGCTGATTATGATCAGCGCTGGACCCACCATACCCATCCCTATCCAGGGGTTCCGGAGCTTCTCGACGCCCTGACCACGGCGGGGATCAGGATGGCCATCCTGTCCAACAAGCCGGATGATTTTTCGAAAATGTGTGTGGCCCGGCTGCTGTCCGACTGGCAATTTGAGCGGGTCCTGGGAGTCCGACCGGGAAAGCCGAAAAAGCCCGACCCGGCCGCCGCCCTGGAGATTGCCTCAGACCTGGACCTTCCACCCTCGGCATTTCTTTATCTGGGGGATACCAGCACCGATATGCAGACTGCCGCTGCCGCCGGTATGTTTCCAGTGGGCGCCTTGTGGGGCTTTCGCACTGCCGAGGAACTTAGCCGCAGCGGAGCCCGAGTATTGCTCGCCCGGCCGACTGACCTGTTGGAACTGCTTTAGCCATTGCCTTCCTCCATCCGGTGGTTATAAGGATAATTTCTGTAAATCAAGGAAATTAAACGGTCAGGTAGATTTTCTCATCTTTTCTGATATAATGGAGTAACTTGTTTAGCAGAACTCTGGTCAAATAGTTACAGGGCGATTTTTCTGATCGGGGAGAAACCCCTGAGGCTCAGCAACCAAGATTGTCGGCCCCGCTGCCCCAAAAATAATCTTAACCGCCCTGGGCTTACTGAAAGGAGATAAGAGTTTGAAAATCCGACCGGATCAACCGGCTAAAGATCCTTTCTGGTTCCGAGAATGTTTCGTGATGCCCATGCCGATCGGTAGAAAAGCTACTAATCTCAGGGAGCTAGTGGAAAACCTGCAAGATTTTGACGAATGGGTGCCTTTTTATCATCTTTTCCAGTATCGCCTGTCTTTGACCTATCCGGGTGTAGAATATCCCAATGAATTCGCCTTCTGGGCCGCTAATGCCCTGCAGGATAATCGATTGGCGGAAAAGCTTGGTTCCTTCGACCCTTATGATTTCGAAAACATGGCCCAGGTACGGGAAGCATTGATTGATATTTTGGATTCCTACCTGTGGGATCTCACCTACATACCCTGGGCCCGGCCCGGCTTTGAATTCGATTTCTGTGAGGCCTCCACCGCAATCATTCGCTCCAAGATCGTGGCCCATACCCTGCCCGAGTTCTGTAATGCCCTCCAAGAAGTGGGGCTGGATTCGATTTATTACCATTTCTTTGAAGCCCGCTGGCGCCTGGGAGTCCGAGAGGTTGACGACTTCTCCTTTTGGATTGAATACAACTTTGATTGCTCAGAGGCCGTAAGGAAAATCCGCGACATCGATCTTTATTTTTATAGTCTGCGCGAAATCCGCGATGAGCTGTTAAAGATCATTGACCAGCAGTTGGGAGATAATTGTGATCGGGCTGGATGATTATGTCCCCATCGTCGGCCATGCTGTGGTCGGCCAGCTCTATCGCCTGGCCGAACACCTGGGGCCCTGCCGCCTGGTAAACATCAATTCCACCCGCACCGGCGGTGGGGTGGCAGAAATCTTATCTCGCGTGGTGCCTCTGATCAACCAGTTGGGGGTGGAGACGCTGTGGGAAGTAATTGAAGGGGATCAGCCTTTTTATGAAACCACCAAGGCGATGCATAATGCCCTACAAGGACAAAAGGTAGATTTTACCCCCAGTATGCTGAAACATTATCAGGAGATCAACCTTCACAACGCTTCTAAATTCGATTGGCAGACGGATTTTGCACTGGTACACGATCCCCAACCGGCTTTTCTGATTGAACAGATGCGAAACCAGGCCCGGCATTGGGTATGGCGGTGCCATATTGATGTCTCCCGTCCACACCGGCGGATCTGGAAATTTTTACAGAAACTCATTAGCCAGTATGATGCTTCCGTTTTTTCCATGCCCCGGTTCTCCCAGAACCTGGATCACCCGCAGTATATTATCTATCCTTCTATCGATCCGTTGAGTGAAAAAAACCGGGAGCTCAGCCCCGAAGAAGTCCAGGGCGTGCTGGATGGTCTGGGTATTGAACAGGATAAGCCCATAATCTTACAGGTATCCCGATTCGATTCCTTTAAAGATCCATTAGGAGTAATTCAGGCCTTCCGGCTGGTCCGCCGCCAAACCCCCTGCAAGCTCCTGTTGGTTGGGGGGGAGGCTACTGATGACCCCGAAGGCCCTAAGATCTTAGCAGAAGTCCAGGAAGCCGCCCAAGGAGAGGAGGATATTCAGGTCTTGCTGCTGTCGCCTGACAGCCATTATGAGATCAACGCCCTGCAGCGGGCTGCGGACATCATCTTGCAAAAATCAGTTCGCGAAGGCTTTGGCCTAACTGTCACTGAGGCGATGTGGAAAGGCAAGCCGGTGATCGGAGGCGCAGTAGGCGGCATTGTTCTGCAACTCCAGGACTATTACAATGGCTTTTTAGTGCATACCCCGGAAGGATGTGCCTTCCGCATCCGCTATCTGCTGCACCGCCCGCAGATGGGACGGCGCCTGGGCCAAAAAGCCAGAGAGTTTGTGCGGGACCATTTTCTGATCACCCGGACCCTCCGGGACTACCTGACTTTGATGATCTTAGTCAAGAATCCTGGCAGTCGCGTGTTCGAACTCTGAGTTCATCAGTCAAATCAATTAGATCACCGTTTTTTCGATTTGTTCCCCTCAATGGCAACAACCTGCAATTAGAATTAGTTTCTAGCCGATTTAGTCTAAAAAAGGATGAGTCCATGGCACTCGGAGCTAATTACCTGGGAGCGGGCCGATGCGAATTCTTGGTGTGGGCCCCCTGGCGCCAGCAAGTAGAGCTAAAGCTGGTCTCGCCTCAAGCTAGCCTGATCCCTATGGAGGCGGATGAACCAGGCTACTGGAAGGCAGTGGTCGAGGGAGTCTATCCGGGAACCAGATATTTTTACCACCTGGAAGGGGAGCGGGACCGGCCTGACCCGGCTTCTTTTTCCCAACCGGAGGGGGTGCATGGACCCTCCGAAGTAGTTGATCATCATGCCTTTGACTGGCGTGATCAGTGTTGGCCAGGCCTCAGTCTGGCAGAAATGGTAATTTATGAATTACACGTCGGCTGTTTCACCCCGGAGGGCACCTTTGCCGCAATCATCCCCCGGTTGCCCGAACTGCTGGACCTGGGAGTCAATGCCCTGGAAATCATGCCTGTGGCTCAGTTTCCCGGGGAGAGAAATTGGGGCTATGACGGCACCTATATCTATGCGGTCCAGAATTCTTATGGAGGGCCGGAGGGGCTCAAACAACTGGTGGATGCCTGCCACCAGCAGGGTCTAGCGGTTATCCTGGACGTAGTTTACAACCACTTAGGTCCCGAAGGAAATTATCTGTGGGATTACGGGCCCTATTTCACCGACCGCTATAAGACTTTGTGGGGCCCGGCCGTAAATTTTGACGGTGCCGGAAGCGATGCGGTCAGGAACTATTTTATCAATAATGCCCTCTACTGGTTTAAATATTACCATTTCGACGCCCTGCGGCTCGATGCTATCCATGGGATCTTCGATATGAGTGCCAAGCATTTTCTCCAAGAGCTGGCCGAAGAGGTGGATAATTATGCCGATTACGCCAAACGCCGGTGCTACCTGATCGCCGAAAGCGATCTAAATGATGCCCGGGTAATCCGGGCCCGGGAACTGGGCGGTTATGGGCTCCCAGGCCAGTGGAATGACGATTATCATCACTGCCTGCATACCCTGCTAACCGGAGAACACCAGGGTTATTATGCTGACTTTGGCAGCATGGCGCATCTGGTAAAAGCGCTCCGGGAGGGCTTTGTCTATTCTGGCCAGTATTCGCAATATCGCCAGCGGCGGCATGGCAATTCCGCCAAAGATATCCCGGCCCGGCGGTTGGTTGGATTTGTCCAGAATCATGACCAGGTGGGCAATCGCATGCGCGGAGAAAGATTGTCAACCCTGGTGCCCTTTGAAGCTCTCAAATTGGCTGCCGGGGCAGTTATTTTTTCTCCCTTTATCCCCCTTTTGTTCATGGGCGAAGAATATGGCGAAGAGGCTCCTTTTTTCTATTTTGTCAGCCATTCCGACCCGGAGTTGGTCGAGGCGGTGCGGCAAGGCCGCCGGGATGAGTTCAAGTCCTTCAACTGGCCGGGCGAACCGCCTGATCCGCAGGGCCCGGAGACTTTTCTGGCCGCGCAACTGCAGTGGCACATCCGAACCCAAGGCAAGCACTCGGTGTTGGTTAAGTTTTACCAGAATTTACTTAAGTTAAGAAAAAAGCTGCCGGCAATGCTTCGGCCGGATAACGATAACCTGGAAGTATGGGCTTTAGAAGAGGAAAAGTTTTTAGTATTGCGGCGCTGGCAGCCGGACCTTGATCACCAGGTATTGCTACTTTTTAACTTTAACCCTAATGATGTTACTCACGATCTCAAGCCTTTTGTCCCAGACGGACAATGGTCTAAGGTGCTGGATTCGGCTGACCTGACCTGGCAGGGGCCTGGCTCTCGGGCTCCGGAGCGGCTGGATCTGCAGCAACCGGTCACCTTACGAGGTCTAAGTTTTATTGCTTATATAACTTAAGTGGTTGGAGCCACAGGGAGCATAAATCCTTATGAGAATTCCGCGGGCTACTTACCGGTTACAGTTTAATCCTGCCTTTAATTTCAGCCAGGCCCGGCAGATAACCTCATATCTGGCAGACCTGGGGATTTCCGATATTTACGCCTCTCCCATCTTCAAGGCCCGTAAAGGGTCTTTGCATGGCTACGATGTGGTGGACTTTAATAAATTGAACCCCGAACTTGGCTCTGAAACCGACTTCCAGGACCTGGTCACTGAAATTAAAAGACTGGGGCTGGGATGGGTTCAAGACCTGGTGCCCAACCACATGGCTTATGATGGCGAAAACCCGATGCTGATGGATATTTTTGAAAATGGGCCCAGATCTACATTTTATAACTTCTTCGACATTGACTGGAAACACCACTATGCCAACATCCGGGGCAAAGTGCTGGCGCCAATCTTAGGGAGGCGTTATGGCGAAGCCATTGAAGCTAGCGAGATCAAATTAAGTTACGATGCCGAGGGTTTCAGCATCAATTATTATGATAAGAAATTTCCGTTAAAGATTAACACCTACGCCACGATTATTTCTCACCGGCTCCAGGTCTTGAGCAGCCGGCTGGGAGAAGACCATCTGGAATTTATGAAATTGCTGGGCATTCTCCACCTCATCAAAAATCTCCCCGCGCCCCAAGACGAGGATTTCATCAGCCACTATGACCAGAATAAAATCATAAAAAATATGTTGTGGGAACTCTACACCAAAAACCAAGTGATCAGATTATTTATCGACGAAAATATCGCTCTCTTTAATGGCCGGCCAGGGCACCCGGAAAGTTTTGGGTGGCTAGATAAGCTTCTCGACGAACAAATCTATAGCCTAGCCTTCTGGAAAGTGGCCACCGAAGAATTAAATTACCGCCGGTTTTTCACCATCAATGATCTGATCTCAGTAAAAATAGAAGCTGAGGAAGTCTTTAATCATGTCAATTGTTTGCTCTTCAAACTAATTGCTGAGGGCAGCATCACCGGGTTAAGAATAGATCATATTGACGGACTTTATGATCCACTCAATTATTTACAAAGTTTGGCCCAGAGAGCTAAAGATTTCTACATTGTCGTGGAAAAGATTTTGGAATTGGATGAAGAACTTCCTTTAAACTGGCCGGTGCAAGGCACCACCGGTTATGACTTTTTAAATTACGTCAATTCTAGTTTTTGTAATTTTCGCCATGCTGCCCAATTCAACAGTCTGTATTTTAAATATATCGGCTTCAAAATATCCTACAAGGAGTTGGTCTATGAAAAAAAGAAGCTGATTATCGAAAAGTACATGACCGGAGACGTAGATAATCTCGCCCACCTGCTCAAAAATCTGGCCGGCAAGTATCGATATGGTACAGACATCAGTCTTTATAGCTTTAAAAGAGTAATTATTGAGCTTTTAGCCCTGTTTCCAGTGTATCGCACCTACCTCAATCATCGCCCGGCCGGCGAAAATGAGGTTTTTTATTTAAAGCAGGCCTTGCAACAGGCCCGGGTTAAGAATCCTGATTTGTGTTCAGAGGTTGATTTTCTCGAAGAGTTGTTATTTTGGGGCTGTACTAAGAATAGTGGAGACCCTGACAAACCCGCTGTGCTACATTTCATCATGAGATTACAGCAACTGTCGGGGCCGTTGATGGCCAAGGGCTTTGAAGACACTACTTTATATATTTATAACCGGCTGATTTCGCTTAATGAGGTCGGCAGCGATCCCAAACGATTCGGGATGCCTTTAAAGGAGTTTCACCAGTATAATCAGAGAAAAGCTAAAAACTGGCCTCATGCGCTAAATGCTAGCTCGACCCACGATACCAAGCGGGGGGAAGATGTCCGGGCCCGGATCAATGTGCTTTCCGAAATCCCGGCGGAATGGGAAAAAAATCTGCGGAAATGGAGCCGACTGAATCAGAAGAAAAAGAAAATAAAGGGCGGCAAAGCCATCCCAGATAAAAATGACGAATACCTGTTATATCAAACCCTGATCGGGGCCTTTCCCTTCAGTCCGGTGTCTTTGCCCGACTTTGCCGAAAGGATCAAGCAATATATGATTAAAGCGGTGCGGGAAGCCAAGATTCACACCGGCTGGACCAAACCGGATACCGACTACGAGGCAACTCTGCGGGGCTTTATAGACGAGATCTTGACCGAATCCAGTCCGTTTTTGGAAGAATTTGAGCCTTTCCAGAAACTGGTAGACCATTATGGCATTTTCAACTCCCTATCTCAAACCCTGCTGAAAATTACCTGTCCCGGGGTCCCGGATTTCTATCAGGGGACAGAGCTGTGGGATCTAAACCTGGTGGACCCGGATAACCGGCGTCCGGTGGACTTCGATAAGAGGCGGCAGTTTCTGGAGGAAATCCAAACCAGAGAAAATACAGATCCGCTCGGTCTGATTAACGATTTGTGGGCTTCCCGAGAAAGCGGCCAGCTGAAGTTATTTCTGATTTACCAGGGACTGCGGGCCCGCAACCAGCAGCGGGCCCTCTTCCAGGCCGGAGAATACCATCCAGTCCCGGTGTCTGGGAAATATAGAGACCAAGTGATCAGCTTTTTAAGAACTCATGGCAATTCTTCAGCGCTTATCATTGTCCCCCGATTGTTGACCGCAGTCATTCCAGCCGGGCAACTCCCGCTAGGGGAGTCAGTATGGCAAGATACTGCCCTGGCCCTGCCCTTTGCCCCCTTCAGCGGCCGGGATGTCTTCACCGGCCGGATCATTCATGGTCAGGGCCAGTTATTGGTGGGGGAGATCCTAACTCATTTCCCGGGGGCCCTGCTCCTTACCCCAGTGGAACAATCGGTTTAATGGCCAAATTTATATATTTTTATGTTATTGATTTTATTATTTTTTTATGTGGCCAATAATCCTGTTAATTTTAATAGCTTGACAATAAATGCTTGTTAACCCTATAATATCAACCATCTAATATTTTTTGTAATCATTATTAATCCATCATTTTCCAACTCGGTCGCACAGGGAGGCGCGATAAAAATGATTAGGATTGATCGCCGGGGTCTGGGAATTAAGGATCGGGTTCCTATCGGGGTATCTACCTCCCTTGATAGG
Organism: Desulfobacteraceae bacterium; assembly: GCA_046538075.1. Taxonomy (GTDB): domain Bacteria; phylum Desulfobacterota; class Desulfobaccia; order Desulfobaccales; family Desulfobaccaceae; genus Desulfobacca_B. The sequence goes on along the minus strand of JBKHJN010000003.1, from coordinate 51,428 downwards.
CCTATTAAACAGAGAGAGGACCGCAGAAAAAAGGGAGGGCCGACAAAAAGAGCCTGGATTTACACCCAGGACGCGGCCTTTCAGAATATCCTGGATCGCATCCCGCTTTATGCCCGCACTGATCTGCCGGTGCTGATCACCGGGGAGCCCGGAACCGGAAAGGAACTGGTGGCCGAGGCTCTTTGGGCGATAAGTTTCCGGCACGTTCAACCGCTTTTAAAAATCAATTGTGCGTCAATTTCGGAATCATTGGCCAACAGCGAACTGTTCGGACACCTGCCCGGCGCCTTTACCAATGCCCTGCGCAAAAAGCGGGGCAAATTTGAGCTGGCTCATCAGGGAACCCTGTTCTTTGATGAAATCGGGGACTTGCCGCTGTCCATGCAACCCCGATTATTGCGGGCGGTAGAGCAGGGGGAGATCGAGCCCGTAGGCAGCGAAGGCCCCAAAAAAGTCAACGTTCGTCTGCTGGCGGCGACCAACCAGGATTTAAGGGTCATGGTCGCCCAGGGGCAATTTCGACGGGATTTGTATGATCGCTTGGCCACCCTGCTGATCCATTTGCCCCCACTGAGGGAGCGGCGGGGAGATATCCTCTTGCTGGCCAACTATTTTGTCTGGATTGCCGCCAAACAATACGAGAAAGGCATGGTGCGGTTTTCCACCGCGGTAGAAAAAGAAATGTTAACCTATAGCTGGCCGGGAAATGTCAGAGAACTCAAAAATGTTGTAACTAGAGCGGTTTTGCTCTGTCAGGGATCGATCGTTAAAGAATTGGATCTGGACCCTGAACCCCACCTTTCCGAGGCCCAAACCACGGAGAGCCATTCTTCCGTGGCGACGCTGCCGACCCGACCGACCCTGCAGGAACTGGAAGAATTGCTGCGGGCGGCCCATGGCAATGTTTCCGCCCTCTCCCGGCGGCTCAAGGTGTGCACCAAGACCATCTACCGTTGGTTGCGGCACTACAATATCGAAGTCGATAATTACCGCTGCTTTAAGTGATAAAACCTAGAATGTTTAAAAAGCAAAATGCCAGCCCTGGGGGCTGGCATTTTCATTTATCATAATACGGAAGTATTAAGAAATTATAGCAGGACCCCTTTTACTGCCACCCGGGCCAATTCCACTACCCGGTCCGGGAACACCCCGAAGCCGATGATAATCAGGATCAGGGCATAGCTCAGGGCCCGCATAGAAGGAGCCGGTTTAATCGCCGGCAATTCCTTGCCTTCCAGAAAATAAGCAGCGTAGACCACCTTTAGATAGTAATACAATGAAATGGTCCCATTTACCGCTCCGACCAGGACCAGCCAGAAGTAACCCTCCTTCATGGCGGAAGTAAAGACCAGCAATTTGCCGGTAAAGCCAATGGAGGGGGGGACTCCCGCCAGGGCGAACAGACCGAGCATCAGGGCCAATCCCAGCAAGGGGCAGCGGTGGTATAGGCCGGCCAACTCGACGATCTTCAGATTTCGGCCATCACTGGCCACTTCCGAGAGCACCATAAAACAGGTGAAGTTCATGATCAGATAAGCTACCGCATAGTAGATGGCGGCGGTATATCCGGCTTCACTCAGGGTCAGGATGCCCATCAACACATAACCGGCATGGGCAATGGAGGAATAGGCCAGCATCCGTTTGAAATCCTTCTGGACAATGGCTACCAGATTGCCCAGGGTCATGGACACGATGGATAAGATCCATAGCCCCTGGGTAAACCCAAACCCGTAGGCATGGCCCAGGGCTGCCAGGCGGAGTAAAACCGCCACTGCGGCGGCCTTAGACACAGTGGCGATAAAGGTAGTCACCTGATTGGCCGCCCCCTGGTAGACATCCGGAGCCCAGAAATGGAAAGGAAATACTGATAATTTGAAAAAGAATCCGGCCAGGGTAAGCAGAATGCCCATGATGCCGATCGGACTCTGCAGCAATTCCGGCATCTTAGCCATGATTTCATTAATGTAGGTGCTGTGGGTGGCACCAAAGATATAACTTAGGCCAAACAGCATGAAGCAGGAAGAGACCGCACCGATGAACAGATACTTGATTCCCGCTTCAACGTCGATGTCATCTCCGCGGCGCAGAGGCACCAGAATATAAAGTGAATAAGAGGATAATTCCAAAGACACATAGATGGTCAAAAGTTCCACCGCACTGACCAGCATCATCAGGCCTAAGGTACAGGTGGTCAAGAATAGATAAAATTCAGCGTGGTAGCGGTCTTCAATATGGGCCAGATTGTGGGAGATCATCAGGACCAGAAAGAGGCCCAAGGCCAAGGCGGCTTTGAAGATCTGACTGAACAGATCAACCCGGTAAGCCGCAAAAAACAGTTCTCCCTGTTGGAAGAGACAGACCGCCGCGACCACTACTCCACCGGCCGCAAACCCCAGGGCCACCTGATGGTCAATGCGGATGTTTACCTGTCGCCGTAAAGACAGGAAGAACAGCACTAGAGCCATAGCCAGAAAATAGAGTTCGGGACCAAAAAGTAGCACTTTCATGATTTATAACCCGTTAACAAAGGGAACCACCGCGGATTTGATGATGTCCAGCATCAGCCGGGGAAAGATCCCAAAAAGCACCATACTGGCCACCAAGATGGCCCGGGGCAACCCTAAAAAGGGACTGACATCCTTAAAATGAGTAAATTTGGGATTGGGCTGATTATAGAAAGTATTTTGCACCACTCGCAGAGCAAACAAGGCGCCGATGACTATAGAGGCCAGGGCGAACAGACCGCGTACCGGGTAGACTTTGACAGCCGAAATAAATACCAATAACTCAGCCCAGAAGCTGGCAAATCCCGGCACCCCAGCCCCACATAAGGCAGCAATGATAAAATAGGCCGAGGCCACCGGCATAATTTTGGAAAATCCGCCCAATTCATGAATATTGCGGGTATGGGTGCGATCATAGATATAGCCCACCGCCGAGAAGAAGAGGGCGGTCATGACCCCGTGGGCGAACATCTGAAAGACGGAACCGTTTAAGCCATCGATGGTGCCGGTGGACAATCCCAGACCGACTATGCCCATATGCGATACCGAGGAATAGCCAATGACATACTTAAGATCGGTCTGAGCCAGACCGACAAAGACGCCGTAGACAATGCCCACCGCGGCCAGCAGGGCCATCAGTTGGGCCCAGTACTGAAAGCCGGCCGGACACAGGAACATAGCCACCCGCAGGATACCGTAGGCCCCCAGCTTCATCAGCACCCCGGCATGGAGCATGCTGACGGCGGTCGGCGCCGCCACATGGCCCACCGGCGACCATGTGTGGAACGGCCAGACACCCGCCAACACTCCAAAGCCGAAGTATAACAAGACAAAGGCCACTTTTTGAACCCAAGGGGCGAAATGGACCCCGTGGAGCTGGATCATATCAAAGGTATTGATCCCGGAAGTGGCATAGAGCAGCAGGATTCCAGGGATGATCAAACCGCTGCCGGCCATCAGATAAAGGGTAAGTTTCATGGCCGCGTAAATCTTCCGGGTGGAGCCCCAGATCAGAATGAGGATATACATCGGCACCACGGCGATTTCATAGAACAAAAAGAAGACGAACATGTCCATGGACATGAAGACGCCGAAGACGCCGGTGACCAGGGCCAGCATGAAGGCGAAATATTCCTTGACCCGGTTTTCCAGCTCCCACATGGTGAGCACGCCGGTGAAAATAACGATCCCGGTAAGCAACAGCAGCGGGGCATTGATGCCGTCGACGCCGACATAATAATAGATGCCAAAGGCTTTGACCCATTCGTATTTTTCGACGAATTGGAGCCCCCCCAGGGCCTTGTCATAATTGATAAAGGTGTAAATTGACAAACCAAAGGTGACGGCTGCGGCGAGAAGACTGACCACCCGGATCAGGAAATGCCATTCCTCTTTAAGGAACAAGATGATGGTCAGGCCCACCACGGGGGCTAACAGCATGCAAGTCAGATACGGAAAGTCGGCAAAGTGCTCCACCATAAAGCCATCCTAAGCTAAGCTGAATTGTGAGTAAATCAGGCTTCCCGCCTGTTCCGAGGCACTGCAACCGGCCCGTGCCAAAATTATCTGCCCATTAACAGGTAGAGCCCGACTCCGGCTACTACCAGGACCATGAAAATCAGGTTTAACTGCAGCATGGCAGTCTGCAAAAAGGAGAGCAACCGCCCGCTGCCGATAGTTGAGAAGGCCACAGTATCCACCCCGCCGTCTACCACTCGCCGGTCATTATAGGTAAACAAGCGGGAAAACGTCCCGTAGATGAAGGTATTTAAGAACCAGCGCCAGAAATGGTCCATATACCATTTTTGGATAAAGAAATTCTCCAGCGCCGGCACATAGGAGATAAACCCGACGCACTTGGCCTTTTTGGAGCCCCAATCAATCCAGGCCAGTCCGATCCCGGACAGAGCGGCACCGACGGCGCTGATCAACAGGAGGTAATTATGCTCATGATGCATTGTATGGCCCAGCAGGAAACGCTCTAGATAGCCCTGACAGAAGCCCAAAATTAGGGTAAATGTCGCCAGAATCAACAATGGAATGGACATCACCCAGGGAACCCCATGATGCTCTTCGTGAGGCTCCTCATGGCCATGGGTTTCTTCCGGGGCCGTGGTCTTGGGGAAGAGCATGACGAAAATCACCCGGAAGGTATAGTAGGCGGTCAGAAAAGCCCCGAACAACCCCATCAGCAGCCAGAATTTGTTGGGATGGTGGTATAAAGCCCCCAGGATCGCCTCTTTACTGAAGAACCCGGAAAAGGGGAAGATGCCCGACAGGGCCAGGGCGGCGATGGTGATGGTGGCCATGGGAATGACCAGCTTCCTTCCTCCCTTGGCAGCCATCACAAAAAAATCATTGGTACCGAAATGATGAATGAACACCCCGGAACATAAAAAGAGCAGGGCCTTGAATCCGGCATGAGTGGTCAGATGATAGTACCCGGCAAAATAGCTACCGGCGGCCAGCCCCATGATCATGAATCCCAGTTGGCTGACGGTGGAATAGGCCCAGACCTGTTTAATGTCCGTGGCTACCATGCCAATAGTGGAAGAGAGCACCAGAGTGATGGTGCCCAGGGCCAGGGCTACCGTCATGGCCTCGGGGGAGGCGCTGAAAAATGGATAGATCCGGGCGATCAGAAAGACGCCGGCCGCCACCATGGTGGCCGAGTGCAACAGGGCGCTGACCGGGGTCGGACCTTCCATGGCGTCGGGCAGCCAGACATGCAGGGGAAACTGGGCGCTTTTGCCCATCACTCCGCAGAAAATCAATAAGGCCGCGGTGGAAATCAGCCAGGGCGGCATACTCTGAGCTACCGCGGCCGAATTGATATTGGCAATTTCCAGGTTGCCATAAAAAATGGTCAGAAAGGCCAGCCCCATGAAAAAGCCGACGTCGCCGAAGCGGGTGACCACAAAGGCCTTCTTGCCGGCTTCTGAGGCCGAGAATTTTTCATACCAGAAGCCGATCAGCAGATAGGAGGACAGACCCACCAGCTCCCAACAGATATAGAGCTGCAACAGGCCGCTGGAGATGCTGACCCCCAGCATGGACAGGGCGAACAGGGAGAGGAAGGCATAATAATTGCCAAATCCCGGATCACCCTCCATATAGCCGATGGAGTAAATCTGCACCAGCCAACTGATGGTGGCCACAATGGTCAGCATCAACAGACTGGTGGGATCCAGCAGGAATCCAAAGGGAATCTTGATAAAATCAGAGATGATCCAATCGTAGTTATAGACGATGGGCTCAGTTATATGCCAATATTTATACAGGAAGCTCCAGGCGAAAAATAAAGGAATAGTAGAGGCCACCAGGGAAATGGCCAGCGACAGTTTGTGAAAGGTCCGGGTGAAGATCATGATCACCCCGAAACTGGCCAGGGGCAAGATCATACACAGAAAGCAGCCCAATAAGGTCAGGTCCGAAAACCAGGCGGACATAATTAACCTCGAAGTTCGGAAGCGTGTTCCACGTTAACGGATTTCAACTTGCGATAAATGGCGATAATGATGCTTAAAGCAATGGCGGCTTCGGCAGCGGCCACGGCCATAATAAACAAAGCGTAAATCTGGCCCACGGCCGGGTGAGGAGCCAGGAATCGATTAAAAGCCATAAAATTGATCATGGCTGCATTGAGCATCAGCTCCACTGAAATCAACACTGCAATCAGGTTCCGCCGGGCCAAAACTCCGTAGAGACCGATGGCAAAAAGCACCAAGGCAATGTATAGGTAGGTCTCAACGTTATTAATCATGCTTCCTCCCCGCCCCAAAATATCCGACCAGGGTAGCCGGGCTTATCATCATGAGCTCCCCCGGCCATCCCGGGCAGTAACAATCGCCCCCAACATCGCCACCAGCAATACCAGGGAGATAACCTCAAAAATCAAGGCATATTTGGTAAGTAAAAAGTGACCCAGGGTGGTGATTGACCAATCCGTGCTGCGCTCGGCGGCCGGGATCCAGGTAGTTTTTTTCATCAGCAGCGCCAGCATGGCGAAGATCAAGCCGCTGGCCCCGGCTGCGCCTAATAATTTAACAGGCTTACGTGGGGGCTTGGGTAAATAGAGCGGTTCCGAGAGCATGATCGCAAAGCAGATGGCAATACAGATGGCCCCCACGTAAATTAAAATCTCCATCATCGCCACAAAAGGGCTGTTGAGAAAAATAAACAGGCCGGCCACCCCGAACAGGGCCAAGGCCAGTCCCAAGACATTATGGAAAATGTTGCGCGCCCCGACGGCAATCAGAGCACCGATAAGGGTGAGGCCTACCACCCCCAGGAAACTGAGGGTCGCCATGCCTTCGGCGGAGAACAGATCAATCATGAACCTCATGGTTTTTCCTCCGCGGGGGGAGATTCTTTTTCCTCGGGCTCGGGGGTGGGCAGAGGAAGAGGCGGCAGTCCGATGGCAGCCCGCTCAGTATCCAGCCGGGCCAAGAGATCGATCACCATGTCTTGCCGCTGGTAAGCGGCCAATCGATATTCATTGGAAAACTTTAAGGCATTGGTGGGACAGACTTCGATGCATAAGCCGCACAGGCTGCACAGAGAATAATCAATTATATGAGTGGTGGGCAGCTTTTTCTTTTTTACTTTGACCCCTTCCACCGTGATCAGGCTGGAAGGACAGGTGCGGACACACATGCCGCAGGCAGTACATCTATGGGTATTGGTCTCGGGGTCCATAATCAACTCAATATGACCCCGATATTGGGGGGACATGGTCAGTTTTTCCCGGGGGTACTGAACCGTAACCATGGGCTTGACAAAATAACGGATGGTGACCGCCATCCCGGCCAGTAAGCTCCACAGCCCGATTAACACATCTTTTACATAGGCAACCATTGACCTAAACCTATATCTTCATAGCCAAGGCAGTGAGCAATAGATTGATGAACGCCAGGGGAATCATTATCTTCCAGGCAAAGGTAATCAGTTGATCGAACCTCAGCCGGGGAAAAGTCCACCTGAACCACATGATCAGAAAGATTATCGCGTAAACTTTGACCAAGAACCAAACCACCGGCGGTAAAATCCAGCCGTGCCAGCCCCCTAAGAAAAGTACGGTGGCTACGGCCGAGACAATAAACATATTGGTATATTCGGCTAAAAAAAACAGGCCAAAGCGCATGCCGCTATACTCGGTATGGAACCCCGCGACCAACTCTGATTCGGCCTCCGGGATATCAAAGGGGGCCCGGTTGGTCTCAGCGGTGGCGCAGATAACATAAAGAATAAAAGCAACCGGTTGGATGACCACGAACCAGATATCTTCCTGGGCGGCGACGATGTCGGAGAGTTTGAAGGAGCCGACCATCAGGATGATGCTCATGGCGGTAATCAGCAGGGGAATCTCATAGGCGACGTTCTGGGCTACAGACCGAATAGCCCCGAACAACGAATATTTATTGTTGGAACCCCACCCGGCCATGAGGATAGCTAAAACCGCCAAGCTGGAAAAAGCGAAGATCAACAGGATGCCGACATTGAGATCGCGGATGATTAAATTGGCGGAAAAGGGAATGACCAGAAAAAGGGCCAATACCGGAAGGAACATTATGATCGGGGCCAGATGGTAAACCGGGCGGTCAACATCTTCAGGGGTGATCAGCTCTTTGCCGATCAGTTTGAGGGCATCGGCAACCGTTTGCAAGGCGCCGTGATAACCGACCTCCATGGGGCCGGGCCGCAACTGAATGTGCGCCGCGACCTTGCGTTCCATCCAGATCAGGAACAAGGCATTGACCGAAACCAGGGTGATTATTGCCACCAGCGCCAGGATGATGCGGACGGCCTCTGATCCCCCTATCTGATATAACATTTCCATCACAGAACCACCTTGGGGCACAGACTCAGTTCTGAGCTCAGCAGGGTAAGACCCGGCTGACTGTCTAGAACCTAGCGGTCGATCTCTGGGATAACCAGATCAAGCGAGCCCAAAATAGCAACCATATCTGCTACCAGGGTATCTTTGATCAACTCGGAGATGATGCTGAGGTTCGAAAAAGACGGGACCCGCAACTTAATCCGGTAAGGTTTGGTGTCCCCTTTGCTGACAATATAGATGCCGAACTCTCCCCGCCCGGACTCGACCGCGGCGTATACCTCACCCTCGGCCGGTTTCAAACGCTTGGGGACTTTTTCTGCCATGATCGGCCCATTGGGCAGTTTGTCCAGGGCCTGTTCTATAATCCTCAGGCTCTGCTCCATCTCTTGGAGGCGCACCAGATAGCGGTCCATGATATCCCCCCGCTCGCCGACCGGTATTTCAAAATCGAACAAGGGATAGACCGAATAGGGCTCGCTGCGGCGAATATCATAAGGGATGCCACTGCCACGCAGACAAGGGCCGGTAACCCCATATTTCAAAGCCTGCTCCGGGGTAATGATACCTATATCCCGGGTGCGGTTGATAAAGATAACGTTTTTGGTGACCAGATCGTCGTAATCCTTCCAACGGCTCCGCAACCGGGTAATAAAGGCCCGGCAGCCGGCAATAAATTGGTCGTCAATATCGTCGCGCACACCGCCAAAGCGGAAATAGCAATAGGTCAACCGGGAACCGGTCACCCGGTCCAGAATGTCGACCACATTCTCCCGATCATCGAAACAATATAAGAAGGGGGTAAAAGCGCCGAGGTCCAAAAGATAGGCCCCGAACCACAGCAGATGACTAGCGATCCGATTGAGTTCGGCAGTAATCACCCGGATGAATTCAGCCCGCTCCGGCACCTCAATCCCGGCCAGCCTTTCCACTGCCAGGCAGTAGCCGTGATTATAGGCCAGGGCATGCAGATAATCGACCCGGCCCATGTTGGGCAGATACTGCTGATAGGTGCGCAATTCCGCCATCTTTTCATGAGCCCGGTGCCCATAGCCGATGACCGGCTCGGAATTGGCAATGAATTCCCCGTCCATCTCCAGCAGGATGCGCAATACGCCATGCGTACTGGGATGTTGGGGGCCCAGATTCAGATAAAAAGTCTTTTCTTCAAAACCCTGTTCCTGCATCATCTCAACTACTCGCGACAAAATCTTTCAAAAGGGGGTGAAAATCGGCATCTTCGGGTAGTATCAGGCGCTTCAGGTTCGGATGCCCCACAAAGATGATGCCGAATAGATCGAAGACTTCCCGTTCAAACCAATCGGCGGCGGGATAGAGGCTGCTGATGGTCGGAGCGGCTTTGCCTTTGTTTAAAGGGACATGGATGACCGTGCGGCACAGTTCGGTAAAACAGGCAAAATGGTAGACCAGTTCAAAAGACTCCACTAAATCGAGGGCGGTCAAGGATTCCAGGAAGCACTGATTCTCCAACATTTTCTGGGCGACGGCCTTGATCTGGTCCGGCTTGGCGACCACTTCGATATGGTAGCCGCTCTGGGAATAATTCCCTGCCGCTACCTTTTCCAGGTCCAGCTGCTGCAGGCTGTTTCTGATCTGCTCGGCTAACATTATCTAAATTTCCTCAAGCGGCCGCGTTGGGTAATCTTTTCTTCTAACTGCAGGATGCCTTCGATCAAGCCTTCCGGCCGCGGCGGACAGCCAGGCACATAAACATCCACCGGGATAATCAGATCAGCCCCGGGGACAATGGCATATTGGCCTTCATAATAGAAGGGCCCGCCTGAAATGGCGCAATTGCCCATGGCTATCACCCACTTGGGGGCCGCCATCTGGTCGTACAGCCGCACAATGGCCGGGCCCATCTTGCGGGATATGGTCCCGGCAACGATCATCAGGTCGGATTGCCGGGGGGAGGGCCGGAAGACCCCCGCCCCGAAGCGGTCCAGATCAAAGCGGGCCGCGCCAGCCGCCATCATCTCAATGGCGCAGCAGGCCAGCCCAAAGGTCATGGGCCAGAGCGAATTAGCCCGGCAGAGGTTTAAGACCTCTTCCAGAACTCCGAATTGGATTAGCGGCTCTCCGGTTTTCTTTTCCACCAGAAGACCCCCCTACACCAAGCGTAAACAATCACCAGGGATATAATGCTGATAAAGATGGCGATCTCAATCAGATCACGCCAGACATAACCCTCTCCAAAGGCCAGCAACACCGGAAACAAAAATAGCACATCCACATCAAAGGCCAGGAAGATTAAGGCAAAGAGATAATAAATCACCGCTACCTGGACCCAGGCGCTGCCTATGGCCGGGATGCCGCACTCATAGGTCTGATTAGTGGCCGGACCAGTACTGCGGGGGGCCACCAAATAAGCGATGAGGAGCGGAACTGCGGCAAAGCCTACCGCTACTAACAAAAAAATCAGGACATAAGCGAAATCATGTAATACGGCCCAGTTGTCCACCTGTTCCTCCCGAACCAGGTTATCCAGGTGCTGTATAAAGCTAAAATCCTAATAACAGGTAAGAGAAATCCTTGTCAAGTCTTTTTTTTCACAAATTTCAATTTTAACCAATAAACACGATAGATTATTAATATAAAAAAAATTTGGGTACAATTTCTGAAATTCCAGCCGAAAATTGCCCGGCTTTGCTAAAAGTCCAATTTATTACATAGATTATACCGTGCTCAACCATGATGCCGGGAAAAAAAGTCCTCGCCTCTGAGCTCGGCCAATTTCTAAACCAGAGCTTATTGGGTGGCCTTATGACTGTCAGCATGTGCCTAACGTTGTTAAAAAAAATTATTGACGAAGGCCGATAAGCAACCGATAATATAAAAAACTGGGGGAGCCGGGCATGATTCTCGGAGAAGGCACGATGCCAGAATTTTCTGGCGCTTTAGCTCAGACACGAACTGTTATCCTGCCGTTTGGTGCCGTAGAAGAACACGGTCCCCACCTGCCGCTGAGTACTGACACCCTGCATGCCCTGGAACTGGCCCGCCAAGTAGCCCAACGAGTCCCAGTACTGGTAGCGCCGCCCATCCATTACGGCGTCTGTCGTTCGACCCGCCAACACCCAGGCACTATTAGCCTCTCCGGCGACACCTTGCGGGGCTTGGCTCAAGATTTGGGGCGTGATTTTTACCGCCAGGGATTGCGGCATCTGATCATGCTTACCGGACATTGCGGCGGGACTCACATCGCTGCGTTGATCGAAGCCGGTGAGGCCCTGCTGACGGAGCTGCCAGAGATAAAAGTAGCCGTGGTCAACATTATTGATCTGATCATCGAAGTCCTGAAACAATACCCGGATCTGGTCCAGACCAAAGGCGACTCTCATGCCGGGGAAGTGGAAACCGCGTTGATGCAGGCCACCTATCCACATCTGGTTAAAGGCTCGGCACCGGCCGAATGGCCGCATTTTCCCAAATTTATCCTGGTGCGTGATAAGCGACCATATTGGCCCGGAGGAGTCTGGGGCAACCCAGAATTGGCCTCCCCGGAGCAGGGTCAGGAAATCCTGGCCCGGGAGGCGGATTATTTGGCGGAAATGGTTAAATCTTTGCAAAGATCAAATTAGACATCTAAAACCGGCAAAATTCTACCCAAACTAGGTCGCATGGCCAGTCCTAAAAATAAAATTAATTCATTAATTAATTTTTGTTGACAAATTTTTAATAGTCAGCCTATTATAGGCGGAGTATAGATCAGGGGCATATTGCAATAGGAGGGAAACAAATTTATGCCGAGGCAAAGGATAGAAGATTTGGCCAATGACATTTTAAGCTTAGATGAATCAGACTTATCCGCAATATTGTCCTACTATAAAAAACGAATGGAGAATTTTCAGCCTACTCGGGAATGGGAACGGTCCGTAATTGCCTTTTTCATCATCAATGCGGTGCGGGTCAAGAACAATCTCATGAAAGGTTATATCCTCAAACAAAACTTCAATCAGTGCGACCATGATTGTCCATGCCGAACCACTCGGCTGCGGGTTATCAAATAGCCAGCTAGCTGGATTCTTTATTTGATCATCCTTTTGTTCTGTCTAAGCGGTTTTTCTACTGGGGTATTCCGGCGGTGTCGTATTCTGCCTTTAAATAAGAGTTTAATCGGAGCATATGGAAGTCCGAGCTGTAACCTTAGTTGGTTAATCAGATAACGCCGGTAGGATTCTGGAATACCCCGAGGATAATTGGTAAAAATCATGAAGGTTAAGGGCATCGTTCCCACCTGGGTCAGATAATAGAATTTGACCGATCGGTGGCGATATCGAGGTGGAGAATGTTGCCTGACAATTTCGTTAAAAACCCGGTTTAACTCAGCCGTGCCCCATTGGGAACTGGACTGCTCGTAGATCTGGTCAATCAAGGGGAAAATCCGCTTTAGATTATAGCCGGTTAGCACAGAAATCGGCAGGATCGGGGCAAACGACATAAATTCCAATCCATGGCTCACTTGGTCAAGCAACCGCTTTTGCGGCCCGGCGATCAGGTCCCATTTATTGATGGCAATTACCCCCCCCCGGCCGACGGTGTCGATCTGCCCGGCAATTTTTAAGTCCTGCTCAGTCAATCCTTCCCAAGCATCCAGCAACAGCAGCGCTACATGGGCCCGCTGCAGGGCTCGAAACGCCTGAAATACCATCCCGCGCTCCAAATCTTCCCAGATGCGGCTTTTGCGTCGGATCCCGGCGGTATCAATCAGCACATACTGCTGGCCTTTTAATTCCAGTTGAGAATCGATGGCATCACGGGTGGTGCCCGGATAAGGGCTGATGACCAGGCGTTCTTCGCCCAAGAAACGGTTGATTAACGATGACTTGCCGACATTGGGCCGCCCCAGCACCGCCACCCGGATTACCGCCTCGGTCTCGGAAACTTCCGGCTGCGGCGGCAGCAAAGCCACCAAGGCATCCAATAGGGCGTTAATACCCTGCCCATGCTCGGCGGAAATGGGATACAAGGGACTCAGGCCAAAACAATAAAATTCAGGTAGTCCAGCCTCTTGGCGGGGACCATCGATCTTATTGACCACCAAAAGCAGGGGCTTCCCAGACCGGCGCAGAAACTCTGCTACCTGCAAATCCCCTGATTGAGGTTCTTGACGGCCGTCCACCATAAATAGAATGACATCGGCCTCGGCCACTGCCAGTTCAGCCTGGCGCCGAACCTGGTCACCCAATCCTTCCCGAGACCATTCAAAACCCCCGGTGTCTACCAGGGTAAAAGTACGGTCATCCCAGGTGACGATGCCATAGTTGCGGTCCCGGGTCACTCCGGGGCGGTTGTCAACCAGGGCCCGGCGGCTGCGGGTCAGCCGGTTGAACAGAGTTGATTTACCGACATTGGCTCGACCAATAATGGCTACTAAGGGATTCATCGGCTCGTTTGGTAATCAATTATAGGGATTTACCCATGTAAATTATATCGCTCTCCCGATCTTCCGTCCACCTGACTCATCTAACCACCAAAAAGTTCTCTACCTTGATCAAGGCTGCTAAGACGGCAAGTGATAAAAGCGGAGTTAGGAAAGGTCTGACAGTGCTGCGGCATCAGTCTGAAATCCGCCCCAGGGGTGCTGACCAAAGTCGGGAAAATGGCGAAGCAAATCCTCCTTCAAGGATCTGGCATCGGGATAACGATCTTCCACCCGTTTGGCTAAACATTTGAGGATGATGGCTTCCATTTCCTCCGGAATCTCAGGGTTCTCCTCCCGCGGCGCCACCGGTTCCTGATAAAGGATCAGATCGATCAAAGTTTTTTCCAGCTCATCGTAAAAAGGCAGCATTTCGGTGTAAAGCAGGTACATGATCACTCCGATGGCCCAGATGTCGCTGCGCTTCTCGCTCTGGCCCATGATCTGCTCCGGGGCCATAAAGGGCCGGGAGCCGATCATAGTGGCGCTGACGTCCCGGTCCTTCAGTTCCTTGGCAGCGCCGTAATCCAAAAGTTTGACAGTACCCTCGGGGGTGACGATGATGTTGTTGGGCTTGATATCGCGGTGAATCACCTGGTGCTGGTGCGCATGAGCGACAATATCGATGAGCTGCACAATGATTCGTTCTTTGAGGGCCTCCGGAAGTACTTCCACCAGCAGGTCCTGCAGAGTCGGCCCCTTGACATATTCCTGGATGAGAATCAATCGACCATGCTCTTCAAGGTAATCAATCTGCCGTACCACTCCAGGGTGAGGAGCCAGTTTCCGGATGATCTCACCCTCCTGGTGAAATTTCTTATTATAGGACTTGGAAAACGGAATCTTGGCCACATAATAATGTTTTTCTTCCAGGGCCTCGGTATCGCGTACCAGCCAGACCTCCCCAAAGCTGCCCTGCCCCAGCTTTTTCAACTTCTTATAATGTCCCCCCAGTAAATCTGTCGGTTTCAAAAGCGACAGCAGATTATCGGCAAAGGGAAGCAGCCGGGGGATCAGATCACGCATGAAATTTCTGATTGACGGTCGCGGTATTAATTCCTTAGCCAGATCCTCGGCCACATTTCCCTTGGCCGAAGGACCACTGGGCCTGGCATAGCCGACGATGAGATCGGGTTGGTCCTGGACAATCATTCCATTGATCAATACCGTTATCCTGCTGCCGTCCCGATGTCTAAAATTGAGCATCAAATTATCGACCTTGCCCTGCCGATTAATCTGTTCCTGAAATTGCTGATAGTCCCCGGTACCTGCAAAAAGGTCTCGGGCCTGGGAAACTTCAAGGGAGTCAGCTTGCCGGTCATAGCCCAATATTTCCAGCAAGTCAGGACTGCAGTCTATCAATCGCCCTTGCCGGGTTATGATAAACTGATAGGCTGACATACCCTCAAGAAGATCGCCATAGCGCTGCTCGAAGACCTGCAAACGATGCTCGTCCTCTTTCAGGCGGATGGCTACCCCTACCCGGGCCAAAACTTCCTCGGCCCGGAAGGGCTTGAGGATAAAATCATGGGCGCCAATCTCCAGGCCGCGCGCCGCGTAGTCTTCCGTAAAGCGTTCCAAGACCAACACCACCGGGATCTGCTGGGTCGCCTCTTTATCTTTGAGGGCCCGAAATTGTTTGAGGCCTGCCTCAGCCTGGATATTCAATAAAATTATATCAGGACGCAGCTCGGCAGCCACCGCTGGAGCCCTATCGCCCCCGGCCAGAGGAAAAACTTCATACCCCGCCCCAGTGAAAATGTCCGCCAATTCCTGATAATCTTGGTCTGGAACATCGATAATTAATACTTTGGGCATTAATTTTTCCCCGGGATCAGCTGATTGACCTAAAAGCCAGATTGGGCATTGGTAGCCTTGGACACGCGCCAAGATAGCATTGTCTGCCTAAATTCGGCAACTGCTAATTTTAGGTTGAAAAATACTTTGCAGATATATTATATATCAAAAAAACCCGGGGCGAGGTAGCTCAGTCGGTAGAGCAGCGGACTGAAAATCCGCGTGTCCCCAGTTCGATTCTGGGCCTCGCCACCAATGATATCAAGGGTTTAGCTAAATCGGCTATACCCTTATTTATTGCTTGGTGTCCATATAGGTGTCCACCCCCTCAGATTTTCTCCCCCACCAGAGATTTTAGTTCTTCCCTGCTCACGGTGTTATAGCGTTTGAACACATTCATAGTCTTATGCCCGGTCGCCGCCATAATCCGGAAGTAATCATGGCCCTGTAGCCGCCAGTTGTTGATGGCCGTATGCCGGAGGTCGTGAAAGGTGAAGTCCTCTATTCCTGCGTTGTTTCGGGCCGTCTCAAAAGCTTTCTGAAAGGTGCTCCCAAACCCCTTGCCTTTGTAAGGAAACACCCGCACCCCTGGCAAACCCCTTACCATGTCCTTGAACATGGCTATTAGCTCCGGGTTCAGAGGCACATAACGCCCTTCATTGGTCTTGCAATCCTCTGGCCTGAGCTTGATAAAGCCTTCTTTAAGGTCAACCTGGCCCCAGGTCAGATTTAAGATTTCCCCCTGCCGCATGGCCGTGTGGTAGGCCAGTTTGACGATAGGTTTCAAATGCGCCGGGCAATAGGCCAGCAGCCGGCCATATTCCTCTGTGTTTAATACCCTCTCTCGAACGTTGTTTTCGCGTAGCAGCTTCACTCCCTGGGCTGGGTTGCGCTCCGCCCTCTGATTCTTTATAGCCTTGTTGAAAATAGTCTTGAGACAAGCCAACTCCCGGTTGACGGTAGCCGGTCTGGTAGGAGTCCCCTTATAGGATGGTTCGGTCAAACGCTTCTGCTTATAAGCCTCCACCATCTCGGAGGTAATGTCCTTCAAAAGGCGATCGCCCAAAACAGATAACAGCTTACTTACGCTAAGCTGGTCTCGTTCATAAGACCGCCCTCGCTTCGCCTGCACTTCCGGCAAACCAAGATACCACTTAGCCAGGTCTTGAAATCTGGTCTTGCTATCCGGGCTCTTCTTGATATACCGTCCCTCCGTCCGGGCCGACAGCACCTCCCGCAACCTTTGCTCCGCCGCTTCCTTGTTCGGACTGATGCGCTCCCGCTTCCGGTAACCGTCCTGATACCATTCAATCCAGTAAACTTTGCCAGAAAACTTAGCCAGGTTAAAGCCGCACTTGCAGACCTTGACCTTCTGACCGTTCCGTTTCTTGCACTCCGGACACTCAACTAACAGTCCCATGATCTTTCTCCTTTCTTAAGCGAATTTCTAAGGCTTCCAGGGCTAGGGGGAGCAAAGAAGGTATTTTCCTACTTCCCCATTCCCAATAAGCTATGGCCATGGGAGTGACCCCCAGCATTTTGGCTAATTCTTTCCGGGTCAAATCCCGGCTTTCTCGCCAGTCCCTTAGGATTTGTTTATTCATAAAATTTTTTATAACATTGTTATATTATTTTTGCAAGCAGAAATATAGGGGCTATAGATTTTTTTCCCGAGGGTAGAAACTCCTTAACATCGGCTGCTACACAGGACTATCACAGATTATAATCTTTCTTTACGGCTCTTAAAATCGCGGCCAGAGGGCCTATTACAGGCTGTCATTTTAAGTAAGAATTTGGCTTGGTTTTGGTCGTAGACCGTAGAATGGGTCGATGGAAAATGGCAGTGTGCTAATCTTACGCTTTCTTTGGTCCTTAGCAAAATAGTGAGGCAAGTTAAGAGAAAATCCCCTGGCTTTGGTCTGGTCTTAAAGGGAACTTTGACTCTGCAACAATTTTTAATCAGATATTGTATAATAAATAGCGGTTGCTTAGATGTTTGGCTTTCATCGTTTACAATCATTAGGCTGGAAATTTGGGAAAATAGCCACCTCTTTAGGCTGTTTAATTCTTAATTTTGTTCCGTTTTTCTTGTATCAGTTATGCCTGAGCCAAAATAATAATTAGTGATAACATTGGGTAAATTAATTAGAAGGGTCAGAGGGATGTCGGCAGATGCTGTATATTTTTGGGCCAATTGGGTTCTTATTGGCGCGCTCATTCTTGGTATTGTCGCTACATACGCAATTGTTGTATCCGGTAATATAAGGGATACAGCTTTAAAGCGGGAATTAGCCGCACAAAGCGCCCGCACAGCCGAGGCCGAACTTGCACTAGAAAAACTTAAAGCCCCACGTTTTCTAAATGAAAAACAAATGCACTCTCTTATTGCACGAATGAAAGAATTTAAAGGGGAACGCGTATCGATTGGCGTAATCCCATTCAATTTTGAAGGTGCTTCCTTAGCAGACCAAATTATAAGGGCATTAAAGCAGCTGGTGTGGAAGCAGGATTTGCCCAAGGGGCCGCAGAGCGCCAAATTGGACCAGCAAACGGTATTGTGGCTCGCGCAGTGACAGGAAACGAAAAAGGAGAAAAATTCGCTGCATCTTTTGCACAAGCGATGAATGATATGGAAATAAAAACAACCGCCATTGGAGGTTTGCTTGAGTCACATATGCAAACACAGAAAGAGCAGGGTCGTACTAGAAATGACCCTCGCAACGAATGGGTCGTAATCGTCGTGGGTGATAAAATATGAGATGGGGTAGTTTAGACTTGATTTGACACCGTTTGCAAAAATGGCCACCGGCACATTCGGTCGGCGGTTATCCGGGCAATAGCCGGGACGGAAAGGCTCTTCTTTGATCATGGGCAACACCGACCGCCGAAAAGGACCGGCCCAGGATTTCTCCAAGGCCGCTTGGCGGTCGGCCGACAGGTAAATATCATGGTCCAAAATGGTCTTCTGCTGCCTTTTGAGTCTGAACAAAACCTGAGCTCCGATTGCATCTATTTAATGTAATATCATATGGTTA
This sequence comes from Desulfobacteraceae bacterium, assembly GCA_046538075.1. Taxonomy (GTDB): domain Bacteria; phylum Desulfobacterota; class Desulfobaccia; order Desulfobaccales; family Desulfobaccaceae; genus Desulfobacca_B. Next base: position 32,813 of record JBKHJN010000003.1, on the reverse strand, counting down.
GTATATACCACCCCAGAAAGCTGTCAAGGGGAAAGTGCCATTATTTTTTAATATTATTAAAGGTTTAATTACATCTCGGGGTTTTTACGAAGCCATCAATCTTTAAGAAGTCCCCAACAACAGTTCAAAGTCCCGTTAAGAATAGTTTAATGTTACAATAATATCAATTGATTTGCCAACGCCGATAGAAGTCCTGTTTTCTCGAAGCCCGGGCCCGAGGGGATAAGTTCAGCGAGGGCTTTACCAGGTTTGACGAAGCCTGCTGGTCACGGTTAATTATGGCCTTACCCTGGGCTAATGTGACTTTAACCTCTGTTAAGCTGAGCGGAAAGAAAAGTTATCCTCTATGACCTGATGAGTGAAACCTTACGACCGGGAAGGAGACGATTTGTTAACCCAGGGCCTTTATCTGGACCTGCCGGCCAGGAAATCTCATGTGTTTGCCTGTGACCGGTCTGATTAATTGTGGCTGCATTACTAAAGGAAGAAATTTTCTTATAATAATTTAAACGATAACTTACCGAAGTTACTATAGAAAGTTATTTGTATAGGGCATTTTATTGCCGGCCATCTCCTGCTAACTCGTCATTTTAGGGATCAGTTCTCGGGCTCTCGCTTCTGAGCCGACCCCTGCCAAAAAAATTAATTCTCTTCTCCTACCAATTAAGAAAGCTGCCTGCAAATAACTGCTCTGATTAGAAACTTATCAATCCGCTAAAAATTCAACCTATTCAGAGAATATCAACTCTTTTTGGGTCAAAAGATTTTCATGTGATGCCCCAGCCGTTCTACCCCTGGCACCAGAAACTTTCCCGACCCAAAACAGCCTATTTCGTTATGAAGTCCAGATATATAATTTTTGCTGTCCCGATGATATCTGTAGGAGCTGGCAAGATAACCGCACGGTGGTGGCAAGGAGCGCAGGAGGCCTGGAGGCTCGTGATCAGATCTGCAGGCCGGACCGGTGCAGGCCGTCCAGGAGACCCTCAACCAGGTAGGGGAATTTGGCATAGCAACTGATGAGAAAGCGGCCGGTGGTCGGGAAATCCGGCTTGAGGTGGAGCAACTCCGCCAATGCCTGGGCCGCTTCCGGCTCTCTTCCCATCCGGCCTAACACCGCGGCCCGCAACAGCGGATCCCAGAAGAGTTGAGGCATCCGAAAAGCCAGGGCTTCCTGATAGGCCTCCTCACAATTATCCTGCAGATAGTAATAAAAAAACGGGGCCATCCGAAACCACCCGGGGAAGTGGGGATTCAATTCCATACCTTTTTCCAGGATGGGCAGCCCCCGCTCCCAGTCGCCATAGAGCGCCAGGAGCCAACCCAGATACCCGATGAACAAGGGGGAGTTGGGGTTGAGGGCCATGGCCTTCTCCGCTTCCAACAGGAACAAGTTCCGTTTATCGTAGCGGAAATGGAGATAAGCCATGGTAGCCCGCACCTGTTGGTTATGCGGATTCAGCGATACCCCTTTCCTGGCAAAAATCAGAGCCTTGTCCACAGGCGTCTTTAGGGGAGAGAATTGCAATGTGTAGTTAATGCAATAAAGGTGTGCCAACAGGGACCAGGCGAGACCGCATTCCGGCTCCCGAATCACGGTCTGTTCCAGAGCGCGGAGGGCTTCCTCGAAGGTCTCGATGGTCAAGACATTGACATGGTGGTAGAAGCGGAGAATGGCTTCATAGGTGTCGAGAGATTCAGGGGGCTTTTTCCGGGATTCCTGGGACAGGTTCCGGGGGATGATGCCATACTCGCTGCCGATCTTGGCCGCTACTCTCTGGGCAATCTCCTCCTGTAAGGCGATAAGACTGTCTGCCCGAAGCTCCCGGTGATATTGCTCCCCCCAGAGCCGCAGGCCGTTCAACGTATCTATGACGTTGATGGCGATCTTTACGGTCCGGGCAGCCTTGCGGACGCTCCCTTCCACCAGAAAGCGGACGTTCAGGTCTCGACCTACTTCCCGAACGTCATGCTCCTTCCCTTTCCAGCAGAGGGTGGATTGAAAGGCGATCACCCGCAAATCCTGGTAGCGGGCCAGTTCACTGGTCAATTCTTCGGCCAGCCCGTCATTAAAATACTCCTGTTTGTGGTCACCGGTCAGGTTTCGCAAGGGCAGCACCGCCACGGAGGGCCCGGGGGGGAGGGCGTAAATTTGTTCTTGGAGAATCTTAGGAGTTACCGCACCGGCGTCGTCGTGCCAGGAAGCTGAGCAGAACACTGGTAAATAGGCCCCCAAGGGCACATTGATTACCACCGCATCGCTTGCCCCCGGCCCCTGGTAGTACTGCTCCAGGGCCCGGCGCAGCCTACCGGCCATAATCCGGACGATCGGGTCCAGGTTCGGGTCAAAGTCCGCCTTCCGCCCCAGCACCTGGGTGGCCACGGTATAACCCTTGATTTCGGCGGCCTCGCCGACCAGAGTTTTTTCCACGATAAATCTGAGAAAGTTCTGGAGATTGATGGAGTTAAAAAACTGCGGACTGATCAGGATTTTTTCAAGTTGCTGCCGGATGGCCTCCGCCGTGGGAGGATTGGCCCCAGAACCTGGAAGAAGTCGATTACTATCTTTGGCAGCCATAGTGCATTTCCTGGAAGGCCTATGAATGTTTCTATGATATCAGAAATAACCCGAGAAGGCAAAGAACCGTGATGTTACCGTGATGTTACCGTCATGTTACTTTTAAAGGTTTAGCGGATGGGTTAATCAGGGCGTAGTGAAATTTGATTTTTCAGGGTGGACAGTATGCCCCCGACAGGCCGCCAAGATGCTCCCCCAAGTGCCGCACTGGCATCAGTTCTAAAGAATTTCCCAGAGGAGGGGGCCAAAATCCGGCAACTCTTTCAGCAAAGTCCTGCCTTCCAGTCCCTGTGCGAGGATTACCACGATTGCCTGACCGCCTGGCAGTACTGGCGGCAGGCCTCGGCCCCGGAAGCCCCAAATTTGAGCCGCTCCTATGCCGAACTCCTCCAGGAACTAGAGCAGGAAGTCCAACAATATCTGGAAGATGGAGAGGTTTGAAGTTTCCTCGCCAGGGATGATGTAGGTGACACTGCTCGAACCCGGCCTAAGTGAGGATGAAGCCCCTAATGATCAGCCAAAAAGCTGCCATGGAGAAAATCGCGCATGACGCTTAGAGGTGAAATGTTCATGGAGCAACCCACAGCCGAGACGCTGAAGGTGATGCTGGCCGGGCACTGGCAGCTGGGCAGTGAACTGCCCGGGGCCGATAAGGTGCAGCAAGCGCTGGCTAAAAGGCCAGAGGTGCGCCAGCTGGTCTTCGACAGCCGGGAGCTGGCCGATTGGGATACCGGACTGCTGACCTTCTTGATGAACCTGGGTTCCTTTTGCTCTCAACAAAACATCCACCTGAACCGCGACGGACTGCCGCCCGGGGCCCGGAGACTGCTGGAATTAGCCTTGGCTGTACCGGAAAAGAAAGACGCCCGTAAGGCAGAGGAGCGGGTATCGTTTCTCACCCATCTGGGCAACGAAACCGTTAATTTCTGCCGATCCGCCGGTGAACTGCTGGAATTTATCGGCGAGGCGGTCATTGCCGTGTTAAGACTCATGCGCGGCCAGGCCCAGTACCGCCGCGCTGATTTAGGCTTAATCATGCAGGCCGTGGGCGTCCAGGCCTTGCCCATCGTCTCCCTCATCTGTTTTCTGGTAGGGTTGATCCTGGCGTTTATCGGTGCCATCCAGCTGCAGCTGTTCGGGGCGCAAATTTACGTGGCCGATCTGGTGGGCATTGCCATGGTGCGCCTGATGGCGGCGATTATGACCGGCATCGTCATGGCCGGCCGCACCGGCGGGGCCTTTGCCGCCCAGCTGGGGACCATGCAGGTGAACCAGGAGATCGATGCCCTGAAAACTCTGGGCATCTCGCCCATGGAGGTTCTGGTGCTGCCCCGTATGCTGGCCCTGGCCCTGATGATGCCCCTGCTGTGCCTGTACGCCAATGTCATGGGCATCCTGGGGGGTATGGTGGTGGGGGTCGGGATGCTGGATATCGGCCTTATCCAATACTATAACCAGACCGCGGCCGCGGTGGGTCTCTGGAATTTAGGCATCGGCCTGTTTTCCGGCACGGTGTTCGGGGTGATCGTGGCCCTGGCCGGGTGCATGCGGGGCATGCAGTGCGGCCGCAGCGCCTCGGCGGTGGGCGAGGCGGCCACTTCCGCAGTGGTCACCGCCATTGTCGGCATCATCGTCTCCACCGCGGTGATCACTATTTTATGCAACTTTCTGGGAATATGAAAGGTGAATGAGAAAACAGCCCATATCTCGGTGCACAACCTTACCATGGCTTATGGCAACTTTGTGCTGATGCGGGACCTGAGCTTTACCATCAACCGGGGGGACATCTTCATCATCATGGGCGGCAGCGGCTGCGGCAAGAGCACCTTGATGACCATTTTGATGGGCTTAAAATCCCCGGCCCAGGGCAAGGTCTTTTATGGTGAGGTGGATTTCTGGGGTGCCGATCAGGAGACCCGTAACCGGATCATTCGCCGTTCCGGGGTGATGTACCAGAGCGGGGCGCTGTGGAGTTCCATGACCCTGGCCGAGAATATCGCCCTGCCGCTGGAGACTTATACCAACTTGAGTTCGGCCCAGATTGGCGAGGTGGTCAAACTGAAGCTGGCGCTGGTGGGCATGGCCGGGTTCGAAGAGTTTTATCCCGCGGAAATCAGCGGCGGCATGCAGAAACGGGCCGGTATTGCCCGAGCCATGGCCCTGGATCCGGAGATCCTGTTTTTCGATGAGCCTTCCGCCGGCTTGGACCCGGTGAGCGCCCGCCGCCTGGATGACCTGATCCTGGAACTGCGGGAGAGCCTGGGCACCACCATGGTGGTGGTGACCCATGAGCTGGCCAGCATCTTTGCGATTGGCAATAATTCCGTATTTCTGGATGTATCCCAACGGACCATGACGGCCACCGGCAACCCCAACCAGCTGTTGGCCGAGACCCGGGACCCCAATCTGCGCCTGTTTTTAACCCGGGGCGAGCAATCTTAAGCGATAGGATGGGCACTGATGGCTAAGCAAGCAAACCGAATGATGATCGGCGTTTTCGTGGTCCTGGCCGTGATCCTGATGGCCGCCAGCCTGGTGGTCTTTGGTTCGGGCAAATTCTTCAAAAAAACTGTGAAATGCGTATTATACTTCGATGAATCCGTCAAGGGGTTGAATGTCGGGGCGCCGGTGCTGTTCCAGGGCGTGCAAATCGGGTCAGTGACCAGCATTGTTCTCCAAGTCGATCCCGCTAAACTGCAGCTGCAAATCCCCGTCATCGTCGAATATGAGCCGGAGAAATTCAAGGTGCGTGAAGCGGGCGGGAAAATGCCCCGAGACCCCCGAAAAAATCTAGCCCAGCTCATCGACCAGGGCCTGCGGGCGGTGCTGACCATGCAGAGTTATATTACCGGGCAGTTAATGATCGAGCTTGATTTTTATCCCGACACACCGGTGGTTCTGAAGAACATCGACCAAGACTATATCGAGATTCCCACCATCCCCTCCACCAGCGAACGGCTGGCCCAGACCCTGGATAAGCTGGATCTCGAGGGGCTGAAAAAGAACTTGGAAGCGACCCTGGCGGGTATCGAACGGTTCATTAACAGCCCGGATATGACCGCCACCCTCCGGGCCCTGAAAGATCTACTGCAGAACACCAGCAAACTGGTCAACCGGGTGGAACGCAAGATGGACCCGCTGGCGGACGACCTGAAAAAATCCGTCAACGACATCGGTAAGCTGGCCCGTAATGCCGACGCCAAGTTGGACCCACTGAGGACCGGTTTGGATAAAACCATGTCCGCGGCCCGAGGGGTCGTTTCCGAAGACTCGCCGCTGATAGTCGAACTGCAGAACACCCTGAAGGAGATTGCCGCCATGAGCCAGTCATTTCGGCAGTTGGCCAATTATCTGGAACAGCATCCCGAAACCTTAATTCGCGGCAAGAAGAGTCCTGGAGGGAAGTAATATGACAGTGAAGACATTCTCCCGCAGCCTACCAATAATCCTGGCCATTTGGGCCATCTGTTTCGGCGGCTGTCTGAGCCGGAGTCAAACGCCGCGGTTTTACAATTTGAGTGCGATGCCGACTGATCAGGTGGGGGTAAGAAGTGAAAGCCCTTCTAAAAACGCGGTGGTCGGCATCGGCCCCGTCAAGCTGGCCGATTACCTGGAGACCTCTCAGATTATCACCCGCACCAGCGATAATCAGGTGGCCAAGGCCGAGTACGATCGCTGGGTCGGCTCCTTCAAGGATAACTTCGTGAATGTTCTGGCCGACAATATCGGTTTGCTTCTCCCCACCGAAGGGATTTATCTCTACCCCTGGCGCCGGACCGTTCCCATCGACTACCAGGTTACCGTAGACGTGGTGCGTTGCGACGGCCGGTTGGGCGAGGCCGCCTGGCTGGAGGCGCGCTGGAGCGTCTTCGGAGGTCCGGATAAAAAGCTGTTGCAAACGAATCGGTCCAGCATTCATGAGCCGTTGAGCGGACTAGATTATGCCGCCGTGGTGGCAGCCCAAAGCCGGGCCCTGGCCAAGCTCAGCCAGGAGATTGTCGCGGCGATTAAACGAGCTGGGAAGAACTGAAGGGAATCGGCGCGCTGGAGGAGTTCACCGCCGTTTCGGCGCGCTTGCCCTGCAAACCGTATGCTAAATCTTGGCGAAAAGGAGAAATAGTTATGTTTAAAGAAGAACGGGACGAAAGTCAATTTACCTGGAGCATGCTGGGTGATATCGAAGCCGGCCGTCCGAATCTCGGCCCCCTGGTGCATGTGGCGGTGTATCGCCTGATGCAGTACACGCTGCGCGACATCCTCATCCGGGATTGTGGGGTTGACCAGGCTGACCGGCTTTTTTTTGAGGCCGGCAAGAAAGCCGGTCAAGAGTACTGCAACCATGTGCTCACCAATAAAAGTGACGTGACCAGCTTCTTTGCCGATATCCAGCGCACCATGAAGGAGCTAGGCATCGGCATCTTCCGGGTCGAATCAGCCGATTACGACAAGGGCTCTTTCGTGGTAACGGTGGCTGAGGATCTTGATTGTTCGGGCATTCCGGTTTGTGCGGAGGAAGTGTGCATCTATGATGAGGGTTTTATTGCTGGACTGCTGCTAGCTTATACGGGAAAGGACTTCAAGGTCAAGGAAGTCGACTGCTGGGGCTCCGGCGATCGGGTCTGTCGATTCACGGTAGAACCCAAATAAGGTCCGAGATGATCCCAGTTGCAGAGGAACTCGTCGATAAGATTACCGAAACGATCCATTACCTGCGCACCGGTAAGGTCCCCCGGCCAATAGCCATACCGGATGACCTCCCGGATAACGAGATGCGTCAATTGATTACCTATGTGAATCGTTTCCTCGTCGAGTTCGCTACCCTGGCTGAGGCCATGGAGCAGATTGCCCAGGGTAAACTGGATACTCGCCCGGTGCTGGGCCGGATGGCGGTGGTCAATGCCTTTAAGGCCCTGCAATCAAATCTCCGGCATCTCACTTGGAAGACCCAGCAAATCGCTTCCGGCGATTTAGAGCAGGAAGTTGATTTCATGGGGGATTTCTCCACCGCCTTCAACAGTATGACCCAACAGCTCAAGGACTCCCGGGAACAACTTGTGGAGCTGAACCAGGAGCTCGAGCGTCGCAACCAGTTCATCCGCCAGACCTTTGGCCGCTATACCAGCGACGAGGTTGTCGGAGTGCTGCTCGATATGCCGGAAGGCCTAAAGCTTGGCGGCGAGAAGCGCCAGGTTACCCTGCTGATGTCTGATCTGCGTGGCTTCACCGCCCTGGCCGAGCAGCTGGAGGCCACCGATGTGGTGGCCCTGTTGAACCATTATCTCTCTGCCATGGTGGAGATCATCCATCGACACGGCGGCACCATCGATGACATCATCGGGGACGCCATCCTGGTGATTTTCGGTGCCCCGGTGGCGATGCCGGACGCGGCCCCGCGGGCGGTCCGCTGCGCCCTGGAGATGCAGAAGGCCATGCGCCAGGTAAATGAGCATAACCTCCATATGGGGTGGCCCGAGATCGAGATGGGCATCGCCCTGCATACCGGAGAGGTGGTAGTGGGCAATATCGGCTCGACCAAGCGATCAAAGTACGGGGTCGTAGGACAGGCGGTCAATCTGACGGCCCGGATCGAGAGTTTCACCGTAGGCAGGCAAGTGCTCGTCTCCTCCACTCTGATACAAGCCGCCAGCCCGGGCCTCATCCTGGGTGAGGTGGTCAAGGTCCACGGCAAAGGCATGCAGGAGGCCCTCGAGTGTCGTGACTTGCTGGGCCACGAAGACTATCCGGATGTAATGCTTGAGGAGGAGGAGACGATCTTAACGACCCTTGCCCACCCTTTGCTTTGTTACTATCTAGTGCTAACCGGCAAACATCTCGATGGACCGATGCAACTCGCCTCCCTGGTCAGCATCTCCCATAGGCGGGCAGTGGTCGAGGTAGATTGCCAGTTACCACCGCACACCAACATTATGCTGCGGTTGCAGATGGAGACCGGCGAGAGAGAATCGCCGGAGGTCTACGCCAAAGTGATGCACCCATTTAACGAGTCAGGCAAGCGCTACCTCATCCACTTTACCTGGGTTCCACCGGACCTGCAATTGCGGCTGCAACAACTGACAGACGGTGCCCAGAGCCCTTGAGTCGGACTTTGCAATGACCAGAGCGATCAGAGTCGGCGTTTCGAAAATAAGGAAGGTTAAAAAACTAGTTTTTAACTCATAGGAGGAGCAGAAAGTGAAGGTAACCGGAGGGAATTCATTGAGAGCACTCTTTTCTTTAAACCTGTTGCTGCTTTTTGTTCCCCTTTCGTTCTATTTGGAGTATTTTCGGCCCCAGACCCATACCCTGATTTTCTTTTCTGCCTGCCAGGGCATCATCCCGTTGGCGGGATGGATGGGATGCCAGTCCGAAGAGCCTCGCAGAAGGAGAATCCTGTGAGCCTACTCCAGAAAATATTTTATGGGTTGGCCCTGCTCCTTATCCCCTCGGTCATCATCCTCGACAGAATTGCGGGGGTGCCCCCGCCTTTGCTGTTTTTTCTGGCCGCGTTGGCCATTTTCCCCCTGGCAGCGCTGTTGGTGCACGCCACCGAGCAGTTGGCCACCTATACCGGGGATACCATTGGGGGCTGCTGAACGCCACCTTTGGCAACGCCCCGGAACTGATCATTGTCCTGGTGGCCCTCAAGGCCGGGCTCTATGACATGGTCAAGGCGTCCATCATCGGAGCCATTTTGGCCAACATGCTCCTGGCCCTCGGGATGGCCTTTCTGTTAGGAGGATATCGCCGCCACGTCCAGGAGTTCAACCCGGCCGCGGCCCGCAATTACATGACCATGATGCTCTTGGCGGTCATCAGCCTGAGCATTCCCAGCACCTTCCATAACTTTGTCACGGCTGACACCATCAAGCACGAGCAGTATGTCAACCTGGCCGTGGCGGTGGTGTTGTTGGTCACCTATTTCTTGAGCCTGGTCTTCATGTTGAAAACCCACCCCGACTTCTTTGAGAGCATGGGGGAGCATGAAGAACACGGCGGCGAAAACAGATGGAGCCTGACCCGGGCCGTGTTTACCCTTCTTTTGACATCGGTTTTTGTGGCCTTCATGAGCGAGATCTTGGTGGGGGCGGTGGAGGAGACTGCCGAGGCTCTCAATATGTCTGAGGCCTTTATCGGTATCGTAGTCATCGCCGTGGTCGGCGGCGCCGCGGAAAGCTGCTCCGCGGTGGTCATGGGAGTAAAAAACCGCATGGACCTTAGTATTTCCATAGCCATTGGCAGCTCCATCCAAATCGCCCTGTTTGTGGCTCCGGTCTTGGTGCTGGCCAGTTACTTCATTGCTCCCCAACCTCTCAATCTGGTATTTCACCGGAGCCTGTTGGGCGCCTTATTCTTGACCGCTTTGATCGGCATCATGGTGGCGGGAGACGGCAAAGCCAACTGGTTCAAGGGTGTGCAATTAATTACAGTTTACATTATAATGGCGGTCATGTTTTATTTTCTGCCCGGCTCTCACTAAGGGAAAGGAAGATCAGGTTAGGGCTTCAGGCATTGGGTTCGTTACGACGTGATCGGAGACTTAGAGCGGTCAGTTGAAAAAAATCAGCGCATGAATCTATCCAGACTCCGTCCCCGGCAATTTTGGTCCGATGAGACCGGCCTCACGGGCCTACTGATTTTTCTCCTGGGCTATTTCATCGTCCTGAATTCCTTGAGCGAGTTCAGTTTCGGCAGGTTCTTGGCCCAGGTCTTCTTTTCTCTGGTTATTGCGGCCGGGGTGCTGATCACCTTCCAAAAGAGGTGGTTGAACTTTTTGGTTATCGTCCTGGCGGTCGTTAGCCTAACCCTCGATTGGGCGGAGAAAATCCGGCCAGGAAAAGGCTTAGCTGTTCTTACCACCGGCCTCAGCTTGATTTTTTTGGCGATCCTGTTGGCCGTGGTCATCGCCCAAGTCTTCCGGGCAGGCCAGGTGACGCCCCACCGGATTCGCGGCGCCATCGCCATCTATCTTCTCTTGGGGGGGCTGTGGGCTTTCATGTATCAGGTGGTAGCCTTAAACATCCCCCAGGCTTTCCGCCTGCCGGAAGGCCTAGTCGTGGGCGACTTGGACGCCCTGAGGCGAGAGCTGACCTACTTCAGTTTCGTCACTCTCACCACTACCGGGTACGGCGATATCACTGCGGTGCACCCGGTGGCCCGCACCCTGGCTATGCTGGAGGCCCTGGTGGGGCAGCTCTATCCAGCCATTGTCCTGGCCTGGCTGGTGTCTCTGGCGGTTATGCATCGACAAGAAAAGTCTTGATTTAAAGATCTGAAAAAGATGAGGTCAACGCCTATGAATCGGTATCATAAGGTCCGGAGCTTCAGCCTTACAGTTTATCTTCTGACCGCAGCCTGCCTGTCGGTGTGCCTGGTTTGCGGCTGCGGCGGAGAACAGGCAACTGGCCCGACCGCTCCCACCGTGGAGGTTGTAGCTGTGGTACAGAAGGATGTGCCCCTCCAACGCGAGTGGGTGGGCAGCACCGACGGCCTGGTGAACGCTAAAATTAACGCTCAGGTCCAGGGTTATCTCATCAGGCAAAACTATAAAGAAGGCTCGGTGGTGAAGAAAGGCCAGGTCCTCTTTGAGATCGACCCCCGGCCTTTTCAGGCAGCCCTGGAACAGGCGAAAGCGGAACTGGCCATCGCTGAAGGCCAGCTCTACACCGCCAGGGCCAATTTGGAGAAGATCAGGCCTTTGGCCGCGGTGAACGCGGTGAGCAAAAAGGACCTGGATGACGCTATCGGCCGGGAGGCTTCGGCCCGGGCCGCGGTCCAGGCTGCCAAGGCCACGGTGCGCAAGGCGGAAATCGATCTCAGTTTCACCAAGATCACCTCTCCCATTGAGGGCATCGCCGGCATTGCCAAGGCCCAAATCGGCGACCTGGTGGGGAATCCCGGAGGTCCGGAGCTGACTACCGTGTCGACGGTAGATCCCATTAAAGTATACATTCCCATCAGCGAGCAGGAATATATGCACTTTATCAGAGCGGCAGAAGCCCAAGGGAAGTCAGACCGGGAAGGACCCAATCTGGAGCTCATCCTGGCCGACGGCAGCATATTACCCCACCAGGGCAAGGTTTACTTTGCCGACCGCCAGGTGGACGAGCGCACCGGCACCATCAAGGTGGCGGCGCTCTTCCCCAATCCTGGCAACCTGCTGCGCCCCGGGCAGTTCGCTAAAATTCGGGCCTTGCTTGAGACTCAAGCAGGGGCATTGTTGGTGCCGCAACGAGCGGTTAACGAAATCCAAGGGAGATACCAGGTGGCCGTGGTCGGGCCGGAGAACAAGGTGGATCTGCGGTGGGTCCAGGTGGGCGAACGCACCGACTCCCTGTGGGTGATTGCGAAGGGGCTGAAGGCAGGCGAACGCGTGATTGTGGAAGGCCTCCAAAAGGTCAGGGCCGGTAGCTCGGTCATCCCCAAGCCATTTCAAGAGGCGTCGGCCAAGCCTCCCACTTCCCCCCCCGGGAACCAGGAGAGGTAGGGGGCCATGGCGCGCTTTTTCATCAACCGCCCCGTCGTGGCTATTGTCATCTCCATCGTCATGCTGATCGTTGGGGTGGTGGCGCTTTTAGGGTTGCCCATTTCCCAATATCCCAACATCGTGCCGCCGGAAATCTTCATCAACACCACCTACGTGGGCGCCGACGCCCAGACGGTGGAGCAGTCCGTGGCCACGCCTATCGAGCAGGAAATGAGCGGCGTGGACAACATGAATTATATGTATTCCTTGAACGCCAACAACGGTGAGTTAAAGCTGTATGTGAATTTCGATGTCAAAACCGACCCTAACATCGACCAGGTGCTGGCCCAGATGCGCCAGGCCCAGGCCGAGGCCAAACTGCCGGAGGACGTGCGCAACTACGGCGTCACCGTCAAGAAGTCCACTGCCGCGCCTCTGATGTTGGTAGATCTCATTTCTCCCCACGGCACTTACGATGCTACCTTCCTGGCCAATTACGCCTATATCAACCTAAACGACCAGCTGACCCGGGTGCCCGGCATCGCCAGCATCACCGTTTTCGGGGCGGGCCAATATGCCATGCGCTTCTGGGTCAGGCCCGACCAGTTGGCCAAGTTGAACATCACCATTCCGGAGATCGTCGACGCCATCCAGAAACAAAACACTGTCAACCCCTCCGGCCAGGTAGGCGCGGAGCCGGCGCCCCCCGGCCAGGAGTATACCTACGCCATTCGCTCCCAGGGCCGCCTGGAAAACCCGGAGGAGTTTGAACAGATCGTGCTCCGGGCCAATCCGGACGGATCGCTGGTTCGCCTGAAAGATGTGGCCCGCATCGAACTGGGGTCCCAGAATTATGCCCTTGAAGGCCGTTTGAATGGCAAGGCCGGCACCGTTTTGGCCCTGTACCAGCTTCCGGGCACCAACGCCATCCAGGCGGTGGATGGGGTGAAAAAGCTCATGGAGCAGGCCAAGCAGTCCTTCCCGCCGGATATGGACTACGTCATTGCCCTGGACACTACCCAGGCGGTGCGGGAGGGCATGAAGGAAATCATCCACACCCTGTTTGAAGCCCTGGTTCTGGTGATTATCGTGGTCTTCATCTTCCTCCAGGGTTGGCGGGCTACCCTGATCCCGGCTCTGGCGGTGCCGGTCTCCCTGGTGGGCACCTTCGCTTTTTTCCCCCTTCTGGGCTTTTCCATTAATACTATTGCCCTGATGGGGTTGGTCCTGGCCATCGGCATCGTGGTGGATGACGCCATCGTGGTGGTGGAGGCCGTAGAGCACCATATTGAGCAGGGCATGACGCCCAAAGAGGCCACCCTGAAGGCCATGGAGGAGGTCACCGGGCCGGTAGTGGCCACGACTTTGTCTTTGGCCGCGGTCTTCATTCCCACCATCTTCATTCCCGGCATTACCGGCCGGCTTTATCAGCAGTTTGCCATCACCATCGCGGTCTCTGTCATTATTTCCTCCTTCAACGCCCTGACTCTGACCCCAGCCCTGTCGGCCCTGCTCCTCAAGCCCAAAAAGGCCTCCCGGGGGCCGCTGAGCCGCTTTTACCGCTGGTTCAATGAGGTCTTCGGCCGCACCACCAACGGCTATGTTAGCTGGTGCGGGTTTTTTGTCCGGAAGGCGGGGATGAGCCTGCTCTTTCTGCTTCTGGTGGCGGGACTCGCCGGCCTTTTGGGAGTGAGACTACCCGGCGGCTTCCTTCCCGAAGAAGACCAGGGCTATATGTACGCCGGGGTGCAGTTGCCTGACGCCTCCTCATTACAACGCACCGGGGAAGTCTGCGGCCAGATTGAGGAGATCATGATGAACACCCCCGGGGTGGAATACGTCACCTCGGTAATTGGCTACAGCATGCTGAGCGGCGTCACCAATACCTATAGCGGCTTTTTCTTCGTTACCCTGAAACCCTGGCATGAACGGAAAAAACCAGAAGAGAAACACGAAGCCATCATGGCCAATCTCAACCGCCAGCTCGCCCAACTCCCTCAGGGCGTCGCCTTTGCCTTTTCACCGCCGGCCATCCCGGGCATCGGCACCGCCGGCGGGGTTACCTTCATCCTGGAAGACCGGGCCGGCAAGGATATCCCTTTCCTCTGGGAAAACACTCAGAAATTCATGGCCGCGGCCCAGAAAAGACCAGAGCTTTCCCGGGTCACCACCACCTTCGTGCCCACCGTGCCCCAGATCTTTGTTGAGGTGGATCGGGACAAGGTGCTCAAGCAGGGGGTGGACATCGCCGAGGTCTATGGGGTGCTGCAGGCCTTCATGGGCGGCTATTTCGTCAACTACTTCAACCGCTTCGGCCGCCAGTGGCAGGTGTACGTGCAGGCCGAGGGGCAATATCGGGTCAAGGCCGAGCAGTTGGGTCAGTTCTATGTGCGCAACCAGAACGGTGACGCGGTCCCTTTGAGCGCCCTTACCAGTTTGGAGCAGCGCTCCGGACCGGAGTTCACCATGCGCTACAACCTTTATCGCGCCGTACAGATTAATGCCGTCACCGCGCCTGGGTACAGTTCCGTCCAGGGGATGAGGGCCTTGGAGGAGGTCTTTAAAGAGACCATGCCAGCTGAAATGGGCTACGATTACCTGGGCATGTCTTACCAGGAGAAAAAGGCCCAGGAGGGCGTGCCGGCTTGGGTAGTCTTCGCCCTGTCGCTCACCTTTGTCTTTCTAATCCTGGCGGCCCAATATGAGAGCTGGTCTTTACCCTTCAGCGTCCTGTTGGGGACTCCCGTAGCGGTCTGCGGGGCTTTTTTAGGCATTTTTCTGCGCAGTATGGAGCTGAATCTCTATGCTCAGATCGGCCTCATCCTGCTCATCGGTCTGGCCGCCAAAAACGCCATTCTGATCGTGGAGTTCGCCAAGGTGGAGTACGAGAAAGGCAAGGATATCGCCGAGGCGGCCCTGGAGGGGGCGCGGCTCCGGCTCCGCCCTATTCTCATGACCAGCTTCGCCTTCATCCTGGGGTGTATACCTCTGGCCTTGGCCTCGGGCTCCGGCGCCGTCGCCCGCAAGGTCATGGGCACGGCGGTGATCGGCGGCATGACCGCGGCCACGCTCATCGCTATTTTCCTGATTCCGGTCACCTTTTATGTGGTGGAGAAGCTGTCTCACCGTAAAGAGAAACCCCCCTGGCAACCGGCCGAGGTCAGGGCCAACCCGGTGGGCGACCAAGGAGAACAGTCATGAGGACCTGTCTGACTATTCTGTTAATCACACTCTTAGGCGGCTGCGCCCTCGGCCCGGACTACCAGCGACCCGAATATCCAGTGCCTTCTACCTTTCGGGGCAAAGGTCCGGATATTCCCACCCTACCAGCCGAAGCTTCCTTCGGGGACCTGAAATGGTTTGAAGTCTTCAGGGACAAGAAACTCCAGGAACTGATCAAAATCGCCCTCCAGGAAAATTACGACATCCAGATCGCGGCCCAGCGAGTCCTGCAGGCCCGGGAGCAAGTAACTATTCAGCGGTCCTTCCTTTTTCCCAACCTGAACGCCCGGGGACAGATGGAGAGCATCCGCACCTCAGAAAGGGGCTTCACTCCCCAACAGCCGCGCCTGGAGCGGACCGCCGGCCTCATCTTCGGCGATCTCTCCTGGGAACTGGACTTCTTTGGCCGCCTCCGCCGGGTCACCGAAGCCGCCCGGGCCGAATTCTTTGCCTCCGAAGAGAACCGCAAATTTGTCATCCAAACTTTAGTGACCGATCTGGCCCGGGCCTATATCGAGCTTAGGGCTCTGGATCAACAGCTCGAGATCAGCCAGCGCACCGTCCAGGTTCGGGAAGAATCCCTCGAGCTGGTAAAAGCACGCTATGACTATGGTTGGGATTCTCTAACCCCGGTGCTCATGACCGAGAACCTGCTCTACGGGGCCCGGGCCGTGGTTCCCGATCTGCAGCGGGCCATTGAACAGAAAGAAAACCAGATCAGCGTCTTGCTGGGGCGCAATCCGGGACCCATCAACCGGGGTAAGTCCTTGTTGGAGCAGGATTTAACTGTCAGCATCCCCCCGGGACTTACTTCGGCACTCTTGGAGCGGCGCCCCGATATCCGCTTTGCCGAACAGACCCTGGTGGCGGCTAACGCCCGCATCGGCGAGGCCAAGGCCTTGCTTTTCCCCAACATCCGGATTACCGGGGTCTCCGGCTGGGAGTCCGCGGCTTTAAAACGTCTGTTCACCGGGCCGGCCAGCTTCTGGGACATTGTATTCCCCAGCCTCACCCAACCCATCTTTCAGGCCGGACGTCTCCGGGCCAGGGTCCGGGCGGCCGAGGCCGTGAAACAGGAGGCCCTGCTCGCCTACAAAAAGTCCATTCAGCAAGCCTTCCAGGAAGTCGCCGACGCACTAGTGGGGGTGCGGATGCTAAAGGAAGTCCGCCTCGAATCCCGGAAACAGGTGGAAGCTCTGAGCCAGCAAACCGACCTGGCCTATCAACGCTACTATGGCGGCGTCACCCCCTATCTGGAGGTCCTGGATTCCGACCGGCAGTTATTTGAGTCCGAGCTGCGGCTAACCCAGACCCGGGCCAATGAGTTTCTGGCGGTCATCGCCCTGTACCGAGCCCTGGGCGGCGGCTGGCAAACCCAAGATGACTCGGGCACAACGCCGCACCAAAATATATCCAAGCACAATTAGGTAAATAGGGGTTGTAAAATTTCGGCATCTTTTACAGGTTTTATTATTTGCTCTGATTAGAAACTTATCAAACAGCCAAAAAATTTCCATATTCGCAAAATATCAACACATTTAAGAATGGCGAGGCCCTTCTTGACCTCGCCCATAGCGTCAGCCCTTAGCCATATAAATTTTCAATCCACCTTACCGCTTCGGTATCACTGACCTTGCCCAGATCCCGTTGGTTGGTAGAAAGGTTGGCATGTCTTAAAATGACCTTGCTGACGATCTCCACTGGCACCCCTGATCTTGAGGCCTAGGTGGCCGCATGCTGCCTGAGGTCGTGGGGCCTGAGATGAACCCCCCACCAGGGTGCCAGCCTTTTTAACCATGACCCGGGCGGCGGTGTAGGTAATGGGAAAAATCCTCTGATCACTTGCACCGCCGCTGGCCTTGAGGTAATCCTTCAGCCGGTCGGCCAGCTTTTTAGGGATAAACACCAATTCTGCCTCTTTCCCACTCTTAGGATTCCTGATCACCAGCTTCTGATCGTCGACATCCAGGGCAGTAAGCTTCAAGACCTCGCCAACCCGCATACCGCCTCGGGCCATGAGCTCCATTATGAGGCGATTTCTTGGCTTGGTGGTCCGAAAGATGATCTCGTCGATGACTTCCTTTTCGTGGATTTGCCACTGGGTTAACTTTCCCGGTCGGAAAAGTTTCCTCAGCATGGGGGTGTCGCAGGGATTTTGGAGCTGAGCGTCTAAATTGGTACGGATGAAGTTGAAGAGGGCCTTAAGATAGGCATAGCCGGTGTGTTTGGTGAGCTGCTTACAGGTATCGTGGAGGCTGGTTAGAAAGGCAAGGATCTCTTCTGAGGATATGGAATCCAGCTCCCGGTCAGGAAGATGGTCCCGGAATTTTGCCAAAAGTGAGCCGTAGGCTCGGATCGTATTTTTTTGGGAATTCATCCTGTGGTAATCCATGAACAGATTAACGGCCTTGGAAATTTTCATGCTCCACCCCCAGTTTTTGATGGCATCAGGCTGATGCTGATATCCAGGGCATATCACAATCTTTCCAATAAATTCGATAACTTTCTGGTTTGGCAAGATCTAAAAACTTTTGCCAAGGTTTTCGCTTTCCCTTTGGCAAACCATCTCTGGCTTGACTTGGATCCTGTCGTAACCTAAAATTTGATCATGTCGATAAACGATGCCTGCCACCTGGGAGGTAGGCAACCCGGCGAGAACGGGGATTTTTAATTTCAATCAAAGAGCCGCGACTCAGGAGCACATCTAATCCGGGCCAAACCGCACCCGCCCATCCTCCGAATACGGAAAGGACCAATTATGAGTGCAAGAATAGTATCCGTCCGAGCCATGGAAATTCTGGATTCCCGCGGTAACCCGACGCTGCGGGCTTATGTTACACTGGACAATGGCATCTCTGCCTCGGCGTCCGTGCCTTCCGGTGCCTCCACCGGCGAAAACGAAGCGGTGGAACTGCGGGATGGGGATAAAGGCCGCTATGGCGGCAAAGGCGTGCTTAAGGCCGTGGAGAACGTTAACACTATCATCGCCTCGCACCTCGTCGGCCATGACCCCAGCCGGCAGACCGAAACAGACCGCCTCCTCATCGAACTGGATGGCACCCCGAATAAAAGCAACTTGGGTGCCAACGCTATTTTAGGGGTATCCATGGCTGTGGCCCGAGCCGCGGCTCAATCCGCTCAGCTCCCTCTGTACCAATACCTTGGTGGTGCTGGGGCAAGAAGACTGCCGGTCCCCTGCATGAACATCGTCAATGGCGGCCAACATGCCGATAACAGTGTGGACTTCCAGGAGTTCATGGCTGTTCCGATTGGCGCGCCTTCTTTCCGGGAGGGGCTCCGTTACGTTGCGGAAACATTCCATACCCTCAAGGAAATTTTAAAGAGTCGGGAGCTGGCGACAAGCGTTGGTGACGAGGGGGGTTTTGCGCCGAATTTCTCCAGCAACGAGGACGCAATAGAAACGATCTTGCAGGCGATTGAAAAGGCCGGATATAAGCCCGGGGAGCAGATTGCCATTGCCTTAGACAGCGCCGCAAATTCCTTTGCACTGGATCGGGTCGGAGAGTATGACCTGAAGCGCTCGCAAGTCGGAAAAATGACTAGCCGCGAGCTGATTGGGCTGGCCGGCGATTGGCTCGAGCAATACCCAATCGTTCTCTGGGAAGACCCCTTGGCGGAAGGGGACTGGGAAGGTTTCAAGCAGTTTACCGCCAGATATGGCGAAAAAATCGAAGTTGTCGGCGACGACATATTTGTCACCAATACCCAATACCTAGCCCGGGGGATCAAAGAACGCACTGCGAATTCGGCGCTGATCAAACTAAATCAGATCGGCACAGTATCTGAAACTATCGAAGCAGTACGCATGTGTCGTGAGGCAGGCTGGCGCTATTTTCTCTCACATCGTTCCGGAGAGACGGAAGATACCTTCTTGGCCGATTTTGCCGTGGCAATGGATGGGGGACACCTAAAGACCGGATCGGCGAGTCGCAGCGAGCGGATCGCCAAATACAATCGTCTGTTGGAGATCGAGCAAGAGATTGGCGAAGAAGCTTTGTTTTACTGGTGATGGTGCTATTCAGGAGGTATAACCAGGCGCTATATCGGACGGGTGGGACGCTGCGCTCCATGGTCCCCGGTGAGTTTGGTGGTGGTCCCACAAAAAACTATCAACCTTTTTGATAGCTGCCTTGCTCCGAACTTAGCGCCGATCAAACACCTCCTATATGCAGATAATCTCTGCAATTTTTGATGGTCCGGTGATAACTGTCTCGTCTGGTATGATAGTGAGCAAAGCACCAAGGACAAAGATTTTTTTCTCCTAAAAATCCACATAGGCGCCCCTTTCCATCCCCCGCAGGTGACAGACTTCGTTGAGGGACAAGATCTGCCAGACGCCATCAACATAAGAAAACCGGTTGATGGCAGTGGTGTCTTGGCCGATGCGCCAGAAATGCGAGTTGTCCAGGCCGATGAGAGCGGCGATCAGGACCTTGTTAACGGCGCGATGAGCCGCTAGCAGGACGACCTGATCGGGATAGCGTTGAATGACATCCTGCGCTGCCGCCAGGGCGCGACTGCCCACTTCTTCCAGAGTTTCCCCCCCAGGGAAGCGCACCGTATGAGGAGCGGTCTCCCATTGGCGGTAAAGGTCGGCATATTTTAACTTCACCTCTGTAAGAGGCAAGCCTTCCCAATCGCCGTAACAGAGGTCGCTCAGACCCGGTAGGTCTTGTACCTCCAGGTTGTGATGTTGAGCAATAGTCAACGCAGTTTGCCGTGACCGGGAGAGGGGCGAAGTATAGGCGGCATGGATGGTCTCATCTTTCAGCCATTCTCCGGCCAGGCGAGCTTCCTCCTGGCCTTGGTCGTTCAAGGGAATGTCCTTGGAGCCGCGAAAAATCTTATCTTTATTCCACGGAGTCTGGCCATGGCGGACCAAGATAATTTGAGTCATTAATCCTCCCTTTGGTTTACAAAAGCGTTTAAATTTCCTTAACTGTTACCTTTTAGAAAGAATTGGGGCACTATTCAGAAAACAAGGTCAAATTTGCTAGATTCAAGTCACTGCGAATTTAATGAATTTTTTACGGTAGCCGGCCAGATAGATTAATTTTTTATTACCAGGCTGCTTGGATACGCTCCTTCAAGGCCAGTAGTTCCGATTCGGCCGTCATAATGGCGGTCAGACTCTGATCCAGTTGCCCCGCCCGCGCTGCGGCCGCTTGGGCGCTGGTCTGTTTCTGAGCCCGGGCCCGCTCCAGGGCCTGGCGAATGCCCTGGGTAGTATCATCAATCCGGGCGAGCCAGGTCTGGCGGAAGTCCCGGGCAATATCCTGAAGGCGCTGGTGAAAATCGTAGCGCAGGCGCCCGCAATGTTTATCTACCAGTTCGGATATATTCTCCAACAGCTTTTTCAGCAACAAACCCCTAGTCAAGGCCCGGGGGAGGAGGGAAGTGGCGGTCATTTGCAAGATTTCCAAACCCACCGGGTCATCCTTAAACCTGAACCAGAATTGCTGCAACTCGGTAAAAGCCTCCTCCACCGCAAAGCCCCGGAGAGAAAAGTCGAAGATGCGGGCAGTCAACTGAGTTAACCGTTCCAGAATGGCGTTGATCCGGGTGGCAAAGTCCTGGTGGGTCTCGGCCAATGCCTGGGAGAGCTTTTCGATTTCCTGGCGACGCCAGGTAGTGAAGACATCCCGCAGCACCGCAAAGAGAAAGTCCTCCATCTCCTGGCGCAAGTCCCCGGCGGCCCGGCTCTTTTGATGGAAGGTCGCTTCCACCTCCTGGCGCAGGCGGGCGGTAGTCTTTTTTCTAAAAGCCTCCAGGTCGGCGTCCACCTGAGCAATTACACCTTTGAGGCGGCCCTCCAGCAAGAACAGCGACATTTCCCGCTCTTTCTCCAGCCCTTGCAATTCCAGGTCAAAGCGAGCGATCTTCTCTTCCAACTCCTTCAGGGGCAGGCCGCTGGCCTGGCGTTCCACCTTGAGGGCCAGGGTGGAGTCGGTGATGGCTTTCAGGGCCCCGCTGACACAGGAGATCAAAAACACCCGCCCTTTTTCCCGGTAGAGGAACTGGCGCAGATGCTCTTCGAAGGGGGGCAGGAGACTCGCTTCCAGAAGTTCCGGATGCCCGTTGGTCTTGCCGTCCAGAGCCATCTTAGCGGACATGGGAAAGATTTTTACCTGTTCGGCGGCCAGCTCGTTCTGCAGCACCTGGGCGGTGAATTCCAGGGCTTCCCGGCGCTCCGCCTCCGCCACGTAATCGATTTTGTTCAGGACAAAAAAGAGCTTGTGGACATAGTCCCGGATGTCCCGCAGAAACTCATGTTCCGCCGCCGACAGGGGCGGGTCCACCGTGACCACGAATACCGCGGCGTCCACCTGGGGCAGATAGTTATAAGCCACCTCAGTATTATGGCTATAAACTGAGCCTACGCCGGGGGTATCGATGATACGCACCCCGTCTTTGAGATATTCGGAGGGGTAAGTGATCTCTACTTCCTGAACCCCCTTGCGATTGCCGGGGTTGCCTTTCTCAGTAATGTAGTCCACTAGCTCAGCGGGGGAGATCTGCCGCCGCTGGCCATTGTGGAAGCGCACTTCGATGGTTAACCGGTCTCCGTAGCTGAGGATGGTGACCACGGAGGTGAGCGGGATGATGGCGGTGGGCAGGATCTGGTCTCCCAGCAGGGCGTTGATCAGGGTACTCTTGCCCCGCTTAAAGGCCCCCAGTACTACCAGGTGGAAGCGGTTCTGGCGCAGTTTGTGCATCAGCCGTTCCAGACCGGGCCCCTGGAATTCCGGAAGGCTTGCCAACTGGGTTAACTGCTGAACCAGGGCCTCCTGGAGTTGTTGGTAAGTTCCCATAAGAAGGTCCTCCTGCCATCGGGCCAAAAAAAAACTTCTGCCCGGTTATTAGCAGAAGTCATTATCCCCGGCATAAGAGCCGAGGCGGTTGCGGCGGACTTCATCGCCTATTTAATGTTACCCGAAGCGGCATATAATGTCAATATAAAGAAACAATGTTTAAATCATTATCTTGACAATTTAGTGCAGTAGGTTAAAAATTAACTAAACGGCGATGGAGTCCGCCGAGGAGGGAGAAACTCCACCAAACCGCAATCATTGCTGATGGCTCCTGATCTGGCCGCCAGGCGATCAGGGGCTTTTTTTATTGGCAGGCTGCCCCTTCAGCAAGCGGAGAAAGCCTGCTGCTGCTTTTCGGAACCAGCTAAGGTTACCATCGACCCGGAAGCTGGGCGTAATGCAACACAAAGAGTTAATCACCCCCAAGATGAGCCATGCTTTCCTGCTGCTCTCACATACTACTGAAAACAGCATCAGCTAGAAAATTAGCGGATTATGTGCTAGAACGCCAAAAACCCAGTGGCGGCTTCGGGCTCACACCGCGCCTGCCCGCCACCCTGGAGGATACCTACTATGCCGTGCGCATCCTGGAGATCCTGGGGCAGGAAGAGGTCTTAAATCAGACTCCATTATATGTCTCCCAACAGGAGCCAGAGATTAGCCGCGGGGTCAAAATGGTCTATGCGCTGCTTTATTTGCGCCAGAAATTCCACCTTCCTATGGGTAAACCCTTGCTTTTGAATATGGATCGCATCCCTAGTCTAGAGGAAGCCTACTACTGGCGGAAAATTGCCGAGATTTTAAATAACAGCACTCCCCCATTGTTAAGATGCCCTAATGATTTGCATAAGTTGTCTTTGCCTCCCCATTTCATCATTAAAGACCTGCATTACTATCTGGAACTTAAATCGGGGCATCTAACATCTTTAGAACTCGCCTATTGGGCCAAGTGGGTGCAGGCCTGTGAATGCCCGGACGGAGGCTTTGGTTTCAAACCCGGGACTACCTCATTTATGGACAACGTCTTGCCGGCCTTAGAGATTTATCGGATAATCGGCGACCACCCGGCAAACCGGGGCAAGATTATCGATTTTATTTTATCCTGCCAGACTCGCGTGGGCGGTTTTGCCAGAAAAAGCGGCGGCGTGGCCTTCCTCGAAAGTTCCTTCCAGGCAGTGAAATCACTTCGGCTGTTGGGACAGATCCCTGACCCCAAAACCAGCCTTGAAGATATTAATAAAATTTAAAGTTAAAAACCCTTTAAGCTGGCCTCCCGTAAGGTTAGGAGAGTTTTGAGAAGCAGGCCAGGTTACAGCCCTCTCCGGCTTCCGGGTCTAGCCGAAAGCCGAAGAGGCTCGTTGAAAAGACTTCCAGGCTCATGGGAGCTGGAATGAGAGGACCTTAATTAAAACAGCCCGTAAGGTTTGCCGGTCTCAAGGTTGACGTCCACTCTGCGGAAGGCCGGGTTAGAGCTGGTGCCGGGCATCAGGCTGATGGTGCCGGTACAGGGACAGATATACTTGGCGCCGCTGTACAACAGGAAGTCCCGCACCGCCAGTTGCCAGCCCTTAGGGACCCCCTTCCGGGTGGGATCGTGGGTCAGGGACAGGTGCGTCTTCACCATCATCACATGATAATCTTTGAACTGCGGGTCGGCTTCGAAGGCCTTCGCCTTAACCTCGGCCTCGGGCGTATAGACCACGCCGTCGGCGCCGTATATTTCCCGGGCGATGGTTTCAATCTTTTGCCGCAGCGGCATCTCCGTGGGATAGAGGAACTTGAAGTCCACCTTTTCCTTGCAGGCATCAATCACCGCGTCCGCCAGTTCCAGGCCGCCCTCGCCGCCATAGCGCCAGTAGTTGCCCTCGGCGGCCCGGACCCCTTCGGCTTCGGCGCACCGTTTGACCATCTTGATCTCCTCATCGCTGTCGGTGGGAAAGCGGTTGAGGGAAACCACCGGCTTGATGCCGGACTTCTTGACGATATTGATGTTATGGACTAGGTTCTTCAGGCCGTCCTCCAGCCAGGCCAGGGTCTGGGGGGTGGAGGTATAGTATTCGTCGGGGATGGGTTTCCCCGGCCGGACGGGCAGGGCCCCGGCGTTGACCCCATGGTGCTTCAGGGCCCGGACGGAGGAGGTGAGCACCGCCACATTGGGTTTGAGCCCGCTCTCCCGGCACTTGATGTTCCAGAACTTCTCAAAGCCTAGGTCGCAGCCGAAGCCGGACTCGGTGCAGTGGTAGTCAAAGAGCTTCAGGCCGGTCCGGCAGGCGACGATGGAAGACTGGGCCACCGCGATGTTGCCGAAGGGACCGGCGTGCACAAAGACCGGCTGCAATTCCACAGTGGCGCACAGGGTGGGGTTGATGGTCTTAAACATCCAGGCGGTCATGGCCCCGGCGCACTCCAGGTCCTCGGTGGTGACCGGGTTGCCTTTCTTGTCATAGGCCACGGTGATCTCGCCCAACCTCTTGCGCAGGTCCGGCAGGTCTTTGAACATGGAGAGGATGGCCATCACTTCCGAGGCCACCGCGATACAGAAGCTGGAGTCCATCTGAAAGCCGTCCATCTTGGTGCCCCGGCCGATGATGATGTTGCGCAAGGCCTGGGCGCACAAATCAAAGCACCATTTCATCTCCACCCTTTTGGGATCGATGTTCAACCGTTTGAGGGGAATCTTGGCCAGTTGCTCGTCGTCGTAGTTGAACTCATGCTGCAGCCGGGAGGTCAGGGCCACCATGGCCAGGTTATTGGCAATCATGATGGCGTTGATGTCACCAGTGAGGCCCAGGGAGAAGTCGGTCATCGGGATCAAGAGGGCAATGCCGCTGCCCGCCGCGGTGCCCTTGATGTTCATGGTGGGGCCGCCCGAGGGTTGCCGGATGGCGCCGCCCACATTCATCCCCCGGGCTCCCAGGCCTTCAATCAGGCCCATGGTGGTCACCGTCTTGCCTTCGCCCAGGGGGGTGGGGGTGATGGCGGTGATGTCAATGTAATAGCCGTCCGGCTTGTCCTTTAGGCGCTCCAGGACCTTCATGTACTCCACCCGGCCGATTTTCCGGCCCATGGGGATGCGCTCGTCGGGCAAGATGCCGATCTTGTCGCATTGCCGGTTAAAATCCAGTTCTTCTTCCGCAAGCTCGCCGATCTGCCAATCCTCTTGGGCGGTGGGATCATATTTTGCCATAATAATACCCTCCCTTTGTTGTGATATATTTCACATTTACCGGTATACCTTTAACCGGGTTACTCACCAGACTCCTACGATCTCGCGGTTCTAACTTGGTTAATTTTTCAAAAATGATCGCCCATTCAATCCTGTGACCCTATCCTATTTAAAACCTTCAAGCAGTAAGTTGTCCAATCCTGCCATCTGACTTCGTCTATTTCGCCTCTTTCAAACATTTCTCTGGACTGCTCGTCGATGATCGGGTCACTGCCTCCCGCTGAAAGCCGATACATCCTTCTCATTTCTTTTTCAGCTGCCCGATAAATGGCCTTCTTGGTTAGGCGGAGCTCTAAAACCTTTCCCATTTTTAGATCTCCTTTCCGATCTTCTGATCTGGGATTGGCCTTTTCTGTTTCGGAGGTTCACCGCGGTCTCCACCTTTAACAGCCTCCTGAATTCCTTGCCGCTATCTTTGCTTATATCTAAGATTAGCTCAGGGTACGATTTCCCAATTAGCCTCGAACGTGTTGTCATACAGGGTGTAGGTATAGCCCATCATCTTGCCCACCCCTGGCATTTCCCCCTCTTGCACTTTCCAGTAGTTCAAATAAATGGCTGGGATCATACGGGATTCTCCGGTCGTGGGGTCGGGATCGATGTTGCGCCACATCTCCTTCTTCTCCAAGACGCGCCATAAAGTGCCGTATTTCTTGCTGCGCACTGTTTGCCCGACATGGGGTAATCCCTTTTGCCGGATGATTTCCTCATAATCTTTCATGGCACACCCTCCTATGGGAAGTTAGTCGGTCAGAAAAAAAATGACTTCTGCCCATGGACAGAAGTCATCGTCCCCATTTTAGTAAATTGCGGGGCGGTTTAGGTGGACTTCATCACCTTATTTTACTGTTAAGTCCTGGCAAGAGGAAAGTCAACCTCCCTATAAAAAAATATTGTAATGATTGCGCAGTGGGTTTAAAATGTTAGCGGTGATGGAGTTCGCCTGAGCGCACAACCGTTCAAACCGCGCCACGAGCTAATAACTCCTGTGTTCACTTACGTGAAGGCAGGAGTTTTTTTATGGGCCTAACCTCCGGAGTTCTGCACGGGGAGGACCGATGGAACTAGTCATCATCCTTTACGCCGGCTTGTTGGCCTATATCCTGATCCAGAAGCTCAGAGGTCGCGGTATTATTTGGGACTCAAACAGCAAGAAAGTTATACACGGTAAGGAAATTAGGCCAGAGAACCAATCTGAGCTCCTGCCGCCAAGCAAATTGGTATTGCCGGAATCATCAGATAATCTGCCTCCTGAGTCAGGAGAAACCATTACTCAGATTCTTACTGAGGGGGATTCATTCTATGAGGAATGGGAAATAGTTGCCGATGATGATGATGCCGAGCAGTCAAATTATCCTCCTGAAACCTGACATTCCTGAGAAGAACTTAGCAAGAGTAAAAGCAGAGGTATAATCGTGGAGCAAGTCTGGTATACGGCAACCGCCTGGATCGGGGTGGCTCTCCTGGCCAGCCTGATTTCCATCCGTATCGGTATTTCGGTGGCCTTGGTAGAAATCATTTTAGGGTTTGTCGCGGGTAACCTTGGAGCCTACTTGGGTTCCGCAATTTTTCAGCCCACTGCCTGGATCAACTTTCTGGCCGGTTTCGGCTCGGTGGTCTTGACCTTCCTGGCCGGGGCCGAGATCGACCCCGAAACCCTCCGCAAACAGTTAGTATGCAGCCTCACCATCGGCACCATTGCCTTCTTAGCGCCCTTCCTGGGATGCATGGCCTATGCCTATTACATAGCGGGATGGAATCTCCAAGCCGCTCAGATCGCCGGCATCGCCCTGTCCACCACCTCCATGGCGGTGGTCTACGCGGTCATGGTCGAAACGGGGTTGAACGAAACCGAGTTGGGTAAGCTCATCCTAGCTGCTTGCTTTGTCAACGACCTGGGCACCGTGCTCGCCCTGGGTTTGATCTTCGCCAATTATGATTACTGGCTGCTGATCTTTGTAGTAGTAACCACGGTGGTGCTATTTCTCACGCCGGCTCTTAGCCGGCGGGTCTTTGCCTGGTGGGGCGGCCGGGTGAGCGAACCGGAAATCAAATTCATCTTTTTAATCCTTTGCGCTTTGGGCGCCCTAGCGGTCACCGCCCGCAGTGAAGCTGTGCTGCCAGCTTATATCTTCGGCATGGTATTGGCAGGATTATTTGTGCATGAAAAAATAATTATGTTGCGCCTGCGCTCTATCGTCTTTGCCATGCTGACCCCGTTCTTCTTTATCAAGGCTGGCACTCTGGTATCTTTGCCGGCCTTGCTGGCCGGAATTGGCCTTTTGCTCGCCCTGTTTGGGTCCAAAATGATCACCAAGGTGGTGGCGGTCTGGCCCACCTGCCGCTTGTTCCGGATGCCGAGTCGGGAGACCAATTATACCACCTGCATGATGTCCACGGGGCTCACCTTTGGCAGCATCTCCGCCCTTTATGGCTTAACCTATGGCTATGTCAGCCAGGCGCAATATTCGCTGTTGGTAACTGCCGTAATTGGCTCGGCGGTGATCCCAACGCTCATTGGGCAAGCCTGGTTTTATCCGAAGCAAGTCGGTGGCTTGGGGGAGAAGGCGGTTAAATATTTGGGTAGTCCTGATCACGTTCTGCACTGGCCGGAAGATTGAGAATAGGGGATAGCGGACATGACCTCCCAGAATTTGACTAGAGCCGTGGCCCTCCAGTTTATTATCTTCGTTGGTGTCATCAGTCTCTTCAGCGATCTGACCTACGAAGGGGCGCGCAGTATCAGCGGTCCCTTTCTGGGCACCCTTCGGGCCGGCGCCATCGTGGTGGCAGTGGTGGCCGGGCTGGGGGAATTTATCGGCTATGCCCTGCGTCTGGCCTCGGGCTATCTGGCGGATCGCACCGGCAAATATTGGTCCCTGACTATTCTCGGCTATGGAGTGAACCTGTTGGCCGTGCCGCTGCTGGCCCTGGCCTGGCGCTGGGAAGCAGCGGCCGTCCTCTTGCTTTTGGAGCGTCTGGGCAAGGCCATCCGCACCCCGGCCCGGGACGCCATGTTGTCCCACGCCGCCAGCCAGGTAGGCCGGGGCTTCGGCTTCGGCTTCCACGAAGCCATGGACCAGATCGGCGCGGTCGCTGGTCCCCTCCTGGTAGCCGGGGTGTTTTACCTGTCCAGCGATTACCGTCCCGCCTTTGCCGCCCTCCTGGGGCCGGCGGTTCTGGCCCTGTTGGTGTTGGCCCTGGCGGCCCGGCGTTATCCCCAGCCCCGCCACCTAGAGGTAAGCGCCCCGCAACTGGAAACGACGGGTTGGGGACGGCCGTTCTGGCTTTATATTACCGCGGTGGCCCTGATCGGCGCCGGCTATGCCGATTTCCCGCTCATCGCCTACCATTTCCACCACACCAGCTCTATCCCGGCTGCTTGGATTCCCCTGTTCTACGCTCTAGCCATGGGGGTGGACGCGGTGGCGGCCCTTATTTTGGGATGGCTCTTTGATCGCCTGGGAATGTGGGTATTGGTGATCTCCCCGGTGGTGTCGGCCCTGTTTGCGCCCCTGGTATTTCTCGGGGGGTTTGGGGTGGCTTTGGGGGGTATGGTTCTCTGGGGCATTGGCATGGGAGCGCTGGAATCCATCCTGAAGGCCGCCCTGGCCGCTCTGGTCCCGGCCTACCGCCGGGGCACTGCCTTCGGCATCTTCCATGCCGCCTTCGGTCTTTTCTGGTTTTTGGGCAGCGCCTTAATGGGGGTTCTCTATGAAATCTCCCTTATGGCGCTCATCGCCTTTTCAATCATCGCCCAACTCCTGGCCATCCCCCTGTTTCTACTTATGGCCCGGAAGGTTTGTCTGGCTCCCCATTAACTATGATCCTGCCTCTGCTTCCCTGGGCAGATTCCAACCAAGGTCATGGAGGTCAATATGTTTAAGAAAATCCTGTTGGCTTATGACGGCTCCGAAGGAGCAAAACGGGCCCTGGCATTGGGGATTGATCTGGCCCGGATGCACCAGGCCAAACTTTGCGCCCTGGCCGTATGGGAGAGACTTCCCCGCTTCAGTGGCACCATTGATGAGGTCAAGGAGGAAAAGGAATTCGCCGACCGCCAATATGGCGAGATTTTAAGTGACGCCCAGGTTCAGGCTCAGGAGTCCGGGCTAGAAATGCAGACCATCCTTCGTCTTGGCCATCCTGCCCAAACGATCGTGCAGGTAGCTACCGAGGGTCAGTACGACCTCATCCTGATGGGACACAGCGGGCTTTCCGGCGTCTGGGCCAAGTTCCTGGGCACTACCGCCGAAAAAGTGAGCCGTCATGCCCCGTGCAGCGTGCTAATTGTGCGTTAGCTCCTGCCTCGGTGTCTCTATCCTGGGTGGCGGCGAAGGCGGAAATCCCCTGCCCTTTTTCCCTGTCATGTTAATTTTAGTCCGAACTATTTAAAGTAAGTTAACAGGAAGCATTATTTAGGCCCTGGATGCCACCTTCCTGGTTACGTATACCTGCTCTCTATCAGCTACGTCTCGAAAAATAAAAGGTTTAAGTTATCCAGCAGATATCGTTCCTGTGAGCGGCGGTTAAAGGCTGGGTCAGTTAACTGGAAGTGTCCCCGCCACAGCTGACTGTATCCACTGTCGGATGCCCCTGGAGCCGGTTGTTCTCAAAAGTTTTCGGTTTTTTGGTTCATTATAACCAAAAGGATTATCTGGATAATTGGCCAGGAGCTGGATGCCCCTGGCCCGGTTTGTTAAGCTGCCATTTTTTCGCTGGCTTTGGTAATCCGCCCGTCCTCCAGCCACCAGACCATGATTTCGGTCGATGGAGACGGTTTGACATTATCAGAAGTAGCAAACACCAGGACCGTATCGAAGTCCTGATATATGCCCATTAAAAACTCTACAAGGTTGGCTCTGTTATAGGGGTCTAAAATGTCTGCCTCGTCGATCATCAAGAGGCGGGCCCCGGCCAGTTTGGCCAGGGTGTATTGAAACCCGACGGCCACCCGGAATTTAGCGGATTTGGATAGAGTGGTATAGGGCGCACCGGAAAGCTCAATGTCAAGGTTCCTGGTTAAGGTCAGGGCCCGGCCGGGGAACAGGTGAACGGCGGCAGTGGCCAGCAGTTTATTGACCGGCTCCAGGGCCTCGGCGATCATTTGTGAGGGGATGCCGTCTGGGGCCAGGGCCTTGGCCAGGGTGTCGAATAGTTTAATTTCCTGATCCACCCTGGTTATCTGTTCCTTGGTTTCCTGGTAATGGTTATGCTGGCTCCAGAAGTCTTTTACCTTAACCAAAAGCTCCTGGCCCAGCTCGATCCTTTTCTCCAGGTCGGCAAGGTCTTTCTGTAAGCTTGCTGGTGGGGTTTGTTCCTGCTCTTGGAGATTAGCCATTTCTTTTTCCAGTTTGGCGATCTGGTTTTTAGTGTCTCGACGTAAAAGTCGAATTTCTGACTGATTTTGCGGGGTGCCGAGGCCAGTATTGTTTGGAGTAGGTCTGGTTTTTTAAGCTTTTCCAGACCTCTCTCTAGAGATGTTTTGGTAATAGACAACATGGGCCAGATTTCTTCTTTGGGTATGTGCAACAACAAATCATTAACCACGGTTTCAGCGTCCAGATTATAAGCAATGCCATTGACTTAAGCCCATTTGTTGGCCCATTTGCCGTGGCGGCTTTGGGAGCGGCGGGGGAACGTACGGCCGGGTCGGGGACGATAAGTGCGCCAAGTGATTTCGGATAGACAGGGTCGGCACAATTCCTCACCTTGTTCCAGGGTTTGGGCCAGTAGCAGTCGATCCAGATAGCGCGCCACGGCTAGCAAGGCGGCTTTAGTTTCCAGATGCTGCACCGGCCGATCATGGCGCTGAGCCGCTTCCCACATCATAATTCTGGTAAGGCTATAATAGAGATAGGTGGCTAACAGTTCCTGGTCGATAAATTGCGCGCTTTGGCCCCGAAAGTCTTCGGCTTTGAGATGCTCTTTAATGGTTTTGAAAAATTCCTCCTCCTGCCAGCGGCAGTGATAGAGGTTGCCGAGGTCACGGGGTGAATATTGACGGTCCTGGAGGGTAGTGATAAAGACGGCGGTTTCCTTGGTGCCCGGCAGAGAAACAACCACGATTCTCAAGGTTAACGGCGGATAATCAGCCTCGGGATCAGCCTGACGTAAAGCTTGGGGAGGAGGCAGGGTAACATTGCCGTCCCGTTGCCCTTGGGCCAGAAAATCCCGGACTTCCTTAAACATACCGTCTTTGGGTAAGCGGATCAGGAAATCAACCCCTTGCTGGATAGTCGTCTGGAACATCCGGTATCCGGGGTAGCCGCGGTCCAGCACCAAGAGGTCCCCGGGTCCCAATTCCTTGATTAACTCTTGGGCCATTTCCCGCTCGGGGGTATGGCAGGGAGCACGCATATAGTTAATCGGCAATCTGGCCAAGACATCAAACAACACCCCGGTGATTATCTGGGGAAAATGGGCTCGCGGCGGGACCTCAAAATATTCTTCCAATTCTTCTCTGAGCGGGAGGTTCTTTTTGGTGCCGTCGATGGCATAAACCCGGAAGCCATGTCAGGTAAGTTGTTCATCCTGACCGACCAAAGTTTGAGCGTA
This sequence comes from Desulfobacteraceae bacterium, assembly GCA_046538075.1. Lineage (GTDB taxonomy): Bacteria > Desulfobacterota > Desulfobaccia > Desulfobaccales > Desulfobaccaceae > Desulfobacca_B. Next base: position 933 of record JBKHJN010000003.1, on the reverse strand, counting down.
TGCAACGGCTTCGGCAAAAAGCATTTGGAAGATGGCGACGGGAACTTTCTTGCGGGCCCGATGAAAGGCCGCCTGGTCGGGGGGCTTGACGCTCTCCGGGTTACCGAAGGCCAAACCGGTTTCCGAAAAGAAACGGTCAATGACTTTTTGGTATCCCACTCGCTCTCCCGGTCGCACCAGATTGATGATCAGCGCCAGGGTGATCTCCAAGCTGAGGCGCCTGAGGCGGGAAAACCAGCGGTGGTCTAATAATGAGGCAATGGTTGCTCTATCGGGGAGAAAACCTTGGATAAACTCGGGCAGAAAAAAATAGCAGAATTTTCATTTTCTGCCAAAGATGGCATGGTATTTTCACGACGTGATCATGTGAAAATCTCCCAATATGTAAATTATTCGGTATGTTATGGCTGATTATAACAAAGACTTATTCTTAAGTCAATGGCATTGCGATTACTCTGGGGTCATCGTCATTCTCCGTCAGTATTGCTATCATCATCCTGAGGATTTCGAAGGTAACTTTCACTTAGGGGAGGGATTCTATAAACTAGCCTTGCAGGATTTAGCCCAGGGATCATTTGATAAAGATAACTTTTATCGGGCGAGATATTATTTTTCCAAAGCCAAGAAAGCTTCTCAAGATCCGCTAAAAGCCCGCATAGCAAGTAAGGCTTATGATAACGTGAAAATTGACATGGCTATAGAAAAGCAAGACGGATCGGAATTGATTGAATTCGCTGAAAAGGTGTCCCTTCTGGGGGAAACTGATCGAGCCGTTGACCTGTATTTCTATGCCGGTAATATTTTTATGTGTGAAGGCAATTTCTCCGATGCCATTAACTGTTTTGAGAAGGGTTTGAGTTTAACTAATCAAGATAATCAAAAAATAGTAACCGTTCAGGCCGCCTCCGCGATTACCATGCCTCCTGTTAAGAG
>JBKHJN010000058.1:0-11329 GCA_046538075.1 Desulfobacteraceae bacterium | reverse complement strand
AGGAACTGCTGCGCACCTTACAACTCAATCGGTTTAGAACCTGCAAAATTCAAGATAAAATTCTCGGTCCTGAAGATCGGACAACTACGGAAACTTATCTCCACAGTCTAGGAGAGGATGGCCATTGTTGGGTTTGAGCAGGCTCTCCAAAATTCTCACACAAATTCTCACACAGGTGAAAAATGAAATGGCGACAGCCTACCTAACTTATTGATAATATTTGTCGGGACGGGCGGATTTGAACCGCCGACCTCCTGCTCCCAAGACGGAATCAGGAGCTTGTGCAAATGTGCGGATTTACTTACTAATTTGATTTTGCTTGAATTTTAGGTTAGGGTTATTTTAAATAATACACTGATAAGGTCATATATTGGTAATAAATGGTAAACTTTTGGTAAACATTTTGGGCGACATTTTTCCTGAAAATCAATCAAGTGGTCGGGAAACAATAAATCCCGCGGCTGTTAATGCAAGCTGACAGCTAAAAGGCGGCCTCTTGATCGCCTAATCAGGTGGTCTAGGTATTTTTGTTGAATATTCCCAGGCAAATACCGATTTTGCGGTGAACCGGGTTTACCAGTAAACATTAATCTGATTTTGGCCCTCTAACCTGGGAGTCATGACTAGCAATCTTGTTGGTTCTTACCGGCAATCTATCAGGGGTGGCCCGGAGAACCGGGATCAGTCGCTATACCATTGCCAGATTGCTAAAGACCAAATCCTTTAGAGATCTGGTTGAGAGCAAGAAGGTCGAACTGCTTGAGGAATCGATTAACAACATACGCAAACACCAAGAAAAGAACTGATTTGCAAGCGCGTGGTTAGCAGAGCGGCTTCACCCCGTGCAATGGGCGCAGCCGCGGCGGGAAGATGAGGGGACCGGAATTAGTATCTAAATCAATCTACAGACGCCGGACCGTCAAGGGTTGCCGGCCAGACAGACCATTAGCTTGTCGGTCCCAGGGCGGGATCGTGAGACCTTGGAGCTTGAATCACCAAAAGCCAAGACCCCGGCCCGGCTGCCTCCGGAACCGGAGGATGACCTGGCAGAATAGAAAAACCTGCAATGTCAATGAAACAAAGAGTTTAATAATTTTCCCGCGGTCTTCCCTTGCTTTCCCGCGGGACCCCCAGGGCGATTATCCTTTCCGGGTAAGATGACTGTCCCGGGGTGTTAACGAATTTCGGACCTCTGAAATGGTTGAAGAAATGGGGAGAAAGAACCGACTATGGTTTTAGATTGGAGTTAATGTTGGCGTGCTTTTGAACGCAGCATAGGCCAGGAGGTGAGTTTGTGCCCGGACCAAAGATTAAACCTCTATCTAAGCCAAAGTCAATGCAAAGACAATGCTTGAAATGTGGCAGGTGGTTTCAACCATGGGATTTCATCAAGAACCGCCTCTGCCCAATTTGTTCAAGAAACAATGAATTTTTACTTGATTTGTATGAACCGGAGGCCTTGACCTGGCCGCACACTGCAATCAAAATCAGTAGCAGGAATAAATGAGAGGCCTTATGCGGCGTGGCGGTGTCCAAAAGAATTGTAGACCAAACCAGGATTTACCCCAAGCCTTTCTGGCATTTAGGATTAATATAGAACTACGCTTTTATGATAGTTCTTTCCGCAATTACAGTTTTTTGGGTCAATAATGTCAGGGGCATTTTTTCGGCAACTAAAGTTGTTGCCCAGGGCGGGAACATAATTGGGTCCAAAGTGCCTTATTAACGGTCAAGAGCCCTATCGGCTCCTTTGGCCAGCCACACGCGCCAGGGTTCGCTCCCACCCTTGGCTAAAAGCTGTTTTGAATTTTAAAGTCCTAATAGCCGTTCCTTCTAAGTCAGCATGGATTATCTAACTATTATTAATTGTTTAGAATTATCTCCCGGACCAGTCCTGCCAGTTGATTCTGCACTTTGGTCAGGCAGGCGCGGCCCTGATCTGAAAGTTTGTAGTATTTTCGGATTCTCCCCTGGATCATATAGGTGTAACTATTTAACAGCCCTTCTTTCTCCAGGCCATGCAGCAGCGGGTACAAACTCCCGGGGCTGATATTATAGCCCAAACCCTGCATAAATTTGCTGAAAGCCAGGCCATAAAATGGACCCTTGGCGGCCTGGTGCAAAATAATAATCTTTAACATGCCCTGCAAACAGGTCTGATAAATATGGTTGCTCATGGCCCATGCATCGGATTTTTAGTTATTGAAGCCTATAGTTGTTAACTTTAACCTAACGGTATGTTAGGAATTAGTTAGAATTCGGTTAAGAAAGAGTTGCCATAACCTAGTCGCCTGATGGTCATGATGGTTTTTTGACTTGCATTTTTTGGGATAAGGCTGGTGGGGCCGGCCCGATATATCGAAAATCAATCTATTGCCATTTAAATTTATTAAATTTAAATTACTAGTGTATTAGTGGATGGTTAAATAACGGTTAAAAGGAGATCGTCATGGGCCTGTTTGGCAAAGGGTTAAGATTGACGTGGCCCGGCGTCGTGGTCGGGGTTGGCGTAGCGCTGGCCGCCCCGGTGGTCTTGGTGGCGGCTGCAGCTTTGATCCGCCCCGTGGCCAAGGCCGCCATCAAAGGGGGGCTGGTGGTGGCTGATAAGGTAAAGGAATACTCCTCTCAAGCCAGTACCGAGGTAAGCGGCCTGGTATCCGAAGCCAAGACCGAACAGGCCGCCGAAGAGCCGGCCTCCATATCACTAGTTACCGAAACCGAGTCGGAGTCTTCATATTGAAAAGGAGGGGATGACCTTGGAGTCCGAAGATATCAAGATAATCCATGCCTTACCCGGACGCATCCGGCTCCGGGTGGCAGAGGTCAAGAATAATCCCGGCTTCGCCCAGGCTATCAAAAATTGCCTCTCTGCCATAGCCGGTATCCGGCGGGTGGAAAGCAACCCTCTGACCGGGAGCCTGCTGGTAGTCTTTGATCCTCAAAAAGTTAAATTTTCCAGTCTAAATCTATAACCATAAGGTATCATTATAAAGTAGATAACCTATAACTTATTAATGTTTATCTTTTTAATTAAAGGAGGAAGGCCATGAGTATGATGAGCCATTTGTGGAAAGGCTATGGGACCAGCATTCTGGTCGGGGCTGGAGTGGCGTTGGTGGCTCCGGTGGTCCTGCCGGCAGTGGGGACGATAATCCGTCCCGTGGCCAAGGCCACCGTCAAGGGCGGCCTTATGTTAGCTGACAAAGTCAAAGAGATCGCGGCTGAAGCCAGTGAACAGGTGAGCGACCTGGTCGCCGAAGCCAGGGCCGAGCACAGCGCCGGGGCGGCTTCCAAGTCCTAACTTCGACCATCTTCGAAGGAGGGAGAAGGAATCGAGCATGGAAGTCGAAGGCATCAAGGTAACCCATGCGATACCCGGGCGGGTTCGTCTGAAGATTGCTAGATTAAAAAATAATCAGGACTTAGCCCGGGTCATCCACCACCGGCTTTCCGCGATTTCGGGAGTTCAGAAGGTCGAAGTGAGCACCCGGACCGGGAGCCTGCTGGTGCTTTTTGACCCCCAGGAAATAATTTCTCTCGAATCTTTACAAACTCTTTCCGAACTCCTGCCCGAGGTTGCCCCGGGCCTCGACGTTAATCAACTTGCCGACTGGTTGACTGATCCACCTGCCCACCAGGGCAATAGTCCCCTAGCGCACTCACTTGTCAGTGGGCTGGGAATAGTCAACACCAGCGTCCGTAATGCTACTGGCGGGCTGATCGACTTCAAGGTGCTGTTGCCTTTAACCCTGGGGTTCTTTGGCCTCCGGGCCCTGTTAATCGCCGAAGAAGTCTTATGGCCCACCTGGTTCGACCTGTGCTGGTTTTCCCTGGCCACTTTTGTCATGCTAAATCGTCCTGTAGTAGAAGAAAAATAAATTATCCTTTCCCTACCGTCCTTCCTCCAACCGGGAGGGGGTGGCGATGCCTTGCCGATGTAGAGTTATTCATAAGATCAAGGGACGGGTCAGATTGCGGGTCAGAGGTCTCCCCGGCTATGATGGTGTAGCCGAAAGAGTGGCCGCTTATCTGCGCACTCAGGCCGGAGTCCAGGCAGTCCGCCTCAATCACGCCTGTCACAGCATCACTTTAATTTATAATCCTGAAATACTGGAAGTCGAGAAACTGGTTAAGGGAATTAATGACCTCGGTTGGCATCAACTCCAAGCCTACCGCTGGGCCGAATTCCCTCCCCTGCCCTCCCCCGGACCTCCAAAATGGTGGCTCCTGGGATTTTCGACCGTTGCCTTGAGCCTAAGTTTTATAACCCATTCTGCCCTGGTCTCCTGGCTGCTGTTAGGGGCCGGGCTGCCGCTATATAAGCTGGCCTTTGAGTCCCTGTTCGTCAGAACAAAGCTCAATCCTGATACTCTGGATGCCACCGCCCTCACTATCCTGACGATCAGGGGCCAGACGCAGCCGGCCGCGGTCCTGCTCTGGTTGATATATTCAGGAGAATACATTCGCCACCGCACTGCCCGACAGATGCAAAAGCTGGTGGCGTCACGCTTTGACTCTCGATCTCACTCAGTGTTATTGATCCAGGGCCTAAGAGACCAGATCCGATCCCCGGCCGGGCAGATTTCCCCAGGAGACGAACTGGCAGTCTATCCGGGAGAAGTTATCCCGGTGGACGGGGTAATCTCCCAAGGCCAGGCTACCGTGGATCAACAGAGCCTGACCGGCGAGTTAATGCCAGTGGCCAAGGGGCCAGGGGACAGGGTTTATGCCGGGACCGTGGTTCAGGAAGGTGAGTTTCGCCTGCAGGCGGAAAAGATTGGTACGGCAACTGTGGCTGGCCAAGTCATGCAACTCTTTGAGAAACCAGATTTATCCGACACCCCGAGATACAGAAAGTTGAAACACCGGACCGAAACTTTGATCCCTGGCTGTTTTCTGGGAGCTGGAGCCGCCTATTCCCTTACCCACCTGTTCAAGGCCGCCACCGCCTTGCTTATCATCGATTACTGCACCGGAGTCCGCATCTCCGCCCCGACTACTACCATGGCGGCTATATCTCAGGCCGCCCAGCAAGGAGTTCTGATCAAGGAAGGCGGGCATCTAGAAATGTTGGCCGAAATCGATACCCTGGTCTTTGCCGGCCGGGGCAGCCTGAGCACCGGCATCCCAGAGGTTCTGGAGGTCATTTCTTACCAGCCGGAAGTCAGTTCCGACCAGGTTCTGGCTTTAGCCGCGGGAGCTGAAAGCAACCTGACGCATCCGGTTGCCACCGCCCTGGTCCAATCCGCCACTTGCCGCGGTCTGCAGATTCCTTCCAGCGACGGTCCAATAACTACTACCGGCGGCCTGGGAGTGGAAACGATGGTCGGGGGAACCAAGGTTCAGGTGGGATGTCAGCGGTTCATGAAAGCCAAACGAGTGGCCCTGGCCAAAGCTAAATCAGATATCCTGAACATCACCGAACTGGGGTGTTTTCCCGCTCTGGTGGCCCAGGATGGCAAACTGCTCGGTTTGGTGATTTATCAAGACCGGCTGCGGCCTGAAGCTGCGGCAGTGATCCCATCTTTGCGTCAGCTCGGAGTCAAAGAATTCGCTCTGGTATCGGGCGAACGGCCCAATCTGGTCCAGGCCGTAGCCCAACAGGTAGGCATTTCCCATTATCTCGCTGACGCCGGGCCCAGACAGAAAGCGGATTTTTATAGAGCCTTGCAGCGGCCAGGCCACCAGATCGCCGTAGTTACTGATGGGAGAGGTGCATACCAGGCTTTAGACCATCCGGCGATAGGATTTGCGGTGGGAGGCGGAACGAAGAATTTATTAGAAAAAACCCCGCTGGTAGTAATTGGAAAAAATCTTTGGGGTATCCCCCGGGCAATTGATTTATCCCGGGATTTTAGAAAGCGGAGCCAACAGCATTGGGATATTAATTTTTATGCCAGTACTGTCGCACTGGCCCTGGCCCTGACTGGATTTATCGGTCCAATGGAGGCGATTCTGTTGAACAATGGTACTGCAGTGCTGATGGCCTTGAACGGTCTCCGGCCACTCAGAGAGGCGCGGCGATCAGATCAAGGCCATAACCAGGGTCTGCAGCGCCGATTCCATAGCGGCCCGGGCCACTAGACCGGCTAACCCGCCGCCCTCACTCGATGGGTTGGCCGAAGGGTTGTCTTTCGATTCCTGGAGATAACCCATCTCTTTTATCAGATTGATGACGGCATGCTGGGATAATTTCTCTGGCTGATAATAGATCAGCACATTTCCCGTGGTCGGGTTGGCTTTCACGTAATCAATGCCCTGGTGACCGAGGAGATCATCTTGAATCTTCCGGGCCTGGCAGGGCGAACCCTTTACCTCAGCCACTTTGATCCTGAGACGGCCATCCAGGGCATGCAAATAATCGGTAGCAACATTCATCCCATTCCCTTTCGTGGTGTTTTTATCATTCGTAAGGATTTTAATGATCGATAATTAATCCTCTATAAAAACAATGTTAATTTTTTGTTAATTCTTTAATTCCTGAGCCAAGTTAGTTGATTCAAGACCTAGGCTGTTATTTAATTAAACCGGAAAGCTTGGGGGCCATACCTAAAGTTTCCAAAATCTGTTGTTAGTCGAGGTACATAGCTTCGGATGGTGCAGCCCATACATATAGCGGTGCCGGGAAGGGCCAGATACCGGGTTGAGGGGCTGTACCGCTCCGAGACCTTTAAGAAATTTTTGGAGCTCAGGCTAACCCAGCGCCAGGATATTACCTATGCCTCGGCTAGCCCGTTGACCGGCAATATTTTAATCTGCTTCAACACCGGTAATTCAGCCCAATCGATTGCCGCCCTCCTTGAAGACCTGGCTTACGAATATCAAAATAATAGTAATAATCACTCCTCTCCTGGAAAAGCTCCGGCCTCCCCATCGCTTCCGAAAAAAGATGACCAGGTTTCCACTCTGGAGAAATTAAAATCGCTTTTTCGGGGAGCTGAGGGTCAGCCTCAGGAACCCTGGCATCTGCTGGAACCTGAGGAAGTCCTGAACCGGTGGCAGACCTCCCGGCTGGACGGGTTGACTCACCAGGCGGCCCGCCAGAATCTGCGCCGGTATGGTCCTAATCGTTTGCCCGAATCAGAGTTGCGCTCCCGGGTCGCCATATTTTTGGACCAGTTCAGATCCCTGCCGGTGGCTCTGCTCGGCGCCGCGGCCGGGATTTCCCTGCTCACCGGCGGCGCGGCTGACGCCCTGTTGATCATGGGGGTAGTGACGGTCAACGCCCTTATCGGCTATAAAACCGAAAGCGAAGCCGAAAAAATCATTCAATCCCTACAGACCCTGGTGCGGCCCGTGGCCCAGGTTAGGCGCGGCGGCCAGTTGATGGAAATTTCCTCGGAGGAAGTTACCCTGGGGGATCTGCTGGTGCTGCGGCCCGGCACCTATGTGGCCGGGGACAGCCGCCTGGTGGAGGTCAATCACCTCAGCATTGATGAATCCCCCCTGACCGGGGAAAGCCTGCCGGTAGTTAAGTCCACCCAGGCGCTGCAACAGGAAGATTTACCCCTAGGCGACCGGGTCAACATGGTATTCATGGGCACCCTGGTAACCGGCGGGGAGGGGCTGGCGGTAGTGGTGGGCACCGGCAGCTCCAGCCAAATCGGCCGCATTCAGACCCTGGTAGGCGAGGCTATTTCCCCGCCCACGCCGATGGAAAGACAACTTGACCAGTTGGGCGAAAAACTGGTGTGGTTATGCTTCGGCACCTGCGGCCTAGTGTTTGTTATCGGCTCATGGTGGGGCTTCCAGTTTATCGAGATGCTGCGCACCTCGATCTGTCTAGCCGCGGCCGCGGTCCCAGAAGGTTTGCCGACCGTGGCTACCACTACCCTGGCCCTGGGTATCCGCCACATGAGACGGCATCATGCCTTGGTTCGACACCTGGACGCGGTGGAAACTTTGGGGGCGGTGCAGACCGTGTGTCTGGACAAGACCGGCACCATCACCCGCAACCAGATGTCAGTAGTGGAAATCTATACCGGCCGGCAAACCATCCAGGTGTCGAATGGTAATTTCTGGACCGCAGCCGGCCCCATCTCCCCTGCCGCCTGCGTCGAATTGGGGGATTTGTTGCAAATGGCGGTGCTCTGCAATGAGACCGAAGTAAAGAAGAAAGGTGAAGAATATATACTGTATGGCTCTCCTACCGAAGGGGCTCTAGTCCAAACCGCGCTCCGAGCCGGTATAGATGTGGTGGCCTTAAGAGAACAATATCCGCGGCGTAAAATTAGTTACCGCTCCGAAAAACGTCTGTTTATGGGAACCCTGCACGACAATTATCCCGGCGGCCAGCTTTTTACCATCAAGGGCAGCCCTTTGGAAGTCCTGGCCCGGTGTGACTATTATCTGCAAGAGGGCCAGAAGCTGCCTTTGACCGAGGAGCATCGGTTGGGGATCGAGACGGAAAACGAAAGAATGGCTGGGGAAGCCCTGCGGGTTCTGGGCGTGGCCTATTCGGTCAACAATCATAATCCTGATTCTAATAATCATAATGGTCTGATCTGGTTAGGAATCATCGGCATGGCCGACCCGATCCGCGAGGGCGTAGAAGAAGTGATTGCCGCTTTCCATCAGGCCGGCATTGAGACGGTGATGATCACCGGCGATCAAAGCCCCACCGCCTATGCCATCGGCAAAAAACTGCGTCTGAGCCAGAGTGATTCCCTGGAAATCCTTGATTCTACCCAGCTTAACAAACTGCCTCCAGAGGCCTTGCGGGCTCTGGCCCGTCGCGCCCATGTCTTTGCCCGGGTCAGTCCGGCCCATAAACTCCAGATTGTCCAGGCCTTGCAGCAGGCCGGTAAGGTGGTGGCCATGACTGGGGATGGGATCAACGACGGGCCAGCCCTCAAGGCCGCCAATGTCGGTATCGCCATGGGCCACACCGGCACTGACATGGCCCGGGAAGTGGCCGATGTGGTGCTCGAAAAAGATAATCTCGAAACCCTGATCATCTCTATCCGGGACGGACGCACCATCTATAATAATATTCGCAAATCAGTCCACTTTTTCCTGGCCACCAATCTCTCGGAGATCATGTTGACCTTTTCCGCCCTGGCCGTCGGGTTGGGGTCACCCCTAAACGCCATGCAACTATTGTGGATTAACCTGATTTCCGATATTTTCCCGGGCCTGGCGCTGGCCCTGGAAGCCCCCGAACCGGACATCCTGGAGCGTCCCCCGCGTGACCCCGGGAGGCCGATTTTCACCGGGGCTGACTTCAAGAGAATGTCTTTTGAATCAGCCACCTTAACCGCCGGGGCTTTGGGGGCCTACACCTATGGCCTGGCCCGGTATGGCCGCGGCCTGGCCGCCAGCACTATGGCTTTTCACAGCATTACCACAGGACAATTGCTGCATGCCATCAGTTGTCGCTCCGAGGAGCACAGTATCTTTGGTCCGGAAACCTTGCCGCCTAACCATTACCTGAATGGGGCCCTGGTAATCTCCTTGTTTTTGCAATTTTTAAGCATGGGACTGCCTGGATTAAGGGCCGTACTCAGTTTGACGCCGGTCGGAATCACTGACGGTATGGTGATTTTAGGCACTGCGGCACTACCCTTGGTGGTCAATGAAGCCACCAAGCCGATGCCGGTCCGCTCGGAGAAAAAGCCTTGATTGAATAGGTAATAATCATAAAATAAATCAAACAGAGCGGGATGAATTGCTCTTAAAAAAAGGGGCCGGCGGTCTCTTGGCCCTTTTCTCTGATAGCTGACCCAAGGTCCTCATTATTAGAGGATAAAGGGCTTAAAAATGAAAAGGGATTTTATTTTTATTTCAGAATCGGTAACCGAGGGTCATCCGGATAAACTCTGCGATCAGATCAGTGACGCCATTGTCGATCATTTTCTGGAGCAAGACCCCTTTGCCCGGGTCCGGGCCGAATGCGCCGTGTCCACCGCCATACTGTTTATCGCCGCTCGCTTGGCCTCGGAGGTCAGCGTTGACCTACCCAATCTAGCCCGCCAGGTTATCAGTCAGAACGGCTACCTGGATGCCGACTTTGATGCCCGGACCTGCAGTATTTTAACCAGCATCCAGGAATTGCCTTTTGAAATGGATTGTTATTTTAATGAACAAAACCTCACTGAGGAACAGATGGAAAGGATACCGGTGCGGCAACAGGTAACGGTTTTTGGCTTTGCCTGCGATCAGACCAAGGCTTTCATGCCGCTGCCCATCTGGTTGGCCCATCTCTTGGCCCGGCGGATCAACCAGGCCCGCGTCCAAAAATTGCTTCCCTATCTCTCACCTGATGCTAAGACCCAGGTAGGGGTAGAATTTCGTAATCGAAAACCCTATAGGATCCATAGTGTTACGGTTATTGTCAGTGCGGCCCAACCTTATCTAGAGATTAGTCCGCAAAGGTTACACGAGGACATTAGGGAGGCCGTAATTTATCCCGCCTTTGCAGAGGAAGAACTCAGACCCGACCCGGATACCCGGATATTTATCAATCCCATAGAAAATCTGATGGTGGGAGGTCCAGCCGTCCATTCCGGGTTGACCGGCCGCAAAAACGCCATTGATACCTATGGGGAATATGCCCGGCATAGTGGTTCGGCCTTAAGCGGCAAAGACCCCTTGCGCATTGAACGGGTGGGAGTCTACGCGGCCCGACATGCCGCCAAAAATCTGGTCGCCGCGGGTCTGGCCGAGGAATGTGAATTGCAGTTGAGCTATTCCATCGGCCTTTCCCGGCCCGTAAGCATTCAGGTGGAAACCTTTGGGACCGGTCGCCTCCCGGATGATGAACTCGCCCTGTGCCTGGAGAGGCATTTCGATTTTCGCCTGGCCGGGATCTTACGGAAATTTAACCTGCGTCATCTGCCGGCGTTAAGTAATGGAAACTTTTACCGCCGGCTGGCCGCCTACGGCCAGGTGGGCCGCCTGGACCTCAGCCTGCCTTGGGAAGCTACTGATACCGTCCAAATTCTGCAACAATATGCCGACTAGTACTCGATTGCTTAAATGAGCGATAAATAAATCCCCCTCACCCTGACCCTCTCCCCCGAGAGGAGATGGAAAAAGGTGATTTTTGATTGGAGTATGTATAATGCTAACTTCCGCAACTTAGCACTAGGCGAGTAATTGATTATCCCGCCTGATTGTTCGGCGTGGCGCGAACTGAGGCGGCCAGCTATGCATGCAGAAGGCTTTCCCTAAGATAATGCCAAGATTTCGGAGACCTACTCACATTTTTAGGCTTTCTTTCGGCCTTGTCCGGGATAGGTGGTGTGGGTGTCACTTTTGTGAAAATATTTCTCATGGAGGGAATCGGGCGGAGAATAATGGTTGCCCTCCACTGCCACAGTATCATGGC
>JBKHJN010000025.1:0-42265 GCA_046538075.1 Desulfobacteraceae bacterium | reverse complement strand
TATGTGAGGAAAGTTACAGGTAGTCGCCGTCCAGGGCATAGCGCACCAACTCGGCTAGGCTTTTTAGTTTTAACTTGCGCATAATATTGTCCCGGTGGCGGCGCACGGTGTGGACACTAATATACAACAACTCGGCAATCTCCGGGCTGCTTCGGCCTTCCGCCAACAGCTTGATGATCTCTTTTTCCCGCCGGGTGAGCGGGTCGGTTTGCCCTTGCCCCCGGGCCAGGTCCGCCAGTTGGTCGGAGAGTAGGGGAGAAAAGAATTTTTGCCCCTTGCGGATGGCCTGGATGGCCTGCAGCAACTCGGTATCGGCATCTTCCTTGACAATGAAGCCGTCCACCCCGGCTTCCAGTCCCTGCTGCAGGAAGTCTTTCTTTTTGTGCATACTGAGCAGCAGGATTTTCATCTGAGGATACTGGCTCTTGATTTCCCGGGCCGCCTCCAGCCCCCGCAGGTTGGGCATGGAGATGTCCAGAACCACCAGATCAGGGCTCGACTGTTTCAGCAGCTTAAGGAGTTCCAGGCCGTCCCCGGCTTCCCCTATTACCCGGACCTCGGACAATTCTTCGATTATCCGCCTGATTCCCTGACGGAACAGGGCATGGTCGTCAGCCAACACTATGGCATAAGGTTTCACCATCATTCTCCTTCCGGCATGATGAGGACGGCAAAGGTGAGTCTGGTGCCTGCTCTTTCCTGGGTCCAGATTCGCAGGGCACTGCCACTATTTGCAGGCGTTCTTCCATGGCCACCAGTCCCAATCTCTGGTCCGAGCCCCGAAGCCCGGAAATCTTTGTTAGGTTAAAGCCCCGGCCATCGTCCTTTATTGTAAAGCATATTTGCTGAACCTCTCGCTTAGCCGAGATATTAACTGGAGTCGGGTTAGCGTCTTTCCCGATGTTGGTCAAGGCTTCCTGAAATATGCGGTAAATTATGGTCCGCACCGGCAGGGGAAAAAACCGGTCAAGGTCGGGCAAATCCACCCTCCAGATTATCTGGGGCTGACAGGCGGCAAATTCCTCGATTATATTTTGGAGGGCAGTAGTCAGACCCAAATATTCCAGATCCCCGGGGCTCAGGTCATAGTAAAGGCGGCGGACCTCGTCGATCACTTCATTGATGTATGACAGGCTGGCGCTGATCTCCTCCTTGATCCGGTCTTGCCCGGGAAGCAGCTTCTTCTCTATCGATCTTAAGGAGAGTTTAAAAGTCAGCAGGGCCTGGCCCAACTCATCGTGCAGTTCCACCGCCAGGCGCTTGCGTTCCTGTTCCTGGGCGGTGAGCAACTGGTCAGCCAGGTAGCGCAGCTTGCTTTCCGATTCTTTGAACTCAGCTTTAGCGCGATGATGCAGCAGGGCATCCATAATGTTCATAGCCAGAGCCTCAACCGCCTCCTGATCGGCCGGAAGGTAGCCCCCGGCTTTGTTGGCCAGCATGATGAGGCCGATAGTCTGGCCGTGGTGGAGCAACGGCACCCCCAGGAAAGCGGTTAGGGGCGCATGCCCCCGGGGGGTGCCAAAGGCATCGGGATGGGCCGCCGGGTCATTGGCGATCAATGACTTCCCCTGGCGGACCACCCTGGCGATTAAGCCTACCGGTTCGATGTTCTTGAGGCCTTGCAGTTCCGGGGAGGCCAATATCTGGCACAGCTCCCAGGCCCGGTCACCAAAGGCCAGGGCATCCAGCTTGCCATGTGGTTTTAATCCATTAATAAAACCGAACCGGCTGGTGGTCAGCTCTTCGGCTACGGTCAGGCAGGTGCGTCCTAATTCTTCTTCCGATTCACAGGTCAGGGCTTCCCGCAAGATACGGTTGATGCCCTCCACAATGGCGCTTCGACGCTGGACCTCGAGTTCGGCCTGCTTGTGCTCAGTAATATCCTCGAAGATATCGACGATGCCCTGGATGTTGCCTTGGGCATTGTGGATGGGAGCCAACGAGATCCGGACGTCGATTGCGGAGCCGTCTTTTTTCTGACGCTTAAGTTCAAGGCCGGTCAAAATTTCCCCGGCCAGGACCCGCTCGATGCTCTCTTGGGATTCTTTGCGTGTATCCTCGGGGACCATACGCAGGCTCTGTCCCAAAACTTCAGGAGGGCTCCACCCGAACATCAGTTCAGCGGCCGGGTTCCAGCTGAGCACCTTTCCTTGGGTGTCCAGATGGATGATGCCCAGCGGCGAAAATTCAATCAAGGCACAGAGCTTTTCGTGGGCCATCCGCAGCTGTTCATTGACTTGCTCCAGTTCTGCCGTCCTTTCGGCTGCCAGTGGCTCCAGGTTTTGGCGGAGTTTTTGGTTTTGGAGTTCCAACTCCATCTGGCGGACCCAGAGTTCATGAATCAGCCGGGATGCCTCGGTGGGGCTTAGTTCTCCGGCCGGAGTAGCCTCTGCCTGAAGATCGGTCTCGGCCTGCTGGCGCAAGTCACTAAAGCGGGGTGATTGGTTCCTGCGGTCTGTCATGGCCTGTCCTACAAGATTGGGGGCAAATAGTTTGGAGTTAGATATTTATCATCCCGGGTATCCTGGTCAGCCTGACCCTCAGTAAAGGATTTAGATTCTCAAGTCGCGGCACTCTCCTTTTGGGGCTCGACCCATTTTACTGGAGAAGTTGTCCCTTCGATTCGCTTTTGAAGCATGGCGGGGCCTATTTGGACTCCATTCAGACATTGCCAAGCAAATTTGAAGAATTACCTTTCCGACCCTCTTATGAAAACAAGGGCAAAAAGGTTGTCTGCAAAAGGGGAGGCGGGGCGCTTTCTCCATCAAGAGATTAAAAATTTATAAATATTCCCCCAAGCAGCTTATCTTTAAAGATGGATAGTCCAATGGCCGTCAGCTTCCGGGAATAAACAGCGCGACGAGAACCTTGAAGTAAAAGGTCAGGTACAGCTAAAGAGCCAGCCCGACAAAGCTTTGATGACCTCGATTCGCGCTATTTTCTCCCCTTGGGCCAAGGCCAGAATTGATTTTTCCCCAACTGTCGGCAATGGGCCCGGTCCTGGACGGCCCGGGGATATCGGCCCCTAGCCGCTTAGGTTTTGGGTCCTGGAGCGAATTTATATCCTTTCTCCCAAAGGGCGCTTTTTACTGTGTCTTCCAAGGTTTTAGGAAATGGATCGGTGACCGGGGGAATATCTTCTCCAGAAACTTTTGTTACCGGAGTCTCCAATATTTTGGCCAATTTTTCAGAATAATCCTGAGATATTTGATATTCTAGAGCGATTTGGGCAGCGGAAATCTTAGTGCTGCCAACCAGCATTTTTGCCAATGATATCGACCAGTTGTTCCAGGATCAGTTAGTGCGTAGTCATATTCCCTCCACCTTATATTAGATTTAATTAATTATCATTAATCTGAGGCTAAGCGAAGAATCCGAACAAAAATTATTTATCAGCCTCCCAAACTTATAAGCATTTCTGGAAGATACTTTAATAACCCCGATGCAAGTCCTCAATATTATAAACCTGACCCGGCCTATAGTCAAATGTTACTATTTTAAATTGGTCATCGCGGTGGATAGACTTTTCATCAACTTTCTTCCAAAATTATTGTTTAAAGCATTCACCCGAACCGGATGAAAAATTTTCAGCCAAAGGAGGTCGGAATGAAAAAGAGCTTATTTTTCCTAACCATGATAATTATTATTGGCATGAGCGGACAGTCCTGGGGACAGGCTGGCCAAGGCCGGGGTATGGGCCGAAAAGCAAAGAGCAGGATATACGTTCCCCAAACTGAGGTGACGGTTAAAGGGCAGGTAGCTGAACTCGGGACCTATCCCAGCATGGGGCCCGGGTCCGCCCAGGGGATGAATTACAATGGGGTCATCCTGAAAACCGACCAGGGCGACCTGAAGGTCCATTTGGGGCCGGCCTGGTACCTGGATCAGCAGGAGCTGGACATCCAGGTGGGAGATACCCTGGAAGTCACCGGCGCCCAAACCACCCAAAACCAGGGGACGGTAATCCTGGCCCGGGAAGTCACAGTGGACGGCAAAAAGATGATGTTGCGGGACAGCCAGGGCTTCCCGATTTGGCGGGGCCAGGGCCGGGGCATGGGACCCGGTGGTCGTGGCATGGGCGGATCGGTCCCCGGGGCTAAATAAGATGGAGACTGAGGGGTTGTTGCCGTGGTATTAAAAGATTTTGGGGAAGGGTTCCCGGACCAGGCCGAGATGTCGGCGGTTGACCTGGTGCTTTATTTTTCCGAAGAAGCCGAGGACACCGGCCAACAGCTTCAGGAAGTCTTGATCAACGCCCTGCCGGAAATATGGCTTGAACTTTTTAGAGGTTTTGATGAGTTGGTTACCGGGCTCCGCCGTCCGGAGGTGGAGCCCGCCCTGGTAGTATTGGTGGTCGTCCACCGCCTGGAGCTCGAACAATTTCTGCCCCTGCGTCCGGTTCTCGAAAACAGTAAAGTTTTTCTGGTGCTGCCGGAAGACTCCGGGGAAATCAAGGACTTGGCACAGCGTCTGAGTCCCTTCTATATGTGCTCCGCCAGTGATGATTTTGTCGAACTGGCCTCCATCATTGACGAAATTCTGAAAGAGAGGCGCATTTCGTAGGTAAATACTGATCCCTGACCATAATTTATAAAAATGTGAAAAACTAATCATTTTTTTGATCTGAGCAAAGAAATCCCTTGATGCAAAAAGCAAGGCAAGGTACATCCGGCGGACCGGAACAGCCGCGGCCAGCGTGCCGGGAAATTTCTTGAGGTTTCTTATAAGCTTAGAAATTAGAAAGGAGAAGTAAATATGAGGTTTGCAGTGATTCTGGTTGTCAACCTGCTATTGATATGGGGACTGGGTTGCGGCAGCCAGGAAGAACCCCAAACGACTGTTTCTCCGGAAGAAGTAAAGCAGGAGGCCAAGGAAGCGGCCAAAACTGTGAAGGACTATATGGCCCAGCAGCAGGAGAAATATTTTAAGCAGGCCCAGGAAAGGCTGAACGATCTCAATAGAAAAATCAGCAACTTGCAGCAGCAGGCTGAAAAAGAGAGCGGTGAACTTCAGAAAAAGCTCCAGGAACAGACCCAAGGTTTGCAGCAGCAGATGCAGGCTGCTCAAGAAAAGCTGGCCGACTTAAAAGAGACCAGCGGCGATGCCTGGGAGAGGCTGAAGTCCGGGCTGGAGGATGCCATGGCCGATCTGGAACAGGGTTATACCCAGACTGAATCAGAAAATAAATAGCCCGGTCGGACTGCCCGCCACCCTGGAGAGGCTTGCTGCCGGTTAGGGGGAGTCCTGGGATTTGCCCCGGTAGCGCAGAATCCGCTCTCTGAGACGTTCCAGCACCACAAAGAGAACCGGTACCAGGCCCAAACTGAGCAGGGTGGCGATCAGCATGCCGCCAAATACCGTGGTGCCCAGGGAGTTCCGGCTGGCGGCCCCGGCGCCGGTGGCAATCACCATGGGTATCACCCCTAAAATGAAGGTGAAGGCGGTCATCAGCACCGGTCGGAGTCGCACCCGGGCGGCTTCGACGGCAGCTTCGACAATAGCGAGACCAGCTTTCCGCCGTTGGCGGGCAAATTCCACGATGAGAATGGAGTTCTTGCTGGCCAGGCCCACCAGCATTACCAGTCCGATCTGGCAGTAGACATCGTTGGCGATGCCTCTCAGCCACAGGGTGCTCAAGGCCCCCAGCATGGCCAGCGGAACGGCGAGCATGATCATCAAGGGCATGACCCAACTCTCGTATTGGGCGGCCAGAAAGAGGAACACGAAAATCAGGGACAAGGCCAGGATGATGGGGGCCTGCCCCCCGGTTTTAAGCTCCTGGTAAGCTGTACCGCTCCATTCATACCCCATGCCTTCCGGTAGGACCTCGGCGGCCAGCTTGGTCATGGCCTCGATGCCCTCCCCCGAACTGAAGCCGGGGGCGGCCATGCCGTTGATCTGGGCCGACCGGAAAAGGTTAAAATGGGTTATAGCCTGCGGTCCTACCTGCCGTCGTACCTGCACCAGGGTGCTCAAAGGCACCATCTCCCCGCTCTTTTTGCGAACATATAAAAGATCGATGTCTTCCGGGTTAGCTCGCTGGCTCTTTTCCGCCTGCAGATAAACCCGGTAGACCCGGCCGAACTTATTGAAGTCATTTACATAAAGCGACCCTAGATAAGTCTGCAAGGTATCGAAAACCTCAGGCAGGGAAAGCCCCAGGGTCTGGGTCTTAGTGCGGTCCAGATCTACGAATAACTGCGGCATGTCGATCCGGAAGCTGCTGAACAGCCCCGTGAGCCCGGGCTGCTGGTTTCCTTGCTGGATAACTTCCTGGGTCACCTGGGCCAGGGCCTCTAATCCTTTATTGCTCCGGTCCTGCAACTCAAACTGAAAGCCCCCCAGGGTTCCCAAACCGGGAATCGAGGGCGGGATAAAGGCCGCCACATAGGCTCCCTGGATGGCGGTGAATTGCTGATTGACCTTATCCAAGATGGCCTCCAGGCTCATCTCCGCCGACCGCCGCTCCGACCAGGGCTTCAAAACCACCCAGGCCACGGCCCAGTTGGGGGCGCCGGTGCCGGTCAACAGATTGTAACCCGCCACCGCCATGACATTGCCCACTCCCGGGGTATTCTGCAGGATGTCGGAGACCCGATCCAGCACTTGGCCGGTGCGCTGCAAAGAAGTGCCTTCCGGCCCCACCTGGGTAACGAGAAAATAGCCCCGGTCCTCCTGGGGCAAAAAAGCGGTGGCCACCACCTGGAACATGATCAAGGTGCAGGCCAGCAAAACCAGAAATAAAACCATCACCCAGCGCCACCGTAGAATAAGGAATTCTATCCATCGATGATAGGAACGGGCGAACCATTCATATCCCCGGTTGTAGAGACGGAAAAACCAGCCGTGTTTTTTCTCTCCGGATCGCAACAGCAGAGAGGAAAGGGCAGGGCTCAAGGTCAGGGCATTAATCGTAGAGATTCCTACGGCCCCGGCAATAGTTAGAGCAAACTGGCGGTAAAGTTGGCCGGAAGTGCCGGGGAAAAAGGCCACCGGGATAAACACCGCAAAAAGTACCAGAGTAGTAGCAATGATCGGCCCGATGATCTCGCCCATGGCCGCCGAGGCCGCCTGCCGGGGGGACATGCCCTTTTCCTCGATGTAGCGGGAGATGTTTTCTACTACTACAATGGCGTCATCCACCACCAGGCCCACTGCCAGGATCAGGCCAAAAAGGGTCAGGGTATTGATGGAGAATCCCAGAGACTTAAGCAAAATAAAAGTTCCCACCAAAGACACCGGGATGGTCACCCCGGGAATCAAGGTGACCCGCCAGTCCTGGAGGAAGATGAAGGCCACCAGAAACACCAGCGCCATGGTGAAGAACAAAGTGATGATCACTTCCTTAATGGATTCTTTGACAAACAGGGTGGTGTCGTAGATGATCTTATACTCGATGCCCGGGGGGAAGCTCTGGGCCAAGCGGTCCATGGCGACCCGAACCCGGTCGGCGAGTTCCACTGAGTTGGCCCCGGGGAGCTGAAAGATGCCGATGGGGATGGTTTGGATACTATTCAGGCGGCCGAAGGAGTTATAGCTTTGGGCCCCCAGCTCCACCCGGGCGACGTCTTTAAGACGCAGCACCGAACCATCCGGACGGGTGCGGATGATGATGTCCTCAAATTGGGATACATCCTCTAACCGGCCCAGAGTGACAATCGGGTATTGAAGCTCCTGGCTGGGGGGCGCCGGCGGTTCGCCGATCTGGCCTGCGGCCACCTGAAGGTTCTGGCCACGGACCGCTTCGGCCACATCGTTGGCGGCCAGCCTCAGTCCGGCCAGTTTGACGGGGTCCAACCAGATGCGCATGGAGTAGTCGCGGGAACCGAAAACTGTCACTTCCCCCACCCCTGGCACCCGCTTTAGCGTATCCCGGATGTAAATGTCGGCATAATTGCTCAGAAATAGCTGGTCATACTTGCCCTCCGGCGAGATCAGGTTAACCACCAGGGTAAGATTGGGTGACCGTTTGGTAGTCTTCACCCCGGTGCGGGTCACTTCCGGGGGCAGCTTGGCCTCGGCAATCTGGACCCGGTTTTGGACGTCCAAGGCCGCAATATCCAGGTCATAGCCGATGTCGAAAGTGACCGTCAGGTTCATGGTGCCGTCGCTGGCGCTAGTGGAAGACATGTACAGCATGCCGTTCACCCCGTTTACTTTCTGTTCAATCGGAGTGGTAACCGTCTGTTCAACCACCTCGGCATTGGCGCCGATATAGTTGGCACTCACCTGCACTGTCGGGGGGGTGATGGGAGGGAATTGCGCCACCGGCAGCAAAAACAGGCAAATGGCCCCGGCCAGGGTGATGACGATGGCGATGACCGAAGCAAAAATGGGCCGTTTGATGAAGAAGTTAACGAACATGGCATCCGACTCAGGGGCACTTAGCTCCCGGAGGGGGGCATAGTATCGGTCTCCTTAGCGGAGGTTGGTTGGGCTGTTACCTTCATCCCGGCCCGGATCCTCTGAATGCCTTCGATAACTATCTGATCTCCTTTTTTTAAGCCTTTCTCAATGAGCACGAATCCGTCGTAATGTTTGAGGCTGGTCTGGACGTAGCGCTGTTCGACGACATTCTCCGGACCTAGCAGGAACACATAGTTCCCGGTTTGGTCGGTGCTGATAGCCTTTTCCGGAACCAACAAGGCCTCCGGTTGTTCTTTCAGAAGCAGCCTCACATTGACATACTGTCCTGGAATGAGGTGCTTTTCCGGATTGGGAACCACGGCCCGCATGGTGATGGTACCAGTAGCGAGGTCTACTTGATTATTAATGAAATCCAGCGTCCCCGAATGAGGGTAAGCTTGGCCCTCGGGGAGGACCAGGGTAATTTTAACCGGTCCCTGTTGATATTGTCGAAAAATCTGAGGTAATTGGCGTTCGCTGGGATTGAAATAAACATAGATAGGATCCATTTGAGTAATGGTGGCCAGCAAAGTCTCTTCCCCCGCCCCCACCAGGTTGCCTACATCTACCAGCCGCCGGCCGATGCGCCCGCTGATCGGGGCCTTAATGGTGCAGTAGCTCAGGTCCAGCCGGGCCAGTTTTACCGCCGCGGCGCTGGCCTTGACCTCGGCTTCCCGCTCCCGGGCCGTAGTCTGCCAGTTCTCCAGGGTGTCTTCCGGGGACAACTCCTGTTCCGTAAGGGGAATGTAGCGTCTGACCATGCTGCGGGCATAGGCCATTATCGCCTGGTTTTTGGCCAATTGCGCCTGAGCCCGGGCCAATTGCGCTTCGTACTCCTGGGGGTCGATGACAAAGAGTAGGTCCCCTTTTTTAACGTCAGCCCCGTCCTCAAAAGCCCGCTTAATCAGATAGCCTTCCACCCGGGCCCGAATTTCCACTTCCTGGATAGACTTCAGAGTCCCGACAAATTCCAGGTATAACGGCAGGCTCCGTTGAATCACTGTAGCCACCGTCACCTGGGGGGGATTTTGTGGGGCAGCCTCTTGGGTCGGTCCACAATTTATCAGCCCTAACGCCAGAAAAACCGCTACGGCAAAGAGTCTCGCAGTAAAAAATATTTTATCTTTAAAAGTGTCTCGCATCATCGGCTAAAATAGTTATTCCCGGGGTCAGCTTACGGATTGACTAAGAATGGGCAACAACGCAAGGCCTAGCGCCGGTAATATATTTAAATTTCAAATACTTGATTCTATATGTCACCACGATCTAGATCAATCCCACCGAGAGTAGGCTAATTATAATACAAAGTTGCAGGTATGAAAATGGCAAAGGCAGCGGCTGCCTCTAATCACCACTGCGCCAAGTAATGCTCGGCGACCTCAAACAGCTTCTCCCGTTTGGAAGCTGCCATCCGGGAGAGGTGCCCCAGCATAGGTCGGAGACGGGGATTCTTTGCAAAATACTCCCGATGCTGGTTGATGAACCGCCAGTACAAGCCGTCCCAGACTTCGCACCACGGCCCCTGAGGGTAATCGCTCATCTTAAGCAGATAACGGCTCGAGCTCAGGTAGGGTTTAGTCATCATTAGGCCGCCGTCGGCGAATTGGCTCATGCTATAGACATTAGGCACCATGACCCAGTCATAGGCATCGATGAACATCTCCATGAACCAGCGGTAAACTTCATTGGGGTCGATCTCGCAGAGAAGCATGAAGTTGCCCAACACCATCAGGCGCTCGATGTGATGGGCATAGGCGCGGGCCTGCAGACGTTGGATCACCGTGTCCACTGGATCAATGCCGGTGGTGCCGGCATAAAAGGCGGGCGGCAATTTTCGTTGGTGGTTCCAAAAATTAGCGGTCCGCTGGCGCACGCCGATGAGGAGATACATGGCCCGGACATATTCCCGCCAGCCCAGAATCTGCCGGACAAAGCCCTCCAGACTGTTCAAGGGCACCGGATGGTCCTGGGCATAGGCCAGAGTCTTCTCCAACACCTGGGCCGGGGTTAAGAGGCCAATATTGATTAAAGGTGAGATGACGGAATGGAACAGATAGGGCTCCCGGGCTGAGATGGCATCCTCAAAATCACCGAACCACTCAAGGCGCTGCTGCAGAAAATCCTCCAGCCACTGGGCCGCAGCCGCATGAGTAACCGGATAGTTAAAATCCGTCAGCGATCCCGGATGGTCAGCAAATTTTTCCTGGACATAGCCTTTGGCCTCAGTGACATAAGGATTTTCTCCCAGGTCGGGGAGCGGCGGGACCTGAGTATCGCGGGGCAACCGCCGCCGATTCAGGGTATCATAGGTCCACCGGCCTCCCTGGGGCTGGCCGGCGGCCATTAAAATATTCCGGCGGCGGCGCTGATCCTGGTAAAATTTAGTTTGGAAGTATCTTTTAGCTCCCTGAAAATATTCCCTGATCTCCTCCTCCGAACAGAGAAAACCCGGACTGGTCAGGAAATGCAGCTTCAGGTTAGCTGCTCCCGCCTCGCGCCGGAGCCGTTTCTCCAGAATATAATCGACCGGCGCTGCTAAATAGGCTGTATCAATCTCATCCTGCCTGAGTGCCTCAAACAAGTAGCCCCGGCCGGGGTCGGGCCTGTATTCCAGATAGCGGACCGTTAGCCCCTGACTTTCCAAACGATCCCGATAGGCCCACAGACTGGCCCGATGCAGCACCAGCTTCTGTTGATGGAACCGGGCCGGATAGTGGAAATCCCGAAAAAACAGCTGATCTTCCACCAGATAGATAATGCTTTGGCGGGTAATAGCAGGGTGGACTTCAAAAAGCTGGTGTGGGAAGATAATCGCTGCCTGTTTCATACGTGTTTCCAGAATTTTTCGGGGAAGACTCAGACCTCCGGACCCGGTCCGACCAGCGGCAACATTTTAATGACCTGGAAAAAGACCAGAAATCGCGGCCCCGGCTTTTCGCCCTCTCGGGCATAGGACCGCCGCCGCAAGGCATGCAGCAGTTCGCTGTCCTGTTCCTCGCGGACTTTGGTCAAATGCATTCTTTTGCCTTGATATCCCGGACCACTTTCCATGAACAGATAGGCGGCATGAGGATTGGCTTGCAAGTTATTATGGGTCAGGCGATGCGGCATAATGAAAGCGATGGTGTGGTCATCCATGATATGCGGTTTGGCAAACATCGCCAGGTTGACCCGGCCCGCGGCATCGGCGGTGGCCAGGATGCCATGGCCGGTGGCGTTAGCAAAATATTCCTTCAGCTCCATTAGCAACCTCCAGTTTTACAAGTATTTTTTCGTTATCTTGAACCGCCAACGTTGGTGATCCTCATTTCTGGGTCGTGAACAGGTTCAGATAGCGACCATAGCCCTCTTTTTCCAGATCCTCCTGGGGGATAAAGCGCAGCGCCGCCGAGTTGATGCAGTAGCGGCGGCCGGTAGGCGGCGGCCCGTCGGGGAATACATGTCCTAAATGGGAATCGCCGTGTTTGCTCCGCACTTCGGTGCGCACGGTAAAAAGACCCCGGTCTTCCTTCTCCACAATGTTTCCCGGTTCCAGGGGCCTGATGAAACTGGGCCAGCCGGTGCCGGAATCATATTTGTCCAGCGAACTAAACAGCGGTTCGCCGGAGACGACATCGACATAGATGCCGGCTTTTTTATTGTCCCAGTACTGATTCTGAAAAGGGGGCTCCGTGCCCTCCTGCTGAGTTACCTGATATTGCAACGGAGTCAGCCGCTGACGCAGTTCCTCATCGCTGGGCCTGACATAGGCCGGATTGCCTGCAGACACGGTTTTCTCTTCGTCGCCCCAAACTTTGCATAGAAATTGATCGCGGCCGGAGTTGCGGCGGTATGATTTATAGCGCCGCGCTTGGTTTTGATGATAACCCTGATGATAGGCTTCGGCGGGATAAAATTTAGTGAACTTGATGATCTCGGTGGCAATCGGCTTCTGAAAGCGCCCCGACTTTTGCAGGTCTTTTTTAGACTCCTGAGCCAGACGCTGCTGTTCTGCATCATGGTAAAAAATGGCGGAGCGGTATTGCGGCCCGCGATCCACGAATTGCCCGCCCGGATCAGTGGGGTCAATGTGCCGCCAAAAAATCTCCAGCAGAGCCTTATAAGATATTTTTTCCGGATCGTAGCGGAGCTGGATGGCCTCCAGGTGCCCGGTGTCCCCCCGGCACACCTCCTCATAGGTCGGATTTTCCCGGTGGCCGCCGGTATATCCGGAGATTACCGCTTTTACCCCATCGACTTTGGCAAAGTCAGCCTCTAAGCACCAAAAACAGCCGCCGGCAAAGGTAGCCAGCCGGTCCGAGTTGGCCATCATATCATCACCTCGATTTAGTCGGTCAGTGGAATTATAAAAACCCAAAACCTGTGTGGCATATAGCCACAGGCATAAAAAAATGGCGAGATATGTTATGGTTCTCATAGCCGCCGCAATACTTTAGAGTTCAACAAGAAAAGCTGCCTCGCCAAGAAAATATAAAAATCGGTCTTATAAAATAATGGCTATCAATTTTTAAAAATCAAGACCCTTAAGTTTCCAAAAATTTTTAAAATCCTTGGCAGGCAGGAATAGTTAGTTTTTTCCTTTTTTCTTGAAGTTCTGATTATTATAAAAAGGCAAATTCCAGTAGGGTTGGACCTGGTCAGCAAATCTCATTTCCGCTTCAGCAGTGCGGCAAAGAAGCCGTCCAGTCCGTCCCGCTCCGGTAAGCTGCGGAAGTACCCCGGCGGTTCGAGTAGATGGCGCGCCGCGGCCGGCAGTGCCTCAGGTGCAGGGTGAATCTGAAATTGGGCGTGGGCTGTTAAAAAAGCCTCGACCACCGCCTCGTTTTCCTCCGGTTCGGTACTGCAGGTGATATAAAGAAGCAGGCCCCCTGCCGACAAATAGGCGGCGGTTTGTTGGAGCATGGCCGACTGCCGGGCCGCGTACCGGGTAAAATCAGCCTCAGATCGCCACCAGCGCAATTCCGGGTGCCGTCTAATGGTCCCCAGACCAGAGCAGGGCGCGTCAATTAAGGCGCGATCAAAAAGACAGCCGCAGCGGATGGGCAAAGGCAAGGTGGCGTCGGCCACCAGGGTGGGGATTTTCTCCAGCCCCAATCGGATGAGATGACCCTGCAGCTCCACCAAGCGCCAGTGGCTGCGATCCAGGGCCACCAGGCGGCCCTCAGATCCCAGCAGGTTGGCCAGGTGGGTGGTCTTACCGCCCCGACCGGCACCGATTTCCAGGACCCGCTGCCCCGGCTCCGCCTGCAGCAGATAAGTGACCAGTTGCGCCGCCTCATCCTGGAACAGCCATAACCCCTGCCGGTAAGAGTCGAGGCTCGAAGGCGGCTGCTTTAGGGACTGGATGGTGAGGCCTACCGGAGAATACCGGCAGGGCCGGGCTGGCACCCCTTCTTGAGCCAGTAGGCCCAGCAAGTTCGCCGGGCTGATTTTCGTGGTATTAACCCGAATGGTAAGCGGCGGAATGCGGTTGTTGGCCTGGCAGCGCTGCCAGGCCCCGGCCTCGCCCAGCCGTTTGAGCCAGCGGGCGGCCAGCCAAGGCGGGTGGGAGGTGGCCACCGCCAGGGCCTCTACCGGGTCAGACTGGGGGTCCGGCAGGGGGATGGTCCGGCCGACCTCGGCCAGCCGTCTTAAGGTGGCATTGAGAAAAGATACCAGGGCCGGGGGCAGGCGGCGGCTTTTGGCCAGGCGGACGGCTTCGTTGACCGCGGCCGGGGCGGGGATGCGGTCCAGAAAGAGAATCTGGTAGGTGGCTAAGCGGAGCAGTTGTAAGACCAGGGGATGAAGTTTTTTCAGGGGTGTCAGCGAGACCTGGCTGATGACAAAATCGAGGCGCAGTTGCCAGCGCAGCACTCCCTGGACCAGTTCCAGCAGCAAGGCCCGGTCCGGCCGCGCCAGGCCGGGATGCTGGGCCAGAATTTTATGGAGTAGGATTTCCGGGGAGATGCGGCGCCGGGCGACTCCTTCCACCACCTTTAGAGCCAAGGCCCGGGGCGAATCAATTAGTTTGACTTTGCCACCTCTTCTTTGGGGCTGGAGTGGCTACCGGCTGGGCCTCGGGTTGGACGTTGAGAAAGATTTTTACTGCTTCTTCGACTTTTTCCAGATCAACCTGAGTATCATAACACGGCCCATGCGGACGTTTATTGGTGATGCCAAAGACCGGCAGGGGATAGGAATCCTGGATGCCGCTGGTCAGGTCCCGTTCGCAGGCCACAGCGACTATGATCTGCGGCCGCTTTTCGATGACGATCCGGCGAGCCAGGGTGCCGCCGGTGGCCACTGCCAGTCCGACGTGATATTTCTCAGAGATTTCCACCAGTCCTTTAATGTGGCATTTGCCGCAGCGTTTACAGTTTTCGACGTTGCCGGTGATTCTGACCGGACATTCATGATACTGCAAGCAATGGGGCATGAGCAGCAGGAGTTTGTTGGGGGTGGTGTGGAGATGTTGGGCCAGCACCAGTTGGTTGTTGATTTCGATAAAAGAACGCTGGACCTGGGACTTACTGACCCCAAAGATTTTCCCGACCAGGACCATCAGGGGAAAAATGATTTTGACCACAATGCCCCGCAACCGTTTGGAAATGAACAGATCGCGACCCAGAAGAATGGTCAGGGTTAATAGTAAAACCCCTCCCACCGCGATCAGAGACAGCAGGGCAAAGACAATCCCCAGGATTAGCGGCAATTCCGGGTGGATGTTGGTCAACCCGATATAGGGCACATACCACAGGACCGCCAGCAAAACCGCCATAATCAGGCAGGTAGCGATCAATAGCCCGATAAAGATCCTTTTTTGCGGCCGGATGGAATTGCCGCCATCGAGGATGATCGATGGGGCCTTATCTTGAGATTGGTTGCTCATCCCCCCCCCATCAGTTGGACAGCCATGACATTTATCCCAGGCGTTGATTTTCCAGAGGGTGCCCGCGGGCGAATTCCTGGGCTGACATCCGTCGGTATCCGGCCAATTGCAGCTCCGGCAGCCAAACAGTTCCCGGGCTGCAGGCCACTTCGGCTCCTTGGGCAGTGACTTGTATGACCGTGCCGGGTGCAGCTACAACATCTATCTCTTGGCCCACCCGGGCCTGATAGACCTTCAGCCTCTTGCCCTGATAAGTGGTAAAAGCCCCCGGGCGGGGGTCGAGACCCCGGACCCAGCGGGCCACCTTCATTGCCGGCTGCTCAAAATTGAGCTGCTGCATCTGCTTGGTCAAGAGGGGCGCATAACTTACCCCTTGACTGGCCTGGGGTCGGCGGATTATTTCCCCTTGTCGAAGCTTTTCCAGGGCCTGGAGCAACAACCCGGCCCCTAACTGGGCTAATCGGCCTGCCAGGCTGCCGGCGGTATCCGCATCGGTAATCTCCACTGCTTCGGTTAAAAAAATCGGCCCAGTATCCATCCCGGCATCCATCCACATGATGGTTACTCCGGTGACCTTATCGCCTTCGATGATGGCCCAATTTATCGGCGCGGGGCCCCGATGCCGGGGAAGCAGAGAAGCATGGACATTTAACGCCCCCACGGACGGGATGTTCAAAACCTCGGGGGGCAAAAGCTGGCCAAAAGCCACCACCACGATCAACTCAGGCTGTAATTCCGCCAGGGCCTTGACTACCTCGGGCTGGCGCACCTGGGTTGGCTGCCATACTGGCACTCCCCTGGTTTGTGCTTCTTCCTTGATCGGCGGCATGGCAGGTTTTTGCCCCCGGCCGCGCCGCCGATCCGGTTGGGTTACCACTGCCGGCACTTTCTGCCCCGCGTCTAGTAAGGCCCGCAGACTGGGGCGGGCAAATTCCGGCGTGCCCATAAAGACCAGACGCCAGGGGCGGTCGATCATTTCTGCGTCTGCTTCCGGAGCTGCCGAATATAAAGACCCCGCTTCAACCGACTGATGCGATCAATAAATAGCCGACCATCGAGATGGTCGATCTCATGTTGCAGCACTACCGCCAATAACCCTTCGCCGCGGATTTTCAGGGGCTTACCTTGACGATCGATGCCATCCACCGTGACCAAGGCTTTCCGGCGTACTTCGGAACTGAAATCACCGACTGAGAGGCAGGCCTCGGTATAAATTTGTTCTCCTTCGGCATAAACAATCTCCGGGTTAAGGAGGACTACCGGTTGGGGCCTTTCTTCTGGAGGAGAAACATCAAAAACAATGACCCGATGCAGAGCACCCACCTGGTTGGCGGCTAAACCGATGCCCGGAGCTTGGTACATGGTTTCAATCATGTCATCGATAAGTTTTTCAATCTCCTCATTAATCTCATCTACCGGAGCGGCCGGTTGTTTCAACATCGGATCCGGATACTTAAGAATCGGTAAGATAGCCATCTTTAACATTTACCTCTACAGAAGCAACCGTTATTGGGCTCCAACGTGTTTATTATATTTATTTTAGAACATAATAGTTGATAGTTCAACGTTGGCTCAAAATTTATCAATATAATCTGCCAGTTCGACAAGCACAGGCTGCACTCCGGGATAATCGCAGCAAATCTTGGCAGCGTCAAAAGTTGGTTGAATCCACTCTAATTTGTAAAGGAAAATGACTGATCTCGGGTGCACCGGAACCAAAGGTACCCGGCCAAAAAGCAGAACAGGAAGTTGGGCACCCAGGGAGACCAGGCAGGGGGCAGCGTGCCGTTTACCCCCAAACGCCAGGAAGCAGTCAGCAAAACATAATAAACCACAAAACTGACCAGACCGATAATCAGGCCCAGGGAGCGGCCCCCGCTGCGGGTGGAAAGGCCCAGCGGCATGGCCATCAGGATCAGAAGAAACCCGCCGCAGGGCAGAGAAAAGCGCCGCCCCCATTCAATAACCAAGCGGTTATATTCTTTGCTCCCGGGTTCCTCCTGGGCCAGGGCCCGGCGTAATGCTCCCGGAAACATTTCATCCCTGGACAGTTGTTCCTCCGCGCCAACGCCGAAAAGATCCAAGGGAATCTGGTAGCTTTCGAATTCCACCGCGTGCAGATTCTCCAGATCCGAGCTTAATCGGATAACCCGTCCATTAAACAGTTGAAACCTCAGCATCTGGGTTTCCGGTTCGAAATAAAACCGTCCCTTTTGGGCGACGATGGTATTAGGCAGCCTGGGATCTCGTTCATCAGAGATAAAAATGCCTTCCAGATTTTCCCCCTGGGACTGCACTTTGTTGACGAAAACCATCAGACGAGGGAAGTCGGTGTTAAACACCTGCTCCCGGATCCCCAGGTCAGCCCGACGCTTGGTGACCTCAATCAACAACTGGCGCATGGCCTGGTTGCCCCAGGGGCTGGCATAGAGCGATAACATCAGGCTGAAAAAGGTGGTAAGCAAGGCAAAACCCAGCACCGAGGGCAACAGTTGGCCAACGCTGACCCCGGCGGTTTTCAGGGCCATGATCTCATAGTCGGACGAAAGGCGCAGAAAGGTCAATAATACCGCTACCATAGCAGCCATAGGCACTGTAAACACTAATAGATAAGGCATCATGAACAGGCAGAATTGCAGTATGTCGCCCGGGCCCACTCCCTTGACGATAATCATCTCCATAATCCGCATGATCCGACCCATAAAGAGGATCACAGTGAAGGCCAACAGACTGACCATAAATGGTCCCAGGTACTCTTGCCAAAGATAGCGGTGGATTATCCAGGGTCTGGGCAGGCCAATAGTTCTTTGCAGGAATGACATCACCGGATATATACCAACAGGCCTTTCCTCCAGGTGGCCAGAATCTGGAGTTGACCCGGGAAAAGACCTTGCAAGTCCTGCCAGTGCTCATTTTTTAGGAGCAGATAGACCGGGGAACGCTGCTGGACCAATTGTTTGAGGGCTTCGGGCCGATCCAGGTAGAGGTTCGCCCCGGGAGTATGCCGGCGGCCAAAATCCAACTCAGTTTTAAGCTGATAAACATAAAAATCCTGGCCGGTATAAAATTCTAGAGACTGTAAGTAAACCCGGTAGCCGACCAGGGCATTTGCCGGCTGCGGCGCAGAATTGATTACCTGGGCCAGGGCCCGACCCGAGCGCTGGTCATCAATCCGCTCTATCCCCATGATTACCAGGCTGTTTAAGGTCACCGCCCCGATCAGCAGAGTCAGGGCGCAGGCTGGGGGCCGCCTTTGCCAGATGAGGGCCAGCCCTGGAAGGACAGCCAGGATCAAAAATCCGATCAGGGGGTAGGGGGACAAAAAATCCAGCTTGGCAATTTTCGGGGCCCAGGAGGCCGGGGGAAAAAGAAAAACTATTAACATTGTCAGGCCCAAAACCAGCCAGATCAGCAGACTCCAGCTTAATCCGGGAGTTTTCCAGGCCAGTCCCTGACCTCCCCGACTCATCCCCTTACCCAACAGCAAAGCCAGAGGCGGCAGGGCCGGTAAAACATAAGGGGCCAGCTTGGCCTGGGATAGAGAAAAAAAGATCAACACCACCCCGGCCCAGAACCACAAAAATAAGGTGTCTTGCTTTTCCAAAGGAGTTTTAGTTTTAGACCCCTGGCTCAAGCCCCAGGGCAAAAGGAAAGTCCAGGGCAGCAGCCCCACAGCGATGATGCCGACAAAGTAATATACCGGTTCCTCGTGGTGGCTGTAAGAAGCTAAATAGCGCTGCAAATGCTCCTGGAAAAAAAAGTAATTCAGGAATTCGGGGTTATGCACGGCGACCAGCACAAACCATGGCAGGCCCACTATTAGCAGAATCAAAAATCCCCGGTAATCCCATAGTCTTAAGAGGACCTGCAGATCGCGCCGCGCCAAGGCCCATCCCCCAAAAATCAGCCCCGGTAAGACCAGAGCCACCAGTCCTTTGGTTAGCAAGGCTAGACTCAGACTCAGGTAAGCCCAGGGTAAATAAGCACGCCGACCGCGGCTGATGGCCAGATACCCCAGACCCACCCCCAGGGTCAGAAACAAAGTTAGAGTCATATCCAGGGTAAGGATCCGGCCCATAATTAGATAACCCACCGAAGTGAGCAGGATCACTGCCGCCATGAACGCCGTCTGCCGGCCAAACAGGGCTCGCCCCAGGCCAAAAACCGCCAGCACCCCACCCAGGGCGCTTAAAGCCGGCACTAACCGGGCCGCAGTCTCATTATTCCCCAGCACCCCCAGACTGAGGCTGGTCAACCAGTAAACCAAAGGAGGTTTCTCCAAGTATTTGACCTGATTGAGGCGGGGGGTAATCCAATCGGCTCGGCCCCACATCTCCCGGGCAATTTCTGCATACCGGCCCTCATCCGGGTCCATTAATCCCGGAACCCCCAGGCGGAAGAAAAACAGCCCCCCTGCCAGCCCGAGCAGTAGCAGCAAGGCCTTGACTTCGGTGGCAGACCACCGTTGCTTTATCATGCTATAGAAATTTCCCAGGACATTTCCAAATATTTTAAAATCTTTATCTCCAAAGTCCAAGTTATTTTTGCCGGACCGTTTCCTTGGTTGGTTAATTCTCTCGTCTTTAAGGCGAAAAAAAACCGCCCAAGCCGGTCCTGACACCGGCCTGGGCGGTTTTAAGTATGGTTATAATTTAAGGATTATCCAGCTAGCAACGGCACCAACAACAGGGCGACGATGTTGACCACCTTGATCATCGGGTTGATCGCCGGACCCGCAGTATCTTTGTAGGGGTCGCCGACGGTGTCGCCGGTGACTGCCGCTTTGTGAGCATCGGAGCCTTTGCCGCCATAGAGGCCGTCTTCGATGGCCTTTTTGGCATTATCCCAGGCACCGCCGCCCGAGGTCATGGAAATGGCCAGGAAGATGCCGGTGACAATAGAGCCGATCAGCATCCCGCCCAGGGCCACTTTACCCAGACCCGGGGCAAAGCCGACGATAATCGGCGACAGCACCGGAATCAGGGCCGGGACCATCATCTGCCGCAGCGCCCCTTTGGTGACGATGTCCACGCAAGTGCCGTATTCGGGTTTGGTAGTGCCTTCCATGATGCCCGGCATTTCCCGGAACTGGCGGCGGACTTCTTCGACCACCCCACCGGCCGCTTTACCAACAGCTTCCATGCAAAGGGCCGAGAACAGGAAGGGCAGCAGACCGCCGATGAACAACCCGGCCAGCACCCGGGGGTCAGCCAGTTCAAAGGACAGAGCTTCGCCGAAGGAGCGGGAGTACTCGGCAAACAGCACCAGAGCCGCCAACCCGGCGGAACCGATAGCATAGCCCTTGGTGACCGCCTTGGTGGTGTTGCCGACCGCATCCAGGGGATCGGTGATGTTGCGGATCTCCTCGGGCAGTTCGGCCATTTCGGCGATGCCGCCGGCATTGTCGGTGATCGGACCATAGGAGTCAATGGCCACCACAATTCCAGTCATCGACAGCATAGATACCGCTGACAGGGAGATAGCATAAAGGCCGGTCCCGGCGTGCTCGGCGCCGCCACCCAGGATGAAGGCCCACAGAATAGCGCCAACAATGACCAGCACCGGCAGCGCCGTGGACTTCAGGGATACCGCCAAGCCCTGAATAATGTTAGTTCCGTGCCCGGTGGTGGAAGCCAGGGCAATACTCTTGACCGGTCCATATTGCGCTGCAGTAAAGTACTCGGTAATCATCACGATCAGACCGGTGACCAGGATGCCGATCACCGCCAGCATGAAGACATTGAAGGGTGGAATCACAAATCCATCTTTGGCCGCCACTCCGACCATGTATTTTTGGGCCAGGGGATAAAAGGCGATAACCGCCAAAACACCGGAGACGATCAGACCCTTGTAAAGAGCCCCCATAATATATTGGGATTTGCCCAGTTTGACAAAATAGGTGCCAATTATCGAAGCCACAATCGAGACCCCGCCGATCAGCAGGGGGAACAGGATCGCTGTTGATCCAGGGCCATAGACGGTGAAGGCCAGCAGCATGGAGGCCACCACGGTAACCGTGTAGGTTTCATAGAGGTCGGCAGCCATACCCGCGCAGTCGCCGACATTGTCCCCGACGTTGTCAGCAATCACCGCCGGGTTGCGCGGATCGTCTTCCGGGATGCCGGCTTCCACTTTGCCCACCAGGTCAGCGCCGACGTCAGCCGCTTTGGTGTAGATGCCGCCGCCCAGCCGGGCAAATACCGACACCAGGGAACAGCCGAATCCGAGACCTACCAGGGCGTGCATGGCAGCCTCGGGAGCCACGCCCATGACCAACTTATAATAGCCAGCCACGCCTAACAGGGCCAGGCCGACACACAACAGACCGGTAACCGAACCGCCGCGGAAGGCGATCTTCAGCGCATGAGCCATACTGGTAAAGGCGCCCTGGGCAGTGCGAACATTGCCGCGCACCGAAACATACATGCCGATATAGCCGGTCAGGGCCGAACCGATGGCCCCGATGACAAAGCCGATGGCGACGTATTTACCCAAGACCACAAACAGAATCACGAAGATCACCGCTCCGACCATGGCCACGGTTTTATATTGCCGGTTCAAGAAGGCATTGGCCCCCTCCCGAACTGCGTTGGAAATTTCCTGCATCCTTTCGCTACCGGCATCCTGCTTTAAAACCCAGGTAGTGGTAAACAGCCCGTAAGCCACTGCCAGGAGGCCACAAAGTAAGGCAAAGTTAATAATATCCATCAATATCCTCCTTCAATAAAATTCTAAAAACCTTCTCCCAGACAACCACCTTGCTTTATCTTGTGAAGCTCCGAATCACCTCCCTTACTATAGCTTTGCTCTGTATAATCTAACAACTGCCGCCAGGGCCCGGCCTGTGGGCAGCAGCTTACCGGGATCTTTTTAAACCCGGGTTGCTACAAATGTGCAAAGATTCACACATTCGTTGAATAACAAATCCGTAACGGATTGTCAATATTTTTGCTCTCCCAGGCCAGATCTAATTATTCTTTTATGATTATTTTTATTTTTTTAAGGACTTGGAAAAACATTTTTTAAACCTGGGGCAGATTGTTCGGTTCGAAAATTTTTCATTTGACAAAGAGGTGATTCTGGTAATATATCAAATAAATTGCATGGCGGTGTAGCTCAGGTGGTCAGAGCATGCGGCTCATATCCGCAGTGTCCGGGGTTCGAATCCCTGCACCGCCACCAGCCTGCGGCAACTCGTGGGGAAATTATGGTTATTTCAGTGAGGCCGGGAAAAATGAAAAATCTGTTCTATCTGCTGGTCATCGCCATTATATGCGGTTCCCTGTCAACTCCGGGCCTGGCCCAGCGGGAGATCGCACCGCCGACTGGCGCGCCTCTGACCGAAAACCCAGTGGTGACCGAGGCCCCGGTGGTGGAACCGCCGCCTCCCAGCCCGGTCCCGGGCAAGCCCCAAGTGCAACCGTCCCCGGATCAGCCCAACCAGCTAGCGGCTATCCGGATTAAAAAAGGCCAAACCCCGAAAAATCAGCGGGTCAAAGCCAAGCAAAAAACCAGCGCCGCCGAACAGAAGTTGGCTCAGCACCAATTAAAGGTTAAAAAAGCCAAGGCATCATACCCCAAGAAGCTGCGCTCAACCGCGGCTATCCGCCGTCGATAATGCTAAGCCCGAAGTCAAAACTGATTTCTGCTTAACAGGAGGAGTCCGAGGACAGCCGGGTACCCATTGCCGACCGTTTAGAGTACTGTTATCCGCAACAGTGCTCATTGACATGATCAATTACATATTGTAGAATTAGCACCCGATGTATGGCGGCTTCGGCCTTGATCGGGGGACCGGAGGCTCAGTAGGAGATGTCGATCATCGCATCCCAGAAAGGATTCTATTATGCGCTACTTTAATTATGGCAGGAAAATTTTCCTTATCGGGATCTGCTGCTGCCTGGGACTGGTTTCATCCAGCTTTGGCCAGGAGAAGCCTTTTCTGTTGTTGGACGGCAACTATTGGCAGGAGTTACCCTATGAGGCCCGGCTCACCTATGTCAAAGGGGTATGCGACATGGCCGATTTTGAGTACCGAGCCGGAGGTACGGGCCGGGGGCCTTGTATTGCCTGTGCCTTTATGGAGGAGCTGAAGAATAAGACAAAGGCCGATATTGTCCAAGAGGTAGATCAATATTATCAGACCCATCCGGAAGATTCACCAAAAACTGTGATTGAGGTCATCTTACGCGAAAGCGCCAATTTATGTCCCCCTGAGTAAAATAAGGAGGAAAGTTAATGATTAAAAAAGTAGCTTTGATCTTGGTATTGGCTCTGCTGTTGGGCAGCTGTGCCGGGATGTCATACACTGAACAACGGACCCTGTCGGGAGGTGCTCTGGGCGCCGCCAGTGGCGCCGCCATCGGGGCGATCGCCGGCGAGGCCGCGGTCGGAGCCGGCATCGGGGCCGGAGCGGGCCTATTGGGCGGCTATCTCTACGATCGCTACGAAAAATACCATGGCCGGCCTTAAGGCCTCCGGGCTGGGCTTATGATTTTTTGAAGCTAGCTAGTAATTTTAATTTTTACAATTAAAGGCATTGCTTTTCGGGATTTGAGGAAAAGCAATGCCTTTGTATTTTAACCAAAGTTTTTAACCTGTGGATGATCGCCAGTTAGGTTTCTTTAGGCGATGATGGTTTGGGTGAAGAGGCAATTAGCTCGAGTTTAGGGTCATAAAGTAATTTTAAGCAGGTCAAGGGACCACCTTAGTAGTGGGCCGCAGCCGGCGCCAGCGCCAGATCAGGTATCCGGCCAGGGCCAAAGTGCCGCCGCCGATGACCACCAGGTCCAGGGTATGGGAATATGCATGGATGACCGCCCAATGTTGCCGGAGCAGGTAACCCATATAAGTGAGAAACCCATTCCACATGGTAGCCCCGATGGCGGTATAGACGATAAAGGGTAAAAGGCGCATCTTGCCCAGGCCGGCCGGAATCGAAATCAGGTGGCGCACCACCGGGATAAAGCGGGAGATAAAAATGGTCTTTTTGCCGTGCCGGGCGAAGAAGTCTTCGGTCCACTTTAGATGGTGCGGATTGAGGAGCAGGTAACGGCCATAGCGGAGCACCACCGCCTCTCCTTTGCGGCCCATCCAATAAGATAATAGGGAGCCGACGATGGAGCCCAGGCTGCTGGCCGCGATCACCCAGACGGTCTGAAACTGACCGGTAAAGATGAGGAATCCGGCAAAGGGCATGACCATCTCGCTGGGCACCGGGGCGACCATGCTCTCCAGGGTCATCAGCACGAACACCCCACCATAGCCCAGGGTGGAGATTATTTGGGTGAAGAAATTCAACAGCGTTTCAGTAATTCCCATAAACAGCCTTTGATTGATTATACCTGGTCCAACTCGGTGACCTGGATCCTGTGCTCCACCCTGTCCTCCAGCTCCTGCAGGGCGGCGCTGATGTGGACCGGATACGGGGGCGGCTGCCGCAGGGCTTTGAAGCGCTCCGGCAGCCGGGCAAACTCTCGCAAAAAGAAGTCCCGGCTGTCTTTCAGGCCGGGGACGGGGCGGA
Source organism: Desulfobacteraceae bacterium (assembly GCA_046538075.1). Lineage (GTDB taxonomy): Bacteria > Desulfobacterota > Desulfobaccia > Desulfobaccales > Desulfobaccaceae > Desulfobacca_B. The sequence continues at coordinate 17,468 of JBKHJN010000025.1, read as the reverse complement.
TTATTTGGCCTTTTTCCATCACCTTGGTCAACAGCGGAGTGGAGTCGGCAATGGGTTCGTCCCGCAGGGCAATGGTATCTTCTCGCATCTGCCCCTGGTCATCAAAGCGGCGAAAAACCTGCTTCTTGTCCACCAGAGTGACCTTGCCGGTGGAAAGCTTCATCACCGGCCGGGTGCCATATTTGACCAGCTTATAGGCAATATCAAAATAAGGGGCATCGGCGGACACTCCCATCTTGGTGCCCACCCCAAAGGCGTCAATCTGTCCCCCTGCCTCCAGCACCTTGGCGATCTTGAATTCATCAAACCCGCCGCTGGCAAAAATCTGGATATAATCCAGCCCGGCTTCATCAAATAGCCGCCGCACGTCAATACTGATGGCCGCCATATCGCCACTGTCCAGACGGACCCCGCGCAGTTTTTCCCCGCGAGCTTCCATTTCCTGGGCCACCTGGATGGCCTTTTTGGCCCCGGCAATGTTGTCATAAGTATCAATCAATAGAATGGTATTTTTGGGGAAGTCCCGCGCAAAGGCCCGGAAGGCATCGAGTTCATGCTCAAAACTGGTGATGTAGGAATGGGCCATGGTGCCATAGATCGGAATGTCATAGAGTTTTCCGGCCAGGACATTGCTGGTGCCGATAAAGCCGGCCAGATAGCTGGCCCGCGCCACCTTGAGACCGGCGTCCACCCCCTGGGTGCGCCGCATGGAAAAATCCACCAGACGCCGAGCTCCGGCAATATGGGTGGAGCGGGAGGCCTTGGTGGCGATCAGGGTCTGGAAGTTAATGGCATTGATGACAAAGGTTTCTACCAGTTGGGCTTCGATGATCGGACCGGTAACTTCCAGAATGGGTTCATCCTTGAAAAAGATGCTGCCCTCCGGTAAGGCATAGACCTCGCCGGTGAAGCGTAATTCTTTCAGATAGTCCAGAAAGCCAGGTATAAACAGGCCGGTGCTTTCCAAATAGGCCAGATCATCTTCCTTATACTGCAAAGTTTCCAGATAGCGCAGGACTTCTTCGAGGCCGGCGGCGACAAAATAGGCTCGATCCGGGGGATATTGGCGGATAAACAGACTAAAGGTGGCCTCTTCGAACTTTTCTTCCGCAAAATAGCTGGCCGCCATGGTCAGTTCATAAAGATCTGAAAACAGCGCCAGCCGTTCCCCCAGAGGTTGATTTTTCACGCCCCATCTCCTGTTTAATGTGGTTAGCGATTATTTGTAAAAAATTTACCCTCTTAAGTCAATAAAAATCAAAATGCTTATGCCCTTTGCTCCGAAGGATTAATATCCCCCTCACCCTTCCCTCTCCCCCAAGGGGGAGGGGGAAGGAAAAAATCATTTACGTATTCTGGTCTATAAATCATGCCGTATTTGGGCAATGTCTTCTCCCTCTCCCCCGCAGGCGGGGGGAGAGGGCTGGGGTGAGGGGGGCGTAATTAGAAAGGACAATTTCCTGCTGCCAATCCCTTCGTTGACTAGCGGCAACCATAACTTAACAACTTTTGGTTTGGAGCTAAGGGCCTAATCGCAAAATCAATTTTGCCTGGCTTTTGGGGATTATCAACCAGTAATTCAGTTCCAGTTAGAGCATTGTCCAGGGTTCCGCCAGGCCGATGCGATTCGCCGGACCTCTCCCCATCTACCAAATTTAACAAAAAAGCCCATTTTTAATGGGCTTTAGGGATAGGTGACTTTTTAAAACCTTGCGATATGACTTGCCGAGCCAAGCAGTCAGGTGCAGTTAAACCTGCATTGATCTACATCCTTAACTCCTGCTGCAGCCGGTTGTGAAATATCACGGAAGCATCGCGGTCACCCAGGTAACCGAAGCGCACTCCGACCCGCGTTATGTCATCCGGTTTGGCCACCACCTCGATCTGAACCAGAGTGCCGTCGGCCTGGGTGGCTTCAATCTTTCCAGACAAGGGATCATGCTTTCTCTCGACAGTTTTCAGCCGCAGCTGTTCTACTGTGACCAGGGTGGCTTCCCAGGTGTAGGGATAAGGATAAGGGTAATCCTTAATCATGGTGCCTTCCAGCCATTTGTAGCCTGCCACCCCGGCGCCGGCGCCGACGCTGGCGGCGGCAAACCAACAGCCGCTGGCCCACAAACAGCACAATATCAACCCTAAAACTCTTTTCGGCAGATTATCTAACATCTAGACTCCCCCCTTGCAGGACTGATGCCGCTGTTATGCCATGATTTCGCCTAACTGTCAATACAATTCCCGCCCTTTGGCGCCGCCGAGAATTTATCAGAGTTTAACCCTGACTGATCGGTTGTTGTTTTATTCCAAAATCACAATAAGGCAGTAAAGGACAATCGCCGCAGTGAGGTTTTTTGGCAGTACAAAGCTGACGGCCGTGCCAGATGAGCTGGTGAGAAAACTTGATCCAGCGGTCCTCAGGGACCAGGGCCATCAGCTCATATTCAATCTTTACGGCATCCTTGTTTTGGGTAAGGCCCAATCGGGAGGCTACCCGACTGACATGGGTATCCACCACAATGCCCGGGATGCCAAAGGCATTGCCTAAAATGACGTTGGCGGTTTTGCGGCCGATTCCGGGCAATTGCACCAAATCGTCCATCCGGGCCGGGACCTGGCCACCAAATTTTTCTACCAGAATCCGGCCGATTCCCTTGAGGTTTTTGGCCTTTTGGCGAAAAAAGCCGGTGGCATGAATGGCCTGTTCCAATTCTCCCTGGGGGGCCTGGGCATAATCCTGGGCCGTGGGATAGCGACGAAACAATTGCGGCGTCACCTGGTTGACCTTGACATCAGTGCACTGTGCGGAAAGCACGGTGGCCACCAGCAGTTCCAGGGGGTTGCTGAAGTGCAGCGCAATGTGGGCGTTGGGGTAATATTGGTCCAAGAGCTCCAGAAGCGGTCCGATTTTTTCCTCTTTATCCATGTGCTCTCCGGCAATTTAAAAGTTCGGTTTTCCCCGCCGCCTGGTCACCTGCCCGATCAATTCCATAAATTCTGGGATTCTAAAGACATAGACCAAAAGTCCATAGAGGCCGGCTCCGGCCAGGATGGTCACCAGCAGGTTGACAATCTGACCTCCCAGTCCGGTCCCCATTAAGGCGGCCAGGTAGGGGTGCAATTGTAAAACAGCCAGGCCCATGATTAGGGAAGCCGCCAATACTTTGATCAGACAACGGCTCAGATTCCCAATGGGGTAGCCCTGTAATTTACGATACAGGATGGCGCTGAGAAAGACAAAGTTGATAATCACGCTTAAGGAGGTGGACAAGGCAATGGCCCGGTGCTGGAGGGCCTCCAGGGTCAGGGTGATAAACAACAGATTGGCGGCCACGGTGATAAAACTGCCGATTACCGGAAAGCGGGTGTCATCTAAAGCATAGAAAACTGGCACGACAATCTTGACCCCGGAATAAGCAAACAATCCCAGGGCATAAAGGGCCAGCGCCGCCGCGGTTTGCTGGGTGTCAAAGGCCGTAAACCGGCCGTGCTCGAAGATCAGGGCAATTACCGGCTGGGCCAGGGCGGCCAGCCCCACGGAGGCCGGCACGGTAATAATCATGGCCATATTCAATGAAGAGATAAACGCCGACTTGAGGCCTTCCAGATCCCGCTGGGAAGCATAGCGGGAGACTACCGGCAAGGTGGCAATGGACAGGGCGACCCCAAACACGCCGATGGGAAACTGCATCAGGCGGAAGGCATAATTTAACCAAGAGACGCTTCCTTGGGCACAACTGGAAGCAAAGAAGGTGTTGATAAAGATATTGAACTGAGTCGCTGACAGGCCAATCACCGCCGGCGCCATCAGCCGCAGGATGCGATGCAGGCCCTTATCGCGCAGATCAAAACATAATTGGGGGCGATAGCCGACGCGAAACAAGGCCGGCAATTGCCCGAGGAGCTGGAGCAGGCCGCCGATGAGGGTCCCGACCGCCATGCCCACAATAGGGTGGTAGCCGAACCGGGGGGCCACGAAAGTCAACGCTACCCCGAAAAGGATGGAGCCTAAGTTAAAAAAGCTTGAGGCCATGGCGGGAATAAAGAACCGCCCCTTACTGTTGAGTATGCCCATGATCACCGCGGCCAGGGAAATCAAGGGCAGAAAGGGGAACATGATCTGAGTCATCAGCGCGGTAAGCCCTAGCTTGCCGGCCACTTTCCCATAATCAGGGGCCAGAAGCCGTACTAAAGATGAGGAACTGAAAATTCCTAATACGGCAAGCAAGGCGACCAGCAGGCCGATGGTGAGCATAACATTATTGGCCAAACGCCAGGTCCGGGCCTCACTTTGGCGCTGATCATAATCGGTAAATACCGTTACAAAAGCCGAACTCAAGGCGCCTTCGGCAAACAGATCCCGGAGGAGATTGGGGATCCGATAAGCCACCACAAAGGCATCGATTGCATAACCAGCGCCGAACAGTCCGGCGAAGACCTGCTCCCGGACCAATCCGAGGATGCGGCTGGAAAACACGGCAATTCCCACTGTCCCGGCGGAGCGGGCAATGGTCCCGGTCTGACTGGAGACGGTGGAGGTCATCAGGGCATGCTAAGGAGGGAGGGTTTAAAGCCGGGCCATGAGCTGTCCGGTAAGCCCCTTACCTGCTGGGGGGTCTGGTCAGCGCCTTTGATTTCTTGACAAATAGCTCAGCCTCCTGGCTTGGCGGCTTATTTTCGGAAACGGCTCGAACGCCGGTTGAAGCCCCATTCATCTTCTGAGGAATTCCCCAAGTCGGGGCTGCCAGGATGAAGCAGGGCAAAAGGGGGCTGGATGCCCGGCCCCGGATTATTAATATGCAGCAGCTTGGGCCCCATTGCGGCCTCGTTGAAATTCGAAATTTGAGGGTTGGACAGGGCCTGGGAAAGTGCAGGGTTGGGTCCCGAAAACGGCCCGGGCGTGGTCACCTGGGATACATAAATGACCAACCAGACCAACCCTCCACTAGCCAAAAGGCCCAAGGTGGCAAATCCATACAGTAAAAATCTCGCTCCACCGCGGCGCCGGGATTGGGAAGGGGCACCGCGCGGGAAACGGATGACCGCCTGCAGGGCATAGGCCACGACTAGAAAGACCATGGTTTTGACCACTGTTTTTTCTCCTCAGGGAACAAAGGAAGGCGGTAATATTAATACCATATTTAACTGAATCAGTAAAGTAAATTTCATGAAAATTCTAAGCCCTGGCCAATTTTGGCCGACTCCCCCCGCCTGGTTAAGGGAATCCTTAAATACTTGGTTGCCGACCGCTTTTTTCTAAATATTTCTTGACATTATCGCATCTTCCAGATTATCCTGTAACCAAATTAATCGCCTCGGCGGGGAAAACATGGCTCACGAGACCGTATTGGTCGTCGATGATGAGGCCGCTGTCCGCCAAGCACTCAGCGAAATTTTAGAGGCTGAGGGCTACGAAGTCGACACCGCCGCGGACGGCGAAATCGCCTTACAAATGTTCCAGGAACGAATCTACGACCTGGTGCTAGCCGACCTTTTCTTGCCCAAGCTGGACGGCATGGAGATCCTGCAATACATGGTGCAGCATGCCCCGGAGACCGTGTGCATCATCATCACCGGCCACGGCACCATCCCCAACGCGGTAGCCGCCATGCGATTGGGGGCTTATGATTATCTGTGTAAGCCCATCGAAGGCGAGGCCCTGCTGATGGTGCTAAACCGGGCTTTGGAACACCGCCGCTTGAAAGAAGAAAATATTAGACTGAAAAAACAGCTCAAGAAAAAATACGGCTTTGACAATATTGTCGGCACCAGCGAGGCAATCCATAAAATTTTTGATATTATTCGCAAAGTGGCGGATACCGACAGCACCGTCCTGCTCCTGGGGGAATCGGGCACCGGCAAAGAAGTTATTGCCCGGGCCATTCACTATAACAGCGAACGGCGGGAAGGGCCGCTGATCCCGGTGAATTGTGCGGCTATACCGGAAGAATTGCTGGAAAGCGAATTGTTTGGCCATGAGCGTGGAGCCTTCACCCATGCGATCCGCACCCGCTGCGGACGCTTTGAACAGGCGAACGGCGGCACCATCTTTCTCGATGAGATAGGGGATATGAGCCCCAACCTGCAGGTGAAAATCAATCGCGTCCTGCAGGAACATCAGTTTGAGCGCATCGGCGGCTTCAAGCCGATCAAAGTCAATATCCGGGTTATTGCCGCCACCAACCAGGATCTGGAAAAGTTGGTAAAACAGGGGCGGTTCCGGGAGGACCTGTACTACCGCCTTAACGTAATTCCGATCAAGATTCCTCCGTTGCGGGAGAGGACCAGTGACGTCCCTTTGCTGGTAAAATATTTCTTGACCGAATTTGCCCAGAAAAAAGGGAAAACAATTAAAGGCTTTACTCCGGAGGCGATGAACCTGCTGATCCGATATAATTGGCCGGGTAATGTCCGGGAATTGGAGAATATTTTGGAGCGGCTGGTGATTTTAGCCGATAAAGAGTATTTGGATGTCCAGGACCTGCCCGAGCGCTGTTTAGCCCCCAGCCCGGAAACCCAACCCCAGCCCCTGGACTTCCCGGAGGATGGCATCCAATTAAATGAGGCGGTTTCCGAATTCGAGCGCCAGTTGATCATCCGGGCCTTAAACAAAACCGGCTGGGTCAAAAATCAGGCGGCCCAACTCCTTCATCTCAACCGCACTACCTTGATTGAGAAGATCAAAAAACAAAAGATTAGCAAACCCGCTGAACCCCATTCCGACTTAACCGTCAAACTCATCTGAATCTCAGCCAATCCCTTAAATTATCGATAACCAGAGTTGGCAGCCCTGGTTAGGGACTTCGTTATCTGCTAAGTCTTGGAATATTACAATGTTTGTAGATTATATTTGTATAGTTGATATCAATTAGCCTTCAAATGAGTATTTAATCTTTTATCCCCTCTCCACCCGCTTGCGGGGGGAGAGTGAGGGGGGCATAATACTTGGTATGAAAACCTCAATCCTCGATTTTCTATCCTGATCGAGATCGATTATGTTATAATTATTTTTTTGGCGATGACGGAGCTTTGAGAGCCACATGACAGAAGTGATCGAATCAGTTATCTGCACCGGTTGCGGTTGTTTATGCGACGATCTGGACCTGACGGTCGAAGACGGCCAGATTATCGAGGTGGCCAATGTCTGTCTCTGGGGGGTCAATAAATTCATTACCAGTAAAAAATTCCACTCCAAAAAGGAGCGTCGCCGCATCCTTGCCCCCCAAATCCGCCGCAAAGGGCGGCCGATTGAGGTATCATACGAATCGGCTTTAGAACAGGCCAGCGATATCTTAGGCCAGGCCCGCCGCCCGTTGATATATGGCCTCACCAACAATGGGGCTTGGGCCCAGGAGGCGGCCCTGAGCCTGGCCCGCGGTTGGCAGGCCCGGCTGGAACCAGCCGACCTGCCTTTTATGGCCCCTTACTTTGAAGCTCTGACCAACCATGGACTGTACCTGACGCCTTTGGAAGAAATCCGGGATGAAGCCGATACCATTATATTCTGGGGAGGCAATCCGATTCATTCCTGCCCCCGGCATGTGGTGCGGTATTCGGTGTTTAGCCGGGGAAGGTTTATGGAACGCGGGATAGAAGAACGGCAAGTGGCCGCTGTGGACCTCTATGCCACCGAGACCGCTAAATTCTGCAAGCCTTTTATCCAAATCGAACCCGGACAGGAACTGGACCTTATCAAGGCGGTAATCGCCGCCCTGACGGATGGATCAGAACCCCCGTCGCGGATTAAAGGGACCAGGAAGTTGGTCAAGTTGCTCTCCGAGGCCACCTATGGAGTGATTTTTTTGGGCCGCGGGGCTAGCTACGGTCCGGCCCGGGAACTTCTGGACTGCTTGGCCCGTCTGGTCGTCTGGCTCAATAATCGGGTGCCTTTTGGCCTGTTTCCCCTGGCCGGTGATTTCAATGCCAACGGCCTCTATCAGCTGCTGCTGCGGGAAACCGGCAGCCCATACGCGGCGGATTTCGGGGACCCGTCGGGACTTGTCAGCCATTCAACGCCGGTGGATTTCCACCAGGTAGATGCTTTGCTGGTCACCGGCGCTGATCTGTTATGGTTTTTACCCGAGGACCAGGCCCAGGATCTCAAACGCCGGGGGGTGCCGATTGTGGCTCTGTCTCCCTTTGCCAATCGGACGACCGCCCAGGCTCAGGTGGTATTTCCCGTGGCCCTGGCCGGCATCGAAACCGAGGAGGTTGCGTATCGCATGGATGGCCTGCCGGTGGATTTGCCAAAATTGATTGCCGGCCCTTTCCGACCCGATCATCAGGTACTGACTGATCTAAAGAAGGTTCTGGATGCAAAATCAAGGGATTAACTCATAACAGTTTTCGGTCTGTCTAGGCCTATGAAATTAAGAAGGAGGATAGTTTAATGACTGAAACCACCGGGAAAAATCCAGTGGTGCGTTTAGAGACAACCATGGGGCCGATTAAAGTGGAGCTGTGGCCCGATAAGGCCCCCGTTACGGTGGCCAATTTTTTAACTTATGTCAAAGAAGGGTTTTATGACGGCCTCATTTTTCACCGGGTCACTCCCATGTTTATGGTGCAAACCGGCGGTTTTGAGCCGGGTATGGTCTACCGGCCGCCGACCCACCCCCCCATCGACAATGAGGCGAATAACGGCGAGAAGAATAAACGCGGCACCCTGGCGATGGCCAGGGCTTTTCCCATAAAAAGCGCCGCGGCCCAATTCTTTATTAATATGGTAGATAATCCGAAACTGGACCATAAGGGACCGGAGCCGCAAAACTATGGCTATGCCGTATTCGGCAAAGTTATTGAGGGCATGGGAATCGTAGAAGGAATGTCCACGGTCAAACTAACGGTCCGGGAAAATCATAAAGATGTCCCTCTGGACGACATCGTAATTGTTCGGGCCACGGTTGAGGAGGAGTGATCAGCCGGGTTAAGCTGATCTTTACAGGATTCTATTTTATTTTTGCACCCCGGTATTGATCATGCGTCTCAAGATTGCTCAAAGTCGCCTGTATGATCCGGCCCAGGGCTGGGAGGGGAAGGTGGGAGACCTCTATGTCGAAGGGGATCGAATCGTCGCTCCGTTGGCAGAAGTTGATCGAGTCATCGATGCCCGGGGGCGGCTGGTAGCAGCCGGCGGCATCGAGTTGCGCGGTCAGGTTGCCACATATGGCCTAAACTATCTGCGCTTATGGGGACTGTTGCCCTCCTCCCAGAAGATCGGGGAAAATTACGCCTATCTGGGATATACTCATGTCCATGAGCCCTTTTTAACCTTATATACCGCTAAGTACGTGCATCGGGAACTGGCGGCGCTGCCCGTAGTCGACACTTCCGCCTCCCTCACCCTGAATGTGCGGGACCTGGATAAATGGCTCCGCTTACCGGAACAATTAACCGAAGTGGAACAGAACCTTCAATTCCTGATGGAGCAGACCCGTGCCCTCAACCTGCGGATCATGGAGCCCTATGTCCGCTTCCGGCAGGACTATTTTGCCCATCGCAACATTCAAACCGAGGAAATTCTGCAGATTCTGGCCGCTCTGGCGCAGGCCGGCAATTTTGCCCTGACCCTGGAGGCCAGTCCGGAGATTTTACGGCTGCCCCTGCCAGACCCGGCTGCATTCCATTTGGCAGCCTTGGGTCCGGCCTTAATCGAAGATGAACTGGTCGACGCGGCCCTGGAGCATCTGGAGCAAGGGACTACCGCCGATTTAGGGCTGTTGCGGCCGGAGGTTGCAGAAAATTACAACCCTTTGCCGGTGCAGATCAATTTAGGCTTTTTCCATCCCCTGGACCTGTGTCCCCCCTATTCCCGGGCCGCGGCTCGCCGGGGGTTGGCCCTGGCTCTGCAATATCAAGGAGAGCATCTGGCCTTTTCCGGGGCCGGCGCGTTTTTAACCCCGGTAAAGCACTATCCCCAGATCTTCTCCTGGCTGGGGGACCGCCAAGCCCGCCGCCGGGATTGGGAAGCAGACCTGCCGGCCCGGCAATATTCGCTGGCGCAATGGGTGTGGATGACCCGCACCTTGCCAGCCCGGCTGTTGGGCTTTACGGATCGCGGCCATCTCGGCCCTGGAGCCCGGGCCGACATTGCCATCTATGACCACCCCCAATCTGAGAAAGGAATCAATTGGGACCACTCCTTGAGCCGCTGCCGGACCTTGATCAAGGCCGGAGAAACCATAATCGACAATTTTAATCTGGTAAAACCAGAAGTTTCCAAGACTACCTATTATCTGCAGACCGGAGCCGAAGCCAGTTCTTGGCTCCGGGAAGTTTGTCAATATCGCAGTTTTCGTCTGGAAAATCTCTGGGTTCATGACCATCTGGGCAACAACTGGTTGGGAATCGAATAATGGCTACGGTCGAGGAAGTTTTAGAATTTCTCCCCCAAACTGATTGTGGCCAATGCGGCATGACCTGTGCTGAATTCGCTGCCCTCCTGGTGTCCCGGGACTTATCCCCCGAAGATTGTCCGGTGTTGCACGAACCGGATTACGCCGGGTATATCGAAGCTCTCCATGAGCTCCTGGGCCCGGCCGAAGAAGTCCCGACTGCCGGGATGCTTATTGACCAGGACAAATGCAACGGCTGCGGCATCTGCGTGGCGGTGTGCGAATATCATCTGGGCAATTGTGACGAGGCCCGTTTAGGCCGGGGGCCCCGTCCTCAGGATAAAGTCGTTTTCCATGTGGTCAACGGCACCGTGGTTGTGGTCCACCAGGATCTATGTACCCGTTTGATACAAGCGGCTGAAAAATGCAACAAGTGCGCCGACCATTGCCCCACCGGAGCCATTGCCTTGTTTTAAATTAAGGACGTTAAGATGGCTGAGACCTTATATATTCACGCTCTTGACCCCCATTTTAAAGAGGAAGTGGCCCAGGAACCCGGATGCCAGCATCTGCTGCGCTGTTTTTCCTGTGGGGTCTGCACCGCCACCTGTCCGGTAAGTGAGATCGAGCCCAGTTTTAGTCCCAGCCGGATTATTAGACAGATCCTTTACGGTCAACGAGAGCCGCTCTTATCCTCCCCGGCCCTGTGGTATTGTGCCCGTTGTGCCAATTGCTCGTTTCAGTGCCCTCAGGACGTCAGGTTTTTGGACATCATCCAGGGCTTGCGGAATATGGCGCTGCGTACCGGCATGGTTAGCGAAGAACTGGCCGCGCAGTTGGCCCAAGGCGAGGACTTGATTCAGGAACTCCGGCGGCGATTCATAGCCACCCTGCTTTCCGGACCCGGGACAGTAGAAGACCTCAAGGCTACGCTGGTCCAACTGGCCTCGGAAATGGATGTCCGGGCAGGAAAGGAGTAGGAGACCTAGATGGCCTGGATTCGGCCATTAGAGCGAGTCGTCAGTCCGCAGGTGCTGGTCATCGGCGGGGGCATCGCTGGGATGCAGGCAGCCCTGGATGTGGCCAAAGTGGGTCTACCGGTGACGTTGGTGGAACAGGGGCCCTCCATCGGCGGACTCATGGCCCAGTTGGACAAAACTTTCCCTACCAATGACTGTGCCATGTGTATCCTCTCTCCCCGCATGCTGGAGATCGCCCGCCACCCCTTGATTGAGATCCTGACCTTAACCCAGGTGGTACAAGTTCAGGGAGAGGCGGGAAATTTTCAGGTAGTATTGAGCCGGCGGCCGCGTTATGTGGATATCAGCAAATGTTCCGGCTGCGGAGAGTGCACCCGGGTCTGCCCGCGCAAAATTCCCGACCCCTATAATCTAGGCCTGAGCCAGACCAAGGCCATTCATGTGCCTTTTCCCCAGGCGGTCCCCTTAGCGGCTTATATCATCCCGGAAGCCTGCCGCTATTTCCAGGGCAAGAAATGCGAAGCCTGCGTCAAGGTTTGTCAAGCCGGAGCCATCGATTTGCACCAGACCCCGGAAATTTTGATCCGGCAGTTTGGGGCCATCATCATGGCCACCGGGTTGGGCGTGGCCCCGGCGGATAATTTTCCGGGCTACGACCACCCGGACGTGGTCACCAGCCAGGAGTTTGAACGTCTCCTGAGCGCCACCGGACCGCATGCGGGCAAGTTGCTGCGGCCTTCCGATCAGACTCCCCCGGGCCGCATTGCCTTTATTCAGTGCGTGGGCTCCCGCGACCCCAGAGAAGGGGCCGCCTGGTGTTCGGCGGTGTGCTGCATGGCCAGCCTCAAAGAGGCCCTGGTGGCCCAAGAGATCAGCCCGGCCGGAGTGCAGGCGGCGATTTTTTATATGGATATCCGGACCCACGGCAAAGGCTTTGAGCGTTATCTGCAGCAGGCCCAGGACCATGGCGTCCAATTAATCCGCTCCCGGGTGACGGCAGTGCATCCCCAGCCTCAGGGCGGCGTGACGATTTCCTACACCGACCCCGGCGGGCGGCCCTGTGAGGACTCTTTTGATCTGGCCGTGCTGGCGGTAGGTCTGAGGCCGACAGCAGGTTTTATCCAGTGGGCCCGCCAGCTGGGGGTGGCGGTTGATGAACAAGGATTTGTCAAAACTTCGTCTTTAATTCCGATTACTACCGACCGGGAAGGGTTATTTATTTGCGGCACCGCCAGCGGGCCCATGGATATCCCCGAAGCGGTAACTTCGGCCAGCGCTAATGCCGCGGCCGTCTCGCAATTATTGACCCTGGGGCCCCGAACCCGGCCCGCCAAGGTCAAATTGCCGGAATCGACCCCGGCTGCCGATTATCCACCCCGGATCGGGGTTTTCCTCTGCCATTGTGGCACCAATATTGCCAAGGTTATCGATATCGGTACCTTAGCCCTGGCGGTTGAAAACCTGCCCGGAGTAGTGCATGTCGAAGACAACCTGTTCACCTGTTCGGTTGATTCTACCAAGCGGATGACCGAGACCATTCGCGATCTGGGGCTCAATCGGGTAGTAGTGGCCGCCTGCACTCCCAGAACGCATGAAGTGGTATTCCGGGAGGTGCTGGCCGAGGCCGGCCTCAACCCGGGTTACTTTGCCTTTGCCAATATCCGGGAACAGTGCTCCTGGGTGCATCAAGACGACAAAGCCGCAGCCCTTAACAAGGCCCAACATCTGGTTGCCATGGCGGTAGGCCGGGCCTGGAGGCTGACCCCGATTCACTCCCAAGGCTTTCCGGTGAATCCCAAGGCCCTGGTATTAGGGGGCGGGGTGGCCGGGATGAGTGCGGCGCTGACTTTGGGCGATCAAGGATTTCAGACCTATTTGGTCGAACGCCATCGACAATTGGGAGGAATAGCGCGACAATTACATTTCACCTTGGAAGGTGCTGACCCCCAAAAATTTCTTCAGGAATTGAAAAAGCAAGTCCATCGGCATCCCAATATCGAGGTCTTGACCCAAACCGAAGCGGTTCAGGTCAATGGGCATGTCGGGCAGTTTCAGACGCTGGTGCTTCAGCAGACTGCGGCTGGACCGCAGAAGCGCTGGTTGGACCATGGAGTCTTGATCGCGGCCACCGGGGGCAAAGAATTTAATCCGCAAGGGCGCTATCTTTACGGCTCCGACCCCCGAATTGTCACCCAACTGGAGCTGGAAGCCCGGATTAAGGCAAATGACCCCCAGTTGGAAAAAGTCCGGCAATTGGTGATGATCCAATGTGTGGGCTCCCGCGAGCCCGAACACCCCTATTGCAGCCGCCTTTGTTGTTCGGAGGCTCTGAAAAACGCTATTCTGCTAAAAGAGCGATTTCCTTTGATGGAAGTTATGATCCTTTATCGGGATCTCCGGGCCTATGGATTACGGGAAATTTACTATCAGCAAGCCAAACGCATGGGCGTGGAGTTTATTCCCTTTGATTCAGAGCGCCCCCCACAGTTAGAGATTACCACACGGCGGCAGCTAAAGCTGTTGATCTGGGACGAACTCCTGGACCAAGAAGTGAGCCTGAGTACCGACCTGGTGGTCTTAAGTACGGGGATCGAACCGGCCGCGGATAGTGACCAAGTAGCCCGACTCCTGGGTCTTTCCCAGACCCTGGAGGGTTTCTTTCTGGAGGCGCACCAGAAGTTGCGCCCCGTCGATGCGGTTAACGAGGGGCTGTTTTTGTGCGGCCTGGCTCATTATCCCAAGCCTTTGGGAGAAACCGTAGCCCAGGCCCAAGCTGCGGCTAGCCGGGCCTCCAGTATCCTATTTCAGATAGAACTTCTCAGCGGTGAGATGGCCGCCGCCATAACCCCGGGGAAGTGTCAACGTTGTCTGCATTGTTTGGAAGTCTGCCCCTTTAAAGCAGTGGGGCTGGAAGCTAATGGCCAACTTAAGATCCAAACCGAGGTCTGTCAGGGCTGTGGAATCTGCGCCGCTGAATGTCCTGCCGAGGCCATTCAGATGAGCCGAATTTCCGATGCGGAATTGGAGGCCCAGATCGAGGCGGCTCTGATGCCTTAAACCGGAGGAACTATGATACGAGAGAGTTATTGTGGCCTGTGCGATGACTGTCAACTGGGAAACCGCGATTTCCTGGAGACCGTCTCCCAGCTGAAGGAATATTTAGACCGGTTCCGGGCTGACTGGTGGGTGCATTGTTTTCCCGATGGAGAGGGATTCAGTTTTGCTGAATTTCGTAAAGGTATCAACTGGTTTCTGTCTCATACGGAATGCCCCGGGTGCAAGGGAGGGCGGGGTCTGGAAGATTGCCCTATCCGCCTCTGTGCTCGGCAGCGACACATCGAGCACTGTTATGAATGCCCAGACCTCAAGGACTGCGACAAGTTCGACCACCTGCTCATTGAATTTCCGGACCTCAAGATCAATCTCCTGCGGCGCCAGTTAAAATATAAGGCTTGGCAATATCACCGGCATCTGGAACAGATAATCCGCTAAAGGCCTTCGGACCTGGCCCAAACATAACCTTCCAGGACCCCCGGACCCTCCTCGGCATGCCGTCCGGTTCCGACTCGGGTGGAAATTATTCCGGTTTAGGACGCGGGGTTGGCGGGCTTGGCTTTTTAGGATGAATTATAGGCAGCGTCTCCTCCTTGGGATGGATTACCGGCAAGGGGGCCTGATCCACCGGCGGCAAGGCCGTGGCAGGCTTTTTGGTATCGTCTCCCACCAGCGGAGACGGCGGCTGGGTTAAATTCTCCGGGTCATAATCATAGCTTAACTGGAATTCCTCGGTTAAACTTTTATACATAACTGGGGTGATCGGCTTCACCTGAATGGGCTTGGCAGCTTCCAGGATCGCAAAGGTCATGGGTTTCAGGTCAAGCTGTTCGCCGGTGGATTTATTTTTGACCGACAACGGGTTAATGGCTTCCAAAAGGTAGACCTGATCTTGTTCGTCAAGCTTGACGATGCCATCGGTGCCCCTGACTCCAATAATCGTGGTAGGGGTTTCAATGGTAAAATCGGAGAGGTCGGCCTCAAAGAATTTATGGACGATAAACCGCATCTTCCCGGTCAGAGCGCGCAGCAGGCTCTGCCGGCGTCCGGCTGTCTCATCCACCAAGTATTGGGCAATTTCCAGGGTGGTTTTCTCTCCCAGGACCAGGATGCTCTCATCCTGACACCATAATTTAGCCTTAGATTCCGCCAGGGTGCGGATCTGGTCCCGAGGAAATAACTGATCTTTAAGTTGAGCTACCTGAAAGCTCGGGTCCGCGGCGGGTTTTATTTCTGCCTGGCCGGTAAGGGCGATGATCTCGGCCGCCGGTTTCAGCTCCTGGGCCAGCAAGGTCGGAGCCACAGCCAGACTGATAATTAAACAACACCATAAGGCCAGCCGCCGCTTAGCTCGATGCTGAGGATATGGTTGCATGATGGTAATCCTTGCTTTCCGGTCGCAATAAAGAGATGCTAAAAGTTTACTGACATCAACATCTGATAGATGTTTCGATCATATTCAAAATCGGGGATATTGGAGCGCTGGCTGACGTGAACATAACCGGCAATAACGTCCAGATAGTCAGTCAGCGGGCGGCGTAGTTGAAAGTTGACCTCGTAATAATTATCATGCCGCCGGTAGCCGAAAAAGGTATCTTCATTATCGCAGTTGGTCCGGCCATAGGTAAATGATGCCCAGGCGAAGATCCGGTAGGGCAGGGCATAGGCTACTTCGGTAAGGACCTGATAAATGTTGGCGGACCAATTGACCCCGTCCGTCAATTCCCGCTCCCAGATACCACCGATGCGCCAGGCCCCCTTTGATCCCAAAGCCAGGGTCTGATAAAAGCCGATCTGGTGGAGGTAGCCGCTCCGGTTATAATCCTGGACCACTGGATAGCGGAAGGTGCGGTCTTGATAAAGATAGGTTAAATCTCCGGTCAGGAAAGGGGTTTCCACCAGGGTTAGCCGTAATCCGACATTATGAAAATGGGAGAAGCGCTCCTGGTGCCAAAAAGTAAGATTATAGCCATAAGAAGGCTGGATGGTGAGAGGGCCGACCCGGTATCTTAAAAACAGCTCGGCCAGATTATCAAAGAAATTAAACTGGTTGAGATTGAGATTAAGTCCATAATAGCCGGAATAGCGCAGGCCCACAACCATTTGCTCGGTTCTAACCGGCCGGTATTCACCCCGGGCCATGATCGGAATGCGCCAATCGGCTTTGTGTTTGCCGATCGGGATATAGGGCAAGACGGTCTGGTCGGGGAGGACCTGGACATTATCATCGTATTCGATACCGGTTGACAGGGTCAGGTCAAAGGGCCGCCGCGGCTCGCGCCGCGGCGCCAATAAAGCCATTTCATAGGCGCGAAAGGTGGCGGCATATTCCGGGGCCAGTCTATAACCGGTGGTTAGTTCCGACAGAGCCTCTTCACCCCGCTCTTCTTGATAGGCACACAGCCCCAGATAATAATGGATTAGACCTTCCTGCGGGGTCTCGGCCTTGGCCTCGCTGAGCCAGCGCCGGGCTTCATCGTAGTCCCCCAAATAATATAGGGTGGCTCCCAAATAAAGCTTACCCCGCGGAACCTGGGGATTCAGATTTATTGCTTCAGTTAGAGATTTGCGGGCCTGATGGTAGTCATGCAAAACAAAGGAAGTTATCCCTAACAACAACTTGATCTCGGCATTTTGAGGGTCGCTGGCCTCGGCCTGAAGCAATTGTTCCCGAGCCTCCCGATACTTGCCTTCCAGATATAACTTGGTTCCCTGAGCCAGGAAGACTTCTCCCGCCTGCGAGGCCCAGGACCAACGGGGCGGCCCAATACCCCATACCGAAACCACCCACAGTATTAAGAGAAGCCTCAGAGCTAAACCTGGGGAGCGCAAAGCCACCTCTCCTTTTCTAAGCGATTCATAAGGCGCTATCTGTCTACACTTAGTTTGTTGATCTAAGTAACAAATGTCTCCGGGAAGTAAAATTTCTCCGCCCTTGTAGCATGAGGGTTGGGAAAAATCAAGTCTTTTTTTGATTTATCTGAAACGAAACCGCGGCGGCGATAGATGGTTTGGACACCTATTAATATGCATTATTGTTTTAAATAAATCTAAAACTCTGGATCCGGGCCGAAAAAGCTTGATTGCCGGATTAAATTTCCTGACT
>JBKHJN010000024.1:0-42342 GCA_046538075.1 Desulfobacteraceae bacterium | reverse complement strand
TCGGCATTTTAGAATAAACCGGATTGGAATTTCATTAAACAGGCTGACCAGCAGCTACTAATCAAATCATAGATCTGATATAATCCTGATAATTTTCTATTTGTGGCCGGAAATGACCGAAAAACAGAGCCAGTATAAAGTAGCCATCGTCGGGGCGGGGCGCCAGGGTATGGCCCTTCTGGAAGCCCTGGTGCCACCTCAGAATTGCCACCAGTATCTCCAGGTGGTGGGGGTGGCGGATGTCAACCCTGAGGCTCCGGGCCTGTTGTACGCTCAGCGCCATGGCATCTTTACCACCAATAGTTATATTGATTTGCTCAAGCTCCAGGGTCTGGATCTGATCTTTGATGCCGCGGGCCAGCCTGAGGTTTCTCAGACCCTGGAGCGGCAGCGTCCACCCCAGGTTACCGTGCTGACCGGCGAACGGCCCTATCCCTGGGATGATTTCTGGGATTTGATCTCCAAGGGCTTCGCGCCGCCCAAGACTCCGGAGCCCCTGAAAGTCGGCCTGGTAGGCGCCGGCAAGGGAGGCTCCGAGGTCCTGCGGCTGATCAGCGGGGACCGACACCGGCAGGATCGGATTCGCATCTTGGGGGTTGTCGACCATAATCCCCAGGCTCCAGGAATGTCCATGGCACAGAAATTGGGGATCCCCACCTTCCTCGATTATCGGGAATTGTTAAAACAGGATTTGCATCTGATCCTGGAGCTCACCGGCAATCCCCAGGTGCGGGAAGATTTGATCCGCATCAAGCCAGCCACCACGCAAATAATTGACCATGTGGAGGCCCAGCTTTTTTATGAGATCCTACGGCTGGCCGAAGATCAGTTCCGCCAAAAGGTGGAGAGCGAGATCCGGTTGTCTACCCAACGCAACCGGTTTCAACGCATATTTGATCACTTACCTGATCCGGTGCTGGTGCTCAATCCCGATTATTCGGTGGAGTGGGTCAATCTCACCTTTTTGCGCCGCTTCCAGACCACGGAGGGCCAGGTCCGGGGCCAGCCCTGTTATCAGGTCCTGCGGCAGTTGGATGCTCCGTGCCACCAACGCGGTCTTTTCTGTCCCTTGGAAGAAGTACTGGGAAAAGGCACCACCACTCAAGTAATCCATCGCTACCCCGGACCGGCGGGCGAAGTCAGGTTTGATGAAATCAGCATGGCCCCGCTGTTTCCGCGCGAGGGCGGAACCAGACGGCGGGTAATCGAAGTCATTAAAGATATCACTCCCCAGAAGCGCCTGGAAGAAGACCTGCAGAAATCAGAGGAAAAAGCCCGGCGGCTGTTCAAAGAAGCCCATCAGGGGAAGGTTTTTTTAGAGACCATCCTCAATGGGATTCAGGATAATATGGTGGTGATCGACGGGGATTATCATATCATTGAGGTTAACCGGTCCTACCTGGAAATGGCGGGGCTGTCCCGGAGCCAAGTGGTGGGGAAGTGTTGCTACCAGATCTCCCATCACGTCGATCAACCCTGCTCCACCCCCGATCATCCCTGTCCCCTCAAGGATGCCCTGCGCACCGGCAAGCCAGCTTCAGGGACGCATTTGCATTATGACAAACATGGCCAGGAGCGCTATTATCATGTGGTCTGCCACCCCCTGTTCGATGAGACCGGCCAGGCCACCCAGGTGGTCGAACTGTCACAGGACATCACCAAGGAGGTCATGGCCCGCTCCCGGATGCTGCACGACGACAAAATGACCTCTTTGGGGAAACTGTCGGCCAGTGTGGTGCATGAAATCAACAATCCGCTGACCGGCATTCTAACCTTTGTCAAACTCCTGCAGCGCACCTTAGCCGAGGGTCTGGCCACTCCCCAGGAACTACAAGAATTTCAGCGTTATTTAGGGCTGATGGAAAGCGAGACTTCCCGGGTCAGCCGGATCGTCTCCAACCTGCTGGCCTTTTCCCGCAAGACCAGGCCGGAGTTCAAGCTGGTCAATGTAAACCAGATTATCGATGAAACCCTGTCCCTGTTGGACTATCAGGCTGGCCTGCAGCAGATTAAAATCAAACGCCAGTATGACGCTGATCTTTATCCGGTGTTGGCTGATCCGGCCCAACTCAAACAGGCCTTTCTCAACCTGTTCATGAATGCCCAGGATGCGATGCCGGAGGGCGGAGAATTATCCATTCGCACCAGGAAACTGGGGGCCAGTGCCGTCCGCATCCGGATTTCCGATACCGGCATGGGGATTCCCAAAGAGCACTATTCCCAGATTTTTGAGCCCTTCTATACCACCAAGAAAGGCGGCGGCGGCGTCGGACTGGGGCTGTCGGTAGTTTATGGCATAATCAAGGAACACCAGGGCACTATCAAGGTTGACAGCGTGGTCGGTCAGGGGACCACCTTCACCATCCGTCTACCGGCACGGAGACCAGACGAAGATGTTGATTCCCCATAAAAAGTTTAACCTGTTGGTGGTGGATGATGAACTCATCATCCGCGAGTCGCTGGCCGGGTGGCTCCAAAGAGACGGCTACCAGGTGGAGACGGCTGACAGCGCCGCTCAGGCCTTGGCAAAGATCGAAGCCAAACACTATGATATTATGCTGATCGACGTCAAGATGCCGGAAATGGACGGCCTTACCTTGCTGCAACATCTGAAAAAGCGGGACCCCGACACGGGGGTGATCATGATGACGGCCTACGGTTCCATCGAAGACGCGGTCGAAGCTATGAAGAAAGGGGCCTTTGACTATCTGCTCAAGCCTTTCGACCTGGAGGAACTCAGCCTCACCATTGAGAAACTGGTGCAGATCCAAACCATGACCATGGAAAATATTGTCCTCAAAGAGCGGGTGGCCAAGATCGATCGCTTTGAAGAACTGGTGGGCCAATCCGAACCCATGCAAAAGCTCTATGAGACCATTGTGGATGTGGCCCAATCCGATGCGACGGTGCTGATCACCGGTGAAACCGGCACCGGCAAGGAACTGGTGGCCCGGGCCATTCATGCCCAAAGTCCGCGCGGTTATGCGCCGTTTATCGCGGTCAATTGCGGCGCCTTCACCGAACAGCTGCTGGAGAGCGAGCTGTTCGGACACGAAAAAGGGGCCTTTACCGACGCCAAGTTCACCAAAAAAGGCCGCCTGGAACTAGCGCACGGCGGGACGCTGTTTCTGGACGAAGTCGGCGACATCACCATGAAAATGCAGATCGACCTTCTCCGGGTGCTGGAAACCCATGAATTCACCCGGGTGGGGGGGATGGCACCCATACACAGCGACTTCCGGGTAATTGCCGCCACCCACCAGGATCTGCTGGCCGCCATCCAGGAAGGCACCTTCCGCCGGGACCTGTACTATCGCCTCCATGTGGTTCACATCCCGGTCCCGCCCCTACGGGAGCGCCGCTCCGATATCCCACTGCTGGCCGAACATTTTCTGGTCCATTATGCCGCCGAGACCAACAAAAAGATCGATTCCATCCATCCCGACGCCCTGGAGGCCATGCAGCACTATGACTGGCCCGGCAATGTGCGGGAATTAGAAAACGCCATCGAACGGGCGGTGGTGATCGGCAAGGGCCGCCAGATTCAGCTGGCTGATCTCCCGTTTCTGGGTTCAAGGGGCAGGACTGAGTCCCTGGGACGTTCTTTGGAAGAAATGGAGCGGGAGCATATCGCTCAGGTCCTGGAGGCGGAAGGCGGCAATATCTCCCGGGCTGCTCAGGTTCTGAAGATCAACCGGACCACCTTGTATCACAAGCTCAAAAAATACGGCCTGAAAGCTTGAAAGCGACTGCTTCCAAACCGCCCGGCTTGAGAGCCGCGATTGCTTTATGCCGCCGCTCCCCGGAATAGGAATCATCCCGCTAGGGCAGGTTGATCCCAAGCTCTTGCGGTATCTCAAGACAGAGCTAAGCAAGGTTTTGCCCCTGCCCGTGCAGACCCTGAAAGCCCGACCGATTCCCACTCACACCTATCACATTGTGCGTCAGCAATATAATTCCACCCAGCTGTTGGAATACCTGCTGGAAGGCCAGCAGCCGGGGCTGTTCAAAATACTGGGGATAACCGGGGTGGATTTATACATTCCCATCCTAACCTATGTCTTCGGTGAGGCCCAGGTGGGCGGGACCGGAGCCATAATCTCCCTGTATCGCTTGAGTCGGGAGATCGACGGCCGGCCGGCCCCCCCTCAGGTGTTCTGGCCGCGCCTGGTCAAAAGCGGCCTGCATGAACTGGGCCATACCTTTAACTTGAAACACTGCCGCCAACCCAACTGTATAATGCAGTTCTCCGGCAGTCTGGAAAAATTAGACCAGAAAAACCCCCATTTCTGTGATTATTGCCGGGTTTTGTTGAGCGATTATTTTAATCTGAACAGCATAACTGACATGCTCGACCGTTAATTGGTTGGCCCATTCCCCGGCATCTTCCGCGGCCGGAAATCTTGAAGTTGGTAGGAGGGTTGATGTGGGTTTTAAGCCTGGGGTGATCGACTGCGGTAAGGACGACTTGGCGGGTCGCCCCTGCCACTGTAGCCCTTCAGGCCCGGCCGGACAATTTTTCGATAATGAGGTCCAAAAGTCAAAAGGCAGATTTTATATCTGCCTTTTGACTTAGCTGGCTCTCGGAATGACCCTTTTCCTGGCAACCTCCTAATCTGACTCCGGCGGCTGCTCAGCCTAGCCGGTTAGCAGAAACTCCCGCACCAGACGTTCCCAACCTAGCTGGGGATAATGACCATAGACGTCGTCGACGATGGTCCCGCCGTCGGGGAGGGTGACTCCCACCGCTGATTCCAACAGGCCGAGGAGGCGGTGGGCTTCGTTATTGGTCCAGGCCATGTTGTCTTCCCCGAAAAATAAGTGTTCCAGATTGGGCTTGAGATTGGTGGGGTTGACCACAAACAGCCAGCCGTCCCCGTAAGGGTCGTCATGGGCCAGCCGGGGCCGACGCCGCACCTTGGGGTTGACCGCTTCGATGATGCCATCGACCGGAGCCAGGACCGCGGCTTTTTTGCCCTGGCGGGCCAGGGCGACCCCCATGGCTCCCTGGCTGGTTTCATCCCCGATGTCCGGTAATTGCATTTCTTCTGCCGGTCCTAACAGGCGCTGGGAGAAATCATCCAACCCGATGCGGATGCGGCCGGCATTTTCCAGGGTGGCCCAGGCGTGGCCGCCATGCAGATAGGTGCTGGTCGGCACCTGGAAGCCGAAGATTTCCTTGACCTGGGGGCGCAACGGGGTAAACACTTCCAGCTGCTCTTCCAACATCTGGTCAAAAGGACAGCGGTAACACTCATAATTGTAGGCGCAATAATAGGCGGGGATACGGCCGGTCAGCATATGACGGCATTTCTGGTCCAGGCCGCCCCGCTGCCGCATCTTTTCCTGCCAGCGCACGATTTCCCCCTTTTTCCCGGCCGGGGGCGCCCCGGCCTGCCGCAAGGCAATATTGTGCTCGGCGGTTTTGGTCATGGCCTGGTCAAAGGGGCAGGTATTACAATCATAATTATGATCGCAGAGCTTGTACTTGACTACTCCGGCCTGCATCCAGATACAATATTTATTATCCCGAGGGGTTTTATGTCCCATGTGTAGTCCTCCTTGAATCCTGGTTAGGGAGATTTGGGTAAATATTATGCAAAGAAAATGCCAAAAAATCTATTTTTGAATAAGTAATTGAAATAGCAATATTTATTAGATGTTTAATTTTGGACCCTCCCCAACCTAAATCTGACTATCGTTGGAAAATTGTACGATAGTATTAATGAATTAAATATCTATTTAAATTTACAGACTATTTATCTGTACATTTATTGACATCTTTCTTATTTAATTGTGGTGATTTTATACAGAGGTGGGATAAGCTAACAACTCCAGGCTATCTATCAGGGCCCTAATAATGCCGGCGGCCAGTTCAGGATAGTGCTGGGCCAGAAACCGGGAACATTCCACCTGGATGGCGTTGTCGATCCCGGCTTCCTGCAGGCTGGCGGCCAGGCTTAGCAACCGGGCGGTCTTCCGGCCCGAGAAGATGCCGTTCAGGGTAAGGAGGGGTTTGATGGAGGTCTGGCAGTGTTTTTCCAGTCCGTTCAAAAGGCTGGCCAGGGTGACAGGTTTATCATGGTCGAGGCCCTCTCCCAGGATTTTAATCAAACTGCGGATCTCAAACCGAGCGGCTGTGGAGATAGCGGCCAGGCTCTGGGGGTCGATGGTTCCCCAGTGCTGGTTGATCCAGTTCAGCCGCTCCTTGGTATAGGGTAAAATATATCGGCAGTAGGCTGGCCGGATGGCGTCCAGGGGTGCGGCAAAACGTTGTTGCAGGGAGGGTAATAGCTGCGGCAAAAGGCTGTTTTGGGGCAGACCGAAATCACCGATATCGATCAGCGAGCCAAAGTAGTCGGTGCTGTGCAGGGAGATCAAAATCCGCTTGCGGCCGGGCGGCGGCGTTTGGGCGCAACAGACCGCGACCCGGGCCGTCCAAGCGTCCACCTCCGAATGCGGAAAAGGGTGGTAATCATCCGGAGGGCGATGCGCTTCTCCGGAATGCGGGGTGGCAATGATAATCCGGGCCGGAGAATTATATTGATAATTATAGAAATTCAGATAAACCTGGCGCTTGGCCTGGAATTCAGCCCGAGTCCGGGCCGCAAAGGCCAGGTTGGCGGTGAATTCCCGGAACCTCAGGGTGCGAGGCAGATAGCGGGCATAGTTATAGGCGTTTACAGTTATGGGCCCCTCGCCCCAGTCACAGGTATAGCCTGAGGTTCCTTCAAAGGGCGGCAGGGCCCGATGAAAATCAATGCCATACCGGGGTGCGGCCAGATTTTCGTCATCCGGCAGGCGGGAACATTTTCCCAGGATTAGGCGCTGGCTGCCCCAGTCAAAGACATCCATATGAGGGTCGCTGGCCACCAGGGTGGCGGCGCCTTCCAAGCCCGGGCCAAACCCCAGATAAGCCCCCTGTTTGCTCTCTCGGACCATTTTATACCTATCTGACCATGATTTTTTGGTTCAGTGCTTGACAATTTTGGGGGCGGCTGATTCAATAACCACTTTGGAGAACAAATTATGCCCTCGGACAAGACCCTGTTCACGCTGGGTTTTTCCTCACATCGGATTGAAGCCTTGCCTTTTGCCAAACAGCAAATGGCCGACCATCAGGCCATCGTCCTGGAGGAACCTCCCTCCGAGACCTTAGTCCGGATGTTAGAGGAGGAATTGCCGGTTGAAGATTACGTCCAGGAGCAAGGTTCGGAATTTCCAGAATACAGTTACCGTCAGGCGGCGCTTCTGCAAACAATGCATCAGGCCGGGAAAACAATCCTTCAGATTGAACCATTTTTAGAACGGCTGTTGCAGATTCATGAGATGTTCGCCCGGGACCAGACCCCGGCCCAAGTCATGGCGCTCCCGGATCTGCGCCCGGTTTATGAGGTGGAAAGGGAGGCAACCAAAGCCCTGTTGCATTTCTATGCCCAATCTCTGAAGACCGGTTTTATCCAGGTAGTGGAAGCCGTCAAGACCTTTGCCCGGGCTGATGCGGCCCGTTTCCGCTACCGGGATGATCTCCGGGCCCAGGGCCTGGCCGCACTGGCCGGCCACTACGACCGCATCTATGTGGAAGCCGGATATATCCATCTGGGCTTGCCAAGGGCCCTGCGCCGCCATTTGGGCAATTCCGGAAAGGTCCGGTCTGTGTTTTTGTTGGGCTCAGTGGTGCGCCCCTTGTTGGGTACTGCCCGGGTGCTGGGGCCGGGTGACCGCCTCACCCTGATTTATCTGTTTAAGGCCAAATGCACCAGCGACACAGAAAACCTCCTGGCCGCCCGGAGCCTGATCCACATCAAGCTGCTCCATCAGGAGGAGATCTTGCCTGAGGGTTCCGCCACCCCCCACACGGATGACGAGGTGCAGGCCAACCTGCTGGTCAATCGCCTCTCGTTTCAGGACTGTGAAAGGCTTTATCCCTTGATCCGCTTTGCCAAGCGGGACCAGGCCCTTACCCAAATTCAAAACTATCTCCGCTGCCAAGAGAGACAGTAGTCTTGGCCTGGCGCCCCCCGCATCGGCAGCTCCAAAAGGGGGCTATGCTTCCCGTTACGCCGGACCCGCCCGTGCAAGCGGATGAGAGTCTTCATCATCAAGATGCCAGCCGCCAATCCGGCAACGCCGCTCAGTAAAATCAGCAATAGTTTCGAATTCATCACTGACCTCCTCAATGGAGCGGGGGTGTATTATGCATCAACTTCCGACTTCGCTGCCGGATAAAATTGTTAAGCTTATATATCAGGACGGATTTGAAAGACTGGCCTTTCATAGCAGCAATAATGGTCTTCAAGAAGCACAGCAGAAACTGATAGTGGAACTCACAGTGACTGAAATGTTTGGAGTCGTTGATGACGCCGAAAGAAATATAGGCCTGCTCGCACTGGCAGGGAGGGAGGACGTTGTTTAAGGCCTGAGCCAGGGCCAGGATAATCCGAGCCGTCTCCCCAGAGCCTACCACCCGGGGTTCTCCCAAATCAAGGCCGACAAAGCCAGGGTAGTCGCGTGACAAGTATTGATTGGCGGTCCATAGCACATGGTAGGCGTTGGGGGTTCGACTGATTTTAGACTGGCTGACCAGTCGCCCCGAGAGATGCTCCCGCAGGAAAGGGTCCAGTTCGCCAGCCTGGAAATCGATAAGTTCCAACACCTGCTGGATCACCTCGCTGATAAAAGTCGAATCAGTGCGCATAAATATCCAGGCCTTTAATTTTTTAAAACCGTCTGGGAATAGCCTATTAGATAACTGGGCAAAAAGCAACCAGTGGCTGCTTCCGACAACCGCCAGGTACCCTATTTCAGTAGAAAAGGATGAACTTGGCTACCTGAAAATAAGTGAATACCCCTAAGACATCGACCATGGTGGTAATGAAAGGAGCGGAAACCACTGCCGGATCAAGCCCCAGTTTAACAAAAACCAGCGGCAACAGGCTCCCGAACAAGGTGGCTAAAGCCGAAATCAGAACCAGGCTGGACCCCACCGCGATTGATACCAACCAGTCCCCCTGCAGCCAAAAGGCCCAAAAGATGACGATGACCCCCAAAAATGACCCTAGAAACAGGCCGATTCCCACTTCCCGGAGCGACAGTTTAAAGGCATTGCTAAAGGTGACTTCCTGCAGGGCCAGGCCCCGGACCATGACCGTCGAGGTCTGGGCGCCGATATTGCCGCCGCTGCCGATAAGAAGGGGCACAAACGCGGCCAGCGAGATGACTGAATGGAGCAATTGGGTCTGATGCATGATGATATTGCCGGTAAAGGTGTTGGTGATCAACAGGACCAGGAGCCAGCCGACCCGGCGGCTGGCCACGGCCAGCATCCCGGATTTAAAGTAGCTCTGCTCCGGGACCTGCACTGCCCCCAACAGATAGATGTCCTCCGTGGTCTCATCTTCCAGGACGTCCATAATGTCGTCATGGGTGATTATGCCCACCAGGCGGTTTTCCCGGTCCACCACGGGGATGGCCAGCAGGTCGTATTTTTTGATTTTGTGAACTACGTCTTCTTGATCCTCATCAGTGTGAACCGCCACCACCTCCCGCTTCATCAGGTCGGCAATTTTGGCCTCTGGATCGGCCAGCACCAGGTCTTTTAAAGAGATAATGCCGATTAAGCGGCGTTGCTCGTCAATTACATAGCAATAATAGACGGTTTCCTTATCCAATCCCACCCGGCGAATCCGGAGGAGCGCGTCACTGACCGACATAAAGCTCTTCAGATCAATATACTCCGGAGTCATGATCCGGCCAGCGGTGTGCTCCTTGTAACCCAACAGCAGGGCAGTGGCGTCCCGCTCCGCCGGACTCAACATCCGGAGCAGTCTTTTCGCTACCTTGGCAGGTACTTCGTCCAGAAGATAGGCCCGGTCATCCGGTGACATGTGTTCGACCAGATCCCGGGCCTGTTCATCCCGAAAACTGGCCAACAGCTCCTGCTGCTCATTTACTTCCAGACTTTCGAACACTTCTACGGCTTGACGTTTATCCAACAGCCGGAAAAGCAAGGTGCGTTCGCTGGCCGGCAATGAGGTGATCAGGCTGGCCAGATCCATAGGATTTTTTTCTTTAAGGGTGGATTTTAAATCTTCCCAGCGACGGGCTGCGAGCAGGTCTATAAAAGTCTGTTCGAAATCGGACATAGGATTACCTCTTTCCCTGGCAGTTGACAAGCTCCGCTTAAGCCCCTAAAATATTGCTAATCCGAAGACCCTAAATTCGCTAACAATTGCGACAGAGGTTTAGAGTGGAGGAATAATAAGCCATAGCTTGGCAAGGCATCTTTCCCTCCCCCTTACTTCCCCCCACCTCGGGAGTCAACTTCATAATGAATGCTAAGCAAAAATCAAACAACTTTTTATTTGGAGGGCGAATGGTCTGGAGAAGCAATGCCGTTAGATATGCAGCTAAATTTGTGCCATATTTTTTTGGGATAATTTTTTTAATGGGATTAGCCAGCCTCGCCTGGAGTGAAAGCCGGATTGCTGTGCCCCCGGAGAAATCTTCGGCCACAACTAATATTCCACCCCATATAGAGAAAATCCTGACTGTCGCTATCCAAGATTTAGAAAAACAAGTTGCCTCCTTGGAAGAACGGATTAAAGAAAACCACCAAGGTTTACAGGCCATTCAGAAAGATACCTTTGAACTCCACACTTCCGTTACCGCTATGAAAGCGGCTCTGGCAGTGGATAAAATACCTTTACGCCAGGCGGAAACCCTGGTCGAAAGATACTCTGCTCGAGAAGCAAAGATCAGTGCGGCTCTCCAAGATTTAGAAAAGCAAATTGCCCCCCTGGACAAAAAACAGGCCGAGGTTGCAGCCTCGCAGGCTGACTTAAAAGCCCAGATAGATCAGCTCAAAGAGTCAGACCTGCCCGTTGCGCAGCAAAAAAGTATTCAAAAAATCTATCAAAGATATCTGGAATTAGCAACTGCCCAGAACAAATTAACCGGTCAGCTGATCCAGATTAAACAGACTCAGGCGCAAGAACTTCTCAAGCAGCAGAATATGGCACAAGAGTTGACCGGCTCCATTCAGAGCTACGTCAGCGAGACCTGGAAAGAACAACTGTTCACTCGCCGCAGTATCTTAGATTTGTGGGAGGATATCAAAAAATTTGTCAAAGAACCCTTTACCTTGCCTGCCAGGGTAAAAGACTGGGGGCAAAAACAGATTGAATCAGAAGATCTGAGGAAGAATTTAGAAGACAAGATGGGCCCATTGCTGGGTCTGCTTGGCTCTTTGGCCTTTGTATTATACGGAGCATGGCGGCTGAGGAAATTTGTCCGTTTACTTATAAAACAGTGGCAAACCACGGCCTTCAGTTTCGCTCAGAAAACCTTTCTGACCATAGCTCATATTATCTTCCGGCGGGTTATTTTGCTGGTCTCGCTTTTATGGTTGGGCCTGGGATTAGGGATTCTGGGCCTGCTGAAGACGACGGCCATCAAAATAGTATTTTCCGGTTTGGTAGCCTGGACGCTGATCAGACTGGTGACAAATTTGAATCACGCCTGGTTTGACCGCAATGCCGAACGCCGGATCATTCCGGTGGTTGATGAAAGCGCCCGGTTTTATTACCGATACGGCACCTTATACCTGATTTACGTGATGGCTGGCCATTGGATCCTGTTTGTTTTAGGGCTGCTGCAATATCCGGTGAGTACTTTAGATTTCTCAGGATTTGTCTATGAAATCGGCATCTTGTTGGGACTGGCAGTGCTGCTCAAAAGGCCCCACCTGGGCCACCTGCTCGACGGCATGGGGGTAGCCGAGTGTTTCTGGTGGCAGGATATTATTAAGGCGCTTCACTTTTTAGTATTATTCGGATTGTTGGCGGTGATTTTGAGCGACCTCCTGGGGTTCCACAATCTAGCCACTTATCTCTCCGAAGCCACGGTGAATACCATCGGAATCTCGTTTCTATTTTTACTTATGGCCCAGTTGAGTGATGATTTCAATACCTATTTTTTCCATCCTGAGAAGGGCTTATTGGTCCATAAGTTTCCAGCCTGGACCGCGAGTACCACCAATATTTATAAAAAGTGGCGGAAACTGGTCCCTGCCGCGATTGTCGTCTTAGCTATCCCGTTCATCTTAGATGTCTGGGGCATGTGGGCAACAATTTCCGCTAAGCTATTCCAGATCCTGAGCTCTGGGCCGCAGCTGGGTCCGGTTAGATTAACCCCTCTGGCCATTATGCTGGCCATTTTAGTGCTTTTTTTGGCCAACCGCTTTTCTCATCTGGTCCAGTTCCTGATGGAAAGAAGCCTTTACAGCCGCAAGGGATGGGATGAGGGTATTCAGGCCACTATGTCTAAAACCACTCATTACACCTTGATGACCCTGGGGATTATCTTGGCCCTGGGTTTCTTGGGATTTGATCTTACCAACATCGCCTTGATCGCTGGCGCCCTGGGGGTTGGGATCGGCTTTGGTTTGCAAAATATTGTCAATAATTTTGTCAGCGGTCTGATCCTGCTGTTTGAACGACCCATCAAAGTGGGGGACATGCTGATCATCGATAACCAGTGGGGTCTGGTCAAGGAAGTCCGGGTGCGCAGCACTGTATTTCAGACCTTTGACCGCTATGTGTTGATCATTCCTAACTCGGAACTGATCTCTAACAAGGTTCTCAACTGGACCTTTTTTGGCAAGGGGATTAACCGCCTCAGCCTTAAAGTAGGGGTCGCTTATGGCTCCGACGTGCATCAGGTAACCAAAATTATTGATCGCGTCTGTCGGGCCAATCCCAATGTCCTGCATGATCCGCCGCCGACCATCTATTTTAGTGCCTTCGGCGACAGTTCCCTGGATTTCAACATCTGGATCTACCTGCGGACCCCCGATGTCCGGATTACGGTAACCCATGAGTTAAACTGTGCCATCTTTGATGCCTTCCGAGAACATGGCATTGAAATTCCCTTCCCGCAACGTGATCTTTATATTAAGCAAATGCCAGAGTCCAACCATGCCCCGTTAATCCGGCAGTCGGGAGCGGCCAAACCAGAGGAGTTGGGTAAAGGGCGGTTGGAGTCAGACTATTGACAGACCCTGGCCTAATCCCTATAATCGATCCTACTATCTAAGATTAGGTGTGTAGAGTTACGAGTGAAGTCAGCTCCCTCCCGATATATTTGCATCCACGGTCATTTTTATCAACCGCCGCGGGAAAATCCCTGGCTGGAAGAAGTTGAGGTCCAGGATGCGGCAGCGCCGTTCCATGATTGGAATGAACGGATCACCGCGGAATGTTATGGACCCAACACCGCGGCCCGCATCCTGCAGGAAGACGGCCGGATAACCGATATTATCAATAATTATCGGTATATCAGCTTTAATTTTGGCCCGACCCTGCTGACCTGGTTGGAACGACATGCACCAGCTATTTACCAGGCTATTCTAGACGCTGATCAACTCAGTCAGGAAATTTTTGGCGGCCACGGCAATGCCTTGGCCCAGGTTTACAACCACTTGATTATGCCGTTGACCAACCGCCGGGATAAGCAAACCCAGGTTTTATGGGGAATCAAGGATTTTGAACATCGTTTCGGACGCCGTCCAGAAGGTATGTGGCTGCCGGAAACGGCAGTGGACCGCAAGTCTCTGGAAGTGTTGGTCGGCCATGGGATTAAGTTTACCATCCTGGCGCCGCACCAGGCCCACCGCATCCGCCCCCTGGAGGGAACAGAATCGGATTGGGTCGATGTCAGTGGCGGCCAGATTGATCCCAGCCAACCTTATCGGGTAGTGCTTGACCCCGGCCCGAAGAAATCGAAATTTATCGATGTCTTCTTCTATGATGAAACCATTGCCCGAGGAGTAGCTTTTGAGGGGTTGCTGTCCAGCGGCGAGGACTTGACCAACCGCCTGCTGGGGGGATTTTCCGAAGACCGTGATGGGCCCCAGCTGGTCCATATCGCCACCGATGGAGAATCCTACGGGCATCATCACCATTTTGGCGAGATGGCGCTGGCCTATGCCATTGGCAGACTGCGGTCCAGCAATGATTGTCAACTGATTAATTACAGCCGGTTTCTGGAGCAATACCCGCCCACCTGGGAAGTAGAGGTGTATGACAATTCTTCCTGGAGCTGCCCGCATGGGGTAGAGCGCTGGCAGGCGGATTGCGGCTGCTGTAGCGGCGGGCATCCGGGCTGGAGTCAGGCCTGGCGGGCGCCTTTGCGGGCCGCCCTGGATTGGCTCTGTAATGAGCTGGCAGTTCTATATGAGACCCGCGGCAGCCAATACCTGCGGGATCCCTGGGAGGCCCGTAATCAATATATTTCGGTGATCCTGGATCGCAGCCTGGATAATTTGGATGACTTTCTCCACCAGCACCAGAAATATCCCCTCAAATATTTTGAGCGGCGGGATACCCTGAAACTGCTGGAGATGCAGCGCCATGCCTTGCTGATGTATACCAGCTGCGCCTGGTTCTTTGATGAAATTTCCGGCCAGGAGACGGTTCAAAATTTGAAGTACGCGGCCCGGGCTCTGCAGTTGGCCCGCTCCTTTACCGGGGAGAACCTGGAAGAGGAGTTCTTGCGAAGGCTGTCCTGGGCTCCCAGTAACATCCCCGATTTTAGTAATGGGGCCGGGGTCTATCGGCGTTTGGTGATACCGGCGCTGGTAGATCTGAGGCGGATTATCGCTCAATATGCCATTTCTTCGATTTTTGAGGAAAGGCCGGAAAAAAATCAGATCTATTGCTTTGAATTAGAACACCGGGATTACCGCCAAGAAACCTACGGCGGGACCGCCCTGGCAGTCGGCCGGGTTATGGTTACCTCCCAGATCACCATGTCGGCCGAAGAGTTAAGCTTCGTAGTGCTCCACCTGGGAGGCCATGATTTTCATTGCGTCTTGCGGACCACCCGGGGAATCATGGAATATGAGGCGCTGAAAAAAGAACTCTTCCAGATCTTTGCGAGGCATTCCCTCACCGAAGTGATCCGGTACCTGGACAACAATTTTGGTACAAATTATTACAGCCTGAAAGATCTGTTGATGGAGGAACGCCGGAAACTTATCTTCCAAATCATCGCCGAAACTTTTGCCCGCTTTGAAAATACTTATCGGCAGCAGTACGAAGAAAACCGCAAGCTAATGGAATACCTCAAAGAAATTGAGGCTCCCATCCCCCGCCCCTTCCTAGTGGCATCGGAATATACTCTGACCCAGGACCTGGAGCGGGAGATCACCTATTTAGATGAAAGCATGGATTGGGAGAAAATTATTTCCCTGGTGGAAGAAATTCGCCACTGGAACTTAAAAGTCGAGGCGGAGCGGCTGGAACCCCAATTTCGCCGGACCCTGGAGAAAACTCTGGATAGCGCGCTGCGGTCCCTGGACCAGCCGGAGAAGTTGGAAAAGGCCTTGCAGATTTTGAAGATCGCCCATGTCTTGCCCTTTCCGGTCAATTTCTGGTGGACCCAGAACCTTTTTTACAAATTCTGGCAGGAGAAAGGGCCCCAAATTAAAGCAATGGTGGCAAACGAAGAAATTACCGGCGGCTTCCTGGACATTGATCTGTTGGAAGGCATTGCCGAGCAGCTAAATTTTGTCTTAAAGTAACCCTCCTGAAACTGCCTGCTATCTTGAACTTCTCCGGCTGGTTCTGGGAAGCACCTTAATAATTTTGGCCTTGCCGGAGGGCGAGTAGCAAACCTTGACCGGAATCCCGGAAGCCAAGCGGTAGGTATGCCATCGGGGTTTAGGTGGAGTAGGCTTTGCCGCGCTTTGGCTAGACGAGGAGTCCTGGGAGGACCCCGGGGCCGGGCCAGGTTGGGGGGCTGTTCCAGAATAATTTTGCATTATAGTGGCAACGTAATTGCGGGTCTCTGCAAAGGGGGGACAGCCGTTATACTTAACCACATTCTCGGGGCCGGCATTGTAGGCCGCCAGTGCATGCCGGACATCCTGGAATTGAACCAGGCATCGCTTCAGATATCTGACCCCCCCGGCAATGTTCTGCTCTGGGTCGAAGGGATTTCTCACTCCCATCAGGGCCGCGGTCTCCGGCATGAGCTGCATCAATCCCATGGCTCCCTTGGGAGATACCGCCTGGGGGTTGAAACCCGATTCCTGGCGCATGACAGCCCGTACCAGTTTTTTGTCCACCCCGTAAACCCGGGCATATTTGTCGATCAAGGGCTCGAGCCGGGAGGCCCGCTTTAATCGGTTTCCTGGTGTTGATTGTCTGACATCAAGGGTTTTAGCAGGTGATGTCGGGGGCGGCGGGCATACCCGGGAAGAATTCCTAAAGATATAAACCTGGACGTCAGAGGCTAACACTTCCTGGGCAGTTTTGGGAGCCCAGTCAGGAGTGGCAGTAGGGGAGGTCGCTTCAGCTATCACAATGGAACCATCGGAGTGGAGTTTAATATCTTGCGGCTGGGCGCTAGCAATGCCCAGCAAAAGCCACAAGATTAAACCCGTAAATATGAATCCGCCAGCCCCCCAAGTCATCAGTCCGACTCCAGCTTACCATTAAATTCGGCCTCTGATTATACTAAAGTAATTCCGATTAGTCAGTATTTTTTTGCCAATGATAGCTAGATTTTTAATCGATTGCCAAAATCCAAGGCGAGGACCGACATCAAACCAAAGAGGGGCTGGCAGGTCTGTTTGAAAAACCAATTACGCCTGACCCCCCAACCATTTTTTTGCTTGACAGTCCTGGATTATTTTATCTTAATTAAGCAGTATGCCGGAGGCGTCGTACCCGGGTCGGGCACGATCCGGATTTTCTTATCTGTTTTTAAAGTGGTGCCGTAGCAGTAAGCCTTGCTATAACTTATCGTCAAGCAAGGGGAAAATCTTAAATGCAAGGAGATTGACCAATGGCAGATGTGGTTATAACTTTTCCGGTTTCCCAAGAGCAGAAAATTGAAGAGATTGTAATTGATAAAGAAAAAGAGGAGGCCCTGCGCTATTTGGCTACCTTGCTGGACCGGATCAAGGGGCATCCGGGCCATGCCTGCGGTCCCAAGGTGGTTTGACATCCCCAGTCCGCTGGATAGCCAATAAGAATGAACCAAGTGGCTTTTGTGGGGCAATGTTTTTTAATTGAATTTTTCCTATTCTCAAGGAGTATAACATGGAAGGCAAACAGATCGTGTTTTCGGATAAGGACCAGTTGGAAATTGAAGCCATTGTAATTGATAAAGATCAAGATGAGGCCCTCAAGTTTTTAGACCAATTATTGGAACGCCTTAAAGGACATCCCGGCTTTGTCTGCGGCTTCCGGCCCTTTAAGTAACATAGAACCATCAAAGTTTCAGGCCCTCTAAGGTGGACGACCTCAAAAGCATGGGCCAAGAAGTTGGGCATACCAAACCTGTGGTTTTGACAAAAGTTAAGGCCCTGAACCGAATGGATAAAATCAACAAATTCTTAGGACAGTTGTGAAAAGGACCGTTTGCTTCCAGCCTTATGATATTACCATAGAGGTAGAAGAGGGAGAAAACCTGTTAAAAGCCGCCATGGAGGCCGGCGTCCATATCAATGCTTCCTGCGGCGGCGAAGGGGTCTGCGGCAAATGTAAGGTCATCCTGGAGCAGGGTGAACTGGAGAGCCACCGGGGCGCTGCCCAGAGTGAGGAAGACTGGCGGTTGGGATACCGGTTGGCCTGCCAGTCGCGGGTGCTCTCCGACGTCGTGGTCCGCATCCCCCCGGAATCGCTGTTGGACCGCAAGGTCTTGCGGCTTAAGCCCAAAAAGGCCCGTTTGCGGCCGCTGCCGTTTGATATTGCCGAACTTCAGGCCAGTGGCCTCTACAATCCTGCCTTTCAGAAAAAATTTGTTAAACTCCTCCCTCCTTCCTTAGCCGACAACATCTGTGATCTGCGGCGCTTACGAGAAGGCCTGAGGAAAGAACACGGACTTGATAACATTACCCTGGATTTCTTTCTCCTCCGCAAGTTGGCCCGGGTCCTGCGGGAAAAGAATTTTGAAGTTACCACCGTCCTTGATTTTGCCCAGCGTCGCTCGCGCAAACCGCGCCTGGTAAATGTTGAACCGGGCGATACCACCGCCGCCCACTATGCCATCAGCATTGACATCGGGACGACCACGGTCTGGGGCCAGTTGCTGGAATTGACCGAGGGCAAGATTATCGGTGAAGCCGCGGAATACAATGCCCAGATCAGCTATGGGGAGGATGTCATCAGCCGCATTGTCTATGCCCAGAAACCGGACGGCCTGGACAAGATGCAAAAGCTGGCGGCCAGCACTATCAATAAAGTCGTCAACAGCCTGTTAAAAAAACATCGGGTGGAGCGGGAGCAGGTATCGCATCTGACCGTTGCCGGCAACACTACCATGACCCACCTTTTTCTAGGCCTGGAGCCCAAATACATCCGGCTGGCGCCTTATACTCCGACCACTTGTTCGGTGCCTCCGGTCCGGGGCCGGGATCTGGGCCTGGAGGTGGCCGACCATGTTTATGTCTACTGCATCAGTTCCGTGTCCAGTTACGTGGGCGGCGATATCGTCTCAGGGGTGTTGGGTTCGGGGATGTATCAGGAGAGCAAGCTAACCCTGTTTATCGATATCGGCACCAATGGCGAAATAGTCGTCGGCAACCAGGAATGGATGGCTTGCGCGGCCTGTTCCGCCGGCCCGGCCTTTGAAGGGGGTGGCATCCGCTTCGGGATGCGGGCTACCCAGGGGGCGATTGAGGATGTCAGCATCAATCCGGCCAATGCCGAGCCCATGTTGATTACTATCGGCATGGTCAAACCCCAAGGCATCTGCGGCTCCGGCCTGATAAATATCCTGGCCGCCCTGATGGAGAATGGCCTCATCGACCCTAATGGCAAGTTTAGGGAAGAACTGGATACCCCCCGGCTGCGGATGGGAGAAGATGGACGGGAATACGTCCTGGCCTGGGCGGCCGACACCCAGATCAACCAGGACCTGATTCTGAGCGAAGTGGATATCGATAATCTGATGCGGGCCAAAGGGGCCATGTATGCCGGCTACCTGACGCTGCTGCAAAACATCGGCCTAAGCATCGAGGCTGTGGAACAGGTTATCCTGGCCGGGGCCTTCGGCAACTTCATCAATATTGAAAATGCCATTACTATCGGGCTGATGCCTGATCTGCCGCTGGATCGATTCCATTTCGTCGGCAATGGCTCCTTATTGGGGGCCACCTGCGTGGCCTTTTCCCGCGACATGCTGGAGGAGGAGCGCCGCGTCGCATTGATGATGACCAATTTTGAACTTTCGGAAACCCCGGGTTTCATGGATCAGTACGTGGCTGCCCTGTTTTTGCCACATACCAAAGCCGAGTATTTTCCCAGCGTCCAGGAGCGATTGAAAAGTCTGGGGCAATCTTAAATCCTCTGTATCTCTGTCTCAGGGGTTGAGAAAATCTTTTCACCGGGACAGAGAAACATTTTATAGATTATGCCCTTCAAGCCTGGCTATCGATGACCGACCATCTCCGTATCGGCACCCGGGGCAGCCCCCTGGCTCTGGCCCAGGCCCGCTGGGTCCAGGCCCGGCTACAGGCTTACCACCCCCAGTTGCAGGTTAGCCTTACCATAATCAAAACCACCGGCGATAAAATCCTGGACGTGCCGCTGGCTCAAGTGGGGGGCAAGGGACTATTTACCAAGGAAATTGAGCAGGCCCTGTGGGCTGGGGAGGTGGACCTGGGGGTGCACAGCATGAAGGATGTCCCGGCCGAACTCCCCGCCGGCCTGGTAATCAGTACTATCACCGCCCGCGAGGATTGGCGGGATGCTCTGATTTCCCAGCGATACCAGCGGCTGCAGGACATTCCCCCGGGCGGCCGCATCGGCACCAGCAGCTTGCGCCGCCGGGCCCAGTTGCTGCACCAGCGCCCGGATCTGAACATCCTCCCTCTGCGCGGGAATGTTGATACCCGCCTGCGCAAATTGGCGGAGGATAATCTGGATGCCATCATCCTGGCGGTGGCCGGCTTGAAGCGGCTGGGACTTGAACACCTGATCACCAGCTACCTTGCGGCCCAGCAGATGCTCCCGGCTATCGGCCAGGGGGCGCTGGGATTGGAACTCCGGGACCATGAGACTCGCACCCTAGACCTGGTGGCCTGCCTGGATGACCCGGCCAGCCGGATCGCGGTCCAGGCCGAACGCGCCTTTTTGGCCCGGTTGGAGGGCGGCTGTCAGGTGCCGGTGGCGGCCCTGGGTTCCCTGCAAAACAACCGCCTTTATCTGGAGGGCCTGATCAGCGATCCGGAGGGCCGCCAACTGCTCCAGGAGAGAGTGGAGGGAAGCCCTGAGGAAGCTGAAAAACTGGGGTCTGGCCTAGCCGATACCCTTCTCAACCGGGGCGGCCGGGAAATTCTCAGACAGATTTATGGCCGGCCCTTGGAGGTTTAAATCGGAGAGATTGACTCCTGGGAGTCGTATCCGCTTATTTTTCCGATCCCCTCTCCCAAACCAACTTCTCCCCACCCCTTAAGGGGGGGTGGGGAGGGGAGCTGGAGGGGAGGGCGGGGGGCGGTGGTCCCCCGGCCCTTCCCTCAAATCAACCTTTTAAATGCTGGGAGGCGCCGATCATGGAGCCATTGCCCCCTAAACAGGCTCTCAGGGCCAAAGCCCACCCGGTAATGATCACGAGAACCGCATATCGCCTGAAAATCCGGATTTCCTTAATATTGCATCCACTTATGATGTAATTCCATATCATGGAATACGCAGCGCAGCATCTTACTATTCGTCATCGTCAGGTTGTGCTGGGGACGGAGTTGAGGAATTTGGAGTCCAATAGGTAATGTCCAACCGGAAGGGACAGATGCAGGTCTCCGACTTACAATGATTTTCGCCACTTATACAAGGCTCGGGATGAATCTGCACCTCAGCCCGGGGGAATCGAGCCTTGATTTTGTCTTCAATCTCATCGCAGAGGCTGTGGATCTTGGTGAGGGATTCCCGGCCGCAGATCAGCAGGTTCAGATCCAGATGCCGGGTCGGTCCGGATTTGCGGCTCTTGAGTTGAGTCAGTTCCAGCACTGGGGAAAAAGACTGCACCAGGCTGCGGATTTCACCCTCTTCTATCTCCGGCAGGCGGGTGTCGATAAGCCCGGCCAGAGATTTCCAGGTGATTTTAAAGGCAGTGTATAAAATAACCAGTCCCACTAACAGGGCCGGTATGGTGTCAAATAGATGATGGCCGCTCAGGTAATAGCCTACCAACCCGATCAGGACGCCAACTGAGGTATAGACGTCGGTAAGCAGGTGGGCGGCGTCGGCCTCCAGGGCCACCGAATCAAAGCGGCGGGCGGCCTTGTAGAGGTAGGTGGCGATTATCAGGTTAAGCCCGGCCGATAATCCCATGATCCCCATGGCGATAGTTAGAAACCGCACCGGTACCGGATGCAACAATCGGTGTCCGGCCTGATAAAAGATGCCGGCGGCTACCCCAAAGATCAACAGTCCTTCCAGGAAGCCGCTCAGATTCTCAAATTTCCCATGTCCGTAGGGGTGCTCCCGGTCCGGCGGGGATGCGGAAAACTTTAAGGCCAGCCAGGCCATCAGCGAAG
Source organism: Desulfobacteraceae bacterium (assembly GCA_046538075.1). Classification (GTDB taxonomy): domain Bacteria; phylum Desulfobacterota; class Desulfobaccia; order Desulfobaccales; family Desulfobaccaceae; genus Desulfobacca_B. The sequence goes on along the minus strand of JBKHJN010000024.1, from coordinate 20,795 downwards.
CCAGGAGGTCAAGGCTGCTGTGCAAGGCTTCGCTTAAAATAGCGGTGCTGCCGCTGATCACGGCCACCCCCGCCTTCCCGGTGGTCAGGGTAAGGTTGGAAATGATGCTGATCAGCGCCGCTCGTTGGGGGGATTTAAAAAACATGTTGCCTGCTTTATTCTAATCTGACAGGTAATACTCCACTGTGGAGACAATTCGAATTTTCTTGATGTAAGGAGTATTACTGTCCCGGTCTTTAATCTCGAACTGTCCCTGGCGGGCCCGTTTAATCTTGCCCAACTGGCTGCCCGAATCTTTGGCGAACTTTTCAGCCACTTCCCGGGCCTCTTTGGTCGCCTTTTCCACCATTGCCGGCTTTAGATCATTTAGCCCGGTGAATAAAAATTGGGGTGTGCTCTGGTAGTCTTTTCCGGCAATGGCAATGCCTTGCTTTACCAGTTCGACAATTTTTTCCATGGCTTGCCTAACTTTTTCCACCTGCTCGCTGTAGACCGTAATGACCGAAGATGCCGAGTAGCGGTATTGCACTTTGCTGGCGTCAACATATTCCTGGGCCTGGCGATCCACAATGGCAGGGACCGATATCGATATTTCCGGGGCGCTGAAGTCGTTAGCTTTCAGAAACTCAATGACCAGGGCATTATTGCCTTGGATGACCGCAAACAGGTTGCTCAGGTCATTGTCGGCTACGGTGAATCTTATGGGCCAGATGGCGATATCGGCTGGCATTTCTTGTTCAGCCAAACCCTTGACCGTAACCGTGCGTTCCTGAGCCTTGAGCCGGGTTACACTGCTGGCCAGGAAATACCCCAGGATTATCAGGCCCAAGCCAATAAAGGCCCCCAGGATCAGGGCCTCCCATATTCTTTGATTGTTCATAATCTTCACCTCTGGTTAGCGTTATTGGTTAGAACTCAGGTCTGGAATTTTTAGCAGCAGGCCAATTTCTTGAGCCTTCTGGGTCTGGCCCAGGGCCTGATACAGCTGGTGTAAGCGTTGGCCATAGTCTTGAGCCGCAGCTTGGTCTCCGGCAGCCAGATACAATCTGGTCAGGCCGTCCAGGGCATCGATCACCCCTGTTACCGACTCCAGACGGCGGAATTCTTGCAAAGCTGATATAAGAGCTATTTCGGCCTGGGCAAAATCCTCTAGTTGAATATAGGTGCGTCCCAGCCTTTCCAAACTTACTGCTCGTCCCCGATCCACCCGATGGTCTGTGTTTAATTGCAGGGACTGTTGATAGAGGTCGACTGCTTCGTCAAAACACTGCTGCTGGCGGGCCACGTCACCCAGGTGGGTCAGGGTGAGGGCCAAAAGCGGCTCCAGGCCCGGGGACTGGGCCAGAGCCTGGGCTTGGCTGTAGGCCGCCGCGGCTTGCTTTAGGTTTCCCTGGGCCTGCCAGACGGTCCCCAGATTGTTTAAAGTTTCAACGATTCCTGGCTGATCATGCTGCTGCCGGTTCAGTTCCAGGGCTTCTTGATAACATTTAACGGCCTGGTCATATTGTCCCTGTTCTTGATAGACCGCCCCCAGATTATTAAGATTGGCGGCGATGCCAGGAGTGTGGTCGATCAGCCGGTTAATTTTAAGGGCCTGGGAAAATTTCTCCTGGGCCAGTTCCAGGTCGCGCCAGGCATAGTACTGATAGCCGCGGTTGTTGGCCTTAAGGGCCTCTTGACGCAGGCCCACTCCAGGTTGGGGCGCGGGTCCGGCACAGCCCTGGAGCAGGATCAACAAAAAAATCAAACCGCCGCCGCCCAGACCTGCTTTAGCGGCTCTCACGGCTTATTGCCCCTTTGGATTTCTCGGTCCATGCGAATCGTCTTTTCCGTCTTTTCAGGGATATGACGGCGCAACAGCCAGCTCTTCTGGGCGGCTTGGGCCACATCGTCGGCATCGTTGATCAGCATCTGGCCACTATTGACTAATTCCGGCAACTCGGCGCCAGCGCGCTTTAGGTGTTCCAGGAAGTCTTCGCCTTTCTCCACTGCGGCTGGCATCTTTTCCAACATGGTGCGAAAATTTTGCGAAGCCTGGCGGAAATTTTCCAGGCTTGCCTTAAGTGCGGCAATGGATTTCTGAGCCTCGCTTTTGAACTTCGGATCATGCAGCAGGGTGGCCATTAAACCCTTTTGGTCATTGAGGCTGGCGATGATCCTTTCAGTCCCGGCGATGGCTTTTCTCAGATCATTATAAATCCCGGGGTCGTTGACCAACATCCCCAGGCTCCCCTGACCTTCATTAATTTTAACGGTAATCTCATTCAACTGTTTGATCATTCGGTTTAAAGTCCCCCGCTCATCGGCCCAGGACGCGGTGATTTTGTTCAGATTGGCTAAAATGTTTTGCAGATTCTCTAAAGATGGGGTAGCCCGTTCGAGAAAGACAGTCAGATCTAAAGGTTCTACCGAAGGAATGGTGCTGCCCGGAGGCAGCGCCGCCACCTCAGGAGATCCCGAAGTAATGTCCAGGCACATATCTCCCAGCAGGCCGATATAACCGATAGTGGCCTTGGAATCCCGCCGGATGCGCTCTCGATATTCAGCCAGCACCTCAAACTCGACGATTATATTGCCTCCGGGATCAAAGGAAATCTTCTTTACACTGCCCACCGTTACTCCAGACAGGCGGACCTCGGCCCCTTCCTTTAGACCTCCGATGTTGTGGAACACTGTCTGGTATTCCAGGCGTTTTTCAAACAAGCGCTCTTGTTGGGCGACGATCAGCACCATGGCCAGGAGCAGCAGCAAGGTCGCCACTACAAAGATGCCGACCACCGTCTCATATCTTTTCTGGCTCATCTAATCTCACCCCATCATTGGAGTTGCAGACAGGAAGCGTTTAACCTCGGGGTTGGGGCAGGCTTCCAGTTCCTGACATGAACCCACAAAGACGATCTTGCCGTTAGAAAGCATGGCCACCCGGTCGGCTACCAATCTGGCAGTGCGCATGTCATGAGTGACCAGGATCGAGGTGACTTCTAAAGATTTTTGCAAATCTCGGATTAGATAGGCAATGCCATCCGAAGAAATCGGGTCTAGCCCGGTGGTTGGTTCATCATAAATAATGATGTGAGGCTCTAGGGCCAGGGTCCGGGCCAGGGCCACCCGTCGTTGCATGCCCCCCGACAGGGCCGAAGGTTCCAGCTCCTCCACATCTTTGAGGCCTACCAGAGCCAGTTTTTCTTTGACAGTCTGGGTAATCTGAGATGGAGTTAGCTGAGTGTGATGGATCAGCGGAAAGGCAATATTCTCGCCGACAGTCATGAAATCATATAAGGCTGAGCCTTGGAATAGATAACCGATCTGCAGCCGCAGGCGATTCCACTCGGCTTCATTGCGCAGTTTGGTGAGCTCCACGCCGTTCAGGGTGATGGACCCGGCATCCGGGGTTTCCAATCCCACCAGCATACTGGTTAAAACCGATTTGCCCTCCCCGCTACGGCCTAACAGCACCAGAGTCTCGCCGCAGCGAATCTCCAGATCGATTCCGCGGAGCACTGGTTTGCCGTTGTAGGTCTTGTTAACGCCTCGAAAAGAGATTAATGGCTCGCCTTTAGGGGGAAAGACCAGATTCGGAGCTGATCGAGAAGCCACTGTTATCCCCGAGTTTTCAAGGCCAGATGATTAGCGAAATCCGGGTTAAAAATACGTCAGAGATCAGGACTAAAAGCGATCCGGAAACTACCGCGGCCTTGGTAGACTGCCCCACCCCAAAAGTGCCATGGGTAGTTTGATAGCCGTGGAAACAGCCCACCGTGCCGATGATGGCCCCGAAGACTATGGTCTTCAATACTCCTGGTATTACATCACTTAAGCCGATATATTTTAAGGTAAGCTGGTAGTAATACTTTGAGGTCAGGCCCACCTGGGTGACGCCGATAACCCAGCCTCCCAATATACCCAAAATATCAGCCACCCCGGTGAGCAGCGGCATTACTAACATGCAGGCCAGCAGGCGAGTACTCACCAGGTATTTCATCGGGTTAACGGCTGAAACCCGCATGGCGTCAATCTGTTTGGTAACCCGCATCGACCCGAGCTCGGCGCTCATTCCCGATCCGGCCCGACCTACTACCATGAGGGCGGTTAATACCGGGCCCAGTTCCCGGACCATCGACATCCCCACGATGGTGGCGATGTAATTGGCCGCCCCGAACCAGGACAGCACTCCTACCGTCTGCATGGCCAATACCAGTCCCACCGAAAACGCCGCCACCGCCACCAGCGGCAGGGATTTGACCCCCAAGTGGAACATCTGGGCGATCACCTCCCGGAAAAACCAAGGCGGGCGGAATAAGGCAGCAAAGGCGGCGGCAAAAAACAAGGTCAGCTTTCCCATATAGTCCACGAACAGGACCATCTGATGGCCTATGACTTGGAGAAACCGATCTTGCAAGCTCTAATTTCCTGAGGTGGGAGGATTATTTAATCTGCTTAAAACTATATAAAAATGGGATTCCTGTCAAGTCAAACTCTGACTTAACCATTGCCTGCCACCGCCCAATGATTTCTTTTCCGGTCCCATTAAGCGTCAGCGCCGATGGTGGGTCAAATTATCTGAGGATGGGACCGGTGCAGCGCGGCGCAAGAACAAAGCACAGCCAGGATCGTTATAGACCTGACGCCACTGAGGATGGTTCTGCAGAAGATCATATATTTTTGCCGGAACTTTGATGAGGATCATATCGGGAGGGTAATGGGATAAGAACTGCTGCCAATTGGGACGACCATTGAGGAAATCGAAATATGCTTGATTCACTGCTTCCGGGTACACTGTTTCATAGCGGCCATCCAAGGCTACCCGGCATTGCGGATATAAGCTCCAGAACAAATATTCCCCCCATTCGAACCAGGTTAAAAGCTTTCCGGATAAACGGTGCCTTTGGATATATTCGATGCCTCCCACCGGATAGTACATTCTGGTGCCTTCAGGACGCTCCATTTTAGAAAGAATTTTTAGACTTAAAGGCTGCTGATTAAGAAATTGATAAGAATTTATTCCAATCAGGCTTAATATCAACAAAAGTATAACCTTCCAGCCTAAACGTTGGGGGATAGCTTTTATCCAAGGAATGGACTTGAGTCGTTCAAAAAAGGCAGTAACTAATACTGGGAGATATGCTCCTAAGACAATGAGAAATAGAGCCAGGTGGCGGATGTGTGTCAATCCTAAATATAACGTCACTGCTACTATCAAGCCTGCGGTAATCTCCCGCCAGCGGCCCCAGATGATCAATAATGCACTAAAAATAAGGACAGAAAGGATATATCCCAGTTCCCCTATGCCGATAAATCCTTTCTGATAAGCCTTAACCACCGAGGCCCATTCGGTAATCTCCGGGCGGGGCATGGTGACTGCGTAGATGATGTAGGTCCAATATTTCAGGCCGTAGGGGTTAATCAAGGTGGCCAGTCCGGCAAGCAACAAAATCCCCAAATAAGGCCACCAGGGACGGCGGCTCAGGGCTTCTCCCAGGGTGTAGAGTGCCACTAATCCCAGACCGGCGACAAACCCCCCATGGAGATTGCACCAGGGAACTTGAATCAGCACCAGAGGCCATAACCAGCGCCAGCGCCGGGTGAGCCGGGCAGTCTCCAGCAGGTAAATGGACAGAGCAAAAAAGAAAAAGGTGAATACTTGGGCGCGCACCGGGCTGTAGCCTATAGATAAGAAGCCACTGACCAGAAACAGCATAAACGCCGCAGCAGGAGGGGAGGCGCCGCGTCTCACTGCGTTTAAGTATATGAGCCCGGCGGTGGCCAGGCCCAACCCATACTTGAGCAGTTGCAGACCTGCAGCCCCGAAGGCCTGATAAAGGGGGTAAAATATTACCCCGGTGAGCCATTCGTGATAGACCCAGGTCTCAAGGGTGGGGACGTAGGAAAACACATCTTGATAGGGAAATTTACCGGTCTCCCAGAACAGCCTTCCGAAAGCCATATAGCCCCACAGATCTGGGTCGGCCCCGGTTTTGGAGAGACGACAGAGTAAAAAAGTGATTACCAAGATGGTGAGGATAGCAGTTACCCACGCTTTTTTTTGATTGATCCCAAGGTCGCTTAACCGGCCCTGGCCTGCTAATGGCTCTGGTCGAAATTCTGATATCAAATCAAAAGGTTCCTGGGGTTAATTTAATAAAAAGATATAAAGTAAAATGCCTCCCTGGCGATGGGGGGGTTACAAGGAAAGCCGCTCAGCATTTCAAGATGGCATGGGCAATAATGGCGTCGGCCACTTTAAAGGAATCGACCTGATAAGAATTATTTCTGATAGCTTTGGCAATGGCTCGGACTTTTCGGGCGCGCCCCTCGAGTATCTGGGCGATCAACCGGCTGGCTTTTTGTAGCCGCGCTTTGCCGGACAGGTCAATTGGAGCCATTGTGGTAAGGCTAGAGTCCTGGGAAGCTTCGGCTTCTGGTCTGACTTCGAAATAGTCGGCCTGATCAATTTGAAGATGATCCATTTCGTTCCTCCAGACATAATGTATTCTCATGGTTGTTGCTACTGAGTAAAGATAATCATGAGTTGCCCTGTTACCTTACTTATCGGAGCAAAGCCGCTGATCTTGAAAATTTTGCTATATTTTGCTCAACAATCCAAAGTCTTAAGGGGTCTCCCCTCCCGGCCACCAGAGGTAAAAAAATTCCGGTAAAGGTTCTGTGCCTCGGGCTTGGGGATGCCATTTGGGGGTCCCGGCCAGTAATAATGAATAGATATTATTTACATAAGCCTCGGGGCGATGATACCTAACCACCTTAGCCTCTTTCAACCCGGCCTGTTCCCGGGCCAACTGCAAAGCTTCATCCAGATAGCCGATCTGATCAATCAACCGGTGGTCCAGGGCTTGCGCCGCGGTGAAGATGCGGCCATCGGCGCATTTTAACACCTCGGAGCGGCTGAGCCGACGATTTGCGGCAACCACGGCCACAAAACGGCGATAAAAATCATCAATGATCCCCTGCATCAGCAGCGCCTCCTGGGGGGTGGCGGGCCTGAAGGGGGACCACAGGTCCTTCAGCTCTCCTGCCTTGACCAGTTCGGTGTCCACCCCCAGTTTATCCATCAATCCCTTCACATTGAACTTCAGAGCCAATACCCCGATGGAGCCAATGATACTGGTAGGCTGGGCGACAATGGTATCGGCCGCCTGGGCCACATAGTAGCCTCCCGAGGCTGCCAGTCCCATCACCCAGGCGACCATTTTGATCTGATGGTCTTCTTTGAATTGCCTCAATTCATGGTAGATCAGATCAGCGGCGTTAACCGTGCCGCCCGGGCTATGCAGCCGCAGCACCACAGCCTTGATCCGCTTGTCTTCAGAAGCCTTTTTGAGTTCTTCTTTGACCCGGCTCGGCAGGCTGACCGGCCCTCCCAGCCCCAGCCAGCGGCTGGGGGACTGCTCCAGCAGCATCCCGGATAAATCCACCAATAGAATCTTATTCCGGCCCTGTCCGGATACCACCTTTTCTTTCAAGGGGGCGGGCTCTTCCCAGAGGGAGACCTTTACGGTCACACAGCCGAGGCCCACCCCCAGCAGCACTACAATGGCAACAATGAATCCTATCCAAATCTTTGGCCAACTGCTCATGGGTTCCCCGGGCTGTTTAATGTCTATGGCTGTTATAAACCCGATTTATCCGGAAATGAAAGCAAATTTGTCACAATTTTTCAAGTTATACTTGTTTTTAACGCTTTCAAAATTTTAATATTTAAAAAAATAAGAGGGGGATTGAGTGAATATGGCAGATCCTGAGAAACTTTATCAATCCCGGGAAGCAGGCATGCCACAGTTGGCCGAGCGTCTTAAAAGTGCCCCGCGGGTAGTGATCCTGACTGGGGCGGGAATCTCCCAGGAAAGCGGCATTCCGACCTTTCGCGGGGCCGAAGGTTTGTGGCGGCAATATCGCCCGGAAGAGCTGGCCACCCCGGCGGCGTTTCGCCGAGACCCCCAGCTGGTATGGGAATGGTACGATTGGCGCCGCAGTCTGATCGCCGCCAAGCAGCCCAATCCGGCCCATCACGCTCTGGTGGCCTTAGAACAAGAGATTCCCGAATTTATCTTAATCACCCAAAACGTCGATGGCTTACATAGGCTGGCGGGGTCAAAGCGGGTGCTGGAGATCCATGGCAATATCTGGGAGTTGCGCTGCCTGGGATGTGGGCGAGTCTGTGAAGATCGGCGGGTGCCGCTGCCACTGTTGCCCTACTGCCCGGAATGCGGCGGCCTGTTGCGGCCTAATGTGGTGTGGTTCGGGGAGCCGCTCGATGAAATGCTTCTACGCCAGGCTCAGACCGCCCTGCAACAGGCCCAAGTTATGCTGGTAGTCGGGACCTCGGCGGTGGTCCAGCCGGCGGCCTCCTTTGCTTACTGGGCTCAGCAGGCCGGGGCCGCCATCGCCGAATTCAATTTGGAGCCGACGCCCTTGACTCGCCACGCAGACTGGGCCTTCTCTGGCCGGGCCGGAGAACTGTTGCCGCAACTGTTGGCCCGGCTCAAGGCTGCTTCTGGAGCAAAATTCAGTGGGTAGAGGTCTGCCCATGATAAACCAGGAAACTGTTTGGCGATAATAAAAGTTGACGCCGCAGGACATTCCCAGTAAACATAATGCCAGACTGCGCCCCTGGGAGGTCCCGGAGATCATGCTCAAGAGCCTGTGGTTTAATTTCTGGTTGGTCTTTCTGACCATATTCGGAGGCATAGCTGCCATCCTGTTAGCGTTGTATGACCGCCAGGGAAACCGGGTCCATGAGATCGGGCGGTGGTGGGCCAGAACCCTGCTAAAAATCGCCGGTGTTTCGGTTACGGTCCAGGGTCTGGAGCATCTCTCCAGGGACCGGGCTTATATTTTCGCCGCCAATCATCAGAGTCAATTTGATATTTTTGTGCTCCAGGCCTATCTACCCGGCCAGTTTCGCTGGCTGGCCAAGGTCGAACTCTTTCATATTCCCATCTTTGGGCAAGCCCTGCGGCTCATGGGAAGCCTACCGATTGACCGAAGTAATCGGCAGGCGGCAATCAAAAGCCTGGACCAGGCTGCGGCTAAGGTCGAGGTCGGGACCTCCATCATCATCTTTCCAGAGGGGACGCGAGGGGCAACGGGGCAATTATTGCCCTTCAAAAAGGGCGGCTTCGCTTTAGCCATTAAATCCGGCCAGCCGATCGTGCCAGTCAGTATCAGTGGCACCCGCTTTATCCAGGCCCGAGGGGTGCTGCGCATCCATCCCGGGCCAGTAAAAGTGGTCTTGGGCTCTCCCCTGGAAACCTCCGCCTATACTCTTAACAACAAACAGGAGCTGATGGCGAAGTTGCGGGAGGCGATCGAAAAGAATTTTGATCCTGATTACCCTTATGGCTTAGCCCCTGAAAAGCAAGTGAGCTGAACTGATGTCCATGTCCCCGGATTTTTCTCCCCGCTCTGACTCCTGGGTAGATCTAGTTTTTTTAGGCGGCCTGGGAGAGATTGGCCTCAATATGATGGTGTTGGAGAACGCCGAGACCATGATCATCGTCGACGCCGGCATCATGTTCCCGGAAGACTATATGTTGGGAATTGACATCGTCATCCCCGATTTTTCCTATATTCAGGAGCGCCGGCAGAAGGCCGCGGCCCTGATTCTCACCCACGGCCATGAGGACCATATCGGTGCGGTTCCCTTCCTCTTGAAGGAGGTCTTGGTGCCGGTCTATGGCACTCCCCTGACCCTGGAGTTAGTCAAGGAGAAACTCAAGGAACACCGAATGTTGGACCAGGTTGACCTGCGACTGATCCAGCCCCGTCAACAGCTGGTTTTGGGACCGTTTGAATTCGATTTTATCCGGGTCTCGCACAGCATTGTGGACGGCGTGGGGTTGGCGGTTAACACTCCGCTGGGGACCTTTATACATTCCGGGGATTTCAAGATCGATCAGACTCCGATGACCGGGGAGATTACCGATCTCAACAGCTTTGCCGAGTACGGCGGTAAAGGAGTTTTGGCCCTGCTGTCGGATTCGACTAACGCGGAGCGCCCCGGGTACACCCTGTCGGAGCGGGAGATCGGGAAGACCCTGGAGGCTCTCTTCCGAGAGGCCCAGGGGCGGATAATTATTGCCGTCTTCTCCTCTCATATTCCCCGATTGCAACAGATTGTCCAACTGGCAGCGCAATTCAACCGCAAGCTGCTGTTCAACGGCAAGAGCATGATCATCAATGTGCGGATCGCCAAAGAACTGGGCTATCTAGATATCCCGGCGGAACAGGAAATCACCGTCAGCCAGCTCAAGCACTTGCCGGACGAGGAAGTGGTCATTGTTACCACCGGCAGCCAGGGGGAACCCATGAGTGCATTGGCCCGCATTGCCTTGGATTCCCATAAGCACATCCATATCAAGGACGGGGACCTGGTGCTTATGTCTTCCAAATTCATCCCTGGCAATGAAAAGGCGATCAGCACCGTGATTAATAACCTCTATCGGCTGGGAGCGGAAGTAGTCTACGAAGAAGTGGCCGATATTCATGTCTCCGGCCATGCCTCCCAGGAGGAATTAAAGCTGCTGATTAACCTTACCAAACCCCAGTATTTTATCCCCATCCATGGAGAACTGCGCCATCTGATCAAACACGCCCAGTTGGCTAAATCTCTGGGGATTGCCGAGGATCGATTATTGCTGGCGCGCAATGGGGACCGGCTGCGGTTTGATGCCCGCGGCGGCCGGGTTTTAGAACAAGTGGAGGTGGGGCGGGTATTTGTCGATGGCAAAGGGGTAGGGGACATCAGCCAGATTGTCCTGCGTGACCGCCGCCATCTGGCCGAAGACGGCTTGGTCATTGCCCTAGTAGCGGTAGACGCCCGCGAAGGCAAGATCGTGTCTGGTCCGGATCTGGTTTCCCGGGGCTTTGTATTCGAAGAGGAACAGACCCAGATGCTGACCACGGCGCGGGAGATCATCCAGGAGATTGTTTCCCGGGCCTTGCTGGAACCCACCCAGGACTGGCTGGAAATTCAGATTCAGATCGGCAAGGCCCTGCGCAAATATTTCTTTAAGATCCTGGAACGGCGACCGATGATCCTCCCCTTAGTTTTGACCTTATGAAAATCGATTAACCGGACTAGCTAATGAGAACCAATGATTCGGGATGTCAGGATTATGGCGCTATTGACAAAGTCTGAGTAGCACAATTATATTATATTTAAAATTTTGTCGCCAAACCCAACAGGTATTGTTTAAGCAATTGGAGGTAAGTCCATGAGCAATCAGATAAAAACGGTTCTGCTGTTAGGAGCCTTGACCGGCCTGATACTTTTTATGGGCCAAATCATGGGCGGTAGCCAGGGGGTCAAGATTGCCCTGGTTCTGGCCTTGGCAATGAATTTTTTCAGTTACTGGTATTCGGATAAGATCGTGTTGCGGCTGTATCGGGCCCAAGAGGTCAGCCCCCAGGAGGCCCCAGAGCTGCATGCCATGGTGGGCGAATTGGCCCGGGAGGCCCAGGTGCCTATGCCACGGGTTTATATCGTTCCCACCGACACCCCTAATGCCTTTGCCACCGGCCGCAACCCTCAACATGCCGCGGTGGCAGTTACCAATGGCATTCTGAAACTGCTTTCGCCCACGGAATTGAAAGGAGTGCTGGCCCATGAAATGGGACATGTTAAAAACCGGGACATCCTTATTCAGACGGTGGCCGCCACTCTGGGGGGGGCCATTACCTATCTGGCTTATATGGCCCAATGGGCGGCCATTTTTGGCGGTCGGGATGACGAGGAAGGCGGCGGCGTCTTGGGGGCGCTCGCGATGGCCATCCTGGCTCCCATTGCCGCCATGCTGATCCAGATGGCCATTTCCCGGTCGCGGGAGTACATGGCTGACGCCACCGGGGCCAGACTGTGCCACAATCCCCAAGCCCTGGCCAGCGCCCTGGAGAAATTGGCCTATGGCAACCAGAGAGTCCCCATGCAGGCCAACCCCAGCACCGCACACATGTTTATTGTCAACCCCTTGACCGGCGGGGGGCTGATGAGCTGGTTCAGCACTCATCCGCCCATCGAGGAGCGGGTTGCCCGGCTCCGGGCCATGCGCAGTTATTAAGCCAACGGCCTAGCACGACCTCAAAGGATCAACAGGGTCATTTGCCCGGGTGCAGATGACCCTTTAAAAATTTTAAATGCTCGGAGTAATATCTTTTTCTTTGTGGGATGGTAAATCTCACCCCCGTGTGGGGATTATAAGGCTGAAGAACAGGTTAACCATACTCCTGGCGCTGAGCTGTTGCTGCTGCTGCCTGGTTAAGGCCACCGCGGCCCAAGAGGAGCTGCTGACCAAAGGAATGGCTGCCTATGAGCAATCTCAGTATGCCCAGGCGGCCGGGTTATTAGGGCAACTCCTGGAAAATAATTTTTATGTGGCCGAGGCCTACCGCTATGGCGCCCTGGCCCTGGTGAAGTTAGACCGCGACCGCGAAGCCCTGGCGGTGCTGGAACACGGAGTGGCTCACAATCCCCAAAGCATTCCTTTGCTAATGGAACAGGGGAAACTTTTGGCCAGATTGAACCGGCATTCCGAAGCAGTTACCGCCTATTCGCAAGTCATTGCTTTGAATCCCAAAAATGCGGAAGCCTGGAAAAACCGGGGAGTCAGTCAGGCCCAAGTGGGGCATTTTGTCGAGGCCTTGGATGATCTCGACCGGGCTGCGGCACTGAGCCCTGAAGATCCCTGGGTTTTCAATCGCCGGGGGATGGTAAAATTTTGCCAGGGGAAGTACCAGGAAGCGGTGGCTGATTTTACCCGGGCGATCCGTGTGGGCCCTGATCAGCCTCTGGCTTACTTTTTCCGCGGCAATGTCTATTTACACCATCTGCACCAGAAGGATAAGGCGATGGCTGATTACCGTCGGGGCTGCGAACTGGGCCATTCTCTATGTTGCAACGAACTGGAAAAATTACAGCCCCGCCCGGCCAAATAATAACTTCTCAATAAAAATCAGCTTTTCTTTTTGTCAAATTCGGCCGGAAGGTCAGTGAAGCGCTCGGGATGGCTGTAGATATTCATCCGGCTTCCTCGTACAAATCCGGCCAGGGTGAGCCCCAGGGCTTCGGCCAGGCGGATGGCCAGATGGGTGGGGGCGGAGACCGCCGCCAAGAGGGGAATCCCGGCCCGGGCCGCCTTAAAGACCATCTCATAACTGACCCGGCCGCTCAACAAGGCAATCTTGTCATGCAAAGTAATTCCTTCCAGCAAGGCCTGGCCAATGACTTTGTCAAAGGCATTATGGCGGCCCACGTCTTCGGCGCTGAGGATAATATAGCCTTGGACATCGGCCACCGCGAGGGCATGGGTGGCGCCGGTCCGCTGGAAAATCTCCTGTTTCTGGGGCAGGATGGCCATCAGCGCAGTCAAATCGCCGGCCTTTATCTGAAGCTGGCGGTTGGGCGGTGGAAACCGGCTCAACAACTCAGTACTCCATCTCCAGCCCCCACAGCTTTCCCTTAAGAAAGAAACTGGCAACTCGGGAGCCGAGCCGCGGGCCCTGGCCAACTCGGTAAGCCTGACTTCGACCAAAGCACACTTGTCGGCCTCTGGATCAGGGGGATAAAATTCTATGGTCCTGATGTCTTCCATGCCCCCGATGAATCCACTACTGAACAGAAAACCCAGGGCCAGATCCTTTTCCTGGCCGGGCAGGTAAAGCAGGAATTGACAGATATCGCCGTCGATGCTGACCGCCAACAGCTCCTCTGGCGCTACTGGTTCATCCACTGCCAGCAGTTCTGGCGGGGTATATTTCCAAACTTTGGCCTTGACGATGCGCAGGCTCATGGCTTTACTTTGAAGTAATTAGGCATTGATCAGTCATTAGACCTCGGTGACAACCAAAAATTAAAACCGGCATCTGACGAAAACAACTGCCTACTTTTTTGCTGGTTTGAGTTTTTTGCCGGCATCCCAGGCAGTCCCGGCCTGGGCCCCGATTGTCCAGTAGTTTTTATCCGGCATGGATAACACCAGGGGATTCATTTTCTGGATGTCGGGTTGGCCGTCGGTCAGGTAGCGTTCTTCAGTGTAGGCGGCGACGATTTCTCCCAGGAACAGATAATTATTGGGCAGGGTGACAGTTTCTATTAAGCGGCATTCCAGACTGAGCGGACATTTTTTGATCATCGGGGCATTTTCCAGTTCCCCATAAAACACTTCGAAAAGGCCTGACTTATTGGCCACCCGACCCGAGACCAGACCGCAGTAGTCGGTTTCCAGCAACATATCGGCGCTGGGAAAATTGACGCTGAAGCAGCCGTTTTCTCTTATCCCTGGTGTAGTAAAATGCCGCCGGTTGACGGCCACCGCCATAATGGCCGGCTTGAAGTTGACCCGGGCCAGCCAGGCTACGGTCATAAAATTGATCCGGCCCCCAACCAGGGCCCCCAAGAGCGATACCGGCATGGGGTAAGGGCTAACGTTGGTGCCAATATTAATTTTCTCCATACCCGCGATCTCCTTTGCCGAAAGTCTGTTTTACTGCAGTTCCCAAAAAGCTTAAGCCGCCCAAATAGTTAAGGGTAGATTCAGCCGGAAGCCGGCCAGATTTGCTCATCCCCAGCGCAGTTTGGTTCGCAGAATTTCAAAAAAGCCTTTCGCCGGGGATTTCACCAGCTGAATAGATTTAGCGGCTTTGCGAATCTCAACCCGGTCCTGGGGCTGCAGGGCCAAGCCGATCTGGCCGTCAAAAGTTATGTACACATCCCGGCTTTTGGCATCCATGGCCACCTTTATGGTTACCGTATCAGGCAGGATAATGGGCCGGTTGGTCAGGGTAAAAGGGCAGATCGGGATCAGGGTAATCGTTTTCAGGGTGGGGTAGACAATCGGTCCGCCTGCCGCCAGGGTATAGGCAGTGGACCCGGTCGGAGTGGAGACGATCAGACCATCGGCGCGATAGGTGGTCAGGTATTGATCGTCGATGAAGGTGTCCAACTCCACGATCCGGGCCAAGGCGCCTTTATTGATGACCACATCGTTTAACACACACTGCTGCTCTATCTGTTTTCCGGCCCGGATGACGGTGGCGGCCAGCAGCATCCGTTTTTCAATGACAAAATCGTGCTTCAGGATGCCTTCGATACACGGATAAAGCTCTTTGAGGGCGATCTCAGTGATAAACCCCAGTCCGCCGACATTGACCCCTAGAATCGGGATGCCTTGCTGGCCATAGTTCCGGGCCGCGCTGAGCAAGGTCCCGTCTCCCCCCATAACGACAATCATCTCGGTCCCAGCCGACAAACTAGGGATCTGGGGTTCAGGTTCATTTTCGAACAGTGCTACCTTTACCCCTTGGCCGGTCAGCCAGTTTTTCAGGTCAGCCCCGGCCTGATGGGCGTCAGCTTTATGTTTCTTGGTAATGATCGCTAATTGTTGAATCATCCTGGTCCGCTTTTCGAGAGTTGGAGTTGCCAATATAAGGGGCCTGCCCCGACCCGCGCCCATCTTCCCTAGGGCCAAAGCTCGGCAATATCAGGATCCTGGCCGGGATTTTTTTAAAATGACCAGTGTCCCTGAGCAAATGGAGTTACCGTTGACAAATATCATAGTTTCTTATATTTATCAATCTCGGAATACAGACCAGATCAAGGAGAATAAAAAAGTGGTTTTGGCAAAACGCATCGGCCAGATTAAACCTTCCCCGACCCTGGCCATCGACACCAAATGCAAGGCCTTGGCTGCCCAAGGGGTGGACATCGTCAATTTTGGCATTGGGGAACCGGATTTCGATACCCCTGATAATATCCGCCAAGCAGCCATTCGGGCCATTCAGGAAGGTTTCACCCGCTATACTGCGGTCGGGGGCATCCCTGAGCTAAAGGAAGCCATTATCCAAAAATTTAAAAAAGACAATAACTTGAATTACCGGCCTGAGGAGATCGTGGTTTCCTGCGGTGGCAAACATTCCCTGTATAATCTTTTCCAGGTGCTGTTTGAACGGGGCGATGAGGTCATCGTCCCCGCCCCCTATTGGGTTTCTTATCCACCCATGCTGCTGTTAGCCGAAGCTGTACCAGTAATCGTCTCTACCCCGGAAGAGAATGGCTTTAAATTGACCCCGGAAATATTGCGGGAATGTTTGACCCCGCGCACCAAAGGGCTGATTCTGAACAGCCCCTCCAATCCCACCGGTTCGGTCTATACCCGGGAGGAATTGGCAGCCCTGGCCGAGGTAATTTTGGAACACCACCTTTTCGTAATTTCGGATGACATTTACGAGAAGATTCTATTTGATGGCCATGAGTTTGTCAGTCTGGCTCAATTGGATCCCGAATTAAAGGCCCGTTCCTTTGTCCTCAATGGGGTATCCAAGACCTATGCCATGACCGGCTGGCGCATCGGCTATATGGCCGGCCAGGAAACCGTGATCCAGGCAGTGACCAAAATTCAGAGCCAGAGTACCTCTAATCCCAATTCCATTGCCCAGAAAGCTGCGGTCGAGGCCCTCATTGGCCCCCAAGACTCGGTTGCGGCCATGGTCCAGGAGTTTGCCTGGCGCCGGGACGACATCCTATCCCGACTGACCCAACTACCCGGGGTCAGTTGTATCCGTCCGGGCGGAGCCTTTTACGTATTTCCCAATTTTTCCAAGTACTACTCCGCCCTCCAGCCCGGCCCCGAGCAAGGTTGGTCGGACGCGTTGGCAGATTACCTGCTGGAAGAGGCCCATGTGGCGGTAGTCGCCGGGAGCGGCTTTGGTGAAGATAACTGCCTTCGCTTCTCTTATGCTACTTCCCGGGAGCGGATTGTTACGGGGCTGGAACGTCTGGGGCGAGCTTTAGAAAAGTTGGGTAGGTAAGGTTTTCAGGTGTCAGCGCGACTGGCCAGGGTTGAATGGCCGTCGCGCTGCACGCCCCTGGAGGGTTCACTTACTACTGGCACCCCGCTTGGAGGCTTTAAGCGGATTGAGCTTGCCTGTCGGGCCGCCGTTACCGACGTTCTTGACATGGGTGGCCATATTACAGTTGCCATTCCGCCATTTCATTGCCGGGTCCGGACTGATCATACAATACCGTCCTGTTTCCAAATCCAGGATCCGATCACAGCCTTCGCATTTGTCAATGATGGGGTGGCATTTACCCCCGTTGAACGTGCAACCCTTTTTGGTCATAAAGGCGCACGGATAACCCGCTTTGATGGTTACGCAGTCCATGGCACTCATCCCCCTTTCTGTAGGATAATAAATTTTCCAAAATTTTTTAATTTTATAATATTCAAAATGGATTTGTCAAGAGTTATTCACGCGGAAATCTCGGTGGGCTAAAAAATCATAATGGCTGTCGGGTAAATGGACATAAGGGTCATGGGAAGGGGAGAGGATTAAACCCACCCGTCCCGGGGCGGAAATAATCCACAGTAGAGAGTATTGTTGTTAAGGTAATATAAAACCTAAACGTAGTTATTCTACCTCTATTACTTTGCCTTCTTGATCAAACTGTACTTTATAACGTTTATAACCCCAGAAATCACAGATTTTTTTATCCTTCCCCACCCCCTGGGAAATGATATTAGGGGTGCCGCAAGTAGCCCGCACTTCCTCTTTGGTCATTCCTACTAGAGGTTCGCCTCTAAGAATTGCTTCCTTTTTAGTGTCAGAAATGTCGGGGTTAGCCTTTATATAAGCTTCCCTGGGTTGGCTAAAGGTAGAGCCGCATGAGTTTAATAGTAAAGATAAACTTAAGCACACAATTAAGACAATATTTTTAACCATGCCGGCCTCCGCTTTAACTTGAAATTGTTAATAGTAAGCTCTGATTGGCGGTTATTTAATATTACAAGTTTCCCAGTTAGAAAATTACCTGGGTGCCGCCGGGATGTCAAGCAGAATTTTGCTCTTGCCTAACCGGCCAGGGCATTTAATTTGGAGTGATTTCTATCCTGTATCCTGGTCGGGAAAGCAGGCCGGATGACTTTTTTGAGGTTAAAGAAATTTAATATGTAAGGCCAGGGTTAAAAACCCAGATTAGCCAGGAGGTCGTTGATGGCTTCCTGATCCAGGGAGTGGGACTCGGGCAGTTTTTCGGGCTGTGGTTCCCCTTCCGGAGTCGCGGGGCTAATATAGGTTATCAGGCGATCGACTTCGCTGCGGGCCAGGGCTTCGCTTTCCGCAACTGTAAGTTCTTTTTTCTCTTCTTTCTTTTTGATTTTAATCCCGTAAGCTACCAATAGGGTCAATAGGTGCACCTGAACCTGGCGCAGTGTCTTCAAGACCTTAATCAGCGGTTGGCTGGACAGATCCTGATAGGAGAGCCCCTCGATGATACGTGACAAAGATCGGTTGATATGGCGCATGCTCTCCCGAGCAGCAGACACCACCGGTAGCATGGCCTGGTCTCGGTCCGGAGGGCTGTGTGAGGTCTGGCGGGCAATTTTACCGGGCTGCAATTCTTCCAGCTGATAGGCCAACTGCCGCAGCCGCTCCACATAGGTACTTATTTGGGAATTTACCGCTGCTACCGGCAAGCCGTTGTTAAGTCCATCTTCGGCCGCTGCACCCAGGTTCTGGGTGTCTTCCTCGGTGCCTGGAGTTGTCACCTTGAGTGGAATAATAGTATCTAAGTGATACCATAAGGATCTGGAATTACTGCTGGTTTCCATCTTTCTTAGCCAGGCGGTGGTGTGTTCATCCTGGCAGGCGGCGGCCAGAATCTGGAAAAGCTGTTCCACCGGAACATTAAGGCAACCGTCCACCGGGGTCATGGTTTGGGTTAATTCATTTAATGCTTCTGCCAACTGTTGACCCTGAAACAAAGTATCACGGTTGTCTAATAAGCCATTGAGCTGTTGTTTGACGGTATCACTGGTACAGAATTTATAAAGTGTCTGTAGGATGCTTTCCAAGGGAATCTGGCAGCTTACGCTGGGTGCATGAGATCTGCTAGTTTGGCCTGATGGTGGTGAGGGCGGTTGACTTTCCAAGGCCTGCAGCCGGTTCTGCAGCTCCTCTGCTTCGGCAATGAGAGTCGACAACAGGGAACCGGCGTTCTGGAAAAAAGCTAATAATTTATCCATTCCGGCGGTCATATTCGGCGGTGTCGCCGAGTTGAGTAACGCCGGTTGGGAAACCTTCTCCAAAGCGCTCTGCACTCCTTGACATTCTTCCTGGATATTTTCGACCAACTCCAAAATGTTCATGCTAGCTTCTTCGTTCATCAGCATCAGATTGGGGAGCTGGTGGCGCGACTGACCCCAGGATTCCTCGGAGGTCGAATCGCCCTCCAGGATTTCATTAATAGCCAGATCTTGGAAAGAGATATTGAGATTTTTGGCCAGGCGCCCGATTTCCTGATACATTTCCTCTGAGATCTGGCGATAATAATTTTGGTCAACCCCGGCGCTCTCCCCATTGGCGTTGGCCTCTCGGTCAGCTTTTTCCACAGTGGTTGACGGACCCGGGAGAGACTGGCCGTTGGAGTTAACCACCACATTAAAGGGGACCCCTTCAACCAATAACTTTAAATGACCCTGGGAAAGCTCCAGCCACACTTCCGAGTTTTTATTATCCGCCATCAATATCCCCTAGAATGAATAATCCTAAGTAAATTGTAAATATTATTGAGAACTTAATGGTTTTGTTATTTGCCAAATTAAGGATGCCCTGCCAGGCGTTTGATACCTTTTGACAAACAGTCTTATCTTACTTTTCGGTTGCTGGGGATGGTTTCTTTAAAAAAACTTTAGGTTAAGGTCAGCTCCAACAAAAAAAGGCGGCCCGCAGGCCGCCCTTAATTAACATTTCTGGGTTTAAGAATTAGAAATGGTAAGCCGCTCCGAGCTGGAAGCTGAACAGGTTAAAGTCGGGATCCAGGGAAAAGTTAACTGGATTGCCATACATGGGATCGACGTAATCGTAATTAAAGCTTGGTGAAGCATACCGGTACTTGAAGGATAAATCGAGAGAGACATTTTTTAAGGCCATCCAGCGCACCCCGCCTTCTACCGCCAGGGCGATGGTCACATCAGTGTCACCACCAACTCCAGTTGTGAAGGGATTGATAAAGTCGGGCCCTTCAGCTAGATATCGCGCGCTTCTGATCTGTGGTTCTTGATGGGCGATCAGAATTGCTGGGCCAACACCGACATAAGGTTGTAACCTTCCGAAGGGAACTTCGGAATCAGGCAGGAAGCCGTAACGCGCGGCAAACATGAAGGCCACCGTAAAGACATCGCCATCACTTTTGAACACATTATCGACCGAGTCCGGGATAGGCGCTGAACCGAATATTGGTGGAATTCGATCAACGCCGGTTGAATCCATCCGTTGATGCCGGAAGTCATGTTTATGGTAACTGACATCCAGGTAAAAGCCAAGGTACTTCATCCAGTCAGGATAATTGTACCCCAAAAAGCCCTCTTTGACGAACCAGGTACCGAACTTCACCCCGCCGATCACCGAGGGATCGATCCGTCCCGGGATGTTGTGATTCTCATAGGCGCGTACTGTTCCAATTGGATGGTTGGTCGTGGCACTCATGTCGGCGTTATCGCTGAATGTTCCGCCAACATAGCCCTCCACATATACTTCCCCCCAGCAGAGAGCTGGGACCAATACCAAGGCAGCAACGGCTGCCAGCAGAATCATTTTCCCCTTGCTTTTCATAATTCCCCCCTTAAACAAAGTAGTTAAACAATAAGGATAATGCTTAACAGAAAAACTGAAAATTTTTCCTGTCCACCCCCTTTCTGTTACAAACCTCCCAATACAAATTACTTCCAACATTAATTTCAATGCCCCAATTTTAAGACCAGCGGGAAAAAATTGTCAAGCACAAAGTT
>JBKHJN010000002.1:0-115914 GCA_046538075.1 Desulfobacteraceae bacterium | reverse complement strand
ATATCTGCTAAGCCTTTGAAGTTATTGGAGGCGGCATCCGGATTCGAACCGGAGAATAACGGTTTTGCAGACCGCTGCCTTACCACTTGGCTATGCCGCCCAAAAAATTGGAGCGGGAAACGGGATTCGAACCCGCGACTTCAACCTTGGCAAGGTTGCACTCTACCACTGAGTTATTCCCGCTCGGTACTATTATTTAATCTGTTAAGCCAAGGTTTGTCAAGAGCAAATCAGCCCGGAGATAAAATCTGGGTGTGGCCAATCTCGCCTTAAGACAATAGACCTCAGTGGTCCGCAGGATTTGTTGATTTGGGCTTGGAAGTCGCCTCAGAGCCGGGGAACAGCCCCAATTGCCCTGCATCCTGAGGCGCCAAGCGCCGCCGGGGGCGAGCCAGGCGGGGAAAACCCAATTGGTCCAGGGTGCCGGCCTCGATATTTTCCAGCACCTCTTGGGCCCGCGCAATTACCCGGTTTGGAACTCCGGCCAGCCGGGCCACCTGGATGCCGTAGCTCTTGTTCGAGGCTCCCGTTCGCAACTGGTGCAGAAAGACGATCTTGCCGTCGGCTTCCACCACCGCCACATGTAAATTCTGCACCCGAGGTTTGAGACGGCTCAAGGCAGTCAATTCATGGTAGTGGGTGGCAAACAGGGTCATGACCCCCACCCTGGAAAAATCATGCAGGTGTTCGGCCACTGCCCAGGCCAGGGCCAGGCCGTCAAAAGTGCTGGTGCCGCGGCCGATTTCGTCCAGGATGACCAGACTGTGGGGGGTGGCCTGGTGCAGAATATTAGCGGTTTCATGCATTTCCACCAGAAAAGTGCTCTGCCCGCGGCCAATATCATCCACTGCCCCCACCCGGGTGAAGATGCGATCCACCACCCCCAAAACGGCTTCCGCTGCGGGGACAAAACTGCCGACCTGGGCCATCAGGCTGATCAGGGCCACCTGGCGCAGAATGGTGGATTTACCTGCCATATTGGGGCCGGTAATGATCAGCACCTGCGCGTTTTGATCCACCACGATATCATTGGGAACAAAGGCTCCGGTGGGCAGATGTTGTTCGATCACCGGATGCCGGCCCTGGCGAATGGATAGACCCGGATGTTCCTGCAGCCGGGGACAGGTATATTGGTACTGGCTGGCGACTTCGGCCAGGGCCGCCAAGACGTCCAGGGTAGCCACAGCCTCGGCCACCTGTTTGAGACGGCGGGATTCAGCCCCGACCTGCTGCCGGATCTGTTTAAAGAGCTGGCATTCCAGCCGCCCCCGGGCCTCCTCGGCTCCCAGGACGCGGGATTCATATTCCTTGAGATCGGCGGTAATGAAGCGTTCGGCATTGACCAGGGTCTGTTTGCGGATATAATCCTCGGGCACTAGGTGTAAATTGGCCCGTGAAACCTCCAGATAATAGCCGAATACTTTGTTATAACGGACCTTGAGGGAGTTGATGCCGGTGCGCTGTCGCTCTTGGGCTTCCAAGCGGGCGATCCAGTCCTTGCCGTGGCGGCTTAAGGCCAGCAATTCATCGAGTTCAGGGTGATAACCGGCGCGGATAATCCCGCCGTCTTTGATTGATAAAGGCGGGTCAGCCACAATGGCCTGATCAATAAGCTGATGGATATCCTGCAGGTCCTCCAAATCAGCGTCAGCCGCGGCCAGCAAGGAGGGCAAATCCCCGGATAAGATGGCCTTCAGAGCGGGCAACTGGGCCAGAGAATTTTTCAGGGCCACCAGGTCGCGGGGCGTGGCCTGCTCCAAGGCAATCCGGGCAGTGAGGCGCTCCAGATCGGCCATGCCTTTGACCGCCTGCCGCCATTGCTGGCGCAGCCAACTATTGTCCTGGAAAAATTCCACTGCGGCCAGCCGGGTCTGAATCTCATCCAGCTGCCGTAAGGGATAGCGCAGCCAGTGAGCCAGTCTGCGGCCGCCCATGGCGGTCAAGGTGGCGTCCAGCAGCTCTAGCAGCGACCCCTGGCGGCTGCGGGTTCGGGAAGTTTCAAAGATTTCCAGGTTGCGCAGGGTGGCTTCGTCCAATCCCAGGTAATCATCCGAGATATATGGAGTGAGGCGGATAATATGCCGGGGGGTGGTGTTTTGGGTTTCCAGTAAATAATCGAGGATGGCTCCGGCGGCTGCCAATCCGACTGAGTAATCAGCCAGGCCAAAGCCGTCCAGAAACAAAGTTCCCAATTGCTGCTTGAGCCGCTGTTGGGCGGTGGCGACTTCAAAGGCTTCCTCAGTCAAATAGCGAACACTGGGCCTTTGTGGAAAACCGGTCAGAAATCCATTTAGGTCCTCAGACTCCAAAAAGGCGGGCAACAACAGTTCTACCGGGCGCAAGCGCCAGAGTTCCTCCCACATGCCCTGTTGATCCCGGCCCTCGGTCACCCGAAAGTCGCCGGTAGAAAGGTCCAGGAAGGCTAGGCCCCAGGTCTTTTTATTCCAGGTGACCGCGGCCAGGTAGTTGGCTTCTTTGGCAGTCAGGGTCGCCGGATCCACTACCACTCCCCGGGTCAATATCCGGGTCACTTGCCGCTGTACCAGTCCCTTTGCCGGCCCGGGGTCTTCCACCTGTTCACAGATTACCACCCGGAAGCCGTGCTCGAGCAGGCGGGAGATGTAACTTTCGGCAGCATGCCGCGGGAAGCCGGCCATGGGGATGGGTTCCTCCTCGGCCCGGCTGCGGCTGGTCAGCGCGATATTCAGGACTTGGGCTACCTGGCGGGCGTCATCGAAGAAGACCTCAAAAAAGTCGCCCATCTGGAACAGCAGCAGCGAATCCTGGTGCTGGGCCTTGATTTCCAGATACTGGCGCAGCATGGGGGTAATCTTCTCAGATGCTGATGGGGACATACAACTATTATATCTTAAAACTGCTGAAGGCGTAAAAAGTCTTTTGCGGCTGCACGGTGAAGGGATTCAATCCAAGGAAAATAGGGGGCAGATACCGTCCTACTCAACTTAGGAAATTATATCTAAGCCTTCCGGAAGATTGTTGTGAACCTGCTCACTCAGAAGCTCAAACCGGCCCCGGCTGAGTTTTCCTTTCCCCGGGCATGGCTTCCCCGGTTTTCCCTTGCTGGTAGACCTTGGATTGTACAGTTCTTAGCTCGCTGGTGACGATTTCCAGGTTGTGCTGCAGTTGGCGGACCGCTTGGCGATGTCTGATCCACTCGAATATGGAGAAAAAACTGACCGCCAAGGCGCCGATAAAACCTGCAAACAACAGCATTAACCAGAGGGGAATGGGCATACTTTCAAAGGTATGGAAATAAATATTCAGACGCAGCCTGACCTCGTGTTCCATAGTGTTTAAGTTCTGCTTGATAAACACAATGGCAAAAATGAACAATAGCATGACAAAGATCATTTTAAAATGGCGCATGACTATTCCCCATCCTTTAAGGCCTGGAAGTGCGGTGCCAATTTTTCGTATGTCTGGAGAAAGTGTTCGGGGATAACCCGGACTTCGGCAAATACCGGTATATAATTGGTATCTCCCAGCCAGCGGGGGACAATATGAAAATGCAGGTGGCTTTCGACCCCGGCCCCTGCTACTTGGCCTAGATTGAGCCCAACATTGAAGCCGTCGGGATGCATTACCTTCTTCAGAATGGCCAGAGATTGACGCACCTTGAGCATCAGATCCAAAAGCTCGGCTTGGTTAAGCTCCTCAAGCCCTGCCACATGGCGTAAAGGAGAAACCAACAGGTGGCCGTTGATATAAGGATATTTATTCATCATCACCCGGGTCAAAAGGCCGCTAAACAGCACCAGCCGGGCTTTAAGGTCTTCACCAGGTTGGGGACAAAAAATGCACTCCTGGGGTTTGTCTTCACCCAGGATATATTCCATCCGCCACGGAGCCCAAAGCACTTTCACGATAGAGGTTCCACCTTAGATAAACTGAAAATTTCACCATCATTGGCAGCAATTCTGCAAGTATATGATAGTCTTTAGATTATCATTTTACTATAGCAAGCTGGCAAAAAACTTCAAGTACTTTTCTTGGCGGCCATGCTTGGTAATCTTTTATGGCTGATTTCCGGAGCTTATAGTAGGCGGTCCACCCGGAGGTCGATTCCGGCAGGATCATCAAGGGTTGCCAAGATCTTTCCGGAAAACCGGGATCGGGTAGCGTTTGTGAGCCGATTGACGCATCATGGATAAAATCCGCTCCTGGGCCACATTACTAACGGTAGTGGGCAGATGGTAAGTGGTCTCGGTCAGAAAGCGGTCCAACTCGGTATAAGTTACCCCCATCTCCTGTTCGTCGGTCTGTTCGGGCCATAAACCGGCGGTTGGTGGTTTTTCAACCAGCCAGTCCGGAAGCCCCAGAGCTTTGGCCAGGTCCTTGACCTCGGTCTTCAAAAAGTCAGCCAACGGTAACAAATCCGCCGCCCCATCCCCGTATTTAGTAAAATAACCCACGGCGATTTCGCTTTTATTGCTGGTCCCCAGCACTAGGGCCTGGCGCTGGGCGGCGTAGTAATAAAGGGTAACCATGCGCAAGCGGACCTTCAGATTGGCGTCGGCCATCGGCGGACCAGGAGGCAGGATGGACTTGAAAAGATCGTAAACCAAAGTTAAGTCTATGGCCTCATAATTTAATTCCAGGTGTTCAGCTACCCGCTGGGCGTCTTGGAGATCTCGGGGCAGGCTGTAGCAGGACATAATCAGGCCTAGAAATTCATTGCCCAGGGCTTTCTGCCCTAAAGCCGCGACCACGGCAGAATCGATGCCGCCGCTCAACCCACAGACCGCGCCTCGGGCTCCGGCCTTGTTAATCTGCTCTTGCAGCCAAAGAGTTATTTGCTCAATCGAGTTTTGGGTTTCCATCTCAGGTTCCGTTAGGTTCGCTGTTACCGATTTATGCTAAAAGTCAGCATAATTATCCAACCTAGGAATGCGGAGCCGGCTAGACATTAGAGTTGATTTTAACCAAAGGGACGCAAACTAGCAAATTATTCCAGACTCAAGGTGAAGGCTGGGCTAAATGGTCTTCAAACCACCGGTCCAGGTTTCAAACACGGGGAAATCAGCCTCCCGCTCTCCGGCTTGATAAGAAAACAGATAGGTCATGTTTTTCCAAGTAATGAAAGAGTCATCGCGAATGGCTCGGCGATGCCGAGCCCGCCAGGTGCCGGAGTTCAGATAAACATGTTCCGCGGTCCCGGCGTTGCTCAACACCGTGCGAATGGGGACGGTGAGCGCTTCATGCGTGTGACCATAGACCACATAGCGGATGCGAGGCTCCAGGTGCAAGTATTCTTCCGGAGCAGCTTCCAACAACTCGTCTTTCACTAAATAGTCCTTGGCCTTAGCCAGCAACGAGGTGATTTTTTCAGTGGAAAAGATCTTAAAGCGCTCTAACAGAAAGAGCACCGCCTGAATGCGGTCAGCTTCGTCGAACGGGTCAGTCCATTTGTCGTGGTCCCGATACCAGCCCTTGACAAAGTCGAGTTCATTGAATTCCCTGATGATCTCGTCCACTACGTCTTCGATCACTTCCTTGAGCCACCGGCGTTGTCGCACCTGATAGAGGAGCCAATCGATGACCGCCGATAGGGGTCTGACATTCTCGATCTCTTCGAAGTTTTTTCTTAATCTGGCCTTCTCCTGGGGAGTCAGGGGAAGAGTGGCTATCCGTTCGGTCATCTTATAAGGCATCTTGGCCACCAGTTCAGTGGTGATCGGGTCGCCGATCGGCACCCGCAAATAATCCTGATGAGTGTAAGACTTTCCCCCTTCATAGTTATATTTATCGAACTCATGGCCGTGGCGGGCGAAGACTCCGTAATCAACATCTTGAAAGTTGTAGGCAAAGGGCTGGTCCGGGTCGTGCTGGAGGTGCAAAAAATCGCTGACTTTAGCCCTCAGACTGGGATATTTGTTGCACAGCCGGTCATGGTTGCCGGGGATGTAAATCCTCTGCGGTTCTACCGGCAGGCCAAACCGGTCTTTCAGGCTGCCGCTCAGCAGCCCATAGGTTTGCTGGTTTTCAGGGTGATTTTTGATGGCCTCAAAGATGCTGTTGGCGTGGGCCTCAATTTGGGGTTCATTTGAGCCCCAGGGTCTTTCTTGCACCGGAAAATCAAACCACTTTTCGGTGCGTATCAGATCAAAGATATCACCCAGAAAAACCAGTTTGATTTCCTCGGTCCGGGGGGTGGCGCTGGCCGCTACATCTTGAAAGAAGTAGCCGAAGGCCCGGCTGGGGACATTGTGTTCCCCGGCAGTACCATCTACTAAGTGGAGGTCGCTAATAAAAATCAGCATCTTTGCCTCCTTAACGGCCCTGTTACCGGCCGGCAGGATCAGAAATCACTCGTGCTGGGCTTTGCTGCTGGAACCGGTCCAGGACAGAAGCCGATTAAAGGTTTCTTTTGGTATCTTAATGTTATGGTTGGGTTTTTAAATTAGCTCGAACCAGAATCGGTAATTTATACCTTCAGACTGATTTGCTTTCTTGCCGCTCCCGGATTAGGGGTGCTTTGCATCCTGTTGATCATATTTCAAAAAATTGACACAAACATCCCTTACAAAGGCCTGGGTTTCCTTTATCGGCGGGACCTGCTGGGACTTACTGACCCGCTGCGGACCGGCGTTGTAGGCCGCCAGCGCCAAAGGGAGTTGGAAATTAAATTTGTTTAACAACATCCGCAGATAGCGGCTGCCGGCCAGAATATTCTCCTCACTGTCATAAGGGTCTGATACCTGTAAATCAGCCGCAGTTTCGGGCATCAGTTGCATCATCCCCATCGCCCCTTTAGGGGAAGTGGCGGCAGGATTAAAGTTCGATTCGACCCGAATCACCGCTTTGATTAAAGACGGCGGTAACTTATTCTGGCGGCTGGCCTCTTTGATTAAATGCTCCACTTCCTGGCGCGATAACCGCCGGGCGCGGGATCGAGGCGGCGTCGAAATCCGGGCCGCGGGTTGGAAATAATCAGCAGCCGCATCTCTCTCCCGGGTGGAAAAGTAATAGTAGATCACCCCTTTTTTGCAGACCCGGATACATTTGGGGATGCCTGGTTTGGCCTCCAGAGCTGGCACTTTCACCATCAGGATCAAGCCTAAGCAGAGAAGTGCGGCCCTGATCAGTCTTCGGCACCGGTTGGTAATCATCGGGGAAGAAGGTTCTCCGGTCTGCAATATTGGGCCGCAGGTAAAGCCAGTTTGCCTTCCCATTGCAGCCCGACTACACCTGTAGCAAATCCGCCCGGTCAGGTCAAGCCCAAATTATCCCAGGAGCAACCGGTATCGCAAAAGCTTGACTAACGGACCGGAAATCGGTACTCTACAAACATAAATCTTTAAGAATCCTATCAGGGCATGATTCTGGTTGGCTAGCATCGCAGAGAAAATGGATTGTTATGGAAGGATTGGAAATCCATTTTAAGGTCTGGCTGGAGAAAGAGGGTAAAGTTGTCTTTGGCCGGGGACGGCTAGAATTACTAAAAGGCATTCGGGATTATGGTTCCCTGGCGGAAACCGCCAGACATTTGGGGATGTCCTACCGGGCGGCGTGGGGCCGGTTAAAATCCTCCGAGGATCGGCTGGGTCTGAAACTGGTTGAAAAGGTGCCCGGTAGAGGCCGGGGGCAGAGATTGACCCTTACTCCTTTAAGCCAGCGTTTGCTTCAGGCCTTCGAGGAATTGGAAGAAGAACTGGCAGCTTTTTTAGCCAGCCGCAGAAGCAGGTTTGATCAGCATCTGGGTTTGCGAAACACTGGTTTATGCTGACCGAATTAGAAAAACGGATAATTCGCGCCCTGCAAATCGATCTAAGGGTCTGTGCCCAGCCCTTTTTGCCGGTGGCGCAACAGCTGGGATTGAGTGAAACCGAGTTAATGGAAGCGATCCGCGATCTAATGGCCCGGGGTTATATTCGCCGGTTCGGAGCTACCATCCGGCACCGGGTATCTGGGTTTGATGCCAATGCCATGGTGGCCTGGGCCGTACCCCGCCAGGATATCAACCGGGTCGGAAAGATCATGGCTTCCTTTAGGGAGGTCACCCATTGCTACGAACGCCAGGTCACCGGCAAGTGGCCCTACAATCTGTTCACCATGATTCACGCCCGCACCCAGCCGGAATGCCAGGAAATCGCCCAGCGGATGGCAGACCTGAGCGGCGTTAAGGATTATGAATTGCTGTTCAGCGACGCGGAATTAAAAAAGACCACCATGCGCTATTTTCGGGATCACCTCGACGAAACTGTAAACCTGCCTCCGATTGATCTGAAACCTTTAATCAAAAAATAAACCGGTCAGGGGACGATGTCAAATCAACGCTCTGCACAGCTATTCCAACAGGCCCAGCAACTGATTCCAGGAGGAGTCAACAGCCCGGTACGCGCCTGGCAGGCGGTAGACCTTGGTCCGCCCTTTATTGCCCGCGCCCAGGGGGCAACCATTTACGATGTTGATGACCAGGCCTATGTGGATTTTGTCGGCTCCTGGGGACCGATGATTGTCGGCCATGCCCACCCCCAGGTAGTAGAGGCGGTTCAGCAGGCCGCCGCCCAGGGCACCAGTTTTGGGGCCCCCACCCCGGGGGAGGTAGAACTGGCCCGGCAGTTAGTTGAGGCAGTCCCGGGCCTGGAGATGGTACGCCTGGTCAATTCCGGGACTGAGGCGGCGATGAGCGCCCTGCGGTTGGCCCGGGGATATACCGGACGCCCCAAGATCATCAAATTTGACGGCGGCTATCACGGCCATGCGGATACCTTGCTGGTGCAGGCGGGCAGCGGCATCCTCACCCAGGGCATCCCCGGCAGCCCGGGGATTCCGGCAGCCATCGCCGAATTGACCATTTCCGTGCCCTACAATGACCTGGAGGCTGTCCGGCAGGCCATTTTGCAGAATCCGGGACAGATCGCCGCGCTGATCGTGGAGCCGGTGGCCGGAAATATGGGGGTGGTCGCCCCCGCACCAGAATTTTTGCCGGGTCTGCGGCAGCTCTGTAATGAGCACGGCATCACTCTGATCTTTGATGAAGTTATCACCGGCTTCCGGGTGGCCTGGGAGGGAGCCCAGGGCCGCTACGGGGTAATCCCGGATCTCACCTGTCTGGGCAAGATCATCGGCGGCGGCCTGCCGGTAGGGGCCTATGGCGGCCGGCAGCAGATCATGGCCCAGATGGCTCCCAGTGGACCGATTTATCAGGCCGGCACCCTGTCGGGCAACCCGTTGGCGGTGGCCGCCGGACTGGCAACCTTGAACATTCTCCGGCAACCCGGAGTTTACCAAGACCTGGAGGACAAAGGCCGTTATCTGGAGACTGAGCTCCAGCAGGCGGCGGCGGCTGGCGTGCCAGTAAGCATTAATCGGGTCGGCTCCATGCTGACCGTGTTTTTCACCGACCGCCCGGTGACCAACCTGGCCGCGGCCCAGTCCAGCGATCTGGGCCGCTTCCGGCGTTTTTTCCAAGGGCTGCTGGCCCAGGGGATCTATCTGCCGCCTTCCCAGTTCGAGGCCTGGTTTATCTCCCTGGCCCACGGCCAAAAACAGTTGGAAGCCACGATAGCCGCAGTCCGCAAGGTTTGGTCCGGGTGGTAAACGGCCAACCAGGGACTATGATCAGCAACTTTTTGATTTTTAAGCTGATTTGGCCAGCCATCCCTTAATAATTTCTTAAGGGGTATATTGCCCCTCCAGAAGGGGAAAATATCCCCTAAATTGCCTGGTTCTGAGCTCCAGTGCCAGAGAAGCTTTGTGTTCAAAATTCCAAGCTGTTGTCACTAAATATAAATTTACATTAAAAAATTTAAACTGGCTTTTCCTAGTGGGTGGCAGTCATCTTGCAAAACAAAATTTTTTAAAGCTAGACGGTCCCCTGGAAAGGAGGTGTGTGATTGTACTCATTATCTCAAGGGGCGGGGGAAAAACTGTTATTATTTTATAATTTTCGGTAACTGGTTTTTGACTTTTTTCTACCAGCAGAGGAGGATTGTATGACAGCTCCGGTAGGTAAAGTTCCAGCAAAAGCTTGGCGCGTGGTCTTTTCAGGGACTGCCATTAACTTGTGTTTGGGTATTCTCTATGCCTGGAGTGTGTGGGTCAAGCATATGAAGGTACCCATGCAAGAAGGAAGGCTCATGCTTGAGATGGTGGGGCAGCCCATCCCGGAATTCCCCGGTTGGGAATACCTCTCTGCCGCTCAGGCTTCCACTCCGTTTTCTCTCTGTGTCATTATTTTCGCCTTATTAATGATTCCCGGTGGTCGTATCCAGGATAAATTAGGGCCCAAGGTAGGGGCCATCACTGGCGGCCTGTTTTTGGCCCTCGGTTGTATCATTGCTGGATTGGCCAAGAGTTATGCTGGCTTGATCATCGGCTTCGGGATTTTCGGCGGTATCGGCATGGGCATCGGCTATGCCGCGCCCACTCCAGCGGCCCTGAAATGGTTCGGCCCGCATCAGCGGGGGTTAGTGGCCGGTCTGGTGGTCAGCGGTTACGGCGGCGCCGCCTTGTATATTTCGCCCCTGGCGGAATTCCTGATCAGAGCTACCGGTCTGACCGGCAGCTTTATCTGGTTGGGGATCTGGTTTGCGGCGGTCACCATCGTTGCCGGGTTAATGCTGGCCTGGCCGGAACCGGGCTATGTGCCCCCGGCGCCACCGGTCACCGCCGGAGCTAAGCCGGCCCTGACCATTATTGACTGGGCCCCTTCTGAAATAGTCAAGACCTGGCAGTTCTATGCCCTGGTCTTCCTGTTTATCGCCACCACCCAGTCGGGTCTGTTGATCATTGCCAACGCCGCGCCGATTCTGGGTAAAGCTGCCAAAGGTTCCCCATTCCTGATAGCCAATGCCTGGATTTTAGCCTCCTACGGCGGTCTGGTGAACGCCGCCGGCCGGATTGGCACCGGTAAGTATTCCGACATCATCGGGCGGGATAACGCTTATACCTTAAACTGCCTGGTTTCCGCCCTCTGTCTGTTCCTCATGCCTTGGGTCATTTCCACCGGCAGCATATTCCTGTTATTCCTGGCGGTGGGCATTGCTTACTGGCAGTATGGCGGCGGTCTGTCGCTGTTGCCGTCCTATACCGCCGACTTCTATGGCCCCAAAAACCTGGGCATGAACTATGGTCTGGTGTTCCTGGGCTGGGGTCTGGGCTTCTTCATGGCCAGACTAGCCGGTACCATCGAAGACCTTACCGGCAAATTGACCTGGGCCTTTATTCTGTCCGCCCTGGTGCTGATCATCGGTGTTGTCGTCTGTCGGCTGGCCAAGCGGCCGATGGCAGCGGGTGAATAATCGCCGGTTTCTGCTTCCCCGCTAACCTAGTGTATAATTCAGGGGTGAGTAGATAGCCGCTTGGAGGTTATTTATATTAACCTGCAACCGAAGGTAGGAGGAAATGCCCTCCTACCTTCGCTTATTTATGACACCAGAAAGTGTTGATCAAACTAACGGTTGGGAGTAATGGATAGTCCGTTTCCGGTACCTTATATCTTTAATTTATCGAATTTTGTGGTCGAAGACCTGATCGCCTTTGTTCTGGGGATTTTGTTTGCCATCACCATCAATGCTGAGGCCCAGGCCTTTATGGCCGCCATCTTAGGGGATCGGCGGGAAGGGGCCAAAGATCGGGGTCACTTTTTCTTCCTCTTCCATATGGATCCTTTGGGGACTCTGTCTTTTCTGGTTGCCGGTTTCGGCTGGCCCCGCCAGGTCGCCATAGATCCCGGGAAGTTCGAGTACCCCAGATTATACACTGTGATCACCAGGTTTGCCGGACCCATCGCCAATCTGGCGATAGCTGGCATCGCTGCCAGCTTTATCATCTTAATGAGTATCATCAACATTGATCCCCACTTATTCCTGGGGGTGATCGCCGTCAATATCACCGTGGCGGTTTATAACCTGCTGCCGCTGCCGCCGCTGGCTGCCTCTTATATCATCTCGGAGCTGCTGACCGGAAAATTTGATGGGCTCAAGAAAGCCTTCGAGTCGCTCGGCCCCTATGTCCTGATCGGCATCTTACTATTGGACCGGATCTATGATTTAAAATTATTCAGTCCGTATTTTGACCCGATTATCGTCCCCATCTATAATTTTATTATCGGCTAGGCCCTGGCTTTAATCAAAAAAACTACCCAAAAAATAAGGCACAGCCGAATGGGACTGTGCCTTAGAAAGCCGGCAGCCAAAATAGGTGATCAGACCTGGGTTCCAACCTCTCCCAGGGTCTGAAAATAGATGCGCCGGATGCGGCGCGGGCGGGCTTTGAAGCACAGCCCTAACTGCATGCAAACATTGTAAAACGAACCGCGATCAAAATCGATGGCTACGGTCTGACGCCATGAAGTGAGCCGATTGCCCAGATCTTGATGCCAATCCTTGGCTTTTTGCCGGAAGTCTTCCAGTCCCTGCCAGAATGGCAATAGCACCAGATCAACCTTTTCTTGAAGATTGTTAATTTCCGCCACCAGCGCCGCGACTTGACCGTTATCGCCTTCGAGCTCTGAGACTGGTAGATCAGCTTTGCCTTCTCTGACGACTTCAACTCCCAGCCGTTCTAAGAAGCGCAGGAGAAATTCCCGGGGGCCGGTTTCCCAGGCGGAAAGTTGCCAGATGTCTTCTGGAATGCCGATCCGGCGGATGCGGCGATGGCGGGGGAGGTATGTCCGCAATTGCTGGGCCCGGCTGAACAATTGATCCTTAAGCTGCCGGAAATATCCCCGCTTTTCATAAAAGGCCCGCTTAAGATGCAGGCGGCCATGGACCTTGAGCATCGCCATAAAGTAATCCCGCCTGATTAAGCGCCTCATTGCCGAAGGCCAGCTATAGAACCGCTTCATGGCCTTAAAGGTTTCCCATTGCAATTCGTAGGGAGTCATCTGGCGGGGCAAAAACACAGTATGGTGAGCATCGTAACGGCTCCAGTCGCGACAGATGATGCGATTCTGGGCTTCCAATTCGTCATAAACCGGGGTGCCCGGCAACGGGGTCAGAATAAGATATTGTAATGAATCCAGATCCAGGCGGCGGGAAAATTTTACCGTATCCTTGATCAACTGGGTATCATCCTCTTCTGAGCCGAAGACAAACATGCCGTGGACTTTGATCCCCGCCCGGTGGAAATTGATGACACAATCCCGAATGTCTTCCACCGTCTGGGATTTGTTGTAGGCCTTGAGGGTGGCCGGATTGATCGACTCCAGACCGACAAAGACAATATAGCAGCCGCTTCTGGCCATCAGTTCTAAAAGTTCCGGGTCCCGGGCGGCCTCCACCCGGACCTGGGCACTCCATTCTACATTCAGCCCCAGCGACAGCATCCGCTCCAGCAAACTTTTAATGCGTTCCCGGTTGACGGTAAAATTATCATCACAAAAAAACATATGTTGGCTCTGAACCCCGTTCAGACTAACTTCCTCAACGATGCGGTCCACTGAGTTATAGCGGAAGCGGCGTCCAAACATCTGGATCACCGAACAGAAACGGCAATTAAAGGGGCAACCCCGGGAGGTGGCAATAGAGACATATCGTTGTTTACCGGGTCGCCAACCGTGAATCACCGAGTAGTCCGGAATCGGCAGGGTGTCCAGATCTTCAATATAGGGGCGGCGCGGATTTATTTGGAGCTCTTCTCCTTGATGAAAATTAAGATTAGCAATCGACTCAAAGCCGCTGCCGGCATTGAGGGCGGCTATCAATTCCGGCAAGGCCTCATCTCCCTCGCCGCTCACCACATAATCGGCATGTTCCAGACTTTCGGCCGGCAAAAAGGAAGAGTGAGGCCCACCCATAACCACTGGTATTCCCCGTTGACGGTAATAGTCGGCCAGCAGAAAAGCCCTGGGAATAGTGGAGGTGATTGAAGAAACGCACACTAGATCGGGCTGGAAATCGAGCTGGTCTAGATCAGGACTATTAATTTCCTCAATAATTACCTTTACTTCCAGACCTTGGCGCTTGAGAATAGTACCCAATAAGACGCACCCCAAACGGGGGATCACTACTCGACTGAAGATATGCGCTCGAGGAGCCCTGGGTTCGATGAAAAGCACCCTTCGTATTGGTAAAGCCATATTAACCTCTTAACGGCAGTGGTCGGCTCAGGTTACCAATATCCCTGGCCGACAACGACTGAAATGTTCGCTGCAACTGTTTACCCTAAATCTAAATACCAACCCTGCACCCCAGAATATCTGGAATAGGGTTGGCGAACCGCATCTCCTCAAGTCAAGAAAGCCTTGTCATTAATTTTATGGGTAATTTTCCCCCCTTACGGGCATTCAAGCTCAGGCCCGGCTGTAAAAAACAATTTTCCCCAGAGGAAATTATCGCCTTTTCTTATTGAAGCTAACTCACCCGGAATAAATTGTCAATTTTTTTCGCTTAGGTAGGTATCTTTAAGAGGAAAAACCTCGCCTTTAAAATGCAAGAAGTTTTTGAAGCAGAACCTGGCACAGAAAATGCCAGTATCTGCTTCAAAAAACTCAATGTCAACCGGATAGTTTGCTGGGGTCGGTCTTGCCTGACCAGAGCCAACCGCGCCGTCGATTCTGGGTCAGACGCAACCAGTAGGTTTGGGCAGACCGGCCATCTTACAGGCGCCCTTGCCCGGTCCCGAGGGAAAAAGCTCATAAATATATTTCAGCTTAAAGCCGGTGACCTTGGAAAGGATACGCACCATCGGAGCGATGCCGTTTTTCTTGAAGTAATCCTGCAACATATTGATTACTTTCCAATGGTCGTCGGTAAGCTCGTGGATGCCCTCGGACTCCTTGACAAAGTCTACCCAATCCGGGCCCCAAGCGTCCAAATCTTGCAGGAAACCATCCTCATCTACCTCAAAGGTTTTGCCTTTGTGTTCTACAATGGCCATATGTACACCTCCTTTTTAATTTTACACCATGTGATTTTTTTCTACAGTGATTTTTTTTTCTACTAAATATTGGATAACTTGTCAACATATAAAAGTCCAGGATAAAAATTTTAAAGATCTCGGAAGCCAGTAATTATCACTAGTTAACAAGAATCGGCCAGCACCTCCAGGAAATGGCCAACCGGCAGGTCGGGAGGGGCTAGACTGAGCAATTGCACCAGGCAGCCGCTGCAGGCGCTTACTACCTCGGCGGCCCCGGCCTGTTGATAAACCTGCATCAGTTCCCGCCCGATGGTTCTAGACAGGTCTGGATAACAGAGGCCAAACAGGCCCCCCTGACCGCAGCAACTCTTGCCGCCCGGGGGTTCGACCAGCTCCAGGCCGGGGACGGCTTCGAGAAGCTCCCGGGGCTCCTGGGAGATGCCTTGACCGCGGTGCAAGTGGCAGGGATCATGAAAAAGTATCCGCCGCCCGGGGCGGGCCGGCGAAAATGGATAACGGCTCAATCCCAGGATATGCACCAGAAATTCACTGGCCTCCCATAACCGGGCCGAAAACCAGGCAGCTTCGGCCGCCAGGGAGGTATCCTGAAACAGTTGCCCCTGGCACTTCAGTTGATAGCTGCAGGAGGCACAGGCGCTGACAATATAATCCACCTTTAGAGGGCAAAATTGTTCTAACAGTTGACGGCCCAGTTCCAGGGCCACTTGCCGTTCTCCAGCACATTCAGCCAAGAGGCCGCAGCAACCCTGGGTCGGTGGAATTACCACTTCCACCTCCAGCCGTTGACAGAGCTTCAGAAAGGCCTGTCCTGCCTCCGGGAACCAGGCCTGCAAACCGCAGCCCACAAAAAAGGCGATTTTCAGAGGGCCGCGTCCCGGTATGAGCTTGGGCACCGTAGCCAAAAAGGGCTGCCGGGCTAAAGGCGGCAATAGTTTCAAGGGACCGGCCAGCCCGGGCCAGAGGCGGTAAAACCAGCCGCTCTGTTCCCCCAGCCAGTCTTTCATTCGATTAAGCAGCGGCGCGACTTCGGCCAAAGCCGGGATCAGCTGCGGACTCTGGCGGGTCAAATGGACCAGGGCCAGGGCCGGACTCCAATGGGGGCCATGTAAGGTCCGCACCCGGGCCCGCCCCTTCCTGATGAGCTCCGGTATCTGAATCTGGGCCACACATTTTTCAGTGCAGGCCCCACAGAGTAAACAACACTCCAGAATTTCCTGAAAATGGCGGCTAGCCGCCAGTTCTCCGGACTCCAGGGCCTGCAGCAGGCTGAGTTTGCCCCGGGCTACCACTGGTTCACGCCCCAGCCGCTGGTACAGGGGGCAGACCTCCATGCATGCCCCGCAACGGATGCAGGACGAACGTGGTGACGCCAAAATAGGCAAGGGCTCAGTCATATGGGAAGCTCAGGCGATGAATAGAAAATCTTGCCGGGATTCATGATATTATGTGGATCAAAGGCCTGTTTGAGCCGCTGACTGAGGGCGATGGCGGCTTCGGATAATTCCAGCCTCAGAAAGGCTGATTTGGTGATGCCAATGCCGTGTTCCCCCGACAGGGTGCCCTGCAATTCCCGAACGGTCAGGAAGACTTGCCGCACTGCGGTTTGAACCGCGGCCGCTTCCCGCTCGATCTGGGCATCATACATAACATTGACATGAATGTTGCCATCCCCGGCATGCCCAAAACAGAGGATCGGCAAATCCTGCTGTCGGGCGATCTCTTCTACCCGGGCCACCAGCGCCGGAATCTGGCTGATGGGCACCACCACGTCTTCGCTCAACTTGTGCGGTTTGAGCTTAAAGGAGGCCGGGGATATGGATTTGCGAGCCCGCCATAGTTTTTCGGCTTCCGCCTCATTCTGGGCTGCCAGCATCAGGAGGGTCCCGGTGTCCCGGCAAAAGGCCTGTATCTGCTCGCCGCGTTCCCGCACATCATGGGGATGGCCGTCGACCTCAATGAGCAGCAGGGCCTGGATGGCCTCCGGCAGGGTAAAGGGCAACAGTTCCCGCACGCAGGCCAGGGTGGTGCGGTCCAGAAATTCCAAAGCAGTCGGGGCCAACCGCGCCTTGAGAATGCGGCCCACGGCTTGCGCGGCCACTTTGAGGTCGCTGAACCCGGCCAGCAGCGTCTGACGGGCGGCGGGCCGGGTCACCAATCGCAAAATGATGCGAGTGATTACCCCCAGGGTTCCCTCGGAGCCGATCAACAAACGGGTCAGGTCATAGCCTACCACCCCTTTGGCGGTCCGCACCCCGGTGTCGATCAGGTCCCCGGTGGGCAACACCACGCTGAGGCCCAACACATAATCACGGGTAACGCCATACTGCACTGCCACCGGCCCGCCGGCACATTCGGCGACATTGCCGCCGATAGTAGAGAAATTGGCGCTGGAGGGATCCGGCGGATAATAGAGGCCATGTTTTTCAACCGCGGCCTTGAGATGGCCGGTGATCACCCCCGGCTCCACCACGGCCACGAAATTGTCGGCATCAATCTCCAGGATATGATTGAGGCGGGTGGTGACCAATACCAGCCCTCCCTGCACCGGCAAGGCCCCGCCGGTAGTTCCGGTCCCGGCCCCGCGCGGCACCACTGGAAAGCGGTACTTGTTCGCCAGTCTGACGATCTGGGCCACTTCCAGGGGGGTAGCCGGAAAGGCTACCGCTTCGGGCAAGTAATTCAGGTTGGTGGCATCGTAGGCATAACAGCGCCGGTCTTCGATTTCGGTCAGCAGATTTTCGGAGCCGACAAGGGCTCGCAGCCGGCGCCGACATTCTCGGTCAATCATAAAATTACTTTATCTCGATTATCCTTGAAAGGCAAGGCAGGTGGTGAGGACTAAGTTAAATTAAGCATTGGCCTTACCTCGCCCACCACATTTTTTAGATGATTTTTGATTACGGGGTGATGATAACCGGCCAGGGCGTTACCTGCCTCTGGGGTCAGGACCCCCAGTTGGCTAAGGGTTTCGATGACGGTGGGGTTGAGGCCGCGGGGATGGCCATCAGAAATTTTAATGGCCACTCCCAGCCCGGCATCGAGCAAAGCCAGGGCATAGCCCCCCTCAGCCCCGGTCTTGGCGAAGATTTTGTTAGGCAGGGCCAGCATAATATCAGTACACAGGCGGCCGTCCCCCGCGATCAGCCGGGGATGGGACAGGCTGGCCTGGATCAGTTTACCCAGTCCCGCCATGACCGGATTGGAGGGAACCTTGGCAGCAGCGGCGGCTAATTGGGCATAGGCCCAGGCGATCTGGCGCAAGGGCACATAAAATACCGGCACCCCGCAGCCGTCAATGGCCACGGTAATCTGCTCCCGGGGCACCTCGGTTACTTGGGCGATGGTATCGAGCACCATTTGCTGGACCGGGTGCTGGGGTTCGAGATAATTTTCAACCGACCAGCCCTGATGGACACAAAGGGTAAGCATGGCAGCATGTTTGCCGGCGCAATTGTTGTGCAGCGGGGTGGGCTGCAATCCGGCCTGGGCCAGGGCCTGGGCCGTGGGTCGATGGGACGGGGGATGAATGCCGCACTGCAGGTGGTCGACGGTCAGACCCAGGCGATCCAAAACTTTTTGCACCAAAGCGACATGATAATCCTGGCCGCTCAAGGAGCCGCAAAATATGGCCAGTTCCTCGGGACCAAAGCCGAAAGCCGCCGCCGCCCCGGTCAGCAACACCGGCAGGGCCTGGATGGGTTTGGCGATGGAGCGCAGACAGACCCATAGATCAGGGTCGCCGATAGAATGAACCAAGCGGCCGGAACCGTCAACCACGGCAATATGGCCGCAATGAACACTTTCAACCCGGTCCCCCCGGGTAACTTTTACCAGGATTTCTGCCATCATACTCTCCTAAAGCTAGTACTCAATTGCTTAAATGAGCGATAGATAAATCCCCCTCACCCTAAGCCTCTCCCCCAGGGGGAGAGGGAAAAAGGTGGTAACTTTGATTGAAATATGTATAACGATAACTTCCGCAACTTAACACTAAATGTATACTTGAAAGTCGTTGGTTTATCTTCTATCTGAACCAGGCCGCGTAGAGCAGGGACAGAGTCATGGTCAGGCCAAAGAGAAGGTGAGTCTGAATGGTCAAAGCCTGAGCCGGAATAATCTTTTCGTAGGTATGATAATGATGGCAGAGCACGCGGATGGCTCGGACCGCCAATGGCAAAGGCAGTAAAGCGGCAAACAGCAGATCCGGCAATCCATAGACTTCTACCAGAATGGGCAGAAAAACAAAGGGGCCCAACATCAGCCCGGCGTAAACCCAGCGCGAAGCCGAAAGGCCGAGCTGCGCCACCAGGTGATTTTTGCCTACCTCTCGGTCAGCCTCAATATCCGGGAACTGATTGATCCAGATGACCGCGGCAATCAAGAAACCGAAAGGGATGCCAGCCATAAAGGCCACGAGGGTTAGCTTGTCGACCAAGACATAGTAAGTTCCCAGGGTAATCAGCGGCCCGAACACCAAAAAGATATCCAACTCTCCCATGCCCCGGCTCATCAGTTGCACGGGTTGGGCCGAATAAGCATATCCGCCCAGCAACCCCAGCACCCCCAGCACTGCCACCAGCGGGCGGCCCAGGTAGATCAGGGTCAATCCCGAGGCAATGGCCAGGGCAAAGCAAGCCCAGGCCATGTTTTTAATGGTGCTCGCCGAAAATTGCTGGTTCTGGATAACCCGGCTGCCGCCGCTGAACGGGGTCAGTTTGAGATTGATCGGATCACTGCCCTGGGCGTCGAAATAATCATTGATCAGATTGGCGCCCAAATGTAACATTCCCACCCCCAGCAAGGTAAGCCCGAGCATGGGTAAATTCGTGGTCTTTTCAAGCCAATAGGCCAAGGCCCCTCCGGCCGCCACCGGCATCAGCGAACCGGTCAGAAAGGGCAGCCGCAGGGCTTGTAGATAAACATTCATCGCGGTCTCCCAGCAGTCAGTCTTTACTGCATCATCCTGCCCATCAAGGCGATTATAAGGGGAATCAACAAGGGAGTCAATGCCTTGGCCTTCTTGCCGCTGGAGTGCTGATTTGTGGTCTTGGTTATTTATCCGGTCCACAGTCAACGATACCGAGCTTTTTACCTTGCATGGCTGGTTTTCTATAATTTAGGTTGCTTGCTGGGCACAAAAAGATTATTTTTAATAGATTTAAAAAAGAATAACTCGAGAACTTCGGTTATCGAGTTGCAATAAAAAGGAGGCCGCATGGCACGCAAAAAGATTACCGTTGTAGGGGCAGGAAATGTGGGGGCGACCTGTGCCCATTGGATGGCCGAACGTGAGTTGGGCGACATTGTTCTGGTGGATATTTTGGAGGGCATGGCCCAGGGTAAGGCCTTAGACCTGATGGAGGCCCGCCCCATCTTTGGGTTTAATGTCAATATTATCGGCAGCAACGGTTATGAGGAGACCGCCGACTCCGATCTGGTCATCGTGACCTCCGGGGTAGCCCGCAAACCTGGAATGAGTCGGGAAGACTTGCTAAACACTAATACCAAGATTGTGGCCGAGGTTACCAAAAATGTGGCTGCCCTATCCCCCCAGGCAATCCTGATCAATGTGGCGAACCCGCTGGATGCCATGTGCTATGTGATGAAAAAGGTCAGCGGCTTGCCCCGTCAACGGGTTATCGGAATGGCCGGCATCCTGGACACTGCCCGGTTCCGCTGTTTTATTGCCATGGAACTGGGGACTGCGGTCGAAGAGGTGCACTCGGTGGTCCTGGGCGGTCATGGGGATGATATGGTGCCGTTGTTGAGCTACACTACGGTATCTGGCATTCCGGTTACCCATCTGATCAGCCCTGAACGTCTGGAGGCCCTGGTCGATCGAACCCGCAA
The DNA here is from genome assembly GCA_046538075.1 of Desulfobacteraceae bacterium. Classification (GTDB taxonomy): domain Bacteria; phylum Desulfobacterota; class Desulfobaccia; order Desulfobaccales; family Desulfobaccaceae; genus Desulfobacca_B. The sequence continues at coordinate 95,214 of JBKHJN010000002.1, read as the reverse complement.
AGGCGGCGGCGAGATCGTGGGGCTGCTCAAAACCGGATCGGCCTTTTATGCTCCATCCGCGGCCGCGGCCCAAATGGCCGAGGCCATTCTGAAAGACCAGAAACGCCTGGTGCCGGTATCGGTGTATATGGAGGGGGAATACGGCCTCAGAGACATCTTTTTTGGCGTGCCGGTGGTATTGGGGGCCGGGGGGATTGAGAAGGTATTGGAACTGCCGTTAACCCCGGAAGAACAGGCCATGCTGCAGAAATCCGCAGACGCGGTGACCAAAACCCGGAATGAGTTGAACATTTAACCTGGTTGGAAGCCGCCAGGCCTTTGTGGTAATCCTGAACCGGACAGTCCGGGTTGAGAAGCTCTAAAAATTGCGGCCTAAAATGACCCCAAATCGCGGCAACATCAGAAACTTAACCAAACAAAGTGACGGGATCTCAGGGATGCGCCTTGACAAATGAAAAAATTAAAGATATCAATATTAATTTGATTATTATTGGGGTGGCAGTATGAAGACATATGTTGGCCGTGAAGCAGAAGCTCAGAAAAAGTGGTTCCTGGTGGATGCCCGGGGCCAGACATTGGGCCGTCTAGCCAGTCAGATCGCCTTGATCCTGCGCGGCAAAACCAAGCCCGTTTATACTCCCCATGCTGATATGGGGGATTTTGTGGTGGTTGTAAATGCCGGACAGGTCCGGTTGACCGGCAAAAAATTGGACAGGAAAATTTATTACCGGCACAGTGGATATATGGGGGGGCTCAAGTCTATATCGGCCCGCCAACTGCTTGACAAGAAGCCCGAACAGGTATTAAGAGCGGCAGTGCGGGGCATGCTTCCCAAAAATAGCCTGGGCCGCCGATTGCTAAAAAAACTAAAGGTCTATGCAGGAGGCGAGCATCCCCATCAGGCCCAAAAACCCGAGGCTTTGACCCTAACCAATTAGTCCAAGAGAAGAGATATGACTAACAACGTCAATATTAACGCCACCGGCAAACGGAAGAATGCCATCGCCCGGATCTACCTGCGGCCAGGAACCGGCCGCATCACAGTAAACCAACGGGAATTTACCGACTATTTTCCCTGCGAGACCTCTCGGATGATTATTTATCAACCCCTAGAGCTGGTCGATGTTGGGAGTGAACTTGATATCGTGGTAAATGTTCGAGGCGGCGGCATTTCCGGTCAGGCCGGGGCGATCAAACATGGCCTCAGCCGGGCTTTGGTGGAATTAAATCCTGAATTTCGACCGATCCTCAAGAAAGCCGGGTTCCTGACCCGGGACGCCCGGATCAAAGAGCGGAAAAAATACGGCCAGCGGGGAGCCCGGGCGCGCTACCAATACTCCAAACGGTAATTTGTCTTAAGGTTAAAATTAATGTTCAAGGTTGCGGTGGTGGGGGCGTCGGGATATACCGGCCTGGAACTGGTCCGGCTGCTGGCCTACCATCCCGAAGTTCAGATCGCCGCGGTTACTTCCCGGGAATTTGCTGGGCAGCCTTTGCGGGCCGTCTTTCCGGCTCTGGCCCGAATCGTCGAGCTGGCCTTTACCGCGCCCGACCCGGAGGAGATCTCCGACCAGGCTGATTTTATTTTCACTGCCCTGCCTCATAAAGCGGCCATGGGGGTGATCCCCGCTTTTATCGGGGCGGGCTGCAAAGTGGTGGATCTGAGCGCCGATTTCCGCTTCCAGGACCAGAGTCTTTATGAGCAGTGGTATCAACCGCACAGCGCTCCAGAATTACTGGCCGAAGCCGTATATGGCCTGCCCGAATTATATCGCTCGGCCATTCGTACTGCCCGATTAGTGGGGAATCCCGGCTGTTATCCGATCAGCGTCATCCTGGGCTTGGCCCCCTTGCTCAAGGCTAACCTTATTGATCCGGAAACCATCATTGCGGACTGCAAATCCGGGGTCAGCGGCGCCGGACGGGGCGTGGCCCTGGCCAGCCTGTTCTGCGAAGTCAATGAGGGATTCCGGGCCTACAAAGTCGCCGAGCATCGCCATACTCCAGAAATCGAGCAGGAGCTGAGCCGGGTGGCCGGGTTCCCGGTGCGGGTCACTTTCACTCCCCATCTGGTACCGATGAGCCGCGGCATTCTGGGCACCTTATATGCCCACTGGCGACATCCGGTAACTGATTCGGAAATCTACCAGCTCTATCAAGATTTTTATCAGGGCCATCCCTTTATCCGGCTCTGTGGCCCCGGCGAGCTGCCGAATACTGCCTTTGTCAAAGGCTCCAACTTCTGTGATCTGGGCTTCCGGCTTGATGCCCGGACCGGCAGAATTATCGTCGTCACCGCCATTGACAACCTGACCCGGGGGGCGTCGGGCCAGGCCATCCATAATATGAATCTGATGCAGGGATGGCCGGAAACCCACGGACTGGAAACCGTTCCTTTAGTTCCTTAGCAGGAAAAACCATTCCTCTAACTCTGCCGGATTCATTTTTGTGTCTCATCTCCCCTTGCCCAGGAATATCCAGCTAGTATTGGAATACGACGGCAGCCGTTACCATGGCTGGCAGCGTCAGAAAAATGCCCTGACCATCCAAGAGGTTATCGAAACCTGCTTGGAGCGGCAGACGGGGGAAAAACTCCGGCTGATGGGCTCCGGCCGCACCGATGCCGGGGTCCATGCCCTGGGGCAGGTGGCCAATTTCAAGACCAGCAGTCGGCTGCCCTTGGCCGCCTTCGGTCCCGGGCTCAACAGTCTGCTCCCGCCTGACATCGTTGTCCTGAAGGCTCAGGAGGTCGATGCGGAATTTCATGCCCGCTATTCGGCCCTGGCCAAGACCTACGAATATCGGCTGCTGAATCGCGCCGTGCGGTCGCCTTTGTATCAGGCCTATGGCTGGTGGGTGCCGGCGCCGCTGCGGGCCGCAGCTATTAACCGGGCCATTGCCGAGCTGGTGGGGGAGCATGATTTTTCTGCGTTCCAGGCCAGCGGCAGCGCCATCAAAAATCCGGTGCGGCGCATCTGGAAGGCAAGCTGGGAGGAGGTCGCCGAAGATTGGTATAAGTTCCAGATAACCGCCAATGGTTTTTTGCGAGGCATGGTGCGGACCCTGGTCGGAACTCTGGTGGAGATCGGGCGCGACAAGCGTCGGCCGGAGGAGTTGAGCCAGATTCTGGCCAGCCGCGATCGGCGCCGGGCCGGACCCACGGCCCCGGCCCAGGGATTATATCTGGTGCAGGTGATTTACGACCAAGACACTCTGCAAAAAATTACCACTTCCGACCCCTAGGGGCTAGCTTCCCTTTTTACGCAACCGCCGCAACTCCCGCTCCTCGTCCCGGCGGCGGATGGTCTCCCGTTTGTCGTATTTCTTTTTCCCCCGGGCCAGGCCGATCTCCACTTTGACGTACTGGCCCCGGAAGTAGATTTTTAAAGGGATCAGAGTATAACCCCGTTCTTCGGTTTTACCGATCAGCCGCTTGATTTCTTGGCGGTGGAGCAGCAGTTTGCGGGGTCGGGTCGGATCATAGGCTTCCGGAGGGGCAAAAGGATAGGGGCTGATATGGGCGTTATAAAGATAAACCTCGTTTTTGCGGATGCGGGCATAGGCATCGCCGATGTTGACCTTGCCCATCCGCAGCGATTTAACCTCCGGACCGGTCAACACTAATCCCGCTTCATAGAGATCATCGATGTAATAATCGAAATAGGCCTTGCGGTTCTGGGCGATCAGTTTAACAGGGTCTTTGTTCATAACCATATTGTGCAATTAACGAGTAGGCCAGAATTTATTCCAACCGCCCCTACAGATCTATGGCGAGCCGACTAATAATTGCTATTTACCAACTCCCGGCCGAACATGAAGACCTCCGGGAATCGGTAAGACATGAAATTGGTGACATAGGAGGCCACTGCCTCAATTGACCTCAGTTGCAGGGCCTGGTGGGCAAATTCCTTGGCTTCCGCCAGCGTGGCCATCCGCACCATCCTCTTCACCACCGGTATCGAGGGCACATTCATGGATAATTCATCTACTCCTAAACCCAACAGAATGGGGGTGTAGAATGGATCTCCGGCCATTTCGCCGCACATGGCCACCGGGATGCCCTCGGCTTGGGCCGCGTCCACCACCTGCTTGATCATCCGTAAGACTGCAGGGTGCAGCGGCTGATACATCTCCGCCACATATTTGTTGCCGCGATCAATAGCCAGGGCATATTGGATCAGGTCATTGGTGCCGATACTGAAAAAATCGGCTTCCTGGGCCAGGAGATCGGCCAACATGACTGCCGCCGGCACCTCGATCATCACGCCTACTGGAATTTGGGGATCGAAGGCCAGGCCTTCCTGCTGGAGTTCGGCTTTAATGTCCTCCAACATCCGCCGCGCCGCCAGCACCTCCTGAATCCCGGAGATTAAGGGAAACATAATGCGTACGGCACCAAAGGCCGAAGCCCGCAGGATGGCCCGCAACTGGGAGTGGAAGATCAGGTGTTCTTTCAGACAGAAGCGAATCGCCCGCAATCCCAGAGCCGGGTTCATTTCCTGGACATAATTGGAGTAAGAAGCAAACTTGTCTCCGCCAATGTCTAGGGTGCGGATAGTCACTGGCCTAGGCCTCATAATATGGGCCACGGTCTTATAGTCTTCGAATAATTCCTCCTCAGTGGGCAGGTGCGACTGTCTCAGGTAGAGAAATTCGGTGCGATACAGGCCGATACCGTCGGCTCCGTAATCCAAGACCAGATCAAGTTCATCCTGAAATTCAATGTTGGCCATGATCCGGGTCGGATGATTGTCGAGGGTCACAGCCGGGCGAAAGCTGGCCCGATTGATTTCTGCTTTAAAATTTTCAAATTTGTTTTTGCGATCCAGGTAGATGCCTATCATGTGGCTGTCTGGGTTGACGATGACGGTGCCGGTGAGGCCGTCCAGTATCAGCGTATAACCGGTGTCAATCTCCCGGGCGGCGTTTTCCACCCCCACTACGGCCGGAATCCGCAAGGATTGGGCCATGATCGCGGTATGGGCAGTTTTGCCGCCCATTTCAGTGATAAAACCCTGGACCTGCTCCACTGACATCTGGGTGGTGTCGACCGGCGATAAGTTTTGGGCGACGATGATCACCGGCTCCTTGAAGCTGGTAACGTTGGAAGAATTGCTGCCGGTAAGATGCCTGAGGAGGCGTTCGCTGACATCTTCGATATCCTGCACCCGGCTTCTGATATAGGGATCGGCAATTTGTTCGAACAGGGTCTGGGCTTTTTTGACCGACTGTTTTAAAGCCCATTCGGCGTTGATCTTCTCCTCCTGAATGAGCTTCAGAGTCTCATCCAACAACAGGCGGTCCTGGAGAATTAATAGATGGGTATCGACGATATACGCATGTTCCCGAAAATCCTCCGGAATGGTCTCCTTGCTCTGGACTAACTCCTGCTGGGTCAAGGCGATGGCTTCCCGGAAGCGTTCCTGTTCCTGTGCGACTTTTTGGGGCGAACTCAGATAGTGGTAAAAAACCTGAATTTTTTTGCGGTCTGCCAGGACGTGCGCCGGTGCGATAATGATCCCGGGAGAAGCGGGAATGCCCTTTAAAACTTTATTTTGGGGCCAGGCTTCGTGGGCCATCAAGATTCTCCAAACCGCAGTCGAAATAATTCCTGCAGGGCCTGGAAGGCGCGGCTGGCCTCCGGCCCCTGTACCCGGACCTGCACCGCAGTCCCCGGGGTGCATCCCAGGCTGAGAATTTCTAACATATTGCGGGCGTTTGCCATAATTCCATTATTTTCCAAAATAATTTCAGCTTCATGCTTCTGGGCCAGGGCGGCGATCTGGGCTGCCGCCCGTGCATGCAGCCCCAAACGGTTGCATACTAATAGTTTGGCCTCATATTTGGGATGATTCGAATCAAGATCAGACATGGCAAATTCTTATCAACCAATATTCCTAATTTTTTTGACAGGGCAAGCAGCCCTCAGCAAAATGCTCAAACCTTCCCACCTTGCCGGGTCACGACAGGCGCTTCTGGGCCTTTAGATCCAGATAGGTCTGATATACCAGGCGGCGGGGCAGACCCAATTCCCGCGCCACCCGGGAAGTGAGGCTGCGTCCACGCTCCGGCGACTCCTGGGCCGCAGCCAGCAGGTAATCGGCCAGGTCGTCATACCTGGGGGCGGCAACTTGTGGCCGGGAGAGCACCAGGGTGCATTCGCCTTTGATTTCCCGCTCGCCCATCTGGGCCAGGACCTCCGAGACGGCGCCGCGCCGGCATTCCTCGAAATATTTGGTCAATTCCCGGGCCACTAAGATCTGGCGGTCACCCATTATTTCATTGAGTTCGGTAAGGGTGTGCAGCAGGCGCCGGGGGGATTCGTAAAAAATCAGGATCCTCTCTTCTCGAGCCAGACTAGACAATAATTCCCGCCGCTTACCAGCCTTGCGGGGCAGAAAGCCGATAAAGCTGATATCCCCTTTAAATCCGGCAATCGACAGAGCCGCAACCCCGGCTGCCGGCCCCGGTATAGCCACCGCCTGCAGACCGGCCTCCCAAACCTGAGCTACCAACGCCGCCCCCGGATCAGAAAATCCCGGAGTGCCGGCATCGCTGACCAGGGCAATATTTTGTCCTTCCTGCAGGCGTTGCAGTAATTCCGGGCCCCGGGTTTGTCGATTATGAGCATGATAACTGGTTAGAGGCGTAGCAATCTGATAGTGTGTCAAAAGTTTTTTGGTCTGGCGGGTGTCTTCGGCCGCAATTAAATCTACCGCGTGTAAGATTCTCAACGCCCGCAGAGTGATGTCTTCTAAATTGCCGATGGGGGTGGCGACCACATAAAGACAACCCTGGGTCTCCAGTTTCCCCGTCTCCAGCAATTTGGTATTTTCTGGCTTATCCGGGGTACGTGGCATTGCTATCCCCCAAAGGCATGGGGGATAATCTCTACCTTGATGTCTTGTCCCTGGACTGATATAGCTACCACATCGAAGCGCATCGACCGGGGGGTCAGACGCCGCTGTTTCAGGTAATATTGCGCTAAGCGCTGCAGCCGCGTTTGCTTGCGGCGGCTGATGGCTTCCCTAGCACTACCAAAAGCTTGACTCTGCCGGGTTTTGACCTCCACAAAGACCAAGGCCCCCTGATGTTGGGCAATGAGGTCAATCTCTCCCAAAGGAGTGGTATAGTTGCGTTCCAGGATCTTATAACCCTGCCGTTTTAAAGTGGCCACAGCCAGGTCTTCGCCGGCCTGCCCCAGGATCCGGCGGCTAAGGGTCATGATGGTGCTCCAGCCATTCCCGCACCCCCCGGAAGGTGCGCCGGTGTAAGGCACAAGGCCCCCAGCGGCGGATCGCCGCCCGATGTTCGGTGGTGCCATAGCCCTTGTGACGGGCAAAGTTATATTGGGGATAACTGCGGTGGTAGGCGATCATCTGCCGATCCCGATAAACTTTGGCTAACACGGAAGCGGCGGCGATCGATAAACACCGGCTATCGCCCCGGATCACCGGATGCTGGGGACAGGCCAAGGGCAACCGCCAGGGGCCGTCAATCAACACCATTTGCGGCTCTCCGGGCAGGGCCTGCACGGCTTGAGCCATAGCCTGCAAGCAAGCCCTCAGAATTCCCTGGCGGTCGATTTCTTGCACTTCAATGGCTCGGACGGCATAAGCCAGGGCCTGGGATTTGATCTGCTGGTCAAAGGCCTCCCGCTGGAGCGGAGTCAGGCGTTTGGAATCAGTTAATCCGGCAAGTTGGGTCTGCTGCGGCAGGATGACCGCGGCGGCCACCACTGGCCCGGCCAGAGGGCCCCGGCCGGCCTCATCCACCCCCACCACCAGGGTCAGGCCCTGAGCCCGGAACCATGATTCGGGATCAAGGACGGCGTGTTCAATCAAGGGCCGCTGGCACGCTGCGCTTATTGTTTCCCGCTGCCGCTTCACGCTTAACGGACTCGCTTCTCCTTGACCCGGGCGGCCTTGCCATAACGATCCCGTAGGTAATACAGCCGTCCCCGCCGCACCCGGCCCCGACTAATCACCTTGATATGATCTATACTGGGTGAATGCAGCGGGAAGGTGCGCTCTACTCCAACGCCATAGGAGATTTTACGCACCGTAAAACTGGCCCCGGTATTGCGGCCGCGTTTACGGAGCACCATCCCTTTAAATACCTGGATGCGTTCTTTATCGCCTTCGACGATCCGGACATATACCTCGACGGTATCACCGGGCCGGAAATAAGGCATGTCCAACCGCATCTGCTCCCTTTCCAGGAGATCAATCCGTTCCATGTTGTCCTCGTTCCAAGTTATTCTTCTGACTCAGCTTCAGACTCCCTGGTCAATCTGGCCAAAGAGTGCTGTTCTTCGGGGGTCAGCGAAGCGGTTTTAAGTAATTCCGGCCGCCGTTGCCAGGTGCGGCGTAAGGCTTCTTGTCGCCGCCAGCGGGCAATGCGTTGATGGTTGCCGGATAACAGGATTTCCGGCACGGTCTGTCCATTAAAGATTTGCGGCCGGGTATAATGGGGGTATTCCAACAGGCTGTCTTGAAAAGATTCCTCCGCGGCTGACTGAACGTCACCCAAACTGCCCGGCAGTAATCTAATCACTGCATCGATCACCACCAAGGCAGGAATTTCTCCCCCGGTCAGAATATAATCCCCGATAGAAATCTCCTCATCGATATAATATCGGACCCGGTCGTCCACGCCTTCATAGTGGCCGCAGACCAGGAGTAAATGTTGCTGTCGGGCCAAAGTTGCTGCCATCTGCTGTTTAAACAGGGCCCCCTGGGGACTGAGGAGGATGACCCGGACTCCGGCGTCCTGATCCCGGACCCAGTTAATGGCTCGGGCCAGGGGCTCGATTTTTAGCACCATGCCCGGCCCGCCCCCAAAGGGCCGGTCGTCGGTTATCTGGTGGCGATCCAGAGCAAAATCTCGCAGATTAATGACCCGAAATTGCACCACCCCCTTGCCTTGGGCCCGCTTTAACATGCTTTGCTGCAAAGGCGAGTCGAAAAACTCGGGAAACAAGGTGAGGATGTCAAACTGCACGCGTCTCCAGCACCCCGATATTCGGGTCGATTTTTATCCAGCCCTGTTCCAGGGAAATTTCCTGGATCACCTCTTCTACGGCGGGAATAAGATATTCCCGGTCGCCCTGCCGAACCACATAAATATCATGCGCGGCGGTCGGGATAATTTCCGTCACCCGGCCTATCCAAACCCCGGTATCAGTCCGGTAAACGTCCAATCCCAGAATCTCATTCCAGTAATATTCGTCCTCGGCTAAGGGGGGGAAAAGCTCGGCTCTACCCCAAAGTTCGCAGCCGATCAGGGCTTCGGCCTGATTCCGGGTGCTGACTCCGGCCAGACTGAGGAGCAGGTGCTGCTTATGCGGCCGGGCGTCGGTAACCTGGTAGAGGCGGCCGTCGATCTTTAGTTCCCCGATCTGTAAAAAGGTTTCGGCTCTATCCGTCTCGGCCCGTACTTTGAGTTCGCCTCTGATACCATGGGCACCAATTACACGCCCCAGGAAAATTCTGGGCGGCACAGCTGGCATGGTATTATTCGATGATTTCCAAGACCGCCCGTTTACGGATTTTGGTAGAGGCGGCACTCAGAATGGTGCGCATGGCCCGCGCCGTCCGTCCCTGTTTGCCAATGACTTTCCCCAAATCTTCCTTGGCCACTTTGAGCTCGATCACCGAGGTCTGCTCTCCTTCGATTTCAGTAACTTCCACCTGCTCGGGATGATCCACTAGCGACTGGGCGATGTATCTGATCAACTCTTTCATCTTACGGACCTCCGTTAGCGGATAACATTGGGAAACGGGCTTGCCTGGGTTGGCCGTGGCTTCAGTGCCACTAGCCCCTCCTGGAGCACCGGATGGACGATTGCTGCCACACTGATCATGCTCACCTAAGACTTAAGTCTCTGTTAATCCCAGGATTAATGTAAAAATCCTTCCCGGGGTCTGCAAAGCTTTCCTCCTTTAAAGTTAAGTATGTGGTCCCGAAGCCGCAACCGGGGCCAGACCATATTTCTTCAGCAGGCTGGCCACTGTCTTGGTGGGCCGGGCGCCGCGCTCCAGCCACTGGGCCAATGGTTCAGGCTTGACGGTGACCCGGGCTGGTTCTTGATTGGGGTCGTAGGTGCCAATGATCTCAATAAACCGGCCATCCCGTGGCGCCTCATTATTGGCCACGACGATCCGGTAAAAAGGTCGTTTTTTAGCCCCATGGCGGGCGAGACGGATTTTTAAAGCCATCGACTATATCTTCTCCCTATCTTTGAGTTTTCCATTTTAGGTGCCAGGTATTGTTGCCAAGAAAAAAGCATGTGATCTCTATGGTTTCAGGCTTAAATCAAGGAAGGCTGGGCATTAACCTAACGCCTTCCGCCCCGGCTCTGGTTTTTCAACCATAACCACAGCCTTCTCCATGCCCTAAGTTTTTTTAGCGAAAATTGAAATGTAATTTAAAAGCCGAAGGGCATACCCCTGGGTTTGCCGCCCTTCTTTCCGGCCTGCACCATTTTTTTCATCATTTTTTGGGTCATGGCAAAATTCTTCAGCAGGCGGTTGACCTCCTGGACCGTGGTGCCGCTCCCTTGAGCAATGCGGCGCCGCCGACTGCCATCAATGATCTGATGTTGGGCCCGCTCTTTGGGAGTCATGGAATTGATGATAGCCTCAATCCTGACCAATTCCTGTTCATCCGGCTGCATGCCTTTGAGGCCTTTCATCCGGTTGAGGCCGGGGATCATGTTCATCAACTGTTCCAGGCTGCCCATTTTGCGGACCTGTTTCAGCTGGTCCCGAAAATCCTCTAAAGTAAAACTTTCTTTGCGGAGCTTGCGCTCCAGTTCCTGGGCCTGTTCGCTATCAAAGGCTTCCTGGGCCTTCTCGATCAGGGTCAGGACATCGCCCATGCCCAAAATCCGGGAGGCCAGGCGATCAGGATGAAAGACCTCCAGGGCGTCAAGTTTTTCCCCGATCCCCAGAAACTTGATGGGCCGGTCGATCACCGCCCGCATGGACAGGGCCGCTCCGCCCCGCGCATCCCCTTCGATCTTGGTCAGGATGACCCCGCTGAGATTCAAAAGCTCGTGAAATTTTTGGCCCACCTGAACCGCATCCTGGCCGGTCATGGCATCAGCTACCAGCAAAATCTCTTGGGGATCAACCTGATCTTTAATGGCCTTAAGCTCGGCCATGAGCGCCGCATCAATATGGAGGCGGCCGGCGGTATCCAGCAACACGGTATCATAACCCTGGGTATAGGCCTGTTCCATGGCGCTATCGGCGATCTCCACCGGGTTCTGACCGGGCTGCAGTTGATAAGTTTCAACCCCGATTTCGGTCCCCAGCTTCTGGAGCTGGTCAATGGCCGCCGGTCGATAAATATCCGCCGGGACCAAAAACGGTTGCCGGCCCTGTTTTTTTAATTTTAGAGCCAGCTTGGCAGCCGTGGTGGTCTTACCGGAACCCTGGAGGCCGACCAGCATCAGGGCGACCGGGGGCTTGCCGCTTAAATCCAACCGCGGCGCCTCGCCCCCTAACAGCTCGATCAGCTCCTCATGGACAATCTTGACCATCTGCTGCCCGGGGGTTAAAGAAGCCATGACTTCCTGACCCAGGGCCCGTTCCCGCACCCGCTCAATAAATGCCTTGGCCACCTTATAATTGACGTCGGCTTCTAACAGGGCCAACCGGACTTCGCGCAAGGCAGCGTAAACATTGACTTCGGTGAGCTTGCCGTGCCCCTTCAGCTGCTTGAAAACTTGAGATAGCTTGTCGGATAATCGATCAAACATCAGGCCTGCCAACAAAAAATTAATCTATTAAATTAAACTGGAATTAATAGAATTGTCAAGGGAAAAACATTAAAATTTACTAGCCTTTGACTACTCCCAAGGGGTGCAATTTGGCCACCTTATGGCTGATACCCGCGCCCTCCACCACCTGCACCACATTATTCACATCCTTATAAGCTTCAGGAATTTCTTCGGCCATCGTTCCTTTGCTGGCACTGCGCACAATGATCCCTTTGGTGGCCAACTCTTGAGCAATAGACCGGCCTTTGGCAGCCTTAATGGCCTGATGGCGGCTCAGGAGGCGGCCGGCGCCATGGCAAGTACTGCCAAAGGTTTCCTCCATGGCTTGGGGGGTTCCTACCAGGACATAAGAATAGCGGCCCATGTCGCCAGGAATGAGTACCGGCTGACCCACCTCCCGGTAGGCCTCGGGGACTTCCGGGTGGTGGGGCGGGAAAGCCCGGGTAGCCCCTTTGCGGTGCACGCAGACTTTTTTGGTCACCTGATTAATTGTGTGGGTTTCGATCTTGGCCATGTTGTGGGCAACGCCGTAGACCAGTTCCAGACCCAAGGCCCGGGGCCCGGCCTGACACACTTGTTCAAAGGATTCCCGCACCCAGTGGGTGATCAATTGCCGGTTGGCAAAGCCAAAGTTGGCCGCCGCGGCCATAGCTGCCAGGTATTGCTCCCCCTCCGGCGAATTAATGGGCGCACAACAGAGCTGTCGATCCGGCAATTCAATATTGTATTTAGCCGCAGCCTTCATCATAATTTTAATATAATCATCGCAGACCTGATGCCCCAGGCCGCGGGATCCGGTATGGATGATTACGGTAACCTGCTGCGGAAATAGACCGAAGGCCCGAGCTATGGACTCATCAAAGATTTCCTCCACATAGCCGACTTCGACAAAGTGGTTGCCAGAGCCCAGGGTGCCCAACTGGTCGCGTCCCCGCTCCAAGGCCTTGTCCGAGACCAGGTCGGCATCAGCCCCTGGAATCTGCCCCCCGGCTTCAATGTGTGATAGGTCATCAGCGGTGCCAAAGCCGTTCTTAACCGCCCAGGCCGCCCCCAGGCGTAACACTTGCCGCAGGGTGGGGATAGTGAGTTTTAAATCCTTGCGCCGGGAGCCCAAGCCAGAGGGAATATTGCGGAACAGGGTGTTAACCAGGTCTTCCAGGATGGGTTCGACCTCTTGGCGCTCCAGCCTGGTGCGCAACAGCCGGACGCCGCAATTGATATCATAGCCCACCCCCCCTGGCGAGATTATGCCCTCGGTCATATTGAAGGCCGCCACCCCGCCGATAGGGAAACCGTAGCCCCAATGGATATCCGGCATCGCCATCGAGGCCCCCTCGATGCCGGGCAAGGTGGCGACATTGGCCACCTGTTGGATGCTCTGATCGGAGTGAATATCCGGCAACATCTCCCGGGAGGCGTAAATCAGTCCCCGGGTCCGCATCTTGCCGGTTTGAGGTAGTTCCCAGCGATATTCATCAATCTGGCGGATCTTAAGTTCAGTCGGTTTGGATACCATGGTTTATCAAACTCTTAGCTGCCCTAAATATCAAGAATTATTGTAGCTTGCCAACCTCCGGCAGTCTCCTTGATCTCCAGGTTATGATAGGTAGCTGCCTTAATGCCGGTATTTAGTCGATGGCGTTCCAGGTCTAACGGCTCCCCTTTTAGCGAGGCCCGGAGTCGATTGGCAGTGACCTCCTTAATTTCTATTTCTCGTCCTAAAAAACCGGTCGTTTCAAAAAGATACAACAGTTGATTGAGCCACTCCACCAGCAAGGCCCCGGAATCCGCGGCTTCTACCTCTACTTCCTGCCTGATTAATGGTCTTATCCCCCGGCGATCAGTCATGACCCCATACAGGCCCCGGGCGGCGTTGGCAAAAAGGTCGGCCAGGGTGTCTCCATAGAGCCGGAGACCAAGATCCGCAGTGTGGGATAACAGGCGGTAACCGGATTGGGATTTTTTGGAAGAGTTGGATTCCTGCACCATGAATAGAAGCCTCGATCCGGGTACGCTGGTTAGATTGCGGTTAATTATTTAATAAATTTGCCAGATCTACTGCTGCTATGCAACCTTAATTGCCAATAAGCCCCTGAGCCCCATCTTAGCTTTAGCCAACATTTATAGCATCAATTTTATTGTAAGCATCAAACCAGCCTTTAGCCAGGGGAGCTGTTTTAGATCATAAATATTTCGTTAAAATTAATGGGCTTGCTTTAATTGACATTCCGATTCAAGGTGTTTACTTATTGCTTTTTAAGCGAAACTTAATATCGATACACCACGAAAACCGAGTTTAATCCAATGCAGGAGGAGCAAATGGAGCTTTATGTCCCCAATGATCTACTCAAGGCCGTTTCAGAGGTGCTAAGCGCCGAAAACGTGAATTATGAAGTTTCCGATAAGACTTTTTCTCTGGTCTTGGCAGGGAAAAAATTGGCGAGGTAACCCAGGTAAACGCGGAACTGCTGGAAACCGATGTGCCGGTCATCTATGACCAAGGCCTGGAAATAACTCTCCGGGCTTTCCGGCTGCCTTCCGGTAATAAGGATCATGCTAACCGATGCGGACGGCAATTTTTTCCGCTTTGTGGAACCGCCGGCCGGCTGGCAAAGGTAAATTTTAGGACATCACCTAAAAATGAATTCAAACAGCCTGCTAATGAGCCTCGGGTGCCCGGACACCCGAGCTTTTATTTCTGAAGCTGCTTCAAGATGGCCTGACCAAAGGCCTCGGCCGCTGGCGGACCGGAGGCGGTGATCAATTTGCCGTCCACTGTGACCGGAGTACCAGTATAGGTGGCCCCGGCTTTCTCCAGGTCGGTTTGGCCACTGGGATAAACGGTGGCCTTTTTGTCCTTCAGCAGTCCGGCCCGGGCCAGGGTAACCGGAGCAATGCAGATTGCGGCCACTACCTTGCCCTGGGTTGCGGCTTGGCGGGCCAGGGCCAGAGCCGCGGGATCGTCGAAATAAACTGAGGCGCCGCTGCCCCCCACGAAGATCAGGGCGTCGAAGTCTGCTGCCTTAATCTCTTTTAACCGCAGGTCGGGCTTAATCCTGGCGCCCTGCATGCCGCGGCATTCCGCCTGGGCGGTGGAGGCTACCGCTACCTTGACGCCGCCTTGCTCCAAGACCTGTTTAGTCACCAACAGCTCCTGATCTTGAAAATTTTCGGGGGCAATTACCATCACCGCCTGGGGGGCGGCCTGTGCCCCAGAAGAGATCAGCCCCAGACTGAGAATTACGGCGATCAGGTTTACCAAAATCTTTCGGCGCATAGACTCCTCCGCATTTTTGAGCATCAACCTAAATTCAGGCGGGCCGCTCGCTTGCGGCCCGCCCTAGTATCAAGCCTGGGTTATTTTGGGAATATCGGCAATGGCCTCATGGATCTTCTCATCCGGATATTCATAATCTTCCAGCTTGCCGCCCAGATAGGCATCGTAGGCCGCCAGATCAAAGTGGCCGTGGCCGCTGAAGGCAATGACAATGCATTTTTCCTCGCCCGTGGCCTTGCATTTCAGGGCTTCATCAATGGCGGCATGGACGCAGTGGGCTGTTTCCGGAGCCGGGATGATCCCTTCGGTGCGGGCAAAGATGATGGCCGAGTCAAACACCGGGTTCTGCGGATAGGCCCGGGCCTCCATGATCTTTTCATGCACCAGCAGGCTGAGCAGCGGGGCATCACCGTGGTAGCGCAGCCCACCGGCATGAATCCCCGGGGGTATAAAGGAATGGCCCAGGGTGTACATCATAATCAGCGGGGTCAGACCGGCGGTGTCGCCGAAGTCATAGGTATATTGCCCTTTGGTTAAGGTCGGGCAAGAGGTTGGTTCCACGGCAATGATGCGGATATCTTCGCCCTTTAATTTGCGGGGCACAAACGGGAAGGAGAAACCCGCGAAGTTGCTGCCGCCCCCCACGCAACCCACCAGGATATCGGGTTTTTTCTCACCCGCCAGGGCGAGCTGCTTTTCGGTTTCCAGGCCGACGATGGTCTGGTGTAAAAGGACGTGATTGAGGACGCTGCCCAATGAATATTTGGTGTCCTCATGGTGCACCGCATCTTCCACCGCCTCCGAGATGGCAATTCCCAGGCTGCCGGGGGAATCGGGGATTTGGGCCAGGATAGCGCGACCGGAATCGGTCATGTCAGTTGGCGAGGGGAAAACCTCGGCGCCCCAGATATGGATCAGCGAGCGGCGATAAGGTTTCTGGAAATAGCTCACCTTGACCATGTAGACCCGGCATTCCAGGTCAAAACAACTACAAGCAAAGGACAGCGCACTGCCCCACTGTCCGGCCCCGGTTTCGGTGGTCAGACGGCGGACGCCGGCCTGTTTATTGTAATAGGCCTGGGCCACCGCGGTGTTGGGTTTATGACTGCCGGGGGGGCTGACTGACTCATTTTTATAGTAAATACGGGCCGGGGTTTTAAGCTCCGCCTCCAGCCGCCGGGCCCGGTGCAGAGGTGAGGGCCGCCACAGGCGGTAGATGCGCATCACCTCATCCGGGATATCAATAAAACGTTCCTGGCTGACTTCTTGCTTGATCAGCTCCATGGGGAAAATTGGGGCCATGTCCTCCGGTCCCAGAGGCTTGTGGGTTACCGGATGAATATAAGGGGGCATAGGGCGGGGCAGATCAGGCTGAAGGTTGTACCATTGTTGGGGCAGTTCCTGCTCACTCAAAATAATTTTGTAAGAATCCTTCACGAGGGCCTCTCCTTTTTCAAGAATATGACAGCATGTTTATCGAATAAGATCACATACTGTCAAGCCCTATTAGAAACTTTTAATTCTTAACTTAAGAAAAAATTTCGCAAATCGCGGCCTGCCGCTGGGCCCGGAGGCTGCCAAACCATTGCCCACTAAGCAGATTACCTTGTGGTATTCAGGGTAGGACGGTCGAGGGTTGCAGGGTGATAAAAATTGTTGCCAATTCTAACTATTTTAAATAAAGCCTAGCCTGAAAAATTTCTTGACAGGCTATGATTGTATCAGGTATAAAAAGATCGTGCTAACATTCACGAGCATCTTGGCCTGAGAATCGCCGGTCGTGAGTGGAGGCCGCCCTTAGGGATGAACCAAAAAGGGTGGGGAGGAGCAATAGAAAAAATTTCGGTGTGGTTGTTGGGAAGCCAGAATTTTTTCATGAAATATAGCAGGCGCATTATTGAGAATTGTGAATAATTCTGAAGAAAGGGGACGGAATATGGAAATGATCGGTCATGGGGGCAAGCCATTAGTCGAACAGGTCATCACCGACAAAAACGAAGCCCTTAAAATGATTAAGGATTTAAAAACGATGCCGGTCTCCCGGCAGATGGCCACGGAGGTCATCGGCATTGCCTATGGGTTTTTTTCACCCCTCGAAGGCTTTATGATGAAGGCGGATGTGGAATCCACCTGCAAGAAGATGGAGCTGGCGGACGGCACGGTGTGGAGCATTCCCCTGGTTTACGACATCTCCGACCAGGAGATCGCTGATTACGGGATCAAACAAGGCACCAAGATATTGTTGACCTACGATGACAATCCGCTGGCTATCTTCGACATCGAGGAGATCTATACCTACGATAAAGAAAATCTGGCTCAGGATGTCTATGGCACCAAAGAGGAAAAGCACCCGGGGGTCAAGCGCACCTATGCCTACAAAGAAAAATTTCTGGGCGGCAGGATTACCCTGGTGAACGAACCTAAAATCAGGGAACCCTTCACTTCCTACTTCCTGACCCCCAGACAGCACCGGGAATTATTTACCAAAAAAGGCTGGCAGCGCATCGTGGCTCACCAGACCCGCAACGTGCCCCACTCCGGCCACGAATGGCTGATGAAACACGCCTACATCGCCGCCCACGGGGACCTGCCGGTAGAACAGCAGGAAACCCTCCAAGGCCGGGCTATTTCCGGCGTCCTGGTCAACTGCATTGTGGGAGAGAAGCGCACCGGTGACTACATCGACGAGGCTATTGTGCTGTGCCAGGATGAGCTGCGCAAATCCGGCTATTTCCGGAACGATATCCATATGGTGACCATGACCTTCTGGGATATGCGTTATGCCGGACCCCGGGAGGCGGTGCATCACGCCATCATCCGTACCAACCTGGGCCTGACCCATCACATGTTCGGCCGGGACCACGCCGGGGTGGGCACCTACTATCATTCCTACCAGGCCCACCATCTGCTTATGAGCATCCCCAAAGAAAAATTGAACATCACCCCCATCTATGTGTTGGAATGGGCCTTCTGCCCCCATTGCGGCGAGGTTACCTGTGTGGGCCTCTGCGGCCATCACGATGAGCTGCAGAAATTCAGCGGCACCAAAATTAGGTCGATTATTATGGATGAAGTGAAACCCACCCGCCTGATTTTCCGGCCCGAGGTCTTCGACGTGGTCATGGAATGCTCAAAGAAATATGGCTTTGGTTCTCCCTTTGTCACTACCCAATATCTGGAAAAGGCCAAGCCGGCCTTCAGCATCGAACCGCTGTAATTGCCAAGCTTGCGGTCAGCGAATCTGCGATAAGGAGGAAATGAAATGGCTGAGACTTTCCCCATCAATATATGGATCAATGAAGAAAGGTTCAGTGCCCTTAAGAATGCCGGTCTGGCGGAATTACTGAAGGAAGAACTGGCGGGCATGAAGGTGCTCATCGTGCCCTGCAGCGCCAGCCAGCGGGATAAGATCTTGGACCTCTACCCCATGGCCAAGTTTGATGCCGCCACCACCAAGAGCATCGAGCTTCTTCCCAAGACGGTTAAGGATAAAATCTATGACATGGTGGTCCAGAAAAAATCCCTGGAGGTCATGGACGAGTTTATTAAGAGCGTTGAAAAAGGTTGATGTCCTCTCGAGTCAGGAGATTGCTTAGATCTATTTCCAGCTGACCGGTGCAGGCAGAGGACTCCGTAGGCAAAGCGCCAATCTCGACTAAGTGTGGAGAGAGGAGGTGGAAGAGGGACGGGAAAATCTTCCTTAAACCATATTAATTTTAACCAATTTGGAAGCTGATAAATCTTTCTAGGAGGTATGAAAAATGCCAAGCTTTGTAATCGTAGAAAAATGCGATGGTTGTAAAGCGCTGGATCGGACGGCTTGCCAGTACATCTGTCCCAACGACTTGATGATTCTGGATCACCAGAGCATGAAGGCCTGGAACCAGGAGCCCGATCAGTGCTGGGAATGTTTTAACTGCGTCAAGATCTGCCCCCAACAGGCCATTGAAGTCCGGCATTATGCCGATTTTTCGCCCTTGGGGTCCACCACCATTCCGCTGCGCGGCACCGATTCTATCATGTGGACCATCAAGTTTCGGGATGGCAAGACCATGAAACGCTTTAAGTTCCCCATTCGGACCACCGCTGAAGGTTCCATTGATGTTTATAAGGGTAAACCGGAAGCGGATCTCAGCAAGATTAAAGAGCCAGGGTTCTTTAATAATCCGGCCCGGACCGAGTAGGGTACGCCACCCTCGAAAATTTAAGGAGGTCAATCCATGGAAAAAGAAGTTTGTAGATGGTCATTTTGTGAAAAACCCCCGGTAGAGACCGTAGAGACCGACTTTCTAATCGTCGGCGGCGGCATGGCGGCCTGCGGGGCCGCGGTAGAGGCCAAACGCTGGGCTGATGCGGCCGGACTCAAGCTAACCTTGGTGGACAAGGCAGCCATGGACCGTAGTGGTGCGGTGGCCATGGGGCTGTCGGCCATCAACACCTATGTCGGTCCCGAAAATACCGTGGACGACTATGTCCGCTACGTCCGCCAGGACCTGATGGGCATCATCCGTGAGGACCTAGTCGCCGACGTCGGTCGTCATGTGGATGATTCCGTTCACCTGTTTGAGGAATGGGGCCTGCCGGTCTGGAAGAAAGATGCCGAAGGCCACACCGTTGACGGTCAGACGGCTATCGACGAAGGCTTGCCGGCTTTGAAGGACGGTGGTCAATGTTGCCGTTCCGGCCGTTGGCAGATGATGATCAACGGTGAGTCCTACAAGGTGATCGTCGCCGAGGCGGCCAAAAATGCCCTGGGGATGGATAACATCTATGAGCGGGTGTTCATCGTTAAATTGATGGTTGACAAAAACGATAACAACCGGGTCTGCGGCGCGGTCGGCTTCAGCGTCCGGGAGCATAAGATTTACGTCTTTAAGGCCAAAGCAGTGCTGATCGCCTGCGGCGGCGTGGTCAATGTCTTCCGGCCCCGGTCGGTCCAAGAAGGTCAGGGGCGGGCCTGGTATCCGGTCTGGAACGCCGGCTCCACCTATGCCATGGCCGCGGAGATCGGCGCCGAAATGACCATGATGGAAAACCGCTTCGTCCCGGCCCGGTTTAAGGACGGCTACGGCCCGGTCGGTGCCTGGTTCCTGTTCTTCAAGGCCAAGGCCACCAACGCCTTTAACGAAGATTACATGGCCAAAAATCAGGAACGGCTGCGCCAAGAATATCCGGGATATGCTGACGCACCCGGCACCTGCCTGCGCAACCATGCCATGATGATCGAGATGCGGGAAGGTAAGGGTCCGATCTACATGCATACCGATGAGGCCCTAGCCGAGTTGTCCAAGGTGCTGAGCAAAAAAGAGCTCAAGCATCTGGAAGCCGAAGCTTGGGAAGACTTCCTGGATATGTCCATCTCCCAGGCGTCGCTGTGGGCCGCCACCAACACCGAACCCGACAAGGTGCCTTCCGAGATCATGCCTTCGGAACCCTATCTGCTGGGTTCGCATGCCGGCTGCGCCGGTCTGTGGGTGAGTG
Organism: Desulfobacteraceae bacterium; assembly: GCA_046538075.1. Lineage (GTDB taxonomy): Bacteria > Desulfobacterota > Desulfobaccia > Desulfobaccales > Desulfobaccaceae > Desulfobacca_B. The sequence goes on along the minus strand of JBKHJN010000002.1, from coordinate 74,668 downwards.
GTCCGGCTGATCTGGCGCCCCCCGAGTGGAATTGGGGCTACAACCGCATGACCACCGTAAACGGGCTGTTTACTGCCGGTGACGGGGTTGGCGCTTCCGGGCATAAGTTCTCCTCCGGCTCCCATGCCGAAGGTCGGCTCGCCGGCAAAGCCGCCATCGCCTTCATCATGGACCATAAGGATGACAAGCTGGAATTCGCCCGCGACCTGGAAGAAGTCCTGGGCGAAATCTATCTGCCCTTCGAGATCTATGAGAAGTATAAGAACTACACCACTGATCCGAACATCAACCCCAATTATCTGAAACCGCGGCAGCTTCAGGCCCGGCTGCAGAAGATTATGGACGAGTATTGCGCCGGTATTACCCCGTTCTATACCACCAATGAGAATATGCTCAAGGAAGGTCTGCGCTACCTGACCATGCTGAAGGAAGACGCGCAGCGGATGGGGGCGGTAGATCTGCATGAATTGATGCGGGCCTGGGAAAATTACCACCGCATCCTGGCCGGTGAGGCCCACCTGCGGCACATCCTGTTCCGGCAGGAAAGCCGCTATCCGGGCTACTATTACCGGGCTGATTTTCTCAGCATTGACGATGACAACTGGAAATGCTTTGTCAATTCCAAGTACAATCCCGCCACCAACGAGTGGGAAATGAAGAAGGTTCCTTATAAGCAGTTAGTTTCTTAACATTTTCTGATTAAATCCCCACTCCAGGCGCTTTTAAAGCGCCTGGAGCTTTGCCGAGTGCCACAAATAATTAGGTGGCCCAGACTAGGCCTTGCAAACGCTAAACGTTTAGGGCCGTTTTGCATTGGAGGCCGTGGCGATTAGGGCCACGGCTAATTTATTATGCCCTTCCCGGACAGCGCAGTTGGTCGGGAAGTTGGGAGGCAGGAACCGAGGGATTTGGGCCTTTTCCCCTGCCGCTCCAAGTTAAGGGAAAATGTAAAACAGGGTCTTTCTAATGATAGGCATCTAAGGAGGAATGGCGTGACACCGAACGACCGCAAAGTACTGGTCATCGGGGGAGGGATGAGCGGCCTGACCACGGCGCTCGAAGCCGCGGAATCGGGCGCCCAAGTCGTGATCGTGGAAAGGAGCCCGTATCTGGGAGGAAGAGTTACCCAGTTAAATAAATACTTTCCTAAGCTCTGCCCTCCGACTTGCGGGCTGGAGATCAATTTTCGCCGGATCAAAACCAACCCTGATATCACTTTTTACACCTTGGCCGAAGTGACTCAAATCTCGGGTCAGGAAGGCGATTTTGACGTTACCATTAAAATCAAACCTCGATATGTCAACGACAATTGCGTGGCCTGTAATAAATGTGCAGAGGTCTGCCCGGTAGAGCGGGTCAATGATTTCAATTATGGGCTGGATAAAAACAAAGCGGCCTATCTTCCCTTTGATATGGCCTTTCCCCTCAAATACGTCATTGATGACTCGGTATGTTTAGGCTCCGCCTGTGCAAAATGTGTAGAGGCGTGCGCTTATAATGCCATTGACCTGGCAATGCAACCGCAGACGGTCAACCTCAAGGTCGGGGCTATTGCGCTGGCCGGGGGCTGGGATCTATATGATGCCACCAAGATCGACAATCTGGGCTTTGGCACTGTTAAGAATGTCATCACCAATATGCAGATGGAACGGCTGGCCTCACCCAATGGTCCCACCGAGGGCCGGATCCTGCGCCCCTCCGATGGCCAGGAGCCGAAAAACGTGGCTTTTGTGCAATGCGCTGGTTCTCGGGATGAAAACCACTTGCCCTATTGTTCCTATATCTGCTGCATGGCCTCGCTGAAACAGGTGACTTATCTGAGGGAACAGGACCCGGAGGCCAAGGCCAGCATCTTTTATATTGATATCCGCAGCCCCGGACGCTATGAAAAATTCTTTTGGAAAGTCCGGGATGACGAAAACGTCGAGCTGATCCGGGGGAAAGTGGCCAAGATAACCCAGGAACCTGGGACCGATAATGTGATCGTTGAAGCTGAGGATACCACGACCGGCGATAAGATCCACCAGACCTTTGATCTGGTCGTGTTGGCAGTAGGTATGGTGCCAGCCACCAAGGCTATGAAGCTGCCGTTGAATATCTCCTATACCGAAGACGGTTTCATTTTACCGGCATCACTCCCTCCGGGGGTTTATGCCGTCGGGTCCCTGAAAAGTCCTCTTGATGTGGCAAAATCAGTCCAGGAGGGGACCGGAGCCGCCATCAAGTGTCTTCAGAGCCTGGGAGGTAGGTAGGATATGGAGAAAAAAGTTGGTTTTTATGTCTGCAAAGGATGTGAGATCGGACAATCCCTGGACATCGAAGGCCTGCTGAAGGTGGCCAAAAAAGATGGCAAGGTGCCGATCTGCAAAGAATGTGATGTCCTATGCAGCCCGGAAGGAATAAAATTTTTACAGGACGAAATCACCAATGAGGAAGTAAATACGCTGGTGATTGCGGCCTGTTCACCGCGGGTCAAATATGAAGAATTTGATTTTCCGGGCTGTTTAATCGAGCGGGTAAACCTACGGGAACTGGTGGTCTGGTCCCATGAGCCTAATCATGAAGAGACCCAGGCCCTGGCCGAGGATTACGTCCGCATGGCCTGTGCCAGGGCTAAAAGGGCTGAGATTCCTGAGCCTTATGCTAGTGACCCCATTGACCGCACTGTCATGGTGATCGGCGGGGGGATAACCGGCCTGAGCGCGGCCCTGGAAGTAGCCGATCTGGGCTATTCTGTAGTGCTGGTGGAGAAGGAGGCGGAACTTGGCGGTTACGGGGCCAAACTCTACCGCCAGTCTCCCCGGAATTATCCTTACCGGGTTCCGGAAGAGCCGGTGGTCTTCTCCAAGATCAAGGAAGTGCAGGCCCATCCCAAAATTAAGGTGATGACCTCCTCGGAAGTGGAATCGACCGAGGGCCAGCCGGGGCTGTATGATGTGGTGATCAAATCGAACGGCAATCTCGAAACCATGAAGATCGGGGCCATTGTTCTGGCTGCCGGTTGGAAACCATATGATCCCAACAAGCTGGATCACCTGGGATATGGGCTGTCACCGGACGTGATCACCAGTATCCAGATGGAAGAATTGGCCCACAAGGGCAAAATCCTGCGCCCCTCGGATGGCCGGGAGGCCAAGCGGGTGGCCTTTATCCAGTGTGCCGGTTCGCGGGATCCAGACCATCTACCCTATTGTTCCGCCTTCTGCTGCATGAGCTCCTTAAAACAGGCCCATTACGTCCGGGAGTTGAACGACGGTCTGGCTTATATCATCTATCGTGATATCCGGACTCCGGGTCAGTATGAGCTGTTCTACAAGAGCATGCAGGACGACCCCGGGGTGATGTTGACCAAAGGCGATGTCACCGGCGTCAGCCTGGGAGAGGGCGGCAACCTGTACGTCCACGCCGAAAACACCCTGCTGGGCGAAAAAGTCAAGTTTGAAGCCGATCTGGTAGTGCTGGCAACCGGCATTGTCCCCACCACCCTGGATGACCCGGTTACCAACCTTACCTACCGTCAGGGTCTGGGGTTGCCTGACCTGGATCTGTACGATGGGTTCGCCGATTCCAACTTTATCTGCTTCCAGTATGAAACCCGGCGTACCGGTATTTACGCCGCCGGGTGTGTGCGCCAACCGATGGACATGGCCACCTGCATGGAGGACGCGGCCGGTGCCGCCCTAAAGGCAGTGCAGTGTTTGGAACATACGGCCAAGGGCATTTCCGTGCACCCCCGGGCCTGGGACATGACCTTCCCGGATCCCTTTATGCAACGCTGCACCCAGTGCAAGCGCTGCACCGAGGAATGTCCGTTCGGGGCCATTGACGAAGACGAGAAAGGTACTCCCTACTTCAAGATCAATCGTTGCCGCCGCTGCGGGACCTGTATGGGAGCCTGTCCGGAACGAATCATCTCCTTTAAGGATCAGAGCGTCGATATCGTCGGCTCGATGATCAAGGCCATGGATGTCCCCGAAGAGGGCTTCCGGCTGATCGGTCTGGTCTGTGAAAACGACGCCTATCCGGCTCTGGACGCGGTCGGCATCCACCGGTTAAAATTTGACCCGCGTATTCGGTTCATTCCCATCCGCTGCCTGGGGTCTTTCAACCTGGTATGGATCGCTGACGCGCTGTCGCGCGGGTTCGATGGGGTCATGCTGCTGGGCTGCAAATTTGGCGAGGATTATCAGTGCCATTTTGCCAAAGGCAGCGAACTGGCCAACGAACGGATGGGCAAACTGCAGGAGACTCTTGATCGATTGATGCTCGAGGCCGAACGGGCCCAGTTTATCGAAGTAGCGATCGATGATTTTGACCGAATCCCCGGAATCATTGAGAGATTCATGGCGCGCATCGAAGAGATTGGGGAGAATCCATTCAAGGAGTTTTAGGAGGTTTGTTCCATGGCAGAGGAAATTGTTGTTAAACCAGATGTTGAATTTATTAAACGTGTCCAGAGCGCCGGGGGCGAATCTCTGAAAAAATGTTTCCAGTGTGCGACTTGCTCGGTGGTATGCAATCTCTCCCCCGACTCCAAGCCCTTTCCCCGCAAGGAGATGAACTGGGCCAGCTGGGGTCTGAAGGATCAACTGGTCAAAGACCCGGATATTTGGCTTTGCCATTATTGTGGCGATTGCACCGCTTATTGTCCCCGGGGCGCTAAGCCTGGTGAGGTATTGGGAGCGATTCGACAGGTGGCCATCGAGCACTACTCCACCCCCACTAATCTGGCCCAGATGGTTAATGAACCAAAATATCTGCCTCTGTTGATCGCCTTCCCCTTACTGTTGATCGGGATGGCAATCCACTTTTTCGGTAATTTCTTTCCCGAGGGGCCGATAGTCTATTCCAAGATGCTCAAACCCTGGCCCTATGTGGACATTATCTTCCTGGGTGCCGCGGCCTATGCGGTGGCGGTGTTTGCCAAAGGAGTGACGGCGTATTGGAAAGACCTCAACGTTAATCCTTGGAAAATCAAGCTCAAGGAAAATGTCTGGCTGGCCGTGGCCGATGTGGTCAAAGATATCTTCGCCCACAACCGGTTCCGGAAATGCATCACTTATTATAACCGTTCTACCTCGCATCTGCTGGTGTTTTTGGGTTTTGTGGGATTGTTTATTGTCACTGGCTGGGCCGCCACCTATGAGTGGATTTTTCATAAGGAATCGCCTTATCCGATCACGGATCCGTTGAAATGGTTGGCTATTCCCAGTGCCATCATCCTGTTGTGGGGCATCTGGCTGGTGATCCGGGACCGCCAGCAGGCTCCGGAGGAGGCCGGGACCGGTAGCTACTTTGATTGGCTGTTGATCTGGGTGATTGCCGTGGTGGCGGTGACCGGAGCCCTGTGCCTGGTGCTGCGTTGGATGGGACTGGCCACCCTGGCTTATCCCACTTATTACCTGCATCTGGTGTCAATATTTTTCCTGTTTTTCTATGCCCCCTACACCAAGATGGCGCATATGGTCTACCGGGCCACCGCGATGATTTACTGCAAACTGGCAGAGCGGGAATAACCAGGAAAACATAGAAACAAGAATTGGTTAAAGGCCGGTTTCCGGGCGAAGCCGGCCTTTTTGTTTTGGGAGTTGCCAGGGATAAATGTTATATTATTCTTTAATTACAATCCCAGACGCCTAGCGTCCAATCTACCGAGGAGATTTTTTTCATGTACACTATGTACAGCATGCGGGATGTCAAGCCCGTCAAATTGAGTTTAACCAGCAAGTTCCGATTCAAATGCCACCCCGGCATCTCCTGTTATACGCAATGTTGTGGAAGAATTAATATCATCCTTACTCCCTATGACATTATCCGTCTGAAGCAGAGGCTCGGCCTCAGTTCCGGGGAATTTTTAAGCCGCTACACCCGGGAGGAAATCGAAGAGAGATCCGGCCTGCCCATCGTCTTCCTCAAAATGGAAGACGATCAGGACCACCTCTGCCCGTTTGTTGCTCCCCAGGGTTGCACCATCTACGCCGACCGCCCGGCCGCCTGCCGCTATTATCCCGTTGGTCAGGGAACCTTGCAGAAGGAAGAGGGCATCGAGGAGTTTTATTTTTTGATCACGGAGAAACATTGTTTGGGTTTTCAGGAAGATCAGTTATGGACTATTGAATCCTGGCGCCAGGATCAACAGGTGGCGCAATACGATGAGATCAATTCAGAATGGAAGGCCATGATGCTGCGCCGCGACTCCCAGAGCGTAAAGGCAATCGACCGCAAGCAGCAGACCCTGTTTTATCTGGCCAGTTACGATCTGGATAATTTCCGGCGCTATATTTTTAATAGCCGCTTTCTGGAGGTTTTTGAGGTGGAACCGGAGACCCTGAGCGCGGTTCAAAACGACGACGTCGCCCTGTTAAAATTCGGTTGCCAATACCTGAAATTTATCCTGATGATCGAAGAAAGCATGAAGCTTAAGGCTGGGACTTCAGCCGCGCTGGCTAGCTCGAAATAACCGTCACGGGGTGGCTCAGATCTAAAATTTCCGGCCTATGCCCCGAATTACGCGGCCTAAATTTTTGGCCAACTTAACCATTGCCGCGGCCAATTTTCCCGGCTAGGAGGCTGCGATGTCTTTTTCCTCTTTTCAAGGGGCCGGCTTTGTGCTAAAATTAACAAATCTGGAGTGGAGGATACCCTTCCCTTTTTATAATTCGAATTAAAACAAAGGAGGATTTCCAAATGGCAGTAGAAAATCCAGTAGGGGCTTGGATTGATAAGGATCCGGTTTGCCGGGGCTGCATGAAGATGGACGAAGAGGTCACCATGATGCGGGGCTTTATTGACGCGATCTCCGCCGAGGAAGCCAAAGAAAAAGGTCTGGTCTGCGCGCGCTGCGGTAAGAAAATTGACTAATAAGAACCGATTCCTTCACGGCCCCCTGGGACCCCGGGGGGCCGAAAATCTTTATGGCGGCTCTTTTTAAATCCTTACCATCTTCTTAAATTCTTCCCTAAGTATTTAATAATCAGCCTATAATCATTGCATTGATTAAGATCGCGGGGCCCTACCTTTCATAGGCCAAAACCACCAGGCCCACCGCCAGCCAGAAGCCTTCCCGCAGGCGGCGGATGACGCTAAAAGTGGCCCCCAGAATGGCCCCCAGGTGAAGCCCCATGGCCAACAAGATATTGCCCCCGTCCTGAACCCCCAGATTAGCAGGGATGAAAAAGGCCAACGAGGTGATCAGAATGGCCAGGGCGTCCAGACACAGGGCGGTGACTAAACTTAAGGGATGGCCGATTAAATAGAAGATGAGGTATACTTCCAGGCCGTGGAAGAGCCAGCCGAGGAAAAAAAATCCCAGGGCCAGATAAAATTTGCGCCGATGGTACTGATAAAAGAAGCCCATCTGGGCATCGAGGCGATAGAGTGCCTCTTCTTGCTCCTGCAGGCGTCGAGGCAATAATCTAATTTTCCGCAATATTTTCATGCCCATCTGGCAGAGCCCCTGCTTCTGCCCCAACACAAAGAGCAATCCCGCCAGCCCTAAACCCAGAGCCGCCAGGATTAGCAGCAACAGCCAATGAAACGGCAAGGCGAAAAGAAAAGGGGCCAGGGCCAGCCCCAGCATAATATAAGCTACCAGGCTCAACACCAGGATGCCCTTGCTGATGATCACCGAGGCAGTAGCATTGGTCAGGGTGACCCCCCTTTTTTGCAGCATCAAGGCCTTTAAAGGCTCACCCCCCAGACTGGCCGCAGGGGTGAGAATATTGATGGCCTCCCCGGCCAGTCGGTTAAAGAACAGATGCCGGATAGTGACGGCGGCGGGCGGTGATTCAATCGTTAAATGCCAGGAAATGGCATCCATAAGATTGACCATGCAGTAAGGCAAGAGAATCAGCGGCCAATACCACCCCACGAGCCGCAGGTGGTGACCGATGGCCTGCCAACCCACAGCGTGGAGCATCCAGAATAGCAAAAGGGCGGCGATGGCCACCAAAAGGATTTTAAGCTTGGCCACGCTGTCGCTGCGTAAAGAGAAAGAGGGCGAAGATATTGGTCCCCACCGCAATGCCAATAAACAGATAATCCAGGAGATTAAAAAGGGCGGCCAACAGGATAATATAGAAAAAGTCCCGGCTGACGGCCTCCTCCAGGATTTTGCTGGCCTTTTTTAGCTTTGAAGGGCACAAACGGGCTCCCGGCGGAGAATGGACCGGATTCCAGTGCCACATCCCGGATGGTTCTATCAACCACCAACAGACCAGATAACCCAGGGTCAGCAATAACCCTAATTCCAGAAAAAGCGGGCGGTCAGAGGCCCGATACTGGCCCACGGCAATTCCCCAGAAAATCGCCAGATTGAGAACGGTATCGCCGTACAGATCGAGTTTGGCCCCCAGTTTGGATTCCTGGAATTTTAATCGAGCCAAGGTGCCGTCCAGGCAATCGAGCACCATCACCAAGGGCAGCAGCAGGCTGGCAGCCAGAGAGGCTTCATAACTACCAACTGCAAATCCCAAGGCCGCCGCCAACCCGAGCCACAGGTTGGCTACGGTGATCTGATTCGGAGTCACCGAGGAGGTCAGCACCCGGGGTAAAAGTTTCCGGGCCAGAGCCCGATTTAAGGAGGTTTCCAGGCGGCCATTACCTAAGGGGGAACCGTCGGCCGCAGCGATTAAGCGAGCCGTGGCTTCCTTGCCATCCTGATCATAATGGATGGCAGAAATATAATTTGGGTCACTGACCACCCCCAACACTCGATTCTCTCTAGCCTGGTGAGCTACATAACGGAAAAGCGTGGTGGCGCGATCCGATGGCAAGGAATCCTGGGCGGTGCCCTGCCCCTGTTGCCATTGGTGCCAACCCTGCCAGGCAGTAGGGGAAAACAGCACCAAACCCGCGGCTTGCAATCCGTCGTCTGAGTTGGAGGACCCCAGTGAGGTTACCAGACCATCCTCCAAGACCACCGGATACGAGAACCGTCCATCTGGTTCTGGTCCTTTCCCTCCGGCCAGGGAAGCCGATTCTACCAACCCCAGACCCAAAGTTCCCACCGGCACCGGGTGATTAACCAATTTGGTCAGAAATCGGGGGTCAGGGAGGATATTGGCCAGCAGCACCAAGCGCGGATTATCATTGGCGCTATTCAGGGTCTGTTCCCATAAGGTTTCCCAATCGGAAATAATCTTAATATTTCCATTAACTTCTATTAATTGCGATAATTTTTCCTCCAGGTCGGGTTGAACCGGCGGCGACACCATGATGATTATCGAGGCGATTCCGGCCCGCCACAGGCCGAATATTTCCCGCTGCAGCAGTGGCAAACCAGCAACCGGGGCAAACAGGTAGGAGGGCAAGGGTTCGGATTTTTTCTCTGATAACAGGATAACAGCTTCTTCTACCATGAGCAGTCTCTTAAGATAACTTTGATTTGTAGCTCTCCGCCTCCAACTTTCTGAATCCTGGTTATTTCCGATTAAAACCCCAAGGACTTATAGGACCGCCCGGATAATACCATGTTGAGCAACGCCCTCAGGCTGAGCTTTCCGGCTGATCCCTTCTTAGACTCCCTCCCATAATTAAATAATTACCGCACCCTTAAGGCCCCGGTACGCAGATCGGGTAAGCTCTTTATAACTGTGTTGACAGCCAATATAATAAAATTACGTGCTAAATTAATTTTTACCGCTTTCTGCTCGAATATACAACCTTTTTTTCTGATCGAAAGGGTTAGTGGCGATCGACAACATTCTAAAAATGATTTTATTTTTTCCAACTTAGCCGACTTGCCTTACATTATCTGATCCCAATTTAATTGCTTTCATTCCGAGCTGCAGGCCAGGTTCGGTTTAAGTTGCCATGCCTTAGTCTTAGCGGCGGTCCAGGATGACGGCTTTTGCTTTATTTCTGACGGTCTAGCTTTTAAGATTCCCCGCGGTAATCTTGACGACGCATCAGCAGGACCAAAGGAATGAGCAGGGCAAAAATAATGGTCAACAGCCAGTAGTCGTCGCAGAAAGCCAGCATTTGGGCCTGGCGCAATACTTCCTGATAGAGAGCGGCCAGCCATTGGGTGTCTATTATTCCGGTCTCAGTCCATTCGGAACCGCCAAAAAATTCTTGTACCCTGTCCGCCCATTGGTGGACATTGCTCGAGGTGGGATGAATGTGTTCCACCAATCGGGACTGATGGAATTGGCTGCGCCGGGAGAGCAGGGTAACCACGGTGGCGATGCCAAAGCTGCCGCCCAGATTACGCAGCAGATTAAAAATGCCGGTGGCATTGCCCATGCGCGTCTGATCAATTTTAGCCATGGTAACCGTGGTCAGAGTGACAAAGGTCATCCCTAAGCCAATCCCCTGGATAAAACGCGGCAACATGGCATGCCAGAAATCAATTTGCAGATTAAAGACCGACATCATGTACATTGCCACCCCATTGATGACCAGCCCTAACCCGATCAGAATGCGGTTATCCACCACAGAGGTTAGACGTCCGACGATAGGCATGACCATCAAAGACCCCAGGCCGCCGGGAGCCAAAGCCATGCCTGCTAAAGTAGCATCATAACCCATCAGGGTCTGGAGATATAACGGTAAGAGCACAATGCTGGCATAAAGGGCAAAGCCGAAGAAAAACATTATGGTGACACCCAGGGCATAAGTTCTCTCTTTGAACAGACGCAGATCGACTACTGGGTCCCGGGTCTTGAGCTCCCAGTAGATCAGCACTGCCAGGGCAACTATGGCAGTAATCGACAACCGGACGATAAAAGCTGAAGAAAACCAGTCTTCCCGTTCCCCCTTATCCAGCACAATCTGGAGCGCCCCCAAGCCCACACATAACAGCCCCAGGCCGAAATAATCGATCCGTCCGGCCCTCTGACTCTTAATATAGGGTGGGTCATAGATAAAGAAAAAGGTCATGATCAGAGAGAGGATGCCGATCGGCAGATTGATGTAAAACACCCAGCGCCAGCTATAGTTGTCGGTGATCCAGCCGCCCAACAGAGGGCCGACAATAGGGGCGAACACCACCCCAATGCCCCACAGAGCCATGGCCATGCCCCGTTCCCGGGGAGGGAAGGTTTCCAGCAAGATGGCCTGCGAAATGGGTTGCAAGGCCCCGCCCCCGATGCCCTGAAAGATGCGGAATAAAATGAGGAATCCCAGGTTGGGGGCGGCACCGCACATGACGGAGGTTCCGGTAAATAGTGCCAAGCAAAGCAGTAAAAAACGCTTGCGGCCAAACAGGGCCGCCAACCAGCCGGTAATGGGCAGCACGATGGCGTTGGAGACCAGATAGGAGGTCAACACCCAGGTGGCTTCATCGGTACTGGCGGACAGGCTGCCCGCCAAATGGGGCAGGGCGACGTTTACTACCGTGGTGTCGATGATTTCCATAAAGGTGCCGGCCATCACTGCAATAGTGATGAACCACTTGTTGACCTGGCGGCTGGTGGTCAGATTGTTATCATATGGCAGGAGCGGTTCTGCTGTCATCTTGGTTTTCCGGGCTCCCGATTAGTGCACAATCAGGATATCACAGGAAGCCCGATGGCTGATGCGATCCGAAACACTTCCCAAAAAATAAGATTCGGTTAAGCCGCGGCCGCGGCGGCCCAGGATGATCAGGTCAAATTGTCCCTCCCGGGCCAAGCGGAGCACTTCCTCGGCCGGATCCCCCATCTTTAATTCCGACTGGGCTGGAATTCCTTGGTCCGCCAAAATGGCCAGGTCGGCCTCTAATATCTTCTCCCCGGAATGCCGCAGAGCGGCCCAGGGCTCCGATCCCATGCCGATGCTGCTGCCCAGGGCCAGCAAATAAGAAGGAGGAAGATGGAGGATATTAACCAGGGTTACTTGTGCTTGAGTATAGCGGGCCAGATCAGCGGCCCGCTGCACGGCTCGCCCGGCGTGTTCCGAGCCGTCGGTGGCCACCAAGATTTTGCGGTACATAGGTTCTTTCCTATCGGGCCGATAGTTTCGGTAATTTTTCTAATTGCTGTAACTCGGGATTAAGGAGCCGGGGGCCGGTCCGATCCCGGGTATCAATGGTGGCGATGACCGACATGCCGATCCGTAAAGGTCGGTCTTCGGGTAGTGGTGGTATCAGCTTGATTTTGACCGGAATCCGTTGTACCACTTTGACCCAGTTCCCGGTGGCGTTTTCGGGAGGCAACAAGGAGAACACCGCCCCGGTGCCAGCCATAATGGAATCAACCTGACCATGAAAGGTAACTCCTGGATAGGTATCTACCTTAATTTCGACTGGCTGACCCACATAAACGTTGGTTAGCTGGGTCTCTTTATAATTGGCCTCAATCCATACCTCATCATATTTCAACGGCACTAACATCATCAAGGCCCGGCCGGGATTGACCCAGTTGCCCGGCTCGACATTCTTTTTGGTTACGTAGCCGTCAAACGGCGCGACGACAGTGGTATACTCGAGGTTAAGTTGATTCTGTTTAAGTTGGGCGCGGGCCTCTTTTATGGCGGGTTGATCTTCCTGGGGAATTTTTAGGGAGCCGCCGATGGCAGCCAGGGCCCGGCGGTATTCCTGACGGGCAGCAGCCAGTTCGGCCTGGGTGACTTTGTAGTTGGTCAGCGTGCGGTCCAGGGTCTCTTTGGGTATGGTGCGGCGTTGATACAGATTGCGATAACGGTGCCGATCGGTAGTCGCTTTGCTATAATTGGCCTGAGCCCGGGCCATCTGCGCCTCGGCAGCAGCCACGGCAATATATTTTTGGGCCACCTCATCCTGGATGCGCCGCAGGGCTGCCTTGCTCTCCTGGACCGCCACTTCAAAATCAGTGGGGTCGAGCCTGACCAACGGTTGACCCTGGCGCACAAACCAGTTGTCGGAGACCAGAACTTCCGCTACCCGACCGGAGACTCTGGGAGAGATGGTCGCCAGATGACCCGCAACATAGGCATTGTCAGTCCAAACATAGATTCTGCTATACCACCAATAGGCCACCCCGGCGCCAGCAATTACAAGGAGAATCACTGCCAGGATCAGGAGCTTTTTAGCCCTGCGACCACCCTTCTTTTCAGTTAGCTCATTTTCTACCATGGCGCTGCCCGTTAGCGATTGGTGTCATCCTTAGCGGCCAGACCATTGATGCGCCCCATGGCGCGCAGCATCTGGGCCTTGGCTATCTGGTGGTCAAAAATGGCATTGAAATAATTAACCCGGGCGCCAGTCAACAAGGTCTGAGCGTCAATCACCTCTGTAGCTGTACCTACCTGTTCTCTATACCGTTCCTGATTGAGGCGCAGGTTTTCCTCCCCCTGGGAAACAGCATCTTTGGTGACCCCAATCCGCTCGGCGGTCTCCTTAAGCCCCAGGTAAGCCGTCTGGACCTCCAAGCGCACCTGTTGGGCCAAGTCCTGCTTCTGGACCAGCAGTTGCTGCACCCGTTGCTGAGCCTGGGTTACCTGGGCGCGGGTATCCAGTCCCGAGAACAGGTTCCATTGCAACCCCAAGATGGCGAAGTATTGACTGTCATGGAGGGTCATATCGTTTTGCTCATAGATATGGCCAGCCTGGGCAAAGAGACGGGGGAAATAACCGGCCCGGGCTTCGGTCACCCCTTTTTCCCCTTGCAATACCTGGCGACCGGCAGCTTTGAGGTCACTGCGCTGTCCCAGCGCTAATTCGGTGGCTTCCTGTTGATTCCAGGTGGGCAGGGTGATGCCGCTTTCTTCCTGAAGTTGCGTAGGATGATCCACCGGCAGATCTAACAGTTTATTGAATGCCGCCCGTGTATTTATGACGGTATTTTTGGCGCGGATCAATTGTTGCCGGGCGTCGGCCAATGCTACCTGGGCCTGGAGGACATCATTAAAAGTGACTAACCCGAATTCATAGAGATTCTCAGCGTCCTGGAGGTGTTCCTGGAGCTGCACCACTTCTTGTTGGGCCACGATTACCAGCTTTTCTGCCCGCAATACTTGAAAATAGAGTTGGGCTACCTGGAAAAAGATTTCATCCCGCGTATTGCCGGTATTCAACCGGGCAACCTCCTTTCCCAGTACTGACTGGTGATAACGTGAGCCCGTGGCCCCGAAATCATAGAGGGTCTGATCAACGGTTATTTGATTAGACCAAAAGTTTCGGTCAGTCATGGAAAATGTCACATCGCCGCCGAAGCCTGTATCCACCCCCTGGAATTTAGTGGGGTTGTCGTAAATAGTGTGGGTAGTTCTGGCGTCTACCTTAGGCAAATACCCGGAACGGGCCCGCACAACTTCCTGCTCAGCGATCAGTTGTTCCAGCCGGCTGACCTTGAGATTGGGGTTCTTCTTCCAGGCCAGTTGGAGCGCTTCCTCAAGATTTAACCGCGACGGTGGTAATTCCGCCTCTCCCGCCCCGACCGGCGCAGCCAGACCGATCAGCACCAAACCGATCAGCGCCAACACGCGTTGATAACCCTGGCTCATCGCCGCCTCCGCTTGCCAGGCTCAGGCCGTCGCAGGGTTGGGGCCAGACCCTGCAAAACAAGGTTGGAGAGCAGCGGCAGCGCCTCCAGCAGGGAATCGGGAGAATGCTCAACCATCTTATGGATGGCCACGGCCCGCGCCATGCCCCGCAGGACATAAGCGGCTTTACGCGGATCATGGGGAAGGAAATCCCCGGCTTGCATTCCTTCCGCCAGGACCGCGGCAACCGCGGCCACAAAGTCCTGGTCCAGGTCAATGACGGTGCTTGAACCGGGGCTGGAGCGGGGCAGCAGACAGGGAAATTCACTGACGTAAACCCGGAAAAAGGCCTGCTCGGCTTCCAGGGTTTCCAACATAATTTTAAGGACTTGGATAATTTTTTCCCGCGGCGGTAACGCGCTTGCCCGGATCTCCTGCACCCGGGTGACCAGTTTCTCCATGATCCCGGAAATCACCGCCTGAAACAGCTCATTTTTACTCTTAAAATAAAGGTAAATGGTACCTTTGGCAATCTGCGCGGCCTCGGCAATCTCATCCATGGTGGTGGCCGCAAAACCTTTGGCAGCGATCACCTGTTTGGCTGCGGCCACAATCCCCCCGGTCCGGAATTCCTCCAAGACCTGTTTTTTGGTAGCATCTTTGGGAAACTTCATTATTTTGCAATAAGTTGGCTGTTTAGTCAAGAAAATGACTTTCCAGTCATTAGCATAACTGGACCCAGATTGTCAACCGATAATTAGAATTACTTGACAGTCTTGGGTTTTTATTACACATTTAGGTTATTCAAGAAAGTGGCGAGGTTGGTCCTGCCTGATTCATTGTTTTCAAACCTGGGGAAAGCGAGAGCTATGAAATTAAGTATTGTGGTCCCGGTTTATAATGAACAGGATACTCTGGAAGAAATTATGCGGCGCATCCAGGCGACCCCCTATGAAAAAGAGATCATTGTGGTGGATGACGCCTCAACCGATGGTTCCCGAGAGATTTTAGCTCGACTGGCCAACACCTCTAACCATCTAAAAGTTTTTTATCACGACCGGAATCAGGGCAAAGGGGCGGCGCTGCGCACCGGTTTTGCCCAGGTGACCGGGGATGTGGTGATCATCCAAGATGCTGACCTGGAGTACAACCCCATCGATTATCCGATGTTGCTGGAGCCGATCGAAAAGGGGTTAGCTGATGTGGTGTTTGGCAGCCGGCTGATCGGGGCTGCCCCCCACCGGGTCCTATTTTTCTGGCACTATCTGGGCAACCGAGTGGTCACCACCCTTTCCAACATATTTACCAATCTTAATCTCAGCGACATGGAGACCGGCTACAAGGCGTTCAAGGCCAAAGTTATCCAGGACATCCAGATCAAGTCCAACCGATTCGGAGTGGAACCGGAGCTTACCGCTAAAGTAGCCAAAAAACGCTGCCGGATTTACGAGGTGCCGATCTCTTATGACGGTCGGGATTACAGCCATGGCAAAAAAATCACCTGGCGGGATGGTATCGCGGCGCTGTTCCATATCATTCGGTTTCGCTGGTGGGATTAGCTATGCTCCCAACCTCTACCAGCTGTTACACCTGGGCCGTTACTGGTATCCTGGTTCTCTGGTTGGCGCAGATGGGCTGGCTGGGGTGGCGGTTCGCTCCAGAGGGCCGGGAGCTGGTCCAGCGCCTGCTGTCTGGACAGGTGGGCGAGGCGGTTCGCCAGGAGGAGCCTTTTCCCCAAGGGCTGGCCCAAATCAAAGAGATTGTCCCGCCTTCGGCTACTTATGTTTTCTTGGACCATTACGAAGCCGGGAAGGAGAATGTCGCACGCTATCTGCTTTATCCCCGTCGTCATGTGCTGCTGCCGCCACATATCACACCAATGCCGCTGTTTAACCGTCTGATCCGCGAGGACGCCACTTACCTGATTGTGCGCAATGACCCGCCGCCGGCAGCCCAATATTATCTGAACAACCCCAGACATCCGGGATTCCAGCACCTGCTGGACTCCAGCGCCGGCACTTTATACCGGGTTCAACCCCATTTGCTGGTCGGGGGCTATTATGATTGACGGGCTGTCGAGCTTGCTGTGGCTGGCTCTGGGGTTGGCTTCGATTGAGGGGGTGGGCTACAGCCTGCTGGTTGTTTTACTCCCTCTTCACTCCGGCTTCACCAGCCTGGAGCGGTTCTCCCTGGGCTTCGGCTTGGGCCTTTTAGCCCTGACCATGTGGATGTTGACCCTGTCTTTCTGGGGGATTGCCTTTGGCCTGGGCTGGATTCTGGGTCCCTGGATAGTCGGCCTGGGCCCCGGGCTGTTGTTAAACTCCCGGCGGCTTCTCTGGCAACATGATCTGCGCTGGCTTAAGACCATGGGCTGGAAGCTCCTCACTCTGGGCTATGGCACCGGCTGGACAGCGATCGAACGGGCTTTGCTGGCGCTGCTCATACTCACTTTTGGCTTTGCCCTGCTCCGGGCAACCCTTTACCCGATGTGGGCCTGGGACGCGGTCACCATCTGGGGTTTAAAAGCCAAGGCTTTTTATCTGGGTGGCCGCATCGATTTAGCTGGCTTTGAAGCACATAATTACTATCCCAACCTGGTGCCCTTGGGAATGGCCTATCTTTACCTCTGGCTGGGCGGGGTAATCGATCATCTGGTCAAGGCCTTGTTTCCCCTCTGGGGTGGTTGCCTGGTATTGATATTTTATAGTCTTTTGAGGCGCTTAGAGGTCGAGCGGCGGGAGGCTCTGCTCGGTTCGGCCTTCCTGATGCTGAATGGCTTAACCCTGATCACTCATCTTTTTATTGCCTATGCCGACCTGGCTTTGACCTACTATACTCTGATAACCGCCGGTCTGCTTTTACTCTGGCTCAAAGAGGAGGCTCCCAAGGGAAGTATGCTGCTGGTGGGGATTTTTAGTGGGGGGATGTTATGGAGCAAATATGAGGGTGAACCCTTGGCATTGATCAACTTCCTGGCTGCGGTGATTACTCTGTTCTGGCTGCGGCCACCGGCTCCCGGCAGAAAATTAGCTTCTGTGGCCGGAGCGGGTCTGATCAGCCTGTTGTTCTTTCTACCCTGGCGCTATTTTTGCCTGATTGAGCAAATGGATATAGGAGTCGGCCATTTGTGCGGGTTCTTCCCGGCCCAATTGGGGCAGGGACTGGTTTTCCTGCTTAAGGCTCTGGTCTGGCCCCCCTATTTTGGAATATTGTGGCCGGTGGTATTTTTAGCCTTAGTCTGGCAGGGGCGGGACACCCTAGCCTCGCCCGGGTTATTTCTAATTCTAGTGACCCTGGGAAACTTAGCAGCGGTGGTCCTGGGTTATGCCCTGGTCCCGGCCTCAGCCGCAGAATTCCCCTGGTATATGCTGGCAACCATTGACCGCCTGTTGTTGCATGTTGCCCCTGCCTCGGGTCTGCTGCTGGCCGTCCCTCTGACTTCCAGAATGGGGGACATCCCTATTTTAGCACCATTTAATTTTTTCCCGAGACATTGCCTGGGGCAAACTCTGAAAGGAAGATGAGTATTGTCATTTAAGGCTTTAACTTATAACATCCATGGCGGCTTCGGCAAGGGCCAGCAAAAATTGCAGCTCCTGTCGGAAATGCTGAGCCAGGCCGCGCCCCAAGTGATCTGCCTCCAGGAAGTCAAACAGGGGCCGACCCGATTTGGTTGGGAAAACCAGGGCCTATTACTTGGTAGATACCTGGAATACTGGTGGGCATTTGCCCCGGTGCGCGCCCATACCGGGGGGGTCTTGGGTAATGCGGTGCTTTCAACCTGGCCCATTCGCCACACTCGGCATCACGATCTGACCATTTTGCGCCGGGCCCGGCGCGGCTGTTTGGAAGCAGAAATCGCCACTCCCTGGGGGCCGCTGCGGGTTTTCAATGTTCACCTGGGCCATCTCCCCCGGGAGCGGGCTGGTCAGGCGCGGCAGCTGCTGGCCCGCCTTGCCGCCTCAGGGGGAGACGGAGATCTGCCCATTTTGGTGGCTGGGGACTTCAACTCCTTGCCCCAGAGCTTTGTGTCACATTTTCTCAGAAAGCAACTGGTCGATGTCTGGGGGACGGTGGGGCATGGGCGGGGTGGCACTTATAGCACCCGCCTGCCGCTCTTGCGGATCGATTATATCTATATCAATAAGAAACTGGCGCCGCGAGCCGCCCAGGTGGTGCGCCCCAAGGGCAGCCGCCAGATTTCCGATCATTTTCCCTTACTGGCGGAATTTGACTGGAACACTCTCTGATAATGCCATGAAAATCCCTTATCGGTCGCTGCCCAAGACATAATATCTATTAAAGATCCAGCCCAAAGAATCCGAATATAATTAGGGCTAAGGCTATCCTTTTGATATAAATCGCTAAATAATACCTAGAGGGAGACCTATGCTAACCCCGCAAAAATTGTCGATTGATTGTTTATTTCATTCCCCCTGTATTGAAGTCAATTATTACGATCAGGGGACTGGAGAGCCGCTGATCTTCATCCACGGCCTGGGCGGCAGTGCTACCCACTGGCGTTTTCAGATGGAGGAGTTTTCTGTCCACTGTCGGACTATCGCGATGGATTTGCGCGGCCATGGGAATTCCGGCTACCGGCGCGATGAATCCATCACCATCCGGGCCTTTGCCGATGATATCATCGCCCTGATGACCAAGCTCGGCCTGGAACAGGCCCATTTCTGTGGCTTGTCGATGGGGGGGATGATTGCGCTAGAAATTTATCTACGCTACTCTCTCCGGGTGAAATCTTTGATCTTGGCTGATACCACTGCTTTTTTCCCTGATGCTCGGCGGCTGGAGGAATTTCTGCGGCTTCTGGATAGCATGTCGATGCGCGACTGGGCTCAGCTATTTAGCCTTATAATCCTGCGCCGGGAAGCTCCTCCGTCGCTGCGCCAGGAACTGATCGAGGTAACTGCGGCTACCCTGCGGGCTCCTTACCGGCAAGCCCTGATTGCCACCTTCAGCAGCGATTATCGCTGGCTGTTGCCTTTAATCGACGCCAGGACCCTGATTCTGGTGGGAGCTGAAGATCGGGCCACTCCCCTCGGTTTGGCCAAATATTTACAGGCCCAGATCCCCAATGCTGCCCTCCACCTCATTCCTCAGGCGGCCCATTTTACCAATCTGGAAAACCCGGCCGAGTTTAACCGGCATTTATTGGCGCACTTGGATAATTTTCTATAACCAATGGATGACCCTGGAATTATATAATGAGATAGGGCCTCGTTTTTTAATTTTCTTTAGGGCTTATAGTACATCAGGCCCTGAGCAAAGGGTGCCGCGGCCTCTTCCAATTGGCGTTGTCTAGCCTCCGGAAGCGGCTGAAAGTTGCGGACCGCGGCGGCCAGTTCCAATATCTGCGGGACGGAATCGGCCCCGATGACCACCAGGCTGACCGGCTGACTCAGGGCATAGGCCACTAAGTGGCGCAGCTCCGCTACCTGGAGCTGGGGCAACAATCCCCGGCAGAGGACCTTCATCCCCACCACACCCAGGTTGCGGGCGGCGGCCTCGGCAGCCAGCGGCAGGAAGCTGAGGTGTTGGGGCTCGGCCGGATTGACCGGCAGCAGCACGGTGTCGAACTCATAAAGATCCAGGGCCTGGCGCAGCACTGCTGGATCGTGGTGGCCGGTTACCCCAATAAACCGCACCTGGCCCCGCTCCCGGGCCCGGTAAAAGGCCTCCATGGCGCCACCCGGCGCGCCGATCGCCTCCACCTCAGCGGTAGTGCGCAAATCATGTACCTGCCATAGGTCCAAATAGTCGGTGTCCAGGTTTTTCAGGGTGGTGGCCAGATGGGCTTCGGCCTCGATGCGGGTCCGGGCGTGTGATTTGCTGGTCAGGAATAAGCGCGAGCGGTGGCCTTGCAAACCCCGGCCCAGATAAGCCTCGCTGCCGGAATAGGCCCGGGCCGACTCGAAATAATTAATTCCCGCCTCCAGCGCCGCCTGGATCACGGCCTGGGCTTCCCGGTCCCGACCCTGAGTGCGTAATATTCCTTCTCCGCCCAGACCCAGGAGGGTTACCTCGGCTTTGGTCTGTCCCAAAGTACGAATGGGTAAGGTCATCGGCAGCTCCTTTGGGGATCGACTTGACAGGGACGATTACCTTGTTATTCTAACAAAGAGGGGATATCGTTGTCCATGTCAAAACCTGAGATCCAGTCCCCGGTGCTGGCTGAAGTTTTGCCGCAGATCCCGACCAGCTGCGGGGTTTACCTGTTTAAAGATAAATCCGGACGGGTGTTGTACGTCGGCAAGGCGGTCAACCTCAGGCATCGCCTCGGTTCTTATTTGCGGTTGCGCCGCAAGCCTGATCCCAAGACTGCGTTGTTGCTGCAGAAAATGGCCCAGGTGGATTTTCTGCTCACCACTACCGAGGTTGAGGCCCTGATCCTGGAGCGCAATCTCATCAAAGAACACCGTCCCCGGTTCAACGTGGTGCTGCGGGATGACAAAAATTATCTATGTATCCGCCTCGATCTCCAGGAACCCTTCCCGCGCCTGGCTTTGGTCCGGCGTTTTGCTACTGATGAGGCCTGCTATTTCGGTCCTTTTGTGTCGGCGGTGGCCCTCCGGGAAATTCTGCAAGTCATGAAACGGGCTTTTCGACTGCGGACCTGTAAGGATAAAGGCATCCCCAAACGCTCGCGCCCCTGCCTGAATTATCAGTTAGGGCGCTGTCTGGCCCCTTGTGTGGGACTGGTCTCCCAAGCAGAATACCGCCAGGCAGTCCAGGAAGCCCTGTGGTTTCTGCAGGGTCAGAACAAAAAATTGTTTTACCAGCTGCGGGCCCAGATGGAGGCCGCGGCCGCGCATCTAAACTTTGAGCAGGCGGCGGTGCACCGGGATCGACTGGCCGCTATCCACCGCCTCCTGGAGCGCCAGAGCATTGCCACTCCCAGCTTCAAAGATCAAGATGTGCTGGGCCTGGCCCGGGAAGGCGATCAGGTTCTGGTGCTGCTGTTGTTCGTGCGGGGCGGGATGGTCACCGGCAGCTTACCTTATGATTTCCCCCAATCGGACACAGATGATGCGGAATTGTTGGAGTCGTTTCTCAAACAATATTATACCCCCGGGCGGCCCATACCAGAGGAAATTTTGCTCCCCTTTCCGCTAAAAGATCAGCAGGTCTTGGGAAAACTGTTAAGAGAACAGAAGCGCTCCCCGGTTCGCCTCCTGGCTGCCCGCCAAGGTCCTCGCAGCCGCCTTCTAAACCTGGCGGCAGACAATGCCCGGGCTGCCCTGAAAGCGCGCCTCGAGGCCGGGGTGAAGGCAGAACCATTGGCGGAACTTCAGCAACGCCTCCAGTTGCCGCGACTGCCTCAGCTTTTACAAGCCCTGGATATTTCTACTCTCCGGGGCAGCCAGCCGGTGGGGGCTTTGGTAACCTTTCGGGACGGACAGCCGGACAAGTCAGGCTATCGCCGCTTCCGCATCCGACAGGTGAAGGGTCAGAATGATTTCGCCATGCTGGCGGAGGTGGTGCACCGATATTATGGCCGGGGGGGCCAGCAGCTTCCGGATCTGCTGGTCATCGACGGCGGCCGGGGGCAGTTGGCGGTAGTTGTCCAGGCCTTGGAAGATCTGGGATTGGCGGACCAGATTCCGGTAATCGGGTTGGCCAAGGCCGGAGTCAGTCCGAGCGGTAAAGCGATCCGGGACCGGCTTTATCTCCCCGGTCGCAAAAACCCGCTGTTCCTGCCTCCGGGCTCTTCTGGTCTGCTGCTGTTGATGCATTTACGTGATGAAGCGCACCGTTTTGCGGTTAGCTATCATCGCCGCCAGTCTCGCCGGGAGGCCTTGCGATCGACCCTGTCCCAGATTCCAGGAATCGGCCCCCGGCGGCAAAGGAATCTGTTGAGCCGGTTCGCAGACCTGGCCGCTCTGCAACAGGCCAGCCTGGAAGACTTACTCGCGGTTCCCGGCCTGACTCGCCCGGCCGCCCAAGCCCTTCTGAAATATTTCAGTGGGGAGAAGCTGGAACCGCCTGGGCCTCGATCTGCTCCTGGGTGAGGCCAAAACGGCGATCTCGCCGTTGGTAAGCCAACAATGCCTGCAAAAACTCGGTCCGGCGAAAATCCGGCCACAAGGTATCAGTAAAGTAGAGTTCGGTGTAGGCCAATTGCCAGAGCAGGAAATTGCTCAGGCGAAATTCGCCGCTGGTGCGGATAAGCAGATCCGGGTCGGGAAACTTTGAGGTATAAAGATAGGAGGAAAAGCGCTCGGGAGTCAGTTCGGCGACGGTTAAACGACCGCTTTGCAGATCTTTCCAGGCAGCCTGGGCGGCGTGGACAATCTCGGAGCGTCCGCCATAACTCAGAGCCAGGGTCAGGGTCATTTCCTGATTGGCGGCAGTGGCCGAGACCGTGGCGGCAATCTCCTCCTGGACGTCCAAAGGCAATTGGCTGATATTGCCAATCACTTGAAAGGCGATGCCGTTTTCCAACATCTCCGGCAATTCCTGACGCAGATATCGCTTGAGCAGGGTCATCAGGGCCTGCACCTCGGAGCGCGGCCGTTGCCAGTTCTCCTCTGAGAAGGCGTACAGGGTAAGATAGCCGATGCCCACTTCGCGGGCCGCCCGGACCACTTCCCGGGCTGAATCCGCCCCGGTATGGTGGCCGCGCAGGCGTGAAAAGCCCCGCAGTTTGGCCCAGCGCCCATTGCCGTCCATAATCACGGCCACGTGCTGGGGCAGCCGGCGCCGGTCTAATTGCTGTAGCAGTTCAGACAAAAGCTCCCCCGGTCATCTTAAAATGACATGATTTCTTTTTCTTTTTCAGCAGCCAGATCATCTACTTGCTTGATATAGTCATCAGTGATCTTTTGCACCTCCTCTTGAGCTTTAAAGGCTTGATCTTCGCTCAGCAGCTTTTCCTTTTTCAGGTCCTTTAACTGGTCATTGGCTTCCCGGCGTAGGTTCCGCAAAGCCACTTTGCTTTCTTCGGCCATTTTCTTAATGGTCTTGACCAAATCTTTGCGGCGCTCGGTGGTCAGGGCCGGGATCGGAATCCGAATGATCTTGCCGTCGTTGCTGGGGGTCAGCCCCAGATCCGATTTCAGGATAGCCTTTTCCAGATCCGAGATTATGGAGGGGTCCCAGGGCTGGACAGTAAGCAGACGGCTCTCTGGGGCGGCCAGCGAAGCCACCTGGTTGATCGGCATGGTGGTGCCGTAACATTCCACCTTGATGCCTTCTAACAGGGCCACGGAGGCGCGGCCGGTCCGGATGCGGGAGAAATCTTTGCCCAATACTTCCAGAGCCCGGTCCATTTTCCGTTGCATCTCATTGAGTATCTCATCTTTCATGGTCGTCTTTCTCCACCAGAGTACCGATCTTTTCGCCCAGGACCACTTTCTTCATATTCCCGGGTTCGAGAAGCTTAAAGACGATGATCGGTAACATGTTATCCATGGACATGGTCACCGCCGTACTATCCATCACCTTGAGGCCCTGTTGGATAACTTGCAGATATTTCAGCCTCTCATATTTTTTTGCCTGTTGATCCAGAATAGGATCCCGATCATAAACCCCGTCTACCTTGGTGCCCTTGAGGAGAGCCTGGGCGCCGATTTCGGTGGCCCGGAGAGCCGCGGCGGTGTCTGTGGTAAAATAGGGGCTGCCGGTTCCGGCGGCAAAGATCACCACCCGGCCCTTTTCCAAATGTCTTAGGGCCCGGCGCCGGATGTAGGGCTCTGCCACTTCATGCATGGCAATGGCCGACATCACCCGGCAATGCACCCCTTCTTTTTCCAGCGCATCTTGCAGGGCCAGCGAATTAATCACTGTGGCCAGCATCCCCATCTGGTCCGCCACGGTGCGCTCCATATTACGAGCACTTTCGGCCACCCCCCGGAAAATATTGCCTCCTCCAATGACTATGCCCACCTGCGCCGGCAAATCCACCACTTCTTTGATTTCCCGGGCAATGGCGCGCACTGTCTGGGGGCAGAGGCCAAACTTCTGGTCCCCGGCCAAGGCCTCGCCACTCATCTTTAACAGAATGCGCGGATACTTCGGTTTCGTTGACTCCATGCTAGCTGGTGCCGGTCAGGAGCCGGCTTCCTCAGTCGCCTCCTAATTGGTAGCGGGTAAACCGCCGGATCGTAACATTCTCGCCGACCTGGGTAATTACTTCGTTCAGGTAATCCTGGATCCGCAAGTCGGGATTTTTGACATAAGATTGTTCCAACAGGCAGGCTTCGGCGTAAAATTTGTTCAGCCGCCCCTCGACGATCTTGTCGATGACTTTCTCTGGTTTGCCGCTCTCCAGGGCCTGGGCCCGGAAAATGGCTGTCTCTTTTTCCAGCAGTTTGGCGGGGATTTCTTCGCGGCGGATACACAAGGGGTTGGTCGCGGCGATCTGCATGGCCAGATTTTTGACGAATTCTTGAAAAGCCGGAGTCTTGGCGACAAAGTCGGTTTCGCAATTCACCTCCAACAAGACCCCGATTTTGCCCCCAAAGTGGATATAGGCATGAATTAATCCCTCGCTGGTGGCCCGTCCGGAGCGTTTTTGGGCAATCGCCAGGCCTTTTTGGCGCAAGAGTACCACTGCCTTATCCAGGTCTCCCTGGGTTTCAGTCAATGCCTTCTTGCAGTCCATCATCCCGGCATTGGTTTTGTCACGCAGTTCTTTGATTTTCTCCGCAGTAATTTGCAATTCGGTCTTCCTCCACCTACTCTCAGCTTCAGACCTGAGTTATATCCTTCAGATATGTTAAGAGGAGATTATGCTTGTATGTCCTGGCCGGTTAGCGCTTGCCCGGGCTCAGACATTGATTTCTTGGGGTTCTAATTCCTCGGGTTGCTCCCCGATTTCTGCTTCAGCCACCTCCCCTGCGGCCTCCGCAGACTCGGCGCCGGCCTCCTCTTCGGGCATTGCCGTCGCCATTTCCTCGGCTTTGTCGCTGGCTGCCTGGCGGCGCTCCTCCATCCGTTTGAGTCCCTCCTGACAGGCATTGGCAATCCGGGAAGTCAACAGCCGGATAGCCCGGATGGCATCATCATTGCCGGGTATCACATAGTCAATTTCAGTGGGATCGCAGTTGCTATCCACAATGGCCACCACGGGAATTCCGAGCTTCCGGGCTTCATGGACGGCAATATTCTCCCGGTGGGGATCAACCACATAAAGGATGTCGGGCAGACGGTCCATGTCCTTGATACCGCCCAGGGCTTTTTCCAGTTTGACCGCCTTTTTTTCCATGGACAGAATTTCCTTTTTCGGAAAGCGCTTGAGACTGCCATCCTCCTTCATGTTTTCGAAGGTCTTCAAGCGCTCAATGGAACGCCGAATGGTCTGGAAATTGGTCAGCATGCCCCCCAGCCAGCGGTGATTGACATGAAACATGCCACACCGATTGGCTTCTTCATAGATGGTATCCTGGGCCTGTTTTTTGGTGCCCACAAAAAGGACTTTCCCGCCTGAGGCTACTTGCTCAGCGACAAATTCATAGGCGATTTTGAACAGTTGGACTGTCTTCTGCAGATCGATGATGTAAATGCCATTGCGAGCCCCAAAGATGTAAGGTTTCATCTTGGGGTTCCAGCGTCTGGTCTGATGGCCAAAGTGGACCCCGGCCTCCAGCAATTCTTTCATGCTCACATAAGCCATACTTTATACTCCTTCTGGTTTTTTTCCGCCGCCCTGGTGGTTGCCAGGAAAACTTGTCCGCCAAGCACCAGCCCAGCCTTCCAGGACGTGTGAATTTAAACAAATATTTATAACACGAAAGCCGACCGGCAGCAAGGGAAAATTCCCTATGACTTAAGGCCGGTATCTATTTGATTATACCAGGTTGCCCCTATTTATGCCCATTGGCGCTGTCCGGGGTGAGGGAACTATTGCATCGGCGCGGCAACCTTAACTCCTAATTTTTACCTATCCTTGCCTTCTTTTTACCCGTATCACTAAATGCTACCTTATTTTTTGCCATAAATTTAAAAAATTCTTGCCAAAAGCTAAGCAATCATAGTATAGGTGAGGGGGAGAATTAATCCGCAGAACATTGAACCATTTCTCTAGTTACAAGGGGGGGGAATGATGGTTAGGGGATGGTCATTTTACGGGGCATTGGTTCTGGTCTGTTTACTGGCTGGGTGCGGCGGGCACCGGCCGCCGGTGGTCCAGACCGTCTCAGAGGTTCAATATGATCTGGATCAAGATGAGGAATTGGTTTCCCAGTCTGACTCTGACCAACAGTTGATTGACCAAGTGCTCAGCCAAAACGGTTACTATCAAAAAAGAGTAAAGCCAACCGTAATACTGGTCTCCAAAATTAGTCGTAAGCTTACCCTTTACTACGGTAGGACGCCGATCCGCACCTACCCGGTAGTTCTGGGTGCTAACCCTAAAAAAGACAAGTTATGTCAAGGAGATATGTGTACTCCGGAAGGGGTTTACCGGGTGGTCTGTAAATTTCCGCATGGGCGCTGGAACAAATTTATTCTCTTGGACTATCCCAACACCCAGAACTGGCTCAAATTTGCCCGGGCTAAAAAACGGGGGCAAATATCGCCTCTGGCCAGCATCGGGGGAGAAATTGGTATTCACGGGACCGACGACGATCTAAGGAACGCCATTGGCGAAAACTGGACCTTTGGCTGTATTTCCCTGCAAAACCGCCATCTGGATGATATCTATCCTTTGATTAACGAAAAAACTCTGGTCGTGATCCGCAAGGAGTAGCCTTGGCTTGAGCCCAAAAAACCACCGGCCCGGGATTATCCCGGGCCTTAAATTTTAGGGTAGCCTGCTCTTTGCCGCGGCAAGCATTGCCACTCCTGCAGATTATCGGTATCGGTTTATCATAGAGGGTTAGGGAACCTCCAGGCTGACATACAGGGTGCGCCCCTGCCGTTTGATCAATAGCCGGGACATAGTTCCGCTTTTTAATCCGCTAACCGCTTTGTGGTAGTCTGGCTGGCTCTTAATTCGGGTGTTATTAATCTCCATGACCAGGTCGCCGGGTCGAACGCCGGCCTCGGCTGCCGGACCGCCCCGTTCCACCTCCAGCACTACCACCCCGGTGGATTCATGGAGGCGGAATTGTTGGGCCAGTAAGGGGTTCAATTCCTGGACCACCATGCCCAGCTCTGATTTTGGGATTTTCTCTTTTGGTTCCCGAGCCTGCTGCTCGTCTTTGAGTTCGCCGATGGTGACCGGAATGGTCTTTTCTTTGCCCTGCCGAATGATCTTAACGGTCGCCTTGGTGCCGGGCGGGGTGCTGGCTACCAGACGCGGCAATTCGTGCATTTCATTAATCTTTTGGCCATTGTATTCGACAATGATGTCACCCCGTTGAATTCCGGCCTGAGCAGCGGGCGAACCCGGGTTGACTTCGGCGACCAGCGCTCCGTAGGGTTTGCCCAGACCAAAGGATTTGGCCAGACTAGGGGTGACAACCTGGATGTGCACTCCAAGCAGGCCTCGGGTTACCTTGCCTTTGGTTTTGAGCTGAGGGATAACTTCTTTGGCGATGTTGCTGGGGGTTGCAAAGCCAATACCCTGGCCCGTGGCGAGAATCGCCGTGTTGATACCGATCACTTCACCGTTCAGATTAAGCAAGGGGCCGCCGCTGTTGCCGGGATTAATCGAGGCATCAGTTTGCAGAAAGTCGTCATAAGGTCCGGCCCCAATGACCCGCCCTTTGGCACTGATGATGCCCTGGGTGACGGTATGCCCCAGGCCAAAGGGATTGCCCACCGCCAGGGCCCAATCACCGACCTGAACGTCATCGGAATCTCCCAGAGTGAGAACGGGTAGATCATGTGCTGCAGAGGAGAGTTTGATCAGAGCCAGATCGGTCTTGGGATCCCGGCCCTTGATGGTGGCGTCGAATTCCCGGCCGTCTACCAGTTTGACCTTTATTTCATCTGCCTCTTCGACCACGTGATTGTTGGTGATGATGAAACCGTCACGATCGATAATGAAGCCCGACCCCAGACTGCGCTGCTTAAAATCTTTGGGAATATCTCCAAAAAATTTCTCAAAGAACTCCCGGAAGGGATCCTCCCGGCCAAAAGGCGAGGGCCCAAAAAATTCATAAACTCGCCCTTCTCCCTTTTGAGTCTTTTCAGTGCTGATGTTAACCACTGCCGGTGAAGCCTGGCGGGCTAGATCAGCAAAAGACTCCGGTGCCAGGGCGGCCTGGAGGGGCTGACTTCCAGCCCCGAAAGAGGCTCCCAGCAGCAATAGAATTGCTACGCCGGTGGACACCAAATGCTCAAAGCTCCGCTTTTTATAGATCATTTTAAAGACTCCTACTCCGCTTTAGACGGTTTTTTTATCTCCTGCCAGCCCTCAGGAAGAGCCAAGTCGATTTTTTCCTGGTTGCCCACTACCACCAACAATTGTCGGGGTGACAAATACTTCTGTGCCACCGACCGGATCTCCTCCCGGGTCAGGCGGTTGATCAGGTCAGGATAACGCCAGGGATAATCCAACCCCAGCCCATAAAACTCCACGTAGCCCAACAGCCAGGCCCGTTTAGCATTGGAATCCATCTTCCGGGGCAGGCTGCCGATCAGGTAGGACTTGGCTTCCGATAATTCCTTTTCGGTGACCAATTCCGTTCGGATGCGCTGCTGTTCTTTCAGTGCCTCTCGGAGGGCCACCCCGGCTGTCGCATTTTTAGTCTCCAAGGTAATTTCAAAAGGGCCAGGCCCTACTCCTGGATCAAAGCGGCTGCCGACACTATAGGCCAGGCCGCGATCATCCCGGATGTTGTCCATCAACCGCGAGGCAAAGCCGCCGCCGCCCAGGATATAATTCATTACCAGAAAGCCATAAAAATCCGGATTCTGCCGTTTAATACCCACCTGACCCAACACTATATGGGCCTGAGTGATATCCTTGTCGATTCTGAGCACCTGGCTCTGCTTCAGCTCCGGTATAGGAGATGACTCTCTTTCTGGGACTGGATCAGGCTCCCAGTTGCCAAAGAACTTCTCGATATACTGCTGGGCCTCAGCCGGTCGCAGATCTCCGACTACAGCCAGGATAGCATTGTTGGGCCGATAATATTGTCGATGGAAGTTTACCAGATCTTTCTGAGT
Source organism: Desulfobacteraceae bacterium (assembly GCA_046538075.1). GTDB lineage: Bacteria > Desulfobacterota > Desulfobaccia > Desulfobaccales > Desulfobaccaceae > Desulfobacca_B. The sequence goes on along the minus strand of JBKHJN010000002.1, from coordinate 45,214 downwards.
GAGGGAAGGAAGGTCGGCTTCCGTGCCAATCACCGGATAGCTATAAGGGTGGGAGCCATACAAGGCCCGGGCAAAGGCCCGCGCCGCCACTACCCCTGGTTCATCCTGCTCACTTTTCAGCTGCCCAATAAAACGTTCGACTTTGCGGGCGATCTCTGCCGGGGCAAAGACCGGATTGAATAAAATATCCTGGAAAAGCTCAAGCGCCGGGGACAAGTTTTTTTTCAGCACCGTGAGCCGCAGCACGGCATAATCCTGGCCGCCGCTGGCTCCCAGTCTGGCCCCCAGGAAATCGATCTCTTCGGAAATCTGCGTGGCAGATCGGCTTTGAGTGCCGCTCAACAACATTGCCGCGGTCAGGTTGGCCAGGCCGGCTTTGCCCTGGGGTTCCTGCAAAACCCCGGCCTTGATGAGCAGTTCCATAGTGACCAGCGGCAAGTCCGGTTGTTCCGAGAACAGCCAGATCAGCTCATTGGACAACTTATAGCGCTGCCCCAATACCTGGGCTGGAGGGGCGGCAATCCCTGGACTGGCCAGGAAGAACAGTACGACAATTATTAATATACTGATTTTTCTATTCAATCTGTCCATATCCTTGGTAGCGCCCAATAACTGCCTGGTCGGTGCGGATGGGATGAAGAATCCCTACCGTGCAGTTTTGGGGAACTAGATATTGCTGGGCGACCCGCAGCACATCATTTTTCTCCACTGCCTGAATGCCTGGCAACAGCTCTTTTAGTCGCTGCCAACTATCCACAGTCTCGTATCGCCCTAGCAGCATGCCTCGATAAAACAAGGAATCCTGGGCCATGACAATCGCGGATTCCGCCTGATTTTTGGCCTTGGTCAACTCCCGATCCGTTACCGGGGTGGTTTTGATCCGGGCCAGTTCCGCTTCCAGGGCCTGCTTCACTTCCTCCACGGTTTTGCCTGGCAGAGGTTGGGCGTAAACCATGAACAGGGACGGGGAGGCCGTCGCCAGGCTATAATCAGCCCCAACATCCAGGGCCAGGCGCTTTTCATAAACCAGTTGTTGGAAAAGTCGGGAGCTCCGCCCCTGAGAAAGGATAGAGGACAGCACTTCCAGGGGGTAGGCATCCGAGTGTCCTAGATTGGGGACGTGGTAGGCCAGGCATATAAAAGGCAGCTGGGCCTCCCGGTGTACGGTTACCCGGCGTTCGCCTTGCTGAGGCGGCTCCATAGGCTGGAAAGGCGGCGGCTCCGGGCCAGGCGGGATTTTTCCAAAGGTGGCCCGGATCTCGGATAGCACTGCTTCAGGCTCAAAATCTCCGACCACCACCACCGTGGCATTATTGGGTTGGTAATATTGATTATAGTGGGTTAAAAAATCCTCGCGGCGCAAATTCTTGATGTCGTGCATCCAGCCGATTACCGGCCATTGGTAGGGGTGCGCCTTATAGGCGGCGGCCACGGTATCTTCAATTAAAAAACTGACCGGATCGTCTTCGGTGCGCAGCCGTCGTTCCTCCAGGACCACCTGCTGTTCGGTGCGGAACAGTTCCTCGCTGACCTTGAGGTTCTGCATGCGGTCAGCCTCCATTTGCAGCCACATCTTCAGGCTGGTCTGGGGGCCGATCTCAAAATAGGCAGTGTAATCCTTAGAGGTAAAGGCATTGTCGGTGCCACCGAACTTCTGCACCTGCCGGGAAAAAACCTTGGGGCCATATTTTTCCGTTCCCCGAAACATCAGGTGTTCAGTAAGGTGTGAAATTCCGGTTTTTCCCAGGGTTTCATTGCGGGAACCCACCCGATACCAGACCTGGAGGGTAACCACCGGGGCCCGGGTTTCGGGCCAGAGCAGCACTTTTAAGCCATTATCCAGCTTGACTTCTTGTACGCGGGCATAAAGATCCGCGTTCGCCGTCTCCGAGCAGCCTACCGCCAAGAACCACAGGCACAACAGCAACAGAAGGTTCAGATGTCTTTTGGTCATTTCTCTTTAATACCTCTGACCGCTTCCCAACTTAAGATAAATATTAAGACCCTGGTCGGAGAATGGCAAGCTAGTCGACCGGCATTAGACCGGGAAAAGTTTCACCGGCTATTTTTTTTCTTCCAACCCGGGACCTGGCGCAAAAAAGGACAGATAATCAAGGTGGCCGTGATTGCCCCACTAAAATCCAGTAAAACATCCTGGAGATCGGAAGTTCGACTTGCTACCCGGGACTGCGCCCCTTCGTCCACCAGCGCCACTGCCAGGTTGATCGTCAGGGCTAGGAGAATAGCCCACCGCGGGCTGAAATCTAAATGCCAGCGCAGGGTCCGCACCCAGGCAATAAACAGCAAGGCGTAAGTAAAAAAATGGCCGCTTTTGCGCAACAAGAAATGCAGCAGATTAGCCTGTTTCTTGGTGAGGGCGGGGAACCAGGCCCTGACCAGGTCAATGATCGATTGGGTGTATTCCACCGACCCCAATTCTCCGGAAAATAATAAAACTAATCCGGTCAGCAGCAGCGGCGGCAGCCAGTAGGAACAGAAGGTTATGAGGCGGGGATGGCTTAAAACACCAAAAATTATAGCCTTGCCCTGACCTAACCGGCAGGCTAAATTAACCTGCCCCCGCCGGGCTAACATGGACAGAAACGGTTTAGTCAATCTTGGCTACTCATCCTTCATCATGTCCTAAAATAGCGTCGATGAAGGCCTCAGCCTCGAAAGGTTGGAGGTCCTCCATCCTTTCACCGACCCCGATGTAGCGGAGCGGCAGTCCGGTTTCTTTCACTACTCCCAAAGCGACCCCGCCTTTGGCGGTGCCATCCAGTTTGGTGATAATCAACCCGGTCACCTCCAGGGCCTCATGAAACATCCGGGCCTGGCTGATGGCGTTCTGACCGGTGGTAGCATCCAGCACCAGATAAATCTCGTGGGGAGCACCGGGTAATTGGCGGTCGGCGGTGCGCTTGATCTTTTTAAGCTCTTCCATAAGGTTGACTTTGGTATGCAGCCGGCCGGCGGTGTCGATATAAACCGAATCCACCTGCCGGGACAGCCCCGAGGCCAGCCCATCGAAGACCACCGCCGCCGGATCCGAGCCGCTTTTCTGTTTGATCACTTCGGCTCCGACCCGCTGGCCCCAGATCTCCAGCTGTTCGATGGCCGCGGCTCGGAAGGTATCGGCGGCGACCAACAGCACTTTTTGTCCTGCCGCCCGGTCATAATGGGCCAGCTTGGCAATGGTGGTGGTCTTGCCCACCCCATTGATCCCGATTACCATGATTACCCGGGGCGGTTGGGTGACTACCGGGGCTGGACCAGGGGCCTGCAAAAGGGCCACCATTTCTGCCTTGAGGTGAGCCTTGAGCCGGCTGGGATCGCTCAGCTCTTTGCGCCGCACTTTTTCCCGTACTGCGTCGATGAGGGCCAGGGTAGTATCCACCCCCAGATCGGCGGTGATCAAGAGCTCTTCCAGTGATTCCAATAATTCCGCATCGATTACCTTCTTGCCCAGAAACAGGCGATCCAATCGCTGCGCCAGGGCTCCCCGGGTCCGCCCCAAGCGGTCCTGCAGACGGCGGAATACCCCTTTTTTATTGGGCTCCAGCTGCTCGACCTCCGTCTCTTGCTCCGGGGCGCTAACGGTCGATTCGGGGGATAAATCCTGCTCCGGGATTATTAATTCCAGCTCCGGCTCTGGAGCCGCCACTGACCCGGGGGGGGATTCATCCGGCTCCGGCTCCGGTGCTTTTGGTATTTCCGGCTCGACAACCTCGGCTTCGGATACCTCGGCCGGGGCTATTTCGGTTCCGGGGTGCTCCTCCCCCGCACCTTTGCGGGCCTTTCGTTTTTTAAACCACTTACGCATAGTTATATAACATGATCTGAAAATTAATCTGGTCTGTCAAGGTCAGAAAGCTTTGTTGTAATTATCAAAACCAAAAGTAATTCTTAAATCTATCATACAATCTTAGAAACTCCAATACCTAATGGCACCCCAGAAGGCATCGGCGACCCAGATTGGGCGGAACTCAAAAATAAAAAAGCTCTTGGATTTTTTAATATCCTTCGAACCAGGTTAAACTTCGGTCCAGATCAGCAAACTGCCAAACCTGACTCTGGTTAAAGTCTAATGCTGCCCAACAAAATTACTATTCCTTGGCAGGAGTACTGTTCTTAACATTAAAGTATTAAGCAGGATAAGACGATTAGAAAATGGTGTAATTTTTTTAAAAAAGGAGCTAGGTTTCTCCTATCTTTCTGTTTGACTACTAAATTGAAATTAGTGTATTAAAACTTAAAATATTCTTATATAATATTGATGGCAACTGAGACCTGCCGCTGGCCCCTCAGTTCTATTTTACTGAAAGTTAAAATTTTTAAGCCATTGACGGTTACTGTTCGAAATGTATAGTATGTTTTTTATCCACCGGCTAGGGATTTCTCCTCTCGGCGGGTGCAGTGACAGAGGGGGGAATAACCGGTCCATGCTATTTTTAGCGGACTAACAAAAGCTGGTTTTTAAATTTGGATAATCGGTGCCCGATCTGCAACCACACCTATATCGGAGTCTGACCATGGAAGGTAAAAATAGCCTTGACCTTCAGCTTCCGGAGCTGTTGGACCGATTAACCTGCCATGAACACCTCGGTCTATTCTATAAGAATCCGGCTGAGCGTCTGGAACTAGTTATTGCCTTTATTCAGTCGGGTTGGGAACAGCGACAACAGTGCCTCTATCTCCTGGCTGATGATGATGAACCAGCGATGATTGATGCCCTGCGCCAGGGAGGCCTTGGGGTCGACGCCGCCCTTGATACCGGGGCGTTAATTATCGCCCCGGCTAAAAGATTCGATCCCCGGCCCGGAGGCTTTGAGCAAGACGCGTTGATTAACTTTCTGGAGGAGGCGGCCGCTGGCGCTCGGGCTTCTGGTTATGCGGCGCTTCGGATAACCGGCAAAATTATCTGCAAAGCGGACCTCCATTTTAATGGCCAGGCTCTGATCGATTATCGGGTTAAACTTAACCGTTTTTTTGCCGAACACGCGGCCTTGGGCATTTTTCATTATCCCTGCCGGGCCTTATCTCCCCACACCTGGCCTCACCTGATTTCCGTTCACCCTCAAGTGATCTATGCGGGCCGGGTTTATAAAAATATCTACTATATTCCACCGCCGGCAGAGGCAGAAACAGCAGCTCACGACTGCCATCTAGAGCTGCTCTTGGATAACTTGAGGCAACGGATAGAGGCATCCCCGGCCCTGGTCCGAGAGGAACAGAAGCAGACGCTGTTTTTGAATCATATCTCCGAAATTTTGGTCCACCAGGATCTGGAGCATTGCATCTTGTGGGCCAACCAGGCGGCGGCGGCATCGCTGGGCCTGGAGCCCCAGCAACTTTTGGGCCGTCATTGTTATGAATTATGGCAACATCGTCGCCAACCCTGTCCAGACTGCCCGGTGGCCAGGGCTTGGCAAACCGGCCAGTCCCAGGAAGCAGAGATGGTGTTAGCTGATGGCCGGGTGTGGTTAATCCGCGGTTATCCGCTACAAGATCAAAGAAATAAGGTGGCAGGAGCCATTGCCATCAGCCTGGACATTACCGCCAGCCAGCGCACCGAAGCGGCCCTGCGCGAGAGCGAAGCCAAGTTTCGCAATCTTCTAGATTACATTCCCGGCGTTTCTATTCAGGGGTATGGGGTTGATGGGATCGTGCGCTATTGGAACAAGGCCAGCGAAGATGTCTATGGCTATACTGCGGAAGAGGCCATAGGCAAGAACCTGGCGGATCTGATAATCCCGCCGGAATTAAAGCCGCTTTTTGCGCAGGGGCTGGAATTAGGAGCAAAGGCGACTCAATCAGGTGAGTTTATGCCCCCGGGTGAGCTTCGGCTTAGGCATAAGGATGGCTCTCTGGTTCCGGTATATTCCATTCATACCGTGGTTTGTCTGCCGAACCGATCGCCGCTGATGTTCTGCATTGATGTCGACCTTTCAGAGCGTTTGCAGGCTGAAGAGGCCCTGCAAAAGGAAAAGCAAAAATTCCAGCTCCTGGTGGAACAAGCCCCCCTGGGGATCAGTCTTATTAATAAAAAGGGTGAATACCAGTACGTCAACCCTAAGTTCATCGAGCTTTTTGGCTACACTCTGGAGGAAATTCCCACTGGCAAGCAATGGTTCCCCAAAGCTTATCCTGATCCCCGGTATCGCCAAGAGGTTATCTCTACCTGGATTAAAGACCGGGAAGCGGTTCGCCCGGGGGAATGTCGGCCGCGCACCTTTACCGTGACTTGCAAGGACGGCTCGGAAAAGATTATTCACTTCCGGCCGGTGGGCTTGGAAAACCAAGATTACCTGATCATTTATGAGGATATTACCGAGCGTAGCCGCGCCGAGGAGGCCTTAAAAGAGTCTGAAGAGCGCTTTAAGATCTTGTTCGAATATGCCCCGGATGCTTATTTTCTCCACGATCTAGCCGGTAATTTGATCGACGGCAATCGGGCCGCAGAAAAACTGGTGGGGTTCCCGCGAGAGGAGTTAATCGGTCAGAATTTGCTCAACCTGCCGCTGGTGGAGACCGAGCAAAAATCATTAGTGTCCAACGTGCTTGATCAAATGGCGCAAGGGGAGGCCGCCGGCCCCCTGGAATTCACCTTAAACCGTCGGGACGGGGGTAAAGTCATAGCTGAGGTGAAGAGTTATCCGATTAACCTGCGCGGCCGGTCGCTGGGGTTGGGGATCGCCCACGACATTACGGCGCGCAAAAAATTGGAAGAAGAACTGCTAAAGGCCAGCAGGATAGAGTCTCTCAGCATCCTGGCCGGGGGACTGGCTCATGATTTTAATAACCTTTTACATGGGGTTTTAGGCAACCTGTCTTTAGCCCTGACCATGTTAAATTCCCATCCTTTGGATGAGCTTTATAAAATGTTGAACGCCGCCGAGAATGCCTGCCTGCGGGCCACCGATCTGACCAGACAATTGCTCACCTTTGCCAAGGGCGGCATGCCGGTTAAAAAACTGACAATCATCCCCGACTTATTAAAAGATTGGGTTAACTTTGCCCTGATCGGGTCAATGGTCCAGAGCGAATTTAGCCTATCCGAAAATCTGTGGCCGGTTGAGGTGGATCAGGGCCAATTGAGCCAGGTGATCAACAACTTAATCATCAATGCCGAACAAGCCATGCCCCAGGGCGGAATGATAAAGGTGGTGGCGGAAAACGTCGTCATAGATCGCAGTTCGGTTATTCCCTTGAAAAAGGGCAGATATGTCAAAATCTCCATCATTGATCAAGGAATTGGGATTCCCAAGGGACATTTAAGCCGTATATTCGATCCTTACTTTACTACCAAACAGAAGGGCAGCGGCCTAGGTCTGGCCACCGCCTATTCGATCATTAAAAACCACGAAGGCTATATCACGGTAGATTCCGAAATCGGGGTGGGCACCTGCTTCGAGATTTATCTGCCGGCCTCCCAGAAAAAAATTGATACGTCAATCCAATTCCATCCCCTACCGCTGGCCGGCCAGGGCAAGATTTTGGTGATGGATGATGAACCGATGATCAGGGATTTAGTCGGCAAGATGTTGGAGAAGATCGGCTACCAGGTGGACTTTGCCCGGGATGGAGCCGAAGCCCTCAAGTTATATGCCCGAGCCCAAGCAGAGGGTCAGCCCTTCACCGCAGTCATCATGGACTTAACCATTCCCGGGGGTATGGGCGGTAAAGAAGCCATAAAGAGATTGCTGGAGCTGGACCCCAGGGCCAAAGCCATTGTTTCCAGCGGCTATGCGGATGGGACGGCGCTGCTCAATTTTAGAGAATACGGCTTCCAGGGAATTATTCCCAAACCTTTCCGGATCACCGAACTGAGCCGGATATTGCACGGAGTCATCCATTGCCCCGATCAGGTCTCATTGACCTGAAAGTCCAGAAAAAAGTTATTCTTTTATCTGAGCAAGTAAAGAATCTGCCTCTGGCCGGTCTTCCACCAGCTAATTTTCCCGATTATTGAGTTCTCATGAAAAATTGATAAAATATTAATCGTAAACTAATACAATTAAGACAGTATTAGGTTATATTCTGCATGGATTAATTCAGGAGATAATTAATGGCCAAAGAGCACCTCCTGGTGGTGGAGGACGAAGAAGACATCCTGGAGTTAGTCAGATATAACCTGTCACGGGAAGGATTCCGTATCACCGGAGTGGCCTCCGGGGAAGAGGGGTTGAAAGCGGCTCGGAGCACGGCGCCGGACCTGGTGTTGCTCGATCTGATGCTGCCTGGGATCGACGGCCTGGAGGTCTGCCGGGTGCTGAAGCACGATGTCAGAACCCAGCATATTCCAGTGGTTATTCTAACCGCCAAGGGCGAGGAAGCGGACATTGTTGCCGGCCTGGAACTGGGCGCCGACGATTACATAACCAAACCCTTCAGCCCCCGTGTACTGGTTGCCCGGGTGCGGGCGGTCCTGCGCCGCCGGGCGATTGAACCGCCGGGAGATACTTCCCCATTAACCATCCACGGCCTGACAATCCATCCGGGCCGCCACGAGGTCCTGGTGGCCGGTCTTCCAGTGGAACTGACGGTGACCGAGTTCCGCCTGTTGCACATGTTGGCCCGGCGTCCGGGCTGGGTATTCACCCGGACCCAGATCATCAATGGGGTCCATGGCGACGATTATCCGGTCTCAGACCGCTCTATAGATGTCCAAATCGTCGGCCTGCGCAAAAAGCTGGGAGCGGTCGGCAATTATATTGAAACGGTGCGGGGGGTCGGCTACCGCTTCAAGGAATAACCCATGCGCCGCAAACGGCTTCTCTGGCATCTTTTCCCCTCCTATTTTTTAATCACCATTATTTCGCTGGCCGCAGTCACCTGGTATATTTCCCGGGTCTGGGAGCAGGTTTATTTAAAGCAGATGGCCGTTGACCTGGGAGATCAGGCCAGCCTCTTGTCCATGCAGGTAGCGCCAAGGATAGATGCCTACCAGAGGGGGGAGCTAGACGCCTTATGTAAATCCTGGGGCAAAAGAACCCATACCCGGTTCACCATTATCCTGCCCTCGGGTGAGGTCCTGGGCGACTCCCACCAGGACCCGGCTAAGATGGACAACCATGCCGATCGGCCGGAAATCCAGGGAGCACTGGCCGGCCAGATGGTCACCAAGACCCGGAAAAGTTACACCCTGAATCAGTATATGATGTATGTGGCCCGGCCTCTTAAAGAGCAGGGGCGGGTGAGCGGCGTGGTGCGGGCCGCCATTCCGGTGACTGCCATCAACCAGGTCTTGCAGTCGATCAATGTCAAAATAGCGTTGGGAGGAGTGGCTGTGGCCCTAATGGCGGCTGGTCTGAGTCTGTTTATCTCCCGCCGCCTCTCCCGGCCGCTGGAGGAAATGAAGCGAGGGGCGGCCCGCTTTGCCCAGGGCAACCTGAGTCGCAAGGTGCCGGTATTTGCCTCCGACGAGTTGGCCAGCCTGGCCGAAGCCTTAAACCATATGGCGGCCCAGCTCGATGACCGCATCCGTACCATCCTGAGGCAGCGTCACGAACATGAAGCCATCCTGTCCAGCATGGTAGAGGGAGTGATCGCGGTCGATAGCCAGGGGCACATCATCACTCTGAATACCACCGGGGCCCGATTGCTTGAAGTGGAACCCAGCGCGGTGCAACAGCGCAGTATTCAGGAAGTAATTCGAAATACCGACCTGCAATGGTTCGTCACCCGGGCCCAGACCGCCACCGCGCCGATTGAGGGCGAGATCGTGTTAAGCAACGGCAATGAGCGGTTTTTGCAAGCCCACGGCACCCAGCTCCGGGACCTGCAAGGCTCGCCGATCGGGGCCTTGATTGTGATCCATGACGTCACCCGGCTGCGGCGGCTGGAGAATGCCCGCCGGGACTTTGTGGCCAATGTCTCCCATGAACTCCGTACCCCGATCACCTCCATCAAAGGCTTTGTTGAGACCTTGCAGGAGGGGGCGTTGGCCGAACCAGAGAAGGCCAAAGAATTTCTTGAGATTATCGGCCGCCAGGCTGACCGGCTCAATCAGATCATTGAGGACCTGCTGAGCCTGTCCCGACTGGAACAAGAGGCTGATCAGGTAAAATTCAGTCTGATCCAGGCCCCGATCAACGAAGTCTTGCAGGCTACTATGCAGGTCTGTGCCGGGCGGGCCGCGGCCAAAGGCATCAGCATAATCAGGGCCGGTCCCGACGACCTGCAGGCTCCGATCAATGTCCATCTTCTAGAACAGGCATTGGTAAATCTCATTGATAACGCTATTAAATACAGCCCCCCGGAAAGCGTCGTCCAGGTGGCGACCGAAAGCCGTAACCAGGAAATTATCATCAGCGTCCAGGATCAAGGCATCGGCATCACCAAGGAACATCAGCCCCGCATCTTTGAGCGCTTCTATCGCGTTGATGCCAGTCGGAGTCGCCGGATCGGCGGCACCGGCCTGGGGCTGGCCATTGTCAAACACATCGCCCAGGCCCATGGCGGCCGGGTGACGGTGGAAAGCACCCCCGGCCAGGGCAGCGTATTTTCTCTGCATATTCCTCAGAGTCAATTGTGATCCCGCCTGAAGTCCGCTAACCATAATTTAATAAAATTTAAAATCATTCCAAACTCTTTCCTTGTAACCTGCAAATATTAACCAGTTATCTTCCCTACCGAGCCTGGAAATCTTAGTCGGAGCCTTCAAGCTACTTTTGGCAATTCTTTTTGAGGGCTGCAGCTTAGGGCATTCAAAGTCCTTTTTATTGGCAAGCCCTTATCGCCTTGAGCCACTGGCTGAAGGTTTACCTGCCAACAGGGCTAAGGGGCGGAGAAGTGAATCAATGCTGAGTTTTTGCTTAAAGCAAAAATCAAAAATAAACCTAAGGTGAAAGGAGATCAGAGGTGAACAGCAGAATTATGGCGCCGTTTTGGTCCAGACGTCTAGAACGGAATTTAGCCAAGTGGAGAGGTTTTTCGCTCCTGAGTTTGGGGGCCGTGGTCCTGGCAGTTATCCTGGGGACGGCCTCCCCGGGGGCGGCCCGCGACCCGCTTTTGGAGGTGTTGATCCGCAAGGGAGTTCTCACTCCCCAGGAAGCTATCCAGGTAGAACAGGAAGCCCAAGACCTGGAAAAGGAAAAAGAGCAAAAGATTAACAAAGAAGTTGCCAAGTCGGTTGAAGAAAAAGCCGACAAAATGGTGCCCAAGGCCTTAAAGGACCTGGAAATTAAGTTCTTGGGCTATGTCGACTACTCGGTCGGCGAAAGACCGATACCGGTACCGCAGGGAGAAAAAAACTCATACAACCAATTTGACCTGACCCGGGCTTATATCACCGTTCAAAAAAAGATCACTCCCTGGATGTCGGCTCGGGCTACCCTGGACCGGCACCGGCCTAACGGCGAAGACTATGAAGTCCGGTTTAAGTACTATTATGCTGAGCTGCGGCCTCCCAATCTAGGGTTTTTGACCGATATGAAATCGGAAATCGGCATGGGGCACATGCCCTGGCTCGATTTTGAAGAGCATATCAACCCCTACCGCTGTCAGGGGACCATGGCCATTGAGCGGGCCGGAATCTTTAATTCCGCGGATCTCGGCGTTAGCCTGCGCGGCTATTTTGGCGGCCGGGTGCCGGAATCGAAAGTGGTGATCGGCGACAGCCATTACGACGGCCTCTATGGCAGTTGGCATGTCGGGGTCTATAATGGGGCCAGCTACCACAACGGGGAGAACAACGACAACAAGACCGTGGAATACCGGGTGACCTTGCGGCCCCTGCCTTATTACCGTTGGCTGGCCGGGCTGCAACTGAGCTACTTTGGGCTGTACGGCAAGGGCAATGACAGTATCTCGACTTCGGGTGATCTGGCCGCGGCCGCACCCTTGGCCACTGATCCCAATTACTTTGCCGACTGGATCGTCCACCAGGTGATGTTGAGTTACCAGAACCCCTGGGTCATTTTTACCGGCCAGTATTACGCCGCCAAGGGCGGTCAGGAAGGCCGGCGGGTCACCCCCACCGGTGCTGGTCTGTGGGGTCATGGCTTCTCCCTGTTCGGCAATGTCAGATTACCCTGGTGGGAGCGGCGCTTGAACGCCTTTGCCCGCTTCGACTATTACGATGCCGACAAGGACAATGACTTTTACCGCAGCGCCATGTATCACAAATATATCGCCGGATTGGCCTACGAGATTTACAAGAAGAACCTGCTGCTGTTGGTTTTTGAAACCACCAAATACGGCCGCAATATCAACCGCTGGATCGGCTGGAACGGCACCCGGGGGGCGATACTGAGCCCGGCGGGGATGAACACCGCCCTGGGAGACGATATTCGCTTCCAGATGGTTTATCAGATTTACTTTTAGGGCCACCCCAGCCTTCGCCGCGCCGCCGGCGGAGCTGGCCGTTGCCGTATCCTGGCGGTAAGATCGGGGCCGATTTTTGGGACTTGTGGAAAATTAATTAAATCTTAACCAAAGTCTAACAGTTTTAATAAAAACTTAATTATCCCCCCAGGTATTTCTCACCTGGCGGGACCCAGAGGAGGTTGGCAATGAAGAAAACTTTTTGTTTGGCATTAACCTTGGCATTTATCTTTGGGGTGGTCGGCCTGGCCCAGGCCGAAGCCATGAAAATCAATGGCGCCGGGGCCTCTTTCCCTTATCCGGTCTATTCGCAATGGGCCCATAAATACAAAAACTTGACAGGGGTGGAAGTCAATTACCAATCCATCGGCTCCGGGGGTGGCATTGCCCAGATCAAGGCCAAGACGGTCAACTTCGGCGGCACCGATGAACCTTTGAAGCTTGAGGCCCAGAGAGAATCGGATCTGCTGATGTTCCCCATGCTGATCGGCGGTATTGTGCCGGTCGTCAATCTTAAAGGCGTCAACGCCGGTGAGCTTAAGCTTTCGCAAGCGCTTCTGGCCGAGATCTTTATGGGTAAAATCAAATCCTGGGACGACCCGGCCCTTAAAAAGGCCAATCCTCAACTGAAGCTCCCCCCGCAGGCGATCACCATAGTCCATCGGGCGGACGGCTCCGGCAGCACCTGGCTGTTTACCCACTATCTGAGCCAGATTTCCCCCGAGTGGAAAACCGCAGTGGGCTACGGCAAGGTAGTGTCCTGGCCCACCGGCATTGGCGCCAAGGGCAATGAGGGAGTTTCGGCCAATGTTAAAAGGATCGACGGCAGCATCGGCTATGTGGAATATGCCTATGCCATCAAGGGCAACCTGACCTATGCCAAACTGCAGAACCAGGCCGGCAATTTTGTCGCCCCCAGCATTGAGTCCTTCCAGTCGGCTGCGGCCTATGCCGATTGGGAAAATGCGCCGGGCTACTATTTGGTGCTTACCAACCAACCCGGGGACCAGACCTGGCCGATTGCCGGGGCGACCTTCATCCTGATCCACAAGAACCAACCGAATGCCAAGCTGGCCCAGGCCATGCTGGCATATTTTAATTGGTGCTTCAAACATGGGAGCGATATCGCTGAAAAACTGCACTACGTGCCCATGCCGGAGGAAGTGGTCAAGATGGTGGAAGCTTCCTGGGCCCAGGAAATTAAAGCGGACGGCCAAGCGGTTGGGCGGTAACATTTTAAACCCAGCAATCTAATTTTATCACGCCTGGTGATGATTTAATCTACTGCTGGAACCGTAGGGGCGACCCGCCTGGTCCTCCCTACGGCACAATTTAAGGAGTAGGTGGTGCGGGAGTATAGAATCCTAAGATTTTTTCAACTCTGGCCCCAGACCGGGGCCGAATCCCTTGGCGACGTCGGGTTTCGCTGGCTCTCCGGATTTTGCGCCTTTATAGTGCCGTTGCTGATTTTGGCCATCTTTATGCAGTTGCTGTTATACTCGCTTCCCACCATCAAAACCTTTGGACTGGGTTTCCTGGTTTCTCAGGCCTGGAACCCGGTTACCGAGGAATTTGGTGCGGCCAGCAGCATCTTCGGCACTCTGGTTTCTACCCTGATAGCCATGCTGCTGGCGGTCCCCTTGAGTATAGTGATCGCCCTGCTGCTGGTGGAGCTGGCTCCGCCTCGGATCAGCGGCATCATCGGGACCTTGATCGAGTTGCTGGCGGCCATTCCCAGCATTATTTATGGCATGTGGGGCCTGTTTGTCTTTGCTCCGTTCATGGCCAATTACGTGCAACCGGCTTTGGCTGATACCCTAGGTTTTCTACCCCTGTTCCAGGGACCGCCCATGGGTATTGGCATGCTGACCGCGGGGATCATCCTGGCCTTTATGATTCTGCCGTTTATTACCATGATCACCCGGGACGTGTTTTTGCTGGTGCCGCCGGTAGTCAAGGAATCGGCCTACGGCATGGGGTCCACCACCTGGGAGGTGACCTATAAGGTTACCATCCCTTACGGTTTGGTCGGGGTGTTGGGGGCCTGTTTTTTGGGGCTGGGGCGGGCCTTGGGAGAAACCATGGCCGTTACTTTTGTGATCGGCAATACTCACCGAATCTCGGCCTCGCTGTTTGCTCCGGGCAACAGCATTGCCTCCTGCCTGGCCAATGAATTTGCCGAAGCCACCGAGCCCTTGTATGTCAGTTCCTTGATTGCTCTGGGTTTGGTGCTGTTCGTCGTCACTTATCTGGTCCAGGTGGTCTCCCAGATCATGTTGCGCCGCATGTACCGGGCCTGGAGTGTGGGATTATGAATCTCCGGCCGCCTACTGGCCGCCGCCTGATCAATTTTATGGTGAGCAGCTTTTCCGTCCTGGCGGCTCTGTTGGGCATCCTGGCCCTGGGGTGGATTACCCTGGAAGTCATCTTTCGGGGGCTGGCGGCAATTAATCTTGATTTTTTCATCAAACTGCCCACCCCTCCCGGCATGGCGGGGGGCGGACTGGCCAATGCCATTGTGGGCACCCTGGCCATGACAGTGCTGGCCACCCTGATTGCCGTACCTTTGGGGCTGTTGTGCGGCGTTTACCTAGCCGAGTTTGGCCAGGATTCGCGCTTGGCGGATCATAGCCGCTTCTTGGCCAATGTCTTGATGGGGATGCCCTCCATCATTATCGGCGTATTCATTTATGCCGTGGTGGTCGTGCCTCTCAAACAGTTTTCCGGCTATGCCGGGGCCCTGGCCTTGGCGATTATTATGTTGCCGGTAGTGGCTCGCACTACGGAGGATATGCTGCGCCTGGTCCCCAATACCTTGCGGGAAACTGCCCTGGCTTTGGGGGCGCCGCGGTGGAAAGTGACCCTGTCGGTTATCTTTCGTGCTGCCCGGGCCGGTCTGATCACCGGCGGCCTGTTGGGGGTGGCCCGAGTCAGCGGCGAGACTGCGCCGCTCTTGTTTACGGCCCTGAATAGCCCTTACTGGTTCGGCTCCTTAGGGGAGCCTACGGCCAATCTGACCGTGACCATTTTTAACTATGCCATGTCCCCTTACAGTGACTGGCAGCAGCTGGCCTGGGGGGCTTCGCTGTTGATTACGTTAGGGGTCTTGGCGCTTAATTTAACGGCCCGGTTTGCCTTCAAAGGAAAAAAATAATTTAAAGGATTGCTTGAAGAAAAGGTCATGGTAAGAAATGAACAATCCAGAACCTGCCAGCATTATAGAATACCCTGAGGATATCGTGGAAACCCCTCAGCCTGGATCAAAACCCGATATCAAACTGTCAGTGCGCAACTTGGACTTCTATTATGGCCATCAGCAGGCTTTATTCAAAAACCACCTGGACATTGCCAAACACCAGGTAACCGCCATTATTGGCCCCTCGGGATGTGGCAAGTCAACGCACATCCGGGTCTACAACCGGATCTATGAGCTTTATGGAGACCAACGGGCGAGCGGCGAGGTCCTTTTGGAAGGGAAAAATATTTTAGATCCTTCTCAAGACCTCATGGAACTGCGCCGCCGGGTGGGCATGATTTTCCAGAAACCCACCCCTTTTCCAATGAGTGTATTCGATAATGTTGCATTTGGCTTAAAAATGCATTATCGTATGAGCAAAAGTGAAATGGCCGACCGGGTGGAGGAGGCCTTACAGCGGGCTGCTCTCTGGGACGAAGTCAAGGATTTTTTGCATAAACCGGGCACCGCCCTCTCCGGCGGCCAGCAGCAGAGATTGTGTATTGCCCGGGCGATGATAGTCGAACCTGAGCTGTTGTTAATGGACGAACCGTGTTCGGCCATCGATCCGATTGCCACCGGCAAAATCGAAGAGTTGATTTATGTGTTAAAATCAAGATATACTATTATTATTGTCACCCATAACATGCAACAGGCGGCTCGAGTATCAGACTATACCGCCTTTTTCTTCCAGGGACGGATAATTGAATTTGGGAGTACCAATCAGATTTTCACTAACCCGACCAACAAGCAGACGGAAGAGTATGTTACTGGACGTTTTGGTTGAGCCATTAGAAAGGACAGATATTGATGACCCGGCCACTCCAACAACAAATTGACAAATTAAAAAACCGAATATTGTATTTTAGCGCCTTGGTGGAGGAAAACGTTAGAGATGCCATCCGGTCATTGGTTAGACATGATACTAAGCTGGCCAGCAAGGTTATCGACGTGGATGCCGATATCGATCAGAAGGAGGTTGAGGTTGAGGAGCATTGCTTAAAGATCATCGCCTTGTACCAACCGGTAGCCACCGACCTGCGCTTCATCATCGCCGTATTTAATATTAACAATGACCTGGAGCGGGTCGGCGATCTGGCGGTGAATATTGCCGAGCGGGCCTATGCCCTGGCCTCCTGCCCGGAGATAGAAATTCCCTTTGATTTTTCCGGGATGGCCGAAAAAGCCCTGGCGATGTTGAGGAATAGTCTCGATGCCTTGGTAAATTTGGATTCTGGACTGGCCCGCCAGGTGTGCCTGGCCGACGAAGAGGTGGACAACATCAATCAGGAGATCTATAGCCAGGTAGAAGAAAGTATCCGCCAAAATCCCGAGCGGCTCGACTGCCTGATCCAGTTTCCTACCATATCCGCGGAATTGGAGCGGATCGCCGACCACGCCACCAATATCGCCGAAGAAGTAATCTATCTGACCGAGGGCAAGATCGTCCGCCATCAAACCGTAGAACCCCCCAACCAAGTCCCTAATCCGGGAAAAGTCGTGGACATGACCAAGATATTAAAATAAATATTTCAGACCAGACCGTGATTCTGGCCAGCCCGTACCCGGGCTGGCTTTTTTTGTTCACGTCCAATCAGCACTTTGGCCTCCTAGACCTGAAAATCTTGGCCTGATCCCAGAGCTGATAAGGTTTAAAGTCTTTGGGCTTTGACATATCATGCCATCATAGTTAAATTATTATTGATTAACTGAGGCAAAAATGCCTGAGTCGCATATCCTTAACCATTTGAAGGAGAAATTAATGAACGCATCAAACCACACCGAAATTGAACCCATCCAACTGTCGTCCGACAGTACTTTTAAGTTTCGCTGCCACAAGGGCTTAGATTGCTTTAACCACTGTTGTGCCCGGACCACGATCAGGCTGACCCCCTATGATATTCTGCGCCTGCGGCAAAGGCTGGGCCTAACTTCCGGCGAGTTTTTAGAGCGCTATACCCGCCAGGAAATCGAGGAAAAGTCCAGCTTGCCGGTAGTCATCCTGGATATGAGCCAGGACCCGGAGGGCCGCTGTCCTTTTGTCAGCCCGGAAGGATGTACCGTCTATGAGGACCGCCCGGTCACCTGCCGCTACTACCCCTTGGGGCAGGCCAGCATACTGACGGATGCCGGCCTGGAAGAGTTCTATGTCTATATCCAAGAGGAGCATTGCCAGGGCTTTGGCGAGGAAACCGAGACCACCGTGGCAGCCTGGCGGCAGGAGCAAGGGGCCGATAAATATGATGAAATGAACCGGGAGTGGAAGATTATGATGCTGCGGGACTATCCCGAAGATCGGATCGTGATCAATGACCGCCATCGCCGGCTGTTTTACATGGTCGCCTATGACCTGGATCAATTCCGCCAGTTCGTGTTTGAAAGCCCCTTTTTGAATATCTTTCAAATAAGTCCGGAGCTGCAAGAGCGCATCAGGACCGATGATGAGGAACTGCTCCGCTTCGGCTACCAGTATCTTAAGCATATATTGATGATTACCTCGACCCTGAAGATGAGCGACGAGGTTCGTCAGATGGCCAATCCTGCGATAACCCGATTAGACATGGAGTATTAGATTGAGACCGCTCCTTTGGATCATTTCCGGGGAGCGGCCCCAAATTTGACCTCACCCTCTAATTAATTCACCCCTACCCACAGAATTAATTACATGGTATTTTAGTCATTAGTCAATCATATCATTCCCAACTGGAAATCATCCTTGCAGGGCTGAACATCGCCGTAACAGGAGGGACTTATGGATTTGGCGGAAACGATCTATGGTCGTAAATGTACCCGGGGCTTTAAACCGGAGCCGGTTCCTAAAAAGACTCTTATGCGATTGCTGGGGGCCGCCCATCAGGCCCCTTCGGCCCGAAATATTCAACCCTGGCAGTTTATTGTGGTAACCAATCCACCTCTGGAGCGGTTGGCCCAGAAACTGGTGTCCCGTTATCAGGAGGAGCAAAAGGGCAAGTTGAGCTGGGCGGAACTCCCGGCGCCTTTTCAGGCTCGCAGCCAGCGCTTTGCTCAGGAATTGGCTGCCTTCGGCCAGCAAACCCCTGAATTTGATCTGCTGACCAACAGCTTTAAATTTCATGGAGCCCCGGCGGTAATTTTGCTCACTATGGATCAGCAACTGCCGAGCGCCCGGCTTTTGGATCTGGGGATGGCGGCCCAGAATTTGGTGTTGAAGGCCCATGCCCTGGGATTGGGCACCTGCCCCATCGGCGCGGTCCTAAGATATGAAGAGGACATTCGGGAAGAATTGCGTCTGCCGGAAAGTGTGAATATCGTTCTGACCATTGCGGTGGGCGTCCCCGACCCGGCGATGGCGATCAATCAGTACAAATCCTCCCGGGAAGACCTGGCCGAGTTTATGACCTGGATAGAGAATTAAGTAAATCTGCCAGCGATCTATCGGTGAGCCTTAATTCCAAAAGCGAGGCTTTTCCCCTGTTGGCCGACCTGGACCTTCCCTGGGCCTGGGAGCAGGCCGCCCAGCAGTTTTTGGCGACCGAAGGTCCAACCCTGGTGCTGGGCGGGACCGACACCGGCAAGAGCACCCTGTGCCGCTATCTGGTCTATCGGGCCTATGTGGCCGGGCGGCGGGTAGCCCTGATTGACTGCGATCTGGGACAATCCCATCTGGGGCCCCCGGGGTCTCTAGGCTTGGGGCTCTATCCTCCCCGCCGTCCCGGTGATGACGGCCTGTTCCCTGAGGCCATCTGCTTTATCGGCCAGACCTCACCTGCCAGCCAGGTGACGGAGGTGGTGGTCGGGGTCCGGTGCCTGGCAGACCGCGCCTGGAAGCACGGAGTGAGCCATTTAGTAATCAATACCAGTGGTTTCATCCAGGGGCCGGTTGCCCAGCGGCTGAAATGGGCCCAGATGGAACTGCTGGCCCCAAAGCTGATCCTGGCTCTGGAACAGGCCCAGGAGCTTGAGCCTATCCTGATTCCCCTGGACCGGCGGCAAGCCCCGGTCCTGCGCCTTCCGCTGTCGCAACGGGCTGTAGGCAAATCTATGGAGTACCGGCGGCAATACCGGGAAGAGAGGTTTCGCCGCTATTTTCAGGGAGCTGGGAGGCTGGTCTTTGCGGTCAGCCGCCTGGCCTGGCTGGGGGTGCCTCTGGGACAGGGAAAGCCGCTGGTGCGGGAGGCACGACAAAAATTAAAGGAAGACCTGGGCGTCCCGGTGCTCTATGGAGAGAGCGGCGCTGCCGGCGCGGTTCTGATTCTACCGGACTCTCCCGAAGCAATCGACAGCTCCGCCATTGAACAACATTTGGCAGTGAAAAATGTTTTCTGGCTGGCCGCGCCCCAACTGGAAATGCGGCTGGTGGGATTGTTGGATAAAAATCTGGCGGTCCAGGCGCTGGGACTGATCCTGCGGTCACCCTGGGAAAGGTCGGAAGTCGCTGTCTGGACGCCGCTTCCGGCTGCGCGCCATGAGCAGATAAGAATTTGCCGGGTGGGCAAATTGCGCCTTAACTTGAAAGGCCAGGAACTCAACAGAGAATAAAAAACAGAAGCAAAAACTCGAAAAAAGCAACTTCTGGTTAAGGGGATTAATTTTCCTTTGCCCTCATGTTGGCCAACGGTTACGGAGCTCTGCCAGCCGCCGGCTCCGCTCCGGCCCGCTCCAGCAGGTCGTCACCATAGATTTTAGCCATCGGAACAGCTGCTCCTGATCAGAGGCATCCAGCCCCTCGATTTCCCCAGGGGCCTGATGCTTGGGTTCGCCTAGGCAACGCAGCAGGATCAACTTTTCCTGATCATCCAGACCACGGGCCTTAAGGACAAATTTGAGGATATAATTGGCTGCCACCGGCGGGCAATGGCCATTTTCCAGGGCCAGGTTGATCATTTCCTGAACGGCTAGTTGATACCGGCCCAGTCGACCCGAGTTCAGCGGCCCCCGACCATAGAGGCGCATGGCTTCCTCGCCGACAATGGCCGCGACCCGGGCCAGCAGCAGGCGGGCCATGACTTCCTTGCCGCCGGCATAAGCCACCCGCCGCCCCCAGTACCAGGGGCTGGCAAAATTTTTTATAGTCCAGGCCCAACGGCCCACCTTATCCAGATGATGGCGCTTCAGAAAGAGGTAGCCGGGATGATTTTTAACCGTTTGATAAAACTCATGATAACGGAGTACGGTCTCTAGTTCGACATCTTTGAAGGCCCGCACCGGCAGGGTGTCCAGCCAGGCCTGGAGGCGCACCCCCACCCGGTTATAAAGCCCCACCAGGTCAGCCAGAGAGGCCTTTAGTTCCGGATGGCCTTCGTTTGGATAATAGACTGCGGCAATTTCCGGAATCAAGCTCAGGGCCAGTTCATTGAAGAGCTTGAAGCTGAAGCGGCTGTCCGGCCACAATTTCATGAGATAGCGGCGGCGATGGGTGCGAATGATTTCCAAAGCGGCCTGGTCTTCTGGCCGGGGATCGGCCATGGTCGGACTGTATTCCTCGGTCTGCAGAGCTTCCGCCGCCAGGCTCCGCATTAACTTCCGCTTGGTCCACTGCCGCACCAATATCAGGGATCCAGCCCAGACCAGGATCAATCCGCCCATTATCAAAATCAGCCAGTGTTTTTCCATGTCCGGCATCTCTTAGGGATTGGGGTTATTAATCAGGTCATAAAATAAATGAATTGGGGTTAGGGAAAAACAGCTCTTGGGAGAGGGGGCCAGGGGTCCGCAACCCCTGCCCCCTCTCCCAAACCCACTCTCCCAACCCCTTTGGGGGGGGGGTTGGGAGGGGAGCTTGAGGGGAGGGCGGGGGGCCTCTCGGTCCGCCGGCCCTCCCCTCAAATTAACCTTTTAAATGCTCGGAGTAATAATACTAATACACTGCCAAGCGGTTTTCCCCCAATTTAAATTTTATCGCTATCTGTCTGATAAAGCAATTTCTTCCGGTTAAGGGAAGGCATTGCGCCTTTAGCGATTTTAGCTGTAAAATAAATAAATTTTCTGGACATGAGGAGGACTGGCGATGAGTACAGATTGGCCGGCCGGGGATTGGTATCTGGCCCAGGACACCCCCGACGATCTCTCGGCTTACCGCAAGACCCGGGTTTTGGCTCAGGGCCGGACTCGATTTCAGGAATACCAGATCTGGGAAAACCCCTTTTTGGGGCGGGTGTTGGTTTTAGACGGGGTGATTCAATCAGCCCAGCGGGATGAATTTATTTATCATGAAGCTTTGGTTCATCCGCCCCTGACCGCCCATCCCGAGCCCCGGCAGGTCGCCATTTTAGGGGGTGGGGAAGGGGCCACCCTCCGGGAGGTCTTGAAGCATAATTGCGTTGAGCGGGTGGTAATGGTTGACCTGGATGCAGAGATCGTCGCCCTGTGCCGCCAGTGGCTGCCAACCTTCCATGCCGGGGCCTTCGATGATCCCCGGGTTGAGTTGCGCCACGAAGATGCCCGGGGGTGGTTGGCTCGCCAGTCGGACCGCAGCTTTGACGTTATCCTGATGGATATTACCGATCCCCTGGCCGAGGGCCCCGCGGTCTTCTTGTTTACCCGGGAGATGTTCGAACTGGTTCAGGTGAAGCTGACCAGTTCGGGGTTGTTTAGTATCCAATCCGGTTCTGCGGAACGGGCCCCGCATCTCATACCCCATCTTTACCATACCGTCGGCTCAGTTTTCCCGCAGGTATTCCCCTACACCGCCTTTATTGCCAGTTTTGATGACCTGTACGGCTTTATGCTGGCCGGCAAATCCCTAAACTGGCCTTCCCCTGCAACCGTGGCCCAGCGCCTGGCCATTCGCCAACTGCCAGCGCTGCGCTGGTATGGCCCCGAGTTTTCTACCACGCTGCCCCTGCTGCCGCCTTATATTAAAGCACACATAGTCAGAGCCGGACGGGTCTGCAGCGATGCCCACCCTTTATTAGCAGCCAACCCAGGTGCTTGAGTCGCTTAAGGGCGGCACATCTTGCAGGGACTGTAACCTTGGGCATAGGCTTCCTGGGGATGGGCGAAAATAATCCGGTTTTCCGGAGACATTTTTTTGGCTCCCTGACAATCGGGGCGATGGAAGCGAAAGCTGTTACTGTTGCCGAGGTAATATGGTTCATCGGCTTTGAGCGGGCGTTGCCAGATGCCCTGGCCCGCCTCCATGGCCTGACGCTGACAGGCCACCAGCAAATCCTTATAGCGGAGATTGGGAGGAAAAAGATAGACCCGGGCCAAACCTTGACGGACCAATTCAGCGTTGACCATACGCTCGTCAGGCAGGAACAAATAAGCCAGCAGGCGGTTATATTGGTCATAGCGCTCTACATCATACTCCAGGTGCAGTTTTTGATTTTGCACCAATTGCGCATTGAATTTTTTAGCTTCCGGGGCCAGGAACTCCGGGGGTTGTTGGTCCCACCCCATCTCTGGGGTATCAATGCCCAGATATCGCACTCTACGGCCGTCGGCCAAGGTTATGGTATCGCCGTCCACGACCTCCTGGACCATAGCATAAGCGGGTGGTCCTTCCGGGCGGCGACAACTCCAGCCACAGGTTCCCAACCACAGGCAGAGGAGAACCGCGCCAAGCCGCCGAAACCATTTCTGCTTAAACCAGTTGTTTGAGTTTATGGTCAAAATAGGGGATGGTTGCATTCAGTCCCTCAGTTAAAGTAATGGTCGGCGTCCACCCCAGTTGAGCCTTGGCTTTGCTGATATCAGGGCAGCGCTGCCGGGGGTCGTCGGGAGGCAAAGATTTAAATACCAAAGTTGAGCTGCTGCGGGTAAGTTCCAGGACCTTTTTGGCCAACTCCAGGATAGTGAACTCCTCCGGGTTTCCCAGATTGACCGGCCCATCAAAGCCCTCATAACTCATCAGCCGTACCAGCCCCTCGACCAGATCCGAGATATAACAGAAAGAGCGGGTCTGTTGTCCCTGGCCATAGATGGTCAATTCCCGGCCGCTGAGGGCCTGGATAATAAAATTGCTGATCACCCGGCCATCATTGATGGCCATCCGAGGTCCATATGTATTGAAAATGCGGGCAATGCGAATTTCTACCTTATTTTGCCGATGATAATCCATCATCAGGGTTTCAGCCACCCGCTTGCCCTCATCGTAGCAGCTACGCAGCCCTAAGCAATTGACATTCCCCCAGTAATCCTCTTTCTGGGGATGCACCGTCGGGTCGCCATAGATTTCCGAGGTCGAGGCTTGCAGGATACGGGCCTTAACCCGTTTGGCCAGCCCCAGCATATACAAGGTCCCCAGCACATTGGTCTTGATGGTTTTGACCGGGTTATATTGATAGTGCACCGGTGAGGCCGGACAGGCCAGGTTGTAGATCTGGTCAACCTCCAGCATGATCGGATTCACCAGATCATGCCGGATGATTTCCAGGCGGGGATGATCCCGCAGGTGCAAAAGGTTGTCCTTGGAGCCGGTGAAATAATTGTCCAGGGAAATAACCTCGTGCTTCTGTCCCAGCAGGTACTCCACCAGATGCGAGCCGATAAAGCCGGCGCCGCCAGTGACTAAAACGCGCGCCATGACTAGGATCTCCTCAGATTTTTATAGAGCCAACCTATTTTTTCCCAAATATATAAAAATGTCCAGCAATTTTGCCATTGACAGTGATATTCATTTACAGCATGATATAAAAGCGGGCATTTGATAGGGGGAGGGGAATAAGTGGATTATCGGAATAAATACTTTGGGATAGTGGTTTTGTTGGTCCTTTCCTTGAGTCTGCCGGCCTGGGGGCAAGGAAAAACCAAGGACCCTCAGGGGAAAAAAGAGGTCTTTAATTTTCTGGAGATGGTTGATCGCGGTGACTATGCTGGCAGCTATGAGCTGACCTCAGCCTATTTTCAAGGCATGGTCAATCAGGAAAAATGGGTTGAGCTTCTCAAGGGTGGTAGACCGCCATTGGGATCGCTGCTCTCCAGGAACCTCATCAGATCTGAAAGCAAAACCTTCCTGCCGGGAGCTCCGGATGGCTTCTATCTGGTGTTTACGATGAAATCTTCGTTCCAGAATAAAAAATCCGCCACCGAAACGGTCACTTTGGAGAAGGAGAAAGATGGCACCTTTAAAGTATCCGGATACTATATCCGCTAGCCTGATCAGATACCGGCACTGGAGACTGGGGTTGGCCCTGGCCGGGTGCCTGGCCCTGCTGGCCTGCGGTGCGCCCCCCTCAGAGTTGCAGCAGGTTCAGGAGCAGGTTAAAGCACTCCAGGTCCAAGTGGCGGAACTGGAGGAGAAGTTGGGGCAGGTTCAGGCCGATCAACAAAAAATTCTCTCTATGTTGGCCAAACAGCCTCCCCCACCCGAGCCTGAGGCCCTTGCCTTGAAAGAAGGCGAACCAGCCGTCAGCCCCACCCCGGCGTTAACTGTGGCACAGCTGCTGCAAGCCAAAGAGCGCTACCTGGAGACCCAGGTGACCGTCAAAGGCCGACTGGGGCTGGTGCTGATTCACCGGAAGTCTTTTTTCCTCAAAGGCCCCCAGGAACAGGTTCTGGTGTTCTTTGGCAACCTGGCTGATGCCGAAACCGTGCACCGCCTCACCACCCAGGAATGGCCCGGGGAGATTATCGTGACCGGTACCTTTGCGGCCTCGGACCAGATCCGGGAGGGGTATCAGATCATCGCCGAAGCGGTAGAGTTTCAATAGATTTTCTTTCCATTTTTCCTTAACTCCTGATTAATTACATCCAGGTGAGGAGGATTTCTAATCTCTGATCAACTGCGGTATTCGGCGTTGATGCGGACGTAATCAGCGGTCAGGTCGCAGGTCAGGTAATAATCAGCAAAATTGCCCAGATGGAGGCGGATAGTCAGGTCAAAGGAGCCGGTCAGCATCAACTCATGCGCGGCCCGCTCCGCTGCTGGACCCACTGACTGGCCATTTTTAACTACCTGATGAGGGCCGAAAAAAATTTCCACCTGCTCGGGGTCAAACCGGGCCCCGGAGCGTCCCAGAGCCGCCATGATCCGCCCCCAGTTGGCGTCGGCCCCGGTGACCGCGGTTTTCACCAGAGGTGAAGTAGCTACGATTTCTGCGGCTTTGCGGGCGTCAAGGGCGCTAGCCGCCCCTTCTACAGTGACCCGGAAGCAACGCTGGGCGCCCTCGCCGTCCCGGACGATCTGGCTCGCCAGGTCGGTCATGACCTGGTGCAGCAGGGCGGCGAAAGTCTGGCCTTCAGGGGTGTCCAGATTTTCAATAGGTTGGTTGCGAGCCAGGCCGCTGGCCAGCACCAGGACAGTGTCATTGGTGCTGGTGTCGCCATCCACGCTGATCCGGTTGAAACTCTGAGGCAGTCCGGCTTTAAGGCAGGTTTTTAAGATCCGCGGGCTGATGGCCGCGTCGGTAAGGATAAAAGCCAACAGCGTGGCCATGCGGGGGTGGATCATCCCGGCCCCTTTGGCAATGCCTGCTACGGTGATCGGACAATCTCCCAGACTTCCATCAACCTGGGCGGTCTTGGGCAAGGTATCGGTAGTCAATATGGCCTGGGCCACTTCCGAAAGACCCTCGGGCGCCAGGCGGCTCACCAGGTCGGGCAGGGCAAAGACAATCTTTTCGGGGGGCAACTTCTGGCCGATGACCCCAGTCGAAACCGGTAAGACCAGGCGGTCAGGGATATCCAGATAGCGCGCCGCCCAATGGGTGGCTTCCCAGGCCGCTTCCAGGCCATCGACGCCGGTGCAGGCATTGGCGTTGCCGCTGTTGACCAAGATGGCCTGGGCCTGGCCGGACCGCAGCCGCTCCCGGCTGATCACCACCGGCGCGGCTTTTACCCGATTGGTGGTAAATACCCCGGCGGCGGCGACGGGCCGGACGGCGGTCACCAAGGCCAGATCCAGTTGCCGGTCTTTTTTGATCCCGGCCCGCCCGGCTGCAGCCCGAAAACCCGGCACTATCAGGTTATTTGCGGCCACAACACTTTTTGTATTTTTTCCCGCTGCCACAGGGGCAAGGGTCATTGCGTCCGATTTTCTTTTTATCCCGCTTCACCGGCTGACGTTCGCCGTTGCCGCCGTGGCTGTATGACAGGGGCTGTTCCCGGCGCTCGGTCTCGACAAATTCCTGGGGCTGCCGCAAACGAATATGGAACAGGGCGCGGATGGTGTCTTCCTTGATGCGGTGGATCATGTCCACAAACATGCTGTAGCCTTCCCGCTGATACTCCCGGAGCGGATCCACCTGGGCATAACCCCGGAGTCCGATACCGTCCCGCAGATGATCCATGGATAACAGATGCTCTTTCCAACTGTTATCCACCATCTGCAACATGAGCATCTGCTGCAGTTCCAGAAAAATATCAGGGCCGATTTCTTGTTCCTTGGCCTCATAGGCCTGTTGCACCTGTTGCTGCAGATAATCCTCTAACTCCTCCCGGGTGAGTTCGTGGGGGTTGCCAGGATTGAGATGCAATTGCAGGCCGAACTGCCGGAAACAGGCTTCTTCCAAACCCTTCAGGTCCCATTCTTCTGGTAAGGTCCGGTCGCTGGTATGTTCTTCCACCATTTCATCTACCAGTTCCATGGCTATTTCCAGGACGTCCTCTTTCAGGGTTTGTCCCTGCAAAATCTCCCGGCGCTGGTTATAGATCACCTCCCGTTGTTTGTTCATGACATTGTCATATTCCAGGAGGTGTTTGCGGATGTCAAAGTTGTGGCTTTCCACCCGTTTCTGGGCCCGTTCAATGGCGTTGCTGATCATTTTGTGTTCGATGGGTTGACCATCTTCCATCCCCAGGCGGCCCATGAAGCCCTTGATCCGGTCCGAGCCAAAGATGCGCAACAGGTCATCCTCCAGGGACAGGTAAAATCTGGAGGTGCCGGGGTCTCCCTGCCGCCCGGAGCGGCCCCGCAGCTGATTATCAATGCGCCGGCTTTCGTGGCGTTCGGTGCCCAGGATATGCAAGCCCCCGGTGTCTACCACCCCGGGACCCAGAACAATGTCGGTGCCCCGGCCCGCCATGTTGGTGGCGATGGTCACCACCCCAGATTGCCCGGCCTGGGCCACGATTTGAGCCTCTTTCTCATGGTGCTTGGCATTCAACACCTCGTGCTTAATGCCTTCCCGTTTGAGCATCCGGCTCAGCCGCTCCGACTTTTCCACCGAGGTGGTGCCGACCAATACCGGTTGTCCCCGCTGGTAGCAGTCCTTGATCTCCTCGACTATGGCATTGAACTTCTCGGCTTCCGATTTATAGATGACATCAGGGTTATCGATCCGAATCATCTTTTTATGGGTGGGGATGACCACCACATCCAGGTTGTAGATCTTTTTAAATTCCTCGGCTTCAGTGTCGGCAGTCCCGGTCATCCCGGCCAGCTTGTTATACATCCGGAAGAAATTCTGGAAGGTTACCGAGGCCAGGGTCTGGTTTTCGCTCTCGATCCGGACCCCCTCTTTGGCCTCCAGGGCCTGGTGGAGGCCATCCGAGTAGCGCCGCCCCGGCATTAGCCGGCCAGTGAATTCGTCGACGATGATCACCTGGCCGTCTTTGATAATGTAATCGACGTCCCGTTTGAACAGAGTATGGGCCTTGAGGGCCTGATTGACGTGGTGCAGGATTTCGATATTCTTCGGATCATAAAGATTATTGACCCGGATAAGCTTTTCAACATGCGCCACCCCTTCTTCGGTTAAGGTTACGGTGCGGGATTTCTCATCTATGGCATAATCCTGGCCGGGTTTGAGCTTGGGCACCACCCGGTCGAGGCGGACATAGAGCTCGGTCGATTCCTCTGCCGGTCCGGAGATGATCAGCGGGGTGCGAGCCTCATCGATCAGGATGGAGTCCACTTCATCGACAATGGCGTAGTTAAAACCGCGTTGCACGTAATCCGTCAGGGAGAACTTCATGTTATCCCGCAGGTAATCGAAGCCGAATTCGTTGTTGGTGCCGTAGGTCACATCCGCGCCGTAGGCCTGGCGGCGTTCCTGGTCATCCAGGCCATGGACAATGGTCCCGACGCTGAGGCCTAAAAATTGATAAACCCCACCCATCCAGGCGCTGTCCCGGCGGGCCAGATAATCATTGACGGTAACGACATGCACTCCCTGGCCAGTCAGGGCATTGAGATAGACCGGCAGCACCGCTACCAGGGTTTTGCCTTCCCCGGTTTTCATCTCGGCGATTTTGCCCTGGTGCAGGACCGCGGCGCCGATGATCTGCACATCAAAGGGCCGCATCCCCAATACCCGGACCGAGGCTTCCCGGGCGACCGCAAAGGCCTCCGGCAGCAACTCCTCCAGGCTTTCGCCCTGGTCCAGCCGGGTCTTGAACTCCGCGGTCTTGGCCTGCAACTGGGCGTCGGAGAGTTTTTGTAAATCCGGCTCCAGGCTGTTGACCCGATCGACCAGCGGGGCCAACCGGCGCAGTTCGCGCTCATTTTTACTGCCCAAAATCTTTTTAACAATTGCTGAAAACATGATTTTAATTTATTTTATTAAACCCTTAGTGGTTTTAGCTGCTCTGAGGAAAATCCCTTTTGCCCGCGCCTTGCGGGATTAGCACTAAAAAACCCGACAAAGCTTCACTTCATCGGGATTTCCAATACCTTAGCTTCCACAGTTCTTTACGCCCTGGACTTAGCTTTGAAGTTTCCCCCCTCCAATTTTTAATTTTATCTCCAAAGATGAGCTCTGTCAAGCAGGTTGGTAGATCCGCTCAGGTTAATATTCCAGCATCATGGCAATCTCATCACAGTCGGGGAACTTGGGACACCTGACGCAATCAGCCCAAACAATGTGGGGCAGGATATTTTTGTCTACTATTTTAAAACCAAAACGGGCAAAAAAATCAGGCCGGTAAGTGAGGACGAAAATCCGCTCCAGACCCAGAGTAATGGCTTCCGAGAGGCACATCTCGACTAATTGGCTGCCGATGCCCCGCTGCTGATATTGGTCAAGGACGGCCAGAGAGCGGATCTCCCCTAAGCCTTCCCAACTAACATGGAGGGCGGCGATGCCGCACAACGGCCCCTGGCTGTCTTCCTGAAAAACATAGTAATCGCGCACCTGACTGTAGAGTTCGCCCATGGTCCGGGGTAAAAGTTCCCCGCGGCTGGCGAACAGCTGTAAAATACGGCGGATTTCTTTAACGTCAGCAACGCGGGCCTTCCTGATCATCTCGCCTCAGCTAATCGGCGATCACCGATTACGTTCTACCTTGACATTCTGCAGTGTTTCAGAGAAGCTTAACCAAGCTTGGAAAAGGAGTCAATATCGATGGATATCCAAAAGGATTGTTATGTCCGGTTAGAATATCGTCTCCGCCTAAATAGCGGAGAATTCATTAAAGGCTCAGAAGAACAACCGGCCACTTTGACGTTCGTGGCTGGGTACAACGAACTTCTCCCTGGCTTGGAAGTGCGACTTATTGGCCTCGAAGAAAATGAGTCCCGGGAATTTGTCATTCCCGCCGAAGAAGCGTTCGGTCTCCATGAACCGGGGCAGGTGCAAACCTGGAACCGCAGTTGTTTCCCGGCCGAAATGAATCTACAGCCGGGACTGCGAGTAACCCCGGCCAACTCCCTGATACCGTTAGATTATCCCTTTGTAGTGACGGAAGTCAAGGAAAATAGCGTAGTTCTGGATATGAATCATCCTTTGGCCGGCGAAGATCTCCACTATACGGTGCAGATAATGGAAGTGCGACCTGCCAGCCGGGAAGAATTAGAATCCCTGCAGAAGTGCCAAAGCTGTCAAGAAGATATTCTGGTAAGCTAGAATTGTCTTAAAACTGGCTGGAAAGATGCGCTGGCCTTTAGAAGGGCCAGCGCTTTGCTGCTTAAACTTCGGTGACGGTAATCGCCCCGGTTGGACAGACCTCGATACAACTTTCACAGCCCAGACATTCTTCCTCAGCAACTACTACAGCTTTTTCATTCTGTAGCTCGAGGACACCAGAGGGACAGACGTTAACGCACTCTTCGCAACCTTCACATTTTTCCTCATCGACCTCAACACGCCAAGCCATTGCTAGTTTCACCTCCTTCAAGTGGTCATTATCTTGGTCTTTGATTAAGTCTCGGGAATAGTCCCAACTCCAAAATTTGCAAGGTAATAAGCCACAGGTTATTGGTCATCTTCGGACCAGATAGGATCCTGTAGCCTGCTTGACTGGAGTAATTCCTGAACTTATCAACTCACCAGACAAAATACTTTTTTCACAATCCTGTTGATAAACCCTATAATAGAGCACCAGTCAATGTCAAGGAAAAAGTTAACTTACCCCTGACCCTGGAAAGATGGTTTATGCTAGTGCTAGGTTTAGGTTTTTAAGGGAAATCCTTGCGGGTAGCAATCCGGCGATAACGCAGCCCTTGCCATTTGTCCCCGCAGTCGGAATTCACGTGCTTGTTGGACCATGGCTGCAGCCCATCCAGGAGTGCCTAAAGCGTGGATATGGGTGAAGGTAGCCAGAACATTCTTATAGCAGGCACCGTCTCGCTGATCAATAATTCCTTGACCGCGCTGGAGTTGGAAGATCAAATCTTGGGGCTTGAGTTGAGAATGGACCACCTGGGAATAATGAAACTCATGGCCCCTTAGTTGAGTCCCAACCGGAAAAAATGGATTCGGTCCTTCCACTTCCGCCATGGTATAGCCGTGCCCCTGGGGCCGTTTGCCCAGTTTAAAGACTAGAGGCAAAACTCCGGCCATGGGATAAGTTTGGCCGGCCAGGATCAGGCTTTCCCCTAAGTACATTAAACCGCCGCATTCAGCATAAATCGGCAACTCACTTTCGGCAGCCTGCCACAAGGAACGCCGGAAGCTGTGATTATTGGCCAAAGCAGCAGCATGGGTTTCGGGAAAACCGCCGCCGATGTACAAGGCGTCAATCGGCGGTAGAAATTGGTCCTGCAAGGCATTGATTTCTACCAGGCGGGCTCCCAGGCGGGTAAGAGATTCCAAATTTTCTGGATAATAGAACTGGAAGGCGGAATCTCGTACGATTCCGATAACCACCTGTTCATCCCTGAACTGGACTTCCTTAGCCCCAGCCAATGGCTGGGCAGATAACAACGGCGCCTGCTTTGCCAATTCCCACAGGCGGTCAACCTCCAGATATTTTTTAGCCAAATCAAGGGCGGTGGCCACGGCCCGATGGGCAGATTGGTGCTCCTGGGGGGGCACCAGTCCCATGTGACGTTCGGGAAAGACAGCACACTTAAGACGGGGAATGGCTCCTAAGACGGGAAGGCCGCAATAACGTTCGATCGCGGCCCGCAACACCTGTTCGTGCCGCGGCCGCGCTATCTGATTGAGAACCACGCCCTGCAGAGCCACCCCAGCATCAAAGCGTTGGCATCCCAACACCAAAGCCGCGGCGGTGCGGGTGGTCATAGTACAATCTACCACCAGCACCACTGGGGCTTGGATTAGTTTGGCTAACTCGGCAGTACTGGATGTCCCTTCAACATCGAGTCCATCGTAAAGACCACGATTGCCCTCGATCAGGGCGCCATCCGCTTGGCCAGCATGATGGACTACCGAGGCCAACATCAGGTCCCGGTCCATCAGGAACGGATCCAAATTATAACAGGGCCGGCCCGCGGCCAGTGCATGCCACGCCGGATCGATGTAATCCGGCCCCTTCTTAAAGGGTACGACCTCTCGTCCCTGTTGGCGCCAGGCGGCCAACAGGCCCAGGGTCAGGGTAGTTTTACCCGACCCGCCCCGCAGGGCCGACAGTACCAACCGGGGACAGGGTCGCGGCATCAGATATTCTTGGCCGCCCCTTCCTCATGGGGCAATTCGACGAAACTGCCGCCGAAATAGGTATAGACGCAACGGCCGCTATCAATTAATTCTTTGATAGCGTACTTGACGTCGTTTTTACTCACCCGATCGCCATATTTCTTGAGCATCAGTTTGGTGAGATCGCCCGCCTTGAGCTGTTTCTTGCCTTGAACTTTAGCCACTTCCTGGTAGACACTTTCTACCAATTCTTCTTTGGGGACTGGTTCAGCCATTATTACACCTTAATTTAAAATTTAAAATGCATCGAGGTATTATAAGTGTCGTAGGCCCACTTATAATCATCAATGTGTTGGAAGGTAAACGGAATATCACAAATTTCAAAGAAACGGCTCCAGCCGATCCGCTGAATCCATTCGCCCACCCGTTCCCATTTGTTGGCGCCTTCGACATAAGCCAGTAGGATCTTGCGAATGGCTTGACACGTTTCCGGCCAGCGGGGCGGATTATTGGGTAGATAAGGTACTCCCAAGCGGGAGAACATCGGCGGGTGCTTGGCATTGGAGACCTTGCCGCCAATCAACAGGGCGACCCCGCCTTTTTCCGGATCAAATAAAGGCATGGCCGGGCACATGGTGTAGCAGTTGCCGCAGTACATGCAACGTTCCTCGTTGACCACCACGCTTTTGATGCTCTTGTCGGGATGGGGCCGGATGGCACCAGTGGGACAGGAGGCAATGGTGGTGGGGATTTCGCAGAGATGCCTTAATTTATCGTGGAAGATTTTCGGCGCCGTCCGGTGGATGCCCAGGATGGCGATGTCAGAGCAATGCACCGCCCCGCACATATTTAAACAGCAGGCCAGGGAGATGCGCAGCTGGGCCGGCAGGGTATGATGGCCAAAATATTCGAACAAATCGTCCATCACCGCCTTGACGATTCCAGAGGCGTCAATCGCCGGGGTATGACAATGAATCCAACCCTGGGTATGGACAATACTGGTCACCGAATGGCCGGTGCCGCCGACAGGCCAGCCCTGGTCTTTGATGGCCGCAATCAGGGGTTCGACATTTTCTTTTTTGGCTGTCAGGAACTCAATATTATTGCGGCTGGTCCAGCGGACATAACCATCACAGAACTTGTCAGCGATATCGCAGACTTCCCGGACGTAGTCGGTAGTTAGCAAGCGGCCTGCTCCACAACGTACAGTATATAACTCATCGCCACTTTCGGAAACATGTTTTAACACCCCGGGTTGAGGAATTTCATGATACTTCCATTTACCGTAATTTGCTTTGATAACGGGGTGCAAAAACTGTTCATAATGTGGGGGTCCAATATCAGTTATTCTTTCTTCTGCCATGTTGTCAACCCTCCTAACAAGATTAAAACTCTCGATATTTTATGCAGTTGCAGCGTCAGGTATCAGCCTGGGCTGATTAAAGCTTTACAACTTGATATAGGTTTTACCTTCGGCCTCAGCCTCAAAATCTTCCTTGTGCCAGAAGAAGAAGGGGTTGCAGCGCGGCCACTTGATGGACTGGGGCACCGGATCTAGATTTACCGCCAAACAGAACTCGCGCATGCCCAGCCGCAGGATCAATTCGCCGACCCGCTCCCGGTTCTTGCCGTTTTCTGTCCACCATTCCATGATATTGGCGCCCAATTCTTTCAACTCGTCGAACGGCTTCTCCATTGGCATAAAGGGCACGATCACCCAGCTCATCTGGGCCCCTTCCAGAATCGGGGCATGGGAGCCTAACAGGATGGTTGCTCCGACCTCGGTGCCCGGACGCAGAGCCTGAGGCATCAGGTTGATGCAATGCATGCAGTGGTTGCATTCCTGGTTGTTGATCTTCAGAGTCTTGCCGTCCCAGCTCATGCAATGAGTGGGGCACAGGTCCACGACATCCTTTTGGATATCCAGTTTGTCCACATGGGCGCCGCCACCTTTGGGCTTCAATTCACCGCCAGCATAAGCCTGGACCGCGGAGGCATCGATGCGGATATCGTCCTTCCAGACGCCAATCACCGAACAATCAGCCCGGGCTACGGCGGCCACGCAATCATTGGGGCAACCGGAGAACTTAAACTTAAATTTGTACGGGAAGCCCGGCCGGTGCAGCTCAAATTGAAATTCCTGGGTGATATCGTAGCAGGCTTCCATGGTATCGTAACACGACCATTCACACCGGGCCAGTCCACAGCAACAGCTGGGACTGCGCATCGCCGACCCCGAACCGCCGATATCGAAACCTTTATGCGCCAAGGCTTGGAAGCAAGGTTCCAAATTATCGGTAGTGGTGCCCAGGAAGATGATATCCCCGGTGGAGCCGTGCATGTTTAACACCCCACTGCCGTACTCATCCCAGATGTCGCACAGCATGCGCAGGGCCTCGGTGGTATAGAACCATCCCGAGGGCTGATTAATACGCATGGTATGGAAATGCGCCAGCCCCGGAAATTCATCCGGCAGGTCGGAATAACGGCCAATGATACCGGAACCATACCCCAAAACGCCCACGATCCCACCATGCTTCCAGTGGGTAATCTTGTCCTCGTAAGAACGTTCTAACTGTCCTAATAAGTCCTTGATCTGGGGTTTTTTGGCGGCCATACGCTTTAAATCTTTAATAAAGCTTGGCCACGGTCCGGTCTCCAGTTGATCCAACATCGGAGTATCTGACATAAAAACCTACCTCCCTTTCTGCAGTTTATCTGACGATTTTATCCTTTTTTTCACAAGTAATTGTGGATTATATCACTCTTCCGGAAGCGTTTGTCAACAAAAAAATCATTCAGGTTTTCAATAATATCTGACCCCTCAAGACTCCGTCACCAAGGTGACCGGTCCCAAGGCTTCCAGATCAGCTTGGCAGACCGCGACCGGTCCCAGAACCACAACCACCAAGGCTTCGGGGTAAAGATGGGCGGCGGAGGCGGCCCGGGCCTTCTCCAGTGGCACGGCTTGCATATTTTCACAATAGTTTTTGAGGTAATCAAGGCCCAGGGAATGCAAGTCAATCTGCAGAAGCTGTTGGGCAATCCCTCCGGGAGCCTCCAATCCCAGGGGGAAGTGGCCGGTATAAAAATTTTTGGCATCCTCTAATTCCTGGCCAGTAATACTGCCCTGCTTGAGTTCAGTCATCACCGCTTGGGTTTCCCGGATTACTGCGGCGGTATGGGGGGCCGGCGTAAAAGTGGAAATGACAAACGGGCCCGGGGCCCGGCGGAAGTGGAAATGGCTGTTAATGCCATAGGTAAGGCCCCGTTCCGAGCGGATTCGGGTCATCAGTCGGGAGGAAAAGCCGCCGCCGCCCAGGATATAATTGGCCAGCCGCAGGGCAAAGTAATCAGGATGTTGGCGTCTAAGCCCCAAATGGCCTAGACGAATTTCGCTTTGCGTTAGGGCCGGGCGGTCGAGCAGATAAATTCCCGGTGGTCCCAGGCTGGCGGGGGTCTCCTGATAGGGCGGCGCCGGCCGGGACCCTCCCGACCAGGTCGACCAGAACCGGTCCGCCTCCCGGACTACAGTGGCTTCGGGGACCATGCCGACCACTACCAAAGTGCTTTCAGTCGGATGGAACTGGTTATGATAAAAAGATTTAAGGTCCTCCAGGCTCAGGGCGGAGATTGACCCCAAGTCGCCGGTGACTGGATGGCCGTATGGACTGTCGCCGAAAAACAGCCGGTAATACCAGCGATTGGCGACCTCCCGGGGGTTATCCTGCAGATGCACCAGTTCCGCTTGCCGTCGCCCCTTGAGGTAGGCAAAGTCCTGCTCGGGAAACTCAGGAGATTGCACCACCTCAGCCAACAGCGCCATCAACTCTCCAAAATCCTCCGCCAACCCCTCTAGGTTAACCATGAGGTAATCCCAATGTCCCTGGGCCTCGAGCCTGGCGCCCCGCGACTCCACCTCAATGGCCAGGCGCAGTTGATCCCGGTTGGCGGTACCCAGGGTCAGGCCTTCGGCAGTGCAATCCGCCGCCCCTTCTTTACCGGGGGGATCGGCTTCGGCCCCGCGTTTGGCCATGAAACTTATATTCACCCACGGAGCCCGGTCATATTCCACTCCCAGCACGGTCAAGCCATTGCTCAGATTAGCTTGGTAGATCGTTGGCAAATAGTCGGCTACGGCAGGTCCCGTCATTAATTCAATCTCCTTAACTTGATCAAGCTACCGGCCCCAGGGCGGCATTTTCGGCCTCGGAAACCGGTTTGAGAATGACCACGGTGCGGTTGTCTTCGTTAAGATAGCGGCGAGCCGCATCTTGGATGTCGGCCATGGATACCTGATCATATAAATCGGCAATCCGGTTAAGCAGGCCTGCTTCCCCGGTTTTCAGATACATCAAAGCCGCCAACAAGCCTCGATAAAAATTGTTGGCCAGCACCTTGACATATTGAGCCCGCATCATCTTTTTCACCCGGTGGAGTTCTTCCGGGGTAACTCCGTTTTTTTGGATCTGGGCGATTTCCTGCCAGACCTCCCCCTCCAGGGCGGCCAGGGGCTGGCCGGGAGCGGCGAGGCCGATAATCACCAACAGGCCCGGATCCTGGTAAGCAAACGGGGGTGGCGGGAGATGCACCTCCAAATCAATGGCCTTGCCGGGCCGGACAAACCGCTGGTAGCCCCGCGAGGCCTTGCCTTCGCCCAGAATGGCGGCCAATAACAGCACCGCATAAATCTCGGGGTCTTTCAATGCGGGAACATGAAAACCGGCCAAAAAGGCCTCCACCTGAGAGACTTTCTTATAAATGGCCCGGCGTTGGCCCCGCTGCCGCGGTTCCTGCACCCGGATGGGCGGCGGCGTTCCGGGGCTGGAAATGGTACCGAAATGTTGAGCGATCAACTTCTGGGTCTGACCGGGGTCTACGTCTCCGGAGGCCACCACCACCAGGTTGGCCGGATTATAATAAGTGCGATGGAATTCCAGACAATCTTCTAGGGTAAGATGGCGCAGGTCGTAATCCCAACCCAGGATGGGCCATTGGTAAGAGTGTTGGGTGTAGGCCAGGGCCGACAGCAATTCCAAGGGCAGCCCCAACGGACTATCCACCGCCCGCAGCTTGCGTTCACTGCGCACCACCTCCCGTTCGGTGGCAAAATTATCCTGGGTCAACCTAAGATGCACCAACCGTTCGGCTTCCAAGCGCGCCGCCAGCTCCAGGTGAGCGGCGGGCAGGTTTTCAAAGTAGGAGGTGTTATCCGAGGTGGTAAAGGCATTGACCTCTCCCCCCTTGGCCTGGATCACCTGGGAGAATTCCTCCGGCCCCAATTCCTTGGAGCCGCGAAACATCATATGTTCAAACAAGTGGCTGATGCCGGTGATGCCGGGAAGTTCATTCCGGGAGCCCACGGCATAATGCACCTGAAAGGAGACGATCGGCAGCCGGTGCTCCGGCAACACCAACAGGGTGAGGCCGTTGTCGAAGTGATATTCCTTGATGTCGATTTCCGGTTGCCAGGCTTCTGGCTTTAGCATCTTTTCCATATTGAGCCTTTACAGAAACTTGAATGTCCTCATGGATTCTTAATTTAAGTCCGTGGGTGGATAACCGCTCCATTTTTCCAGCAGCTGTTCATCTACTTTTACCTGAATCGGGGTCTCATGCTGGATGGGGATGTGGGCCGGGGATTCGCCCTCAAGCACCCGCCGGGCTAAGGTTGCGGTCAGCTTTCCCACCGCTTCATAATCAGTGGTAACACTCAAGATGGCGCCGGGAGCTTGAAAATCCGGATGGCCGTTGACCACTAAAACCCTCTGCTCCCGACCCCATTTAAGGAGCTGCGGTGCATAACGGCGGGCATTTTTATCCGGCGGAATATAGATGAGCCGCACTCCTTGAGCCGCCAAGGCTTGCAATCCGGCCTGAGCTTCGGTTTCTGAACAGGCTGCCCGCGTTACCGGAGTCAGACCAAAATCCGGGGCCAGGCTCTTAAATTGCTCACAGAGCTCGATCGAGCTGCCCTCCAAGGGATCAAAGAGCAGGCCCCAGCGCCGGTATGACGGAAATAATTGGGAGCCCTGCTTTATGGCCGCGGCCACTGGCGGGGGGCTGGCGACCCCGGTGATATTCGCCTGATGATCCTCCGGGTGGTGGCGGTCAAAGGCGGCGCCGCTGCAACAGGGATCGGCGACCATGCCGAAGACGATGACCGGATGCTCCTTGATCCGGGGAGCCACCAGGCTCAGGGCCGGAGTGCTCAGGACTATTAACAGTGGCATATCTTCCGGGGCCAGTTGCTCCACCAGCTCCTGGCCCCGTTTCCAGCTGCCCCTGGCTTCTAACCACGGCAGCTCGTCAACCTTTAGTTCCTGCTTTAAACCATTAATAACCTGCTCCACCTGAGGGGTAAGTTCGAAACAAAAGACCTGGACCGGCCCTGCCGCGGCCCCACCGGCAGTCAGAGTGCCAAGCAGACCGCATAATACAATTTTAACCCAGTTCCAGCCGCATAAGGGCAATTGCAACGCTACCACCATATCAGACAAAGGTTTAACCGGCTATAAAATATCACTTGCAGTGGCACTTTTTGGAGCTCAAAACCTTTGTCTTGGAGCGGTTCCCGGGCAGATTTAATGGATCAACTTACCGAGCCGATGCCAGCGCAGGCTGTGGTCCTGGCTGTCCCAGGACCAGTAGATGATACAGGCCTTGCCGCGCAGGGAGTCCATGGGTACAAACCCCCAGAAGCGGCTATCGTAGCTGAAGTCGCGATTATCGCCCATGACGAACAGATGATCTGGGGGCACCTTGACCGGGCCGTAATTATCCCGGGGGGGATCCATGGCAGTATCGAAAATTTTTGGATCCTGGTACACGGCCTGGAGCGATTCAACCGGTTCATCATTAACATACAAGTGTTTATTGATAATCTGAATTTTGTCCCCTTCGACCCCGACTACTCTTTTAATGTAATCCTTACTAGGATCTTCCGGAAACAGAAAAACGACGATGTCTCCCCGCTGAGGTTCACTGATGGGGATGATAACTTTGTTGGTCAATGGATTGCGGACGCCATAGATAAATTTGTTGACCAGCAGATAGTCGCCGACCTTTAGGGTAGGTTCCATCGAACCCGAGGGGATGGTGAAGGCCTGAAACACAAAAGCCCGGATAATCAGGGCCAGGATCAGAGCAGTGACAATGGCTTCGCCGTATTCCCGCCAGACCGGTTTGGTGCGCTTGGCCTCCGGCAGGGATTCAGTATGGGGCTGTTGCAGTTCTCGTTGATCCATCGCCTTTAAACTCGCGTCCCAAACATGGCTAAAAAGGCCTCGGAGGGGATGTTAATCTGACCGATCTGTTTCATGCGTTTTTTTCCTTCTTTCTGCTGTTCCAGGAGCTTGCGCTTCCGAGTAATGTCGCCCCCATAACATTTCGCCGTGACCTGTTTGCGGGCCGGCGGGATGCGCTCCCGGGCAATCACCCGGCTGCCGACGGCGGCTTGGATGACCACCTCAAACATCTGGCGGGGGATGATTTCTTTTAAGCGTGCGGTCAACTCTCGTCCCCAGCGGTAGGCCTTATCTTTATGGACAATGACCGATAAGGCGTCTATGGGCTTGCCGTTGACCAACAGATCCATTTGGACCAGCGGTGCCGCCCGATAGCCCAGCCACTCGTAATCCATAGAGGCATATCCCCGGCTGAGCGATTTTAGTGCATCATAAAAATCCACCACCATCTCATTGAGCGGTAATTCATAGATGGCCTGCACTTTCTGATGCGGAAAGAAGTTCACCGCCAGCTGGCAACCTCGCTTATCTTCGCATAATTTCAGGATATTTCCTAGGTATTCGGCCGGGGTAAAGATTTCTACCCGCAGACGCGGCTCCTCCAGATGGTCGATATGGGACCAGGGGGGCAGTTTTAGCGGATTGTCCACATATAGTTCTTCCCCTTTGGTGGTGATGATCCGGTAAACCACGGTCGGCGCAGTGGCCAGCAGATCCAGACCAAACTCCCGCTCCAGGCGTTCCTTGATGATCTCCAGGTGCAACAGCCCTAAAAATCCCAGTCGGAAGCCAAAGCCCAGGGCCGCCGAGGACTCCGGCTCAAAGCTGAAAGAGGCATCGTTGAGCCGCAGTCGATTCAGGGCCTCTTTTAAGAGACCAAACTGGTGGGCTTCCACCGGATAGAAACCGCTGAACACCATGGGTTTGATCTTTTTAAAGCCGGGATAGGGCTGGGCGGTGGGATGATCGGCGGCGGTAATGGTATCGCCGATCATGGCATCCGCCAGATTTTTAATATTGGCGCTCAAAAAACCGACCTCACCCACCCCCAACGAATCCACCGGAGTGGGGTCCGGGGCAAAGATTCCCAGCCTGGTTACCTCATAGGTTTTGTCGGTCGCCATTAATTGAATCCGCATCCCGGGCGTCAACTGCCCATCCAGGACCCGGACCATGACAATGGCCCCGTGATAAGGATCAAACCAGGAATCGAAGATCAGCATCTTCAAAGGTTCTTCGATCCGACCAGCCGGCGGCGGAATCCGGGTGACAATGGCCTCCAGGATCTCGGCTACCCCCTGTCCGGTTTTGGCGCTGGCGTTGATGCTGCCGGTAGCCTCGAGACCGATAATTTCCTGAATTTCCTGACGGACTCCCTCGGGGTCGGCATTGCCCAGATCACATTTATTGAGGACTGGAATAATCTCCAAATTATTTTCCAGGGCCAGGTAGACATTGGCCAGGGTCTGGGCCTCGATTCCCTGAGCCGCGTCGATAACCAGCAAGGCCCCGTCGCTGGCCGCCAGACTCCGGGAGACTTCGTAGCTGAAATCAACATGCCCCGGAGTATCGATAAGATTCAGGAAGTATTCCTGACCATCCTGGGCCTGGTAGCGCATCCGCACTGCCGCGGCCTTGATGGTAATGCCCCGTTCCCGTTCCAGATCCATGCGATCCAAAAACTGATCCCGCATCTCCCGGGCGGTAATCGTCCCAGTGGCCTCCAATAAGCGATCCGCCAGGGTGGATTTGCCGTGATCAATATGGGCAATGATGGCAAAATTTCGAATATATCTAGGATTCACGTGTCTATCCATTCGGACGTGCAGAATATTCCTTGGCTAATGTCCGGATCAGTTCCGGCCCCTGGGCAAAAGAGTCCAGATAATAATCGGCCTGCAATCCCGGGTTGCGGTAAGCGACCAGGCGCACCCCGGCATTACGGGTAAACTCCTGGTCCACCAAGGAATCGCCGATATAAACAGCCTCCCTCGGGGCAATCTGAAAATGTCTCAGGATGCGGTGGAAAGACTCGGGATGGGGTTTGGGATGGTTGACGTCCTGGGCCGAGACCACCAGATCAAACCAATCTTCCAGTTGATGATGCTGAAAAACCGCCTTGGTGGTGGTACTGCGGTTGGTGGCCACCGCGGTGCCATAGCGGGGGCGCAAATATTCTAAAAATTCCAACAAGAAAGGCTCTCGAACCATATAACTGATAAACGGTCGATAATCCATAGTCCGGTAATATTGCCAGACTGCCTCAAACTGGGAGTCATTTGGGAAAAGATACAGCAGGGATTCCCGGGCGGTATGGCTGTGGACATAGTCAACCGCCTCGGGAGACATCAGAGGCCGGTTAAAATGTTGGAGTATCTGATTATAGAAGGCAATATTTGCCTGGCGGGAGTCAAACAACACTCCATCGCAGTCAAGGGCCACCACTTTAAGCGTCATAATCCCTAGTGAAGTGATCAATTTCCCTATTACTGTAAACAGCGGCGCTAAAATTGTCAACTCCGACCGATGCTTATCCTCCCTTCGATCCCCTCCGCAACACAGATTTTATAGGGCCAATGCTTGACCGGTAATAAAAAACTTGCCATCCAGCCGGATACAGGCCGGATGGCAAGCTGTTAAATGAGGCCGGCGGCCAGCTTCCGGATAAGTCTTTTACTGCGACCCTTAGCCCGGCATAATTATCCTTGATGTCGTTTCCAGGAGTTAAGCAATCACCACCAGCGGTAGAAATCCCCGCCCGCGGTAGTGAATAAAATGGCCGGATAATTACCGTTAATTTTCTGCCCGAATTTTACCCCGATGACGATATCAACGCCGGTAAACATGGTTTCCCAGATATAAAACCGGTTGCGATCATCAATGTTACGATGATCGCCGGCCAGATGCAAGCCATCGAAGGCCCTGATTTTCTCTCTGCCGTCCCAGACGTGCACACTGGTGATTTGGACATTGCCAATGGTCTGGAAGGGCACAAAGATTTTCGATAAAACCGTCCGCGTATTTTCTTCAATTACCGGCGTGGGGATGGGGATGTGAAACCAATTAAAAGTATTTTCTTTTCCGGTAAAGATCGTCCCCCAGCCCTTCCGGGCGGTTTGGACCAGCTTATGGGGCCATTCCGGTAATATTTTGGTGCCGTGCTGCCAGTAGGCGTTGTTCCGGGAGGCTGGCGGCTTGAAAGTCAGGTTTGCGGCCCATACATTACCCACTTTTTGGTAGTCTGCCGATTTCCCGGTGGTAACCTGGATAGACAGCGGGGTTTTAAGAGGGTGTTTAAAGAGCGAAGCTTCAATGGTGAAGGTAGTGTCAGAGGGGACCTGGGCAAAGGCATAAATGCCCCGGCCGTTGGTTTTGGTCTGATAAGTCTGGCCGCCGCCTGACGCCTTAACGATGATGCCCGGCCGGGGAGAGCCATCCGGGGCTAGCACCCGGCCGCTGATGATCTCACCTGAACCGCTCTTAAAGACATTGTATAGAATTCCAAGGACGTTTTCGAATCCGGAAATATTTTTCGGCAAGTTATACCATAAATCATCACTGCCCCCCCACCCCATATTAAGGTGATGGTACAGGGTGGCAAGATGGTAGCCATAACCGTCGGTGAGGAGAGCATGATTAGGATCCCCTTTGATCCTAAGGTAAACCGGCAGGGCCGCATCTAAATTGGGGTTGATCGCCGCTAAGGGAGCCAGCCACCATCCTCCCAGTATAAGATTGTTATATTGAAAAGTGGTCAAAAGGGCCCATTTAGCATTAGTTATGCTGGTAGAAGATCCATTATCGGTATATTTCATGTGCGCCCGCACCCCGGCATCATGGGTAAGGGCGCCAATGGCTTGGCGTTGGTGATCGGGGGTGGTGGAGTCCGGGACCAGAACCATGTTGTTCCAATCATAAGCTCCCCCCTGGCCGTCGCCGCCGCGCAAGCTGCGGTACTGCTCCGCCCCATCCACCCAGATTTTATATTTTTTGGTTCCTACTCCGATGGAGGGATGTTGAAAGTAGCGCATCAGCTGAGCCATGGCAGTGGCATGACAACCACAGACGTAATGTTTGGGAGTGTAATAATTGTAGCACCAGGCCGGCGGCCCCCCTCCGATACCTCCTTGGCTCCACTTGCTTTGTAACAAAGGTGGCACCCGTTCGTCTGATACCTTGGTCTGGGGTGGAATGGCCGCCAAGAGGTCAGGAATTTCCTTTTCCAGCATATCCCATTTATCCTGGGCATCTTTAAATCTACCCGGAGGCGGAAATTCCTGGCCTTGTGCCCGGGCCTGCCGTTCTAAATCCCGGGCCTGGCGCACCCGGAGCGGGATATCCTGAATAACCAGAGCTCCCAAGCAATTAGCTAAGGATGGGTAAAAATAACCCTCAGAAAGATAGCCGATAATAGGCTCTACCAGATCATCGCCGGGCACGAACACCAAACCGGCCGGTTCCAGGTAAACTACATGGTAGAGGGGGATGCCAACCGCATCCCGGAAGGTCTCCACTCCCTTAATCTCACCCCCCAGAGGCGTTCCCAGAGGTTTGCAATCCAACCCCAGCCAATTTTTTACCACCCTTTGAGCCTGAGCCGTAGAGGTGGGTTTGGCCCAGGCGGCAGTGGCTGGCAAAAGCATAACAATCAGGAGATAAACCACCCACCTTTTCGAGCTTCGGCCCCATTGTCTGAATATTAACCGGGATCGATCAAACATATTCGACACTCCCTTTTGCACTGGCAGGTTGCGGAAGTCTTCCAGGTCCTGAGACCGCCTTTATCCAGCAAGGCCAACCATCACCCCCCGAAATTACCATGATCTGTAGAAATCAGCCCCGGCAGTGGAAAAATGAATCGCTGGGTCGCTCGTCCC
This sequence comes from Desulfobacteraceae bacterium, assembly GCA_046538075.1. Taxonomy (GTDB): domain Bacteria; phylum Desulfobacterota; class Desulfobaccia; order Desulfobaccales; family Desulfobaccaceae; genus Desulfobacca_B. Next base: position 849 of record JBKHJN010000002.1, on the reverse strand, counting down.
AGATTTGAGGCCGAATTCCACCTTAACGCAGATGTCCAAGCCGGTATACAGGGTGATCTTGGGATCAACGGGAAAAGTGTTGGTGGCATCGATGTTTAGATGCCAGCCGGAAAGATTTAGACCATCTTTGGCCCAGATCTTCCGGCGCCCGTCCCAGACGTGGATGCTGGTGATTTTGGCATTACCAATGGTATTAAAGAGAACAAAAAATTTTTGCAAACTTACCCGGGTATTTTCTTCGATCACGGGGGTCGGCACCATAATATGTAACCAGTTAAAGGTGTTTCCTTTGCCCGAGAAAATTATCCCCCAGCCCTTGCGGTCAGTCCTGGTCAGGCTACCCGGATATTCCGGTTCAATAATGGTGCCGTGTACCCAATAGGCATTGACCCGACTGTCGGCCCGGGCGGTATGGTTGAGGGCCATAACTACCACAACTAAGGCCGCCGCCAAGCAAAACTTGTTAAATCTCATCTCTGCGTTCCTCCATTCGGTTTTCAGCCATTGGTAGCTGCATAAAAAAACCGCCATGAAGGTAGGGATACCTTCATGGCGGCTGCCCTAAGACTTTGCGGAACCCTGCAGGCATGGCAACCCTTTCAGGGTGAGGAGGAATTATTTAGGAGAAGCTGATATTTTTATATTAATTAAAGTAATTTTTAATTTTATACGACAGAAAAGTCAAGAAGAAAAATGCTTGCCAATTGCCATATGAACCTATGTCTATATTATTTTAGATTCAGATGATTCTATTTGGACTCAACTAGAGTTTTTCCATCGTATGGATTTCCCGCTGGCTTGGTCTACAATTCTTTTGGACACCGAATAGGGTAAAATAAGATATTCCCG
>JBKHJN010000057.1:0-11475 GCA_046538075.1 Desulfobacteraceae bacterium | reverse complement strand
TCCCTGCCCCCTCCCCAAATCAACCGCTAACTAGGGTCATCATCCCCGCAGCGGCGCTTTCAGGGCCGCGACAAAGTCGCCGATTTCTTTGAGTAATTGCTCGCCCTGAAGCTGGGCCACCCGCTGCACAATGGCGCTCCCCACCACAATGCCCTCCACATAAGGGGCCAGTTGCCGCACCTGCTCCGGGGTCGAAATACCAAAGCCTACTGCTACCGGGCACTTAACCAGAGCGCGTACCTCTTTTAAAGCCTCGATCAGGTCCAGGGGCAGTTCGGTCCGGGCCCCGGTAATGCCGGTGAGGCTGACGTAATACAGGAACCCTCTGGTCAGCTGGCCGATGGTCCGGATGCGCTCCGGACCGCTGGTGGGGGCGGCCAGAAAGATCGGGGCCACTCCATGCTTCAGGGCCGCGGCGCGCCAGGCCTGGGCCTGTTCGCCGGGCAGATCTGGGATAATAAAGCCGTTCACCCCGACCCGCGCCGCATCCTGGGCCAGCCGCTCCAATCCATATTGCAAGATCGGATTGTAATAACCCATTAATACCAAAGGAATATCGGTTTCCTGACGGAGACGGCCGACCAACGCCAGGACATCCTCCAGATGCACCCCCTGTTTTAAGGCCCGGAGGCAGGCGGCCTGAATGGTGGGCCCATCAGCCAATGGGTCGGAAAAAGGGATGCCCAGTTCAATCAGGTCGGCCCCGCGGCGGGCCATTTCCAGGACTAAGGCATAGGTCGTATCTAAATCCGGGTCCCCCGCGGTAATATAAGGAATCAGGGCGGTTTCACCCTGGTTAGCCAAGCGCCGAAACATCGCGATAATAGACTTCATTCGCTCTCCATAATGATTATCCAATAAAGACAGCTAGATCGAATAAGTATCTGGTAATTCTTATTAAACTTCCAGGATTTCGGCCACCGCCTCGACGTCTTTATCCCCCCGGCCGGAAAGGTTGATCACGACAATTTCTTCCGGACGGAACTCGGCTGCCGCTTTCTGGACATAGGCCACCGCATGGGAGCTTTCCAGGGCCGGTAAGATGCCCTCGGTCTTCGAGAGCAGCTTAAAGCCGGCCAGGGCCTCTTCGTCGGTCACCGCCACGTATTGGGCCCGGCCGCTATCTTTGAACAGGCTGTGTTGCGGTCCGACTCCGGGATAGTCCAGCCCGGGGGCCAGGGAATGGGCTTCCTGAATATTGCCCCAGGGATCTTGCAACAGGTAGCCCAGGGAGCCGTGCAGCACCCCAACGGTCCCCGCTACCAGGGTCGCAGCGTGATGGCCGGATTCCACCCCATGGCCGGCGGCTTCCACCCCGATAAAGCGCACCGGGTCCTTGACAAAGGGGTAGAATAACCCCATGGCGTTGCTGCCGCCGCCCACACAGGCCACCAGGCAATCGGGCAGTCGGCCCGCCACTCGACGCAGTTGGGCCTTGGTCTCCCGGCCGATAACCGCTTGGAAATCCCGCACCAACATGGGATAGGGATGCGGTCCGGCTACCGAGCCGATGACATAATGGGTGTGGCGGACGTTGGTGACCCAATCCCGGATGGCCTCATTCATGGCGTCTTTCAGGGTGCAGCTGCCCGATTCCACCGGAATCACCCGCGCCCCCAAAAGCTTCATGCGGATGACATTGAGCCGCTGGCGGCGGATATCCTCGGTGCCCATATAGATGTCGCACTCCATCCCCAGCAGGGCGGCAATGGTGGCGGTGGCCACCCCGTGCTGGCCGGCCCCGGTCTCGGCAATCAACCGTTTCTTGCCCATACGCCGGGCCAGCAGGCCCTGCCCCAGGGTATTGTTGATTTTGTGGGCCCCGGTATGATTGAGATCCTCCCGCTTCAGATAGATCTGAGGGCTGCCCAGGGCCTTGGTCAGATCCCGGGCATAATAGAGGGGCGAAGGCCGCCCGACATAATCTTTGGAGTACGCCGCCAATTCCTTTTTAAACTCCGGCTCCCGGCGGATGCGGCGATAGGCCTGCTCCAGTTCCAGTAAGGCCGGCATTAGAGTTTCAGGCACGTAACGGCCGCCGTAAGGGCCGAAATGACCCCGTCGATCAGGTGACAAAGTAAAACCTCCGTGGATTAGTTTCGAGTTTTGAGAAAAATCAGATCAAAGTTTTCAAATTTTTACAAATTTTATTCAAGGCCTCAAAAAATGCCCTGAGTTTATCAGGATCTTTACGTCCAGGGGATGCCTCCACGCCGCTGGCCACATCCACCGCCAGGGGCTGCACGGCCTGGACCGCGGCCGCGACATTTTCCGGATTCAGCCCTCCGGCCAGGATTACCGGCCCCCAGGTCTTGGCCCGCACGGCCAGGGACCAGTCAAAGGTCTGGCCGGTGCCGCCCTTTTGACCGGATTTATAGGTATCCAACAGAAAGGCCCGCACCCGTCCCTGATACCGGGCCATGGGTTCCAGAGAGGTTTCATCTTTAACCGGGATGACCTTGATGATATTGCGGCCCAAGGCCTGGAAGTACTCCGGCGGCTCCTCCCCGTGTAATTGCAGCCAATCCAGCCCGATCTGGTTCGCCAAATCCCGGACCGTGGCCAGCTCTTCGTTCACAAAGACCCCGACGCTAACCACCAAAGGGGGCAGGTGGGAGATGATGTCCCGAGCGGTTGGGGGGGCCACGGCGCGTGGGCTCTTCGGATAAAAAATAAAGCCCAGGGCCTGAGCGCCCAGCTCGCAGGCCAATTGGGCATCGGCCCGATTGGTGATGCCGCAGATTTTAACCCGTAGCATGGTCTTCTGTTGTTCTATTTCCCCATCAATTCTTTGAGCTTGGCCCCCGGATCGCCAGCGGTCACCAAGGCTTCGCCGATCAGAAAGGCCCGAAGACCGGCGGCCTCTAAGTGCTGCAGATCATCCCGGCTCTTCAGGCCGGAAGCGGCCACCACGGTTATCTCGGGGGGAATAAGCGGGGCCAATTCCCGGGCCCGTTCCATGTCTACCGCAAAGGTATGCAGATTGCGGTGATTGATGCCGATGAGCCGCGCCCCAATTTCCAAGGCCTGATCCAGTTCGGCCTTGGTATGAACCTCCACCAGGGCTTCCATTCCCAAACTTCGGGTCAGCAGCAGCAAGGCCCGCAAGGCGCCCAGCGGCAGCAGGGCGACGATCAATAACAGGGCGTCGGCTCCCAGGGCCGCACTTTCATAGACCTGGATCGGCTCCAGGATAAAATCCTTGCGCAGGATGGGCAGATTAACTTCCAGCCGTAGCTCTACCAACAGTTCCGGGCTACCCTGAAAAAAAACCCGTTCAGTCAGCACCGAGAGGGCCGCCGCCCCTTGCGCCTCATAGGCGCGGGCCAGCGCCACCGGATCGATGGTGGCCGCCAGCACTCCTTTGGAAGGCGAAGCCTTCTTGATTTCGGCAATAATAGCCGGAGCCGGTGCCTGGTCGAGTGCGGCTTTTAAACTTTGGGGCGATGAACGTTGGGCAATCAGTTGCTGGAAATCTTCCAGACGCCCGGCGGCAAACAGCCCTTCCGTCTCCTCCAGTTTGCGGGCGACAATGCGCTGTAAAAAATTCATTAAACCTTTCCAAAATTTTAAAGCTGGTCTTAGTTAGACTTAGATTAATAATGTCCGGCCTCGGGCTTCTGCCTATCCTCCATGGTTGACTGAAATTTTATAGCCGGATAAGGACTTGGGCAGACTTAATAAACCGGTTTTAATCAGCCAAGCCAGCCCTATAATAGAAAATAAAATGTTGGGCAGCCAAGCCGCCCAGAATATTGGTAAATGCCCGGCCTCACCCAAAGACAGGCAAAACCCGATTGAGAGCCAGTAAACAAAAACCACCGCGATGCCGGTGGCAATTACCGCCGGGATATAAGTCTTCTCTTTAAAAAGAGCCAGACCTCCGCCGATCAGGGTCACGATCAAAGGGGTCAAGGACAGCGCCATCCGTCTTTGCAGATCGAGGCGGTAGGGCGTGGGATCGTAGCCGTCGCGTTCCAGACGACCGATATAGCGGGAAAGTTCGTTAAAATCCATCTCAGTAATTTTTTTATCGATTACGGCAAAATCCTTGGGCTTTTCGCTCAGAGGAATGACTTTTTCTTGAAAACTTTCCCCAACCACCGTGCCTGCCGGACTAAAAGTTTCACTTATCCCCTGGTAAAAATGCCACTGGCTTCCATCCCATTGGGCCCGTTCGGCGGCAATCAACTGCACCAACCGAAACTGTTGGTCAAAAAGATAGATCTTGACTCCTTCCAGAGTCCGGGTATCCTTACGGAACATGAGGATATTAAATATGGCCCGGTCCCCCTTATACCAGAAGCGCTCCATATTGATCAGACTGCGGGGCGGCTTTTTCTCCACCTTAGTTTCCCAAATAGCCGTCAGTTGATGCTGGCCCCAAGGGATGAGGTAGAAGTTGAAGATTAATAGGATCAGGCTGAGAACCGCGGTTAGAACCAATAGCGGTCGGATCAGGCAGAAGACATTGATGCCACAGGTCCGGATGGCGATGGTTTCATTGTTACGGGCCAGCAGGCCCAGAGTAATCATCACCGCCAGCAGCACCGCGGCAGGCAACACCTGGCCGATAGCCTCGGGCAACCGGGCACTAAAATAACCAAGTATGGAGATAAAATCCAATTGAGCCTGGACCAGACGGCCGATCTTCTCCGAAAAGGCCCCGATCAGATAGACGCTCACCAGGGTTACCAGGGTCAGCAGAAAGAGCTTGATAAATTCCCGGGCCACATACCGTTCCAGGATCAACCACTGGAAGAGATGGGATCGGGTCCAGGCCGTTTTTCCCATATAATATGGATATATTAAAATAGCAAAGGCTTGTAAAGCTCTTTCCCAAATATTGGAAATGCGCCTCGGATTCCACTTATCCATTGCCGGGGGGTTGAGCCAGGCCCTGCACCGGGCCCAGGCCCTGGGTTGCCAGAGTTTACAGATCTTTGTGCAGAATCCTCGCACCTGGCGGTGGCGCCCGGTACCTGATGCGGAAATCGAAAAGTTTATCGCTTTGAGATCTCAGCTGGGGATAACACCACTGGTGGTGCACCTTTCTTATCTGCCCAATCTGGGGGCTTCAGAAGCCGGCCTCGGCCAGCGGTCCCGGGACCGGCTGCAGCTGGAGCTGGACCTGGCCGCCCAACTAAAAGCTGATTTTCTGGTCTGCCATCCCGGCCATAGCCTGGTTGAGAACCTGGGCTTACAGAGAGTGGCGGCCGTGTTAGCCGCCGCGGTGAGCCAGATTCCGCCTCCGCCCCTCATCTTGCTGGAAAATACCGCCGGCCAGAGACGGGAACTGGGTTGGCAAATCCGGCAGCTAAAGAAGATCATCGAACTTAGCCAGGTGCCGCTAGGGTTGTGCCTCGATACCGCCCATGCCTTCGCGGCGGGCTACGATCTCCGGCACCGGGCTGGAATAAATCACCTGGAAGATGAGATTGCCCGGGGACCGGGGTTTGCTGCCCTAAAACTTATACATCTGAATGACTCCCGGACGCCGCAGGGCTCCCGCTGCGACCGGCATTGGCACCTGGGCCAGGGGGAAATCGGTCTGACCGGACTGCGCCAGTTCCTTAACCATTTCGCGGGCACGGCCCAGGCTATCATCCTCGAAACACCTAAGAAACATGCGGAAGACGACCCCCGCAACCTGGCGGTGGCTCAGGCTCTGCTTAAACCTCCGGCCCCGCTTAAGTCCTTGGCCTCCCCTACCCAATAAAGGGGACGGCATTCCGGGTAATCTTATGAGTTGCTATTGGTTTTTAATAGCATGGAAAAAGGGAAATCTGGAATTAGGGTGATTAGCCGGGGTTTTGCTTGTCAGGGAAATCGGAACAATTTATAATATATTAAATTATCAACTTCAAACTTCCTTTAGCAGGAGGACCAGGTAGGATGCCGACTTATGAGTTTAAATGTGAAAAATGTGGCGCTGAGTTTACCCTCATCATGAGCATGAGCGAGAAGGAATCCACCAAAGTTAAATGTCCCCAATGCGGCTCCGAAGATGTTAAACAACTGTTGAGCCAGTTCATGGCCAAAACCTCACGCAAAAGCTAGACCTGGTCAGGGGCTCCATTGTTGCAGGGTTATTCCTGAGCCCGATATCACCGCGGTCACTGCCCCCCGGCTAGTATAATACCATTCGATGTTTCCTGTTTTATCTGGTGTAACCGGCTCTGTTTTTCCGGAACCGCCGGTAACTACCACTGCTTGCGGACACAGACAAGAAAGCAGGGTCCCCCAATACTGTGATTCGGTCACTCGGCGGGGGACCCATACCACCTCACTGGCCAAGGCGGGCCCCCAATCCGCCAGTCCTTCCACCCACTCCAGGCGGCCGGGGGGAATAAAAAGCAGCCGCTGATTTTTATAAACCAACTGCAAGACCACCGGACCATAACGGCGGCTGCCAGGGCCTCGTGATTGTTGGAAAGGCTTGACGTCTACTCGCTGAATCTGGGCAGGGGAAGAATGGATGGACAGGTTGAGGACCGGCATCCGGCGATCACCCAGCATATTTCGGAACTCCCAAAAAGCCGGGTCAGGAACCCGCCTGCCTTCGTACCAGAATTGGCCCAGGATAAAATTTTGCGCCACCGCCAGCAAGGTGCTGGCGTTTTGTCTGGTGGTCGCCAAAGACACCAGATAGTCGACCTGCATGACCTGGGAGTAGTGCAGAAAAGAGGTCAGCAGCGACCGGGGGGAGCCGGAATAACCCCTGAAGGTCGGTGCTCCGGCACTGATCACCATCCGGGTGCCGCCGGGCAGAGTTGCCAACGCCGCCGTCTCCCCTCGGGTATCGAGGCTGATGATCTCCAGGTTCGACGTCGTCCGCAAGCTCAGGGTATGGTATCCGATTGATCCCGCCAGCAGCAAGATCCCCAGTCCCACGCCGGCCCAGCTCCAGGAATTCCGCTGCCTGGGAAACAGGCCCAGCACCACCAGATAAAAGGCCCCAATCTGCAGAGGGGTAGGGGTCGGCACAGTCAGAGCCGCCAGAGGCAATCGGGCAATATGGGAGATGACCCATAATCCGGATTTCAGGGGCCAGCTTCCCAGATAGATCAACACTTGGGCTAATGCCGAAGATAACGGTAAAAATACTAATGCGGTCAAGCCCAAGGGAAGCGCTAGGATGCTGAACAGCGGTATGGCCACCAGGTTAACCAGCACCCCATAGGTAGGGACCAGATTAAAGCTGGCCGCCACCAAGGGGTAGGTCGCCAAGGTCGCAGCCCCGGAGGCCGCCAGCGCGTCTCCACCCCAAAAGGCCAGGCGCCGCCGGAAGCCAGAAGGCAATTCTCCCCGGTTCCACCAATCCTTAAAAGATGCCATCCATTTCGGAATCAGATAGATCAACCCCAGGACCGAAATAAAGGAAAGTTGAAAAGATAAGGTAAATAAGGTCAGAGGGGAAAGGACCAAGATAACCAGCGCGGCCAGGGCCAAGGCGCTATAGAGGTCTCGGTGCCGGTCGAGCAGGACCAAAATGAGATAGACCAGGATCATGATCTCCGCCCGCTGGGTCGCCGGGGAGCCGCCGGCGATCAGACCGTAGCCCCAGACCGGAATAATGGCTGCCAGGGTCGCGATTTTAAAGGCATTGACTCGCAACAAGAGCCAGACCGAACGCCGCAGCAGCCAGAAAAACAGCCCGAAGCCGACCGCCGCCACCATCCCCAGATGCAGGCCGGAAATTGCCAACAGATGGCTGGTGCCGGTGCGGCTGAACCACCGGCGCATTTCCGGGCTGATCTCCCCCTGATTTCCCAGCAGCAAGGCCTTGTAAAGGGCACGGCAGGGCTGGGGTTGCTGCTCCAGAAAATCCGTTGCCCGGGCCCGAAAGCGCGCCACCCAGTGGCCGCCCCTCCACGGTTTCCGGACCGGAGCCAGGCGGATCAGATGCTGGCTCTCTCTGAGGGTGGCCAGGGTAAAAATATTCTGCCGGGCCAGGTACCGTTGACGGTTAAAACTGCTGGGATTATGAAAATTTTCTACCGGCCGCAGTTTGACCTGCAGGGCGACCCGCCCCCCCACTCGCAACGGCTCCGGCAGCACGGGAGCATAAACCTGGACTCTGCCGCTGGTCGGCTGCCATCCTTGCGGGCTGAACCAGGAATCCGCGCTGAGTTCAAAACCACACCCGGAAGCGAGCGTTTTCGGAGGGCGATCTACCCGGCCAATCAGACTGATAGCCGCGTCAGTGGGAAGGTGATAGACATGGTGGGGCGGCAAGGGGGGAGTAAGGGCCAGCTGATAGGAGGCCATGCCAATCAGCCAAAACAGCACCAAGGACAGCCACCGGCAAGAACGGCCGTACAGCCAGGCCAGGCCCATCCCTAAAAGAACAAACAGGGCCGCCCCCGCCGCCCCGAACCAAGGTAACCTTAGACCCCAGGCCGGGCTGGCAATACCCCCGATCAAGGCCAGAGTCAGTGACACCAGGGGCCGGGCTAGCGGCCCGGACAGATTCATGTCTCTTCTTTAACAAGAATTCGGGTCGTTTCCAAAGGCGGGCCCGGCGGTGATGGCCTCTGGGTTGAAGTACCTGTGCCACTCAGCTCCGCCACCGTCTTTTGCAATTCCACCAAGCGGTCCCGCATGCGCAAGATCACCTCGATGCCGGCCAGATTGACGCCCAATTCCTGGCGCAGCTGCAAAATAATCCGCAAGCGTTCAATCTGGTGAACCGCGTAGTAGCGGTTTTTTCCACTTCGAACCGAAGTAATCAGCCCTTCCCGTTCATAGAGGCGGATTGCCTGGGGATGGACTCCGAGGGATTGGGCTACCACCTGGAGGGAATAATAACGTTTTTGGGACTGCGGCATCGCCATCCTCTTGGCTTTAGTTTTTTATAATTAAATTATAGCTCAAATTTTTAAAATTGGGGAAAGCCTTGTTAATCATTATTAATTTAGCTTATCTCCTCAACTTCCTCTCTCCCAAGAGTTATGGTGGTTAAGACCCGGCGGGCATCATCTCTTTCAAGTCCTTAAATAATTCTTTGGCCTTGGGATCCAGTTGGCGGGGAATGTTTACCGTCACTTCCACATATTGATCCCCCGGCGGGCCGCTCTTCGTGGCCACCCCTTTGCCTTTGAGGCGAAAGCGCTGGCCATTTTGAGTACCGGGCGGGATCTTGAGCGCCACGGAGCCATCCAGGGTGGGAACAGTAATCTTCCCCCCCAGGACAGCGTCAAACAGGGAGATCTCTTGCTTCAGATAAATATCCTTGCCCTGGCGGGTGAATTGCGGATGCGGGCGAACCGAGATGATCAAAAAAAGATCGCCGGGCGGCCCCCCGTTCAAACCGGGTTGGCCCTTCCCGGCCAGGCGCAAGCGGGTGCCCTGATCGACCCCGGGGGGAAGCTGGACCTCGATGGTTTCGACGCCTGGGACTGTCCCTTGCCCACCGCAGCGCCGACAGGGCTGGCGATCTACCCGGCCAGTCCCCTGGCACTGGGGACAAGTAGTAAGCAACCGCACATTGTCTACCTGTTTTTCGATGGTTCCCTGCCCTTTACAGGAAGGGCAGGGCTTCCCCAGATTTTCATATCCGGACCCCTGACAGGCAGAGCAGACCTGCTCTTTTTCCAGGGTCAGGGTCCGGGTTCCACCCCGTACCGCCTCCAGGAAATCAATTTTTAGGCCATAGGTAAGATCTTGGCCCCGAACGGGTCCGGCAAAGGCTTGGCCCCCGGCAAAGAAGTCCCGGAACAGATCGCTAAAATCACGATAGGCAAAGGCCTCCTCAAATCCTCGGGCGGCCTCCGCAGTGCTATAATAGTCTGTCCCCATCTGATCATACTCGGCCCGCCGCTGAGGGTCGGAGAGGATATTGTAAGCTGCGGTGATTTCCTTAAACCGCGCCTCGGCCTGGGGATCATTGGGGTTGACATCCGGATGATGTTTGCGGGCCAGTTTGCGGTAGGCTTTTTTGATCTCGGCTTCGCTGGCGGTTTTGTCCACCCCCAAGATCTCGTAAGCATCCCGTTCGAGCACGATATTTCCCCTGTTTTCAGTCTTATTCGAGGAACTGCACCGTGGCTACGGCCATTAAGCTGTAACTTAGAGCAAATCTGTGGCGCTGTCAAGGGTTGCTCGGTAAAGCAACAAAGAATTACTTTCAGAAGGAATTAATCAAACCGGGTCTCATTGCCTGGGTGGAAGAAGAGACGCACAATCATTGTAGGCATCTAACCAGAGTATATTATTTACTTCATTTTACCATAAGATATTTGTCTCTCCCATAAGCCACTAAAATAAAATACTTTCTATCTCATCACACTGCTGTCCGGTTAACTGAATGAAAAAAAGTCCGAAAACTCCGACAATTTGATACAATGAAATTGGCACAACTCATTGATCAGACGAGGAGAATTCGGACTATGGCACATTGTAACACAATACTGCCTCAGATGCTCAAATTTATTCCGAGACATGTATTTGCCAAACTTGACCGGGAACATGGGACCGGCCGTGCCGCCCGGTCTTTTACCCGCTGGCATCAATGTGTCCACTTGCTGTTTATGCAACTCACCGGCAGATGCAGCTCCGGGATGGCGTCGCCAGCCTGAAGGCTCGGTTTAAAAATCTCTATCAACTGGGGTTCAGACCAGTCGCCCGCTCTACCTTCGCCGATGCTAATAATAAACGCCTGGCCTCCTTTTACAAAGCCCTCTTCGGGAAGCTCTATCAGCAGTGTTTACCTCTGGCGCCCAAGCACAAATTTAGGTTTAAGAACAAACTCTATAGCTTAGATGCCACCGTGGTCAGCCTGTGCCTGACGCTCTTCCTCTGGGCCGCCTTCCGGCGCACCCAAGCCGGGGTGAAACTGCACACCTTGTTGGATCATGATGGCTATCTACCTGCTTTCATGGCCATATCGCCAGCCCGCCAGCCTGAAGTCAAAAAGGCCCGTTCTCTGGCCTTACCTAAAGGTTCCATCGTCGTGGCCGACCTGGGCTACACTGATTATGCCTGGTATGCCGATCTCACCCGCCAGCAGATTTTCTTGGTGACCCGCCAGAAGCGCAATCTGGTCTACCAGGTCATTGAAAGCCGCAAAGTTAACCAAAAGCAGGGGCTTATTTCAGACCAGACCATCCGCCTCAGCGGTGCCAAGGCCCTGTAAGGCCCGATGCCGTTGCGCCGCATCGTCTTCAAGGACCCCGAAACCGGCAAGCGGCTGGTATTTTTGACCAATCATTTCAGGCTGTCTGCCCAGACCATTGCCGAGATCTACAAGGAACGCTGGCAGATGGAAATCTTTTTCCGCTTCATCAAGCAGAACCTGAGAATCAAAGCGTTCATCGGCAACTCCGAAAACGCCGTGATGAGCCAAATCTATGTAGCTCTCATGGCTTATCTATTACTTCTGTATCTCAAGCACCGCTGTTACTTGGGCGTTTCTTTGCAGGAACTGCTGCGCACCTTACAACTCAATCGGTTTAGAACCTGCAAAATTCAAGA
>JBKHJN010000056.1:0-12178 GCA_046538075.1 Desulfobacteraceae bacterium | reverse complement strand
CCCCCACTCGAATACCTTCCTGATCATTCTCACCAACCGCCTGCATCCGGACGGCAAGGGGCAGGTCAAGCTGCTTAGGGCCCGGGTGGCCAGCTCGGTGGCCGCGGCTTACCACCTGGGACCGCCGGCCCGGGTCGAGGCCTGGGACCCCATCGAGGTGGCTATGGCGGGGTATGGCCAGAGCGACACCCCGACCCAGGTTCAGCCGGGCATCGAGGTGCTGGCTTCCTCCGGCTTTGCCCCTTTGAAAGGCAAAAGGGTAGGGGTGATCACCAACCACTCGGGCATTGACGGGGCCCGGCGCTCCACGATCGAACTCCTCCATCAGGCCCCGGAGGTCAAACTGCGGGCCATTTTCAGCCCGGAACACGGCCTGGAAGGGGTTCTGGACTGCAAGGTCTCTTCAGGCCGCGACGACCTCACGGGGCTCCCGGTGTACAGTCTGTACGGCAAGGTGAAAAAACCCACCCGCCAAATGCTCCAGGGTCTGGACGCGCTGATCTACGACATTCAGGACGTGGGCGCCCGCTACTACACCTATATCACCACCATGGCCTATGCCATGGAGGCCGCCGCGGACGCGGGCCTCGAGTTTTACGTCCTGGACCGGCCCAACCCCATCAACGCGGCCGCGGTCCAGGGACCGGTGCTGGACAGTAATATGAAGTCCTTCATCGGCTATTACCCCTTGCCGGTGCGCTATGGCATGACTCCCGGAGAGGTGGCCCGACTGTACAACGAGGAAGCTCACATCGGCGCCAGCCTGCAGGTGATACCCATGCAAGGATATACACGCCAGGCCTGGTTCGATGAAACCGGTCTGCCCTGGGTAAATCCGTCGCCCAATTTGAGGTCCCTGACCCAATCCATTCTGTACTGTGGGGTGGGCATCATCGAATCCGCCAACGTCAGCGTCGGCCGGGGCACCGACATGCCCTTCGAAATCATGGGCGCGCCCTGGATCGACGGCAGGCGGCTGGCCAGGTACCTGCAAAAACGGCAGATACCCGGAGTGGAGTTCGAACCGGTGAGTTTTGTGCCCAAATCCAGCCGCTATCACGGGCGAAGGTGCGAGGGAGTGCGTTTTTTGCTGGTGGATCGTGACAAGTTTGACGGCCCGGCCCTGGGCGTGGAGTTGGCCGCGGCGTTGAATCGCCTTTATCCGGAAACATTTGATTTGGGCAATACCCTCGGCATGATCGGCTGCCGGGAGGTGGTGCGGGCCATCCAAAGAGGCGACGATCCCCGGGAAATCCGCCGGCGGTGGCAGCCGGGTTTGGCCGCGTTTCTCCAGAAGCGGCAGAAATATTTGCTGTATTAACCCGGTTTCAGGTGAAACCGCGGCTTTTTGTGTCCAGTAGCAATCAATAAGTATTGCCGATGTGGTTGTAAGGGCGCCGTCCTGGCGCTCTTATTTCAGGACGCTTGATGATCAAGCCCTGCCGATTCTCTTTCCCGGGATTTCTCGCCGCCTCAAAATATTTGTGACATCAAGATTTCCATGAAATAAATGCAGTTTCGGGGTTGCCATCCGCATCAGGAATAATTAATTCATTGACAGACCAAAAATCATTCCTTGATTTTTTTGGCAATTTCGGGATCATAGGAGCAGTTGTCCAAAATATCGGAATCCAGTGAGGGATTGCGAGACTCAATCCCGTTCCCCATAAGTTTCTTGCCAGCCGCATAAAGAGGATACCAGGATTACAGTTGCCAACCGGACTTTGACAAACCTTTTGGGACTCTAAAAAGAGGAAGCCGGGAATGAACTACAACTCATTTTTTGGTCTCTCGGATTCACCCTTTCTTGATGACCTGGATCTGAGGTTCCTGTTTCTTTCCCAGCAGTTTAGAGAGTTTTTGGAAAAACTCACCGGGTTTGTCAGCGAGCGCCGGGGAATCGCCGTGGTCAGCGGGGAGGAGGGCGTGGGCAAGACCATGTTGGTGCAGGCCTTGCTGCCCAGACTGCCTGCCTCTGTCCACTCTCTGGTGATCACCAGGCCCGCGTCCGAGCCTCTGGCCATTTCCCTGATGCTGGCCCAAAAGCTGGATATTACCCTGAAGCACCGGAACCTGGTGAATCTCACCCCGCTGGCCCAGGCGATTCAAAACGCGGCCCAACAGGACAAATTTTTCTTCCTGGTGGTGGATGAGGCGCATGTGCTGACAGATCAACACCTGGAGGAGATTTATGTCCTCTCGCAAATAGAGCATCAGGGCTCCCAACTCCTGCCCATTTTCCTGGCAGGCGGCAAAGGGTTGGTGCAAAAGCTGGCCAGCCAGACCAACCAGCGCCTCCAGGGGCTCATCCGCTACAACCTGGCCCTGGCCAGATTATCTTTTGAAGAGACCATTCAGTATATCGATCACCGCCTGACCCAGGTGGGATCGAGCTATAAGGAGTGCTTCGCGGAAAGCTGTTCCGGTCAGCTGTTTTCCAGGACCGGCGGCATTCCCCTTCGCATCAATCAGACCTGTGATCAAGCCCTGAACCGAGCCTGGCAGGAAAACCAATCCAGAGTGACCCGGGACCTGCTCGGTGGGGAAGAGCCGGTTCCAGCCACCCAGTACAAACCCCTGGCGCCGCCGCGCCGGTACAGTTTTCCGACCCGTATCGTCGCCTGGAGCACCGCGGTGTTGCTGGCGGGCCTGGCGGGCTATGCGGCTTATAGCAATTTTTACCCCGAGTCCCTGGGGATCTTATCTTCCGAGGCCGACAACCCGGCCCCACCTCCCCGGCCCTTACCTGTATCGCGGCCGGAGCAAGTTGCGCCCCAACCGGAGCCCACTGCGCCCCAGCCGGAGCAGGCGGCGCGGCCACCAGAGCAGGCTGTGCCGCCACCGGAGGAGGCTGCGCCACAGCCAGGGCAAGCTGCATTACAGCCGGGGCAGGCTGCGCCGCCGGCACCGGAAACCCTCACCCCGGTTCCGGGTCCGGGACAGGCGGAGGAACAGATGGCTGCGCTACCGGAGCCGGTGTCTCCGGAACCCCAACTTACCCCGGAATACGAGCAGGTCTTACCCCAGGCCGAGAGCCCGGCGGATTCCCCGCAGCAACCCCAGGCCTCCGAAATGGAGACTGCCGCGACGGAGACCACCGAGGCAGAGGCCTCACCGCCGCAAACCACCAGTCCCGAGACTCACCGGGTGGCCTCCGAGGACGGCGGCCTTCTCAGAATCGTCGCCGGCTATTACCCGGAGGAGCAGGATGTCGGTTATAACGCCGTGATCCTGGCCAATCCGGAAATCAACAACGAAGACATTATTTATCCGGGACAGAAATTATCCCTGCCCGCAGTAAATAAGAATAACAACATTATAACCTTGAACAATAACCAACATTTTTCTATATATAAACAATACCATAGTTCAGCTCAGGTGGAACAGGCCACCACCCAGCTCGCGGAACAAGAAATCCGCTATGTGGTCCGACAAACGCGGCTTCCCGGCGTAGGTCCTATTTATCGTATCTTTCTAGGGGGTTATGACAGCGAAGCGGAGCTGCAAAAAGCGCTGATCAAAGTGGCGAGGAATTAAATAATCCCCGAACAATTCCTGTAATTCTAAAGATCAAACTCTTATTTTATTCCCCCTGCGGCTAATCTACAGGAGAGAATTCTAAAATCAGGGTGAGGAATCATGGAAAAAGAAATATTACCACGTCTCACGTCCTTTTGGCGAAATCTATGGATATTATTAAAAGAGACTTATAAAGAGTGGAGTGAGGATAATGCGTCACAATTAGGAGCAGCTTTGGCTTTTTATGCTATATTTTCTTTGGCTCCTATACTAATAATCATTGTAGTTATAGTAGGATATATTTTGGGTGAACAACAGGTCCAATCATATCTTTTAGGAGAACTTACAAAGTTAATTGGACCAGATAATGCCAAGTACATTATGGCGACAATCCAGAACAGGTACAATACAGGATCCGGTATGAGAGCAACTATAATAGCGATTGCATTGATACTTGTCGGCTCTACCACTGTTACCGTTATGTTAAAAAATGCCCTCAATTCTATGTGGGGTGTAACCGAAAGGCCTCCAGGATATTTTCATATTATTAAAGATCGTCTTATGTCTTCTTTGGTTATTTTGTTTGCTGGATTTTTTCTTTTTTTGTCTATGATGATAAGTTCCGCTATCACCGCGGTCAGTAGTTTTATTGATATACCATTCATCTTGTTAGTAATAATCGATAACGGGGTGTCGATTATTCTTCTCACCTTATTATTTTCCATGCTTTACAAGATGCTGCCGGATGTGGAGATTTCCTGGGAAGATGTTTGGGTGGGAGGTGTTATAACTGCGGTTTTATTTACCCTGGGAAAATTTCTCCTGGGCCTTTATTTGGGCAGGAGCAGCATCAGCTCCGCTTACGGCGCCGCGGGCTCCCTGGTGGTTTTACTGCTCTGGGTCTATTATTCCGCGCAGATCATCTTTTTGGGAGCGGAATTCACCCAGGTGTATGCCCGCCAATACGGTTCCGAGATCCTTCCCCGCTACCGTCCGCGCCGGCCCACTTAGAAATCTCGTTCGTATAATACGTCGCCGCCGGTGTTGCGGCCGCCCACCTGGGATTGGACCGTAAAACGCCGGTTGATGCGGTATTGGATGACCACCTGATAAGGTTCATTGCGATACAGGGGATCGGTCCGATGCTGGAAGGTTACGGAAAATCCCTTGGGGAAGGGTTCGGTCATGCCCAGGAAATCTTTGAGGATCACCCGGGTGGCGAACCCTCCGAAGGTCTCGGAGGCCACCGCGCTGTACTCCTGCTGGCTCAAAGCGCCGGTAGGTTTGCCGAATAAAAGATAAGCCATCCAATCAGTATCGGAGATAGGGGGTTCTCCTCCCAAGGTGATTTTATAATCCGTTACCGGCCCCGAGGCTTCGGCATACAGAATAACCCCGTCGGGCATTTCATAAGTGATGCGGCCGATCACGAAGGGATCCTCTCCCGGTTTGGCCGGGAGGTCAACAATCCCCTTGACCACATTGAACTCCCGGCCTACGATGAAAACGTACCCTTCTATGGTGCGCACCTCCCCGGAATAGACCAACTCCCCGGCCCGTTCTTTGCGGACGGTGATATCCAGGGAAGCCTCTATTTTGGCCACCCGGTCATCCACCCGGATATTGTTGGGTGCTCGTACCCGTACATTAACCTGGAGATTTTTCCACACCTGGGGCTCATCCAACTTTATTTCATCTTCTTTGCCCTTGGCTTTCTTAGCTTTTTGCTCCCGCACCAGGATGACATCTTCGTGGACGGCGGTAGTGCCCAGATTGAAAAAACTCAGGCGAAAAGTAGCCTTGGGTATGGTCAGGTCACCATTGACGGCCAGGTTGGGATAGTTGCCGTCCAGAGTGACGGTGCCGTTCACAAAAGCTTCGGAACCCCGTTCGTCAATGGCCTTGAAGTTGTTAAATTGAAGCCTGGCCCTGAGGTCAGCGGGCTGATAATCCTTCAGGCTGACATCGGCCGTCAGGATCGCGGTTCCCACGCTTCGCAGCGTCAGTTGCGGAACGGTCACCCGGTCGCCTTGCAATCGTATTTCTCCGGGCTGAATCTCGTATCTGGCTCCGGTTTTTCTAAGCTGGATAAACCCCGCGCCCCAGCTTGCCTGGCCGGTTATTACCGGGTTGTTCGGGGTTCCTTCGATCCGGGCTTGAAGTGTGACAGGAGCCTGGGCCGCCTCCACTTCCCTGGTAAAATCCGACAGCATGGACAGGTTGACGTTTTCCCCCTCCACCAGAATGCGCATATCGCCCTCGGCCAGACTGTAGTTAAAGGGCATGAGGGAAAGGCGCATGGGCACCCGGCCGTCCCAGGTCAGCGTCGGTCCCTGCTTCTTGGATATCAAACTGCCGGAGGTATTGAGAATATCGTCTTGGTAGCTAAAACTGGCCTTTAAAGACTGGAAATCTACATCCTGATAACTTCCTGACGTGAGACTGATGGTACCTTCAATAATCGGGGCTTGAGGTTGACCGGCCAGGGAAACCTGACCGGAAATGGTGCCCTGCAAAGGCACGCTTTCGGGGGTGAACCACTGGGCTTTCAAATCCTGCATGGTGAGATTGCCGGTCACCTGCTGGTCGGTGATCCTGGCTTCCAGGCTGACCCGGCCCTCATTTACCTGAAAAGTAGCGGGCTCCACCACGATAGCGGGGGAGAGGCTGACTTCCACCGGCGTCAGGTTCCTGACCGTGACCTTGTCAAGACGGAAATAGGCCCGGTCGAGGACAAAGGCGGCCCGGTCGAGGTCAGACACGCCCCGAACATCGACTTCCACGCCCCTGGGGCCGGTAGCCCTCAGATCAAAATTCCAGCGCTGGTCACGCCCGTCCGCCTGCAGGGTGGCCCGGGAGAAAAACCCTGCCGGAGTGCGCACGCCGGTGGCCTGGACATTGACACGGCCCCGGGACGGCGGCGCACCGAGACCCTCGATGTCCGCAATGAAGGATTGAACCCCAAAGTCTTCATAGGTCAGGTTCCGGCCCCTGGCCTGCAGCGAAATCTGGGGCTCGGACAGGGTGCCTTTGACCGTCCCTTCCCAGGATAATTGTCCCCCGACGGCCGCGGGAATGGGCCAGTTCCCGCCCGGGGCTGATTTTCCCCGGGTAGTGAAATCCAACCGTTCCCCGACCAGGGAACCTTGCAGCTCCACGGCCAGGTTCCCCAGCTCCACGTTGGCCTGAGGAACTTGCAATTCCTTTTGATCGTAGGAGAGACGCGCCTCCAACTTGTTCAGGGGATATTCACCGACCTTGCCGCTGGCGTCGATCTGCCCGCTTACCTGGGCCTGCCCCAGGGCTTCCAATCCCGGGGCGCTGAATTTGCCGTCCACCTTGGCATCGAGGACGGTCCCCTCCGGGGCCCCCAGGGCCAGGGGCCCGGGTTTAAAATCATCCGCCTGGAGGGTGAACTCTCCCCCTTTTCCGGACAGCAGCGCCCCCGACGCCTTGAGGTTCACCTGGCCGAAATTCCCTCGGGCCGTGCCCTGGAGATGCTGTTCCTCTTTATCCCCGGTCAGGGAAAAATCGAAGCGGTCCAGTTTAACCTTGCCATAACGCAGGGTTTCACCTTTTATATTCCAGGACAGTTGATCGGGAGGAAACCCCAGGCCCGTGCCCTGCAGGTGGAATTCGACGGTTACCGGACCGAGTTCTTTAACTTTTGGGGCCAGAGATTTATCATAGACAGCCAGCATGCCGGGCTGCAGATTCTTTAAAGTGCCCTTGAGATCATACACCCAGGTCTGGTCTTTTTGGCCCAGGGTGCCGGATACGTCCAGCGCGGTATCCCGGAGTCTGCCCTCCAGCACAAGCTGCATCTCAGAGGCCGTTCCCTGCACCGAGAATTTGGCTCCCCCCTCCCAATCCGCAGGCCACCGCTCCCAAAACTCATGGATCCTCTCGGGCGGCAGGTCCAACTCCCCGTGCATGTCGACCTGGCCACCTTCACTTAAATCGGCTTTGCCGGCCACAGAGAGCACGGTCTGATCGTCGACTTTGATATCGAGGAGGGGGATGTCCAGAAGGTCCTCTTTATAGGACAGGCGGCTGGTCAGGCTGACCTCGCCGTAAGGGGAATGCACGTTGGTAACCAGCTTCCCCACCTGGATATCCTGCTCCGGCGTCATCGGTTTGTCGATATTGAGCGCCAATTGCAGGTTCAGGTCCTTAAAGTGCCGGGTTTTTCCCGCCTGGGTGACTTCCACCTCCCCTTTGGTGATCAAAATTTCGGAAAATCTTATGGAATCAACCGGCGCTTGCGGCTGCGGGGGTTCTTCGGAAGGCACCAGAATCTTGGTATAATTCCATTCCCCCTGCTCATTTTGCCACAGGAAAAGCTGGGGTTTCAGGAGCTCCAGCTTGCCGATGACCGGTTTGAATTCCAGGATGGACCAGAAAGATATTTGAAATTCCAGGCTGCAGGCCTGGAGCACCTTTCCCTCCGGATTGGTCAAAACAATGTCATGGAAAAAAAGCCCGTGAAAGGGATTCCCCTCGATTTTCCCTACTTTTAACTCACCTACGAACACCTCTTCTTCAGCATAAGCCACTATTTTGCCCCCGGCCCAGCGCCAGAAGGTATCTGAGTGCAATACCATCCAGACCGCAATGACTATGACCAGGAAAAAAATCACCAGGTAAAAGAGGATTCGGCGCGCCAGACTCATAGAATTACCTTAACGTTAATCTTATTGCTTGAAGGTCTCCGACCGTATCGGTTCTCTTTAACCTGAACACCTGAGTAGCAAATTGAGCGTTAATCATAACGTCAGGCCGGTTACTTTGGTTCAGGATTCCCATAACATGGTTTCATCGTGCATAAAAGGCAACGGCAGCTATTAGAAAGACGGTCCAATCGTAAAGTGGACTCGAAAAGTATCCTCACTGGGATCGATGGGATTCAAGGGCCAGGCAAAATAAACCCCGACGGGACCTATGGGGGTAATGTAGTTCACGCCAAAGCCCGCGGCATACTTTAACTGGCCGAGATCGATGTCAGAGGTTTTAAAAAACACATTGCCGAAATCCATGAAGCCCACGGCCCGGAATTTTTTGTATACCGGCACTTGGGTCTGGAGATTGCCTTCGATCACCGCCTCGCCCCCGAGGGGATCGCCGCTGGTATTCCGGGGTCCCAGATAATCCAGGCGATAACCCCTGACGCTGTTGTAACCGCCGCTAAAGAAACGGCGCTGGATGGGGATCTGTTCGGTGGCCTGAATAGGGGTAATAATGCCGAATTTCAAGCGGCCTGACATAACTACGTCTTTGACAATGGTGTGGTAGCGGCGCACTTCGGCTACGGTGCGATAAAACTCAAGGTTGGACCCCAAAAAGTCCAGGGCGCATTCCCCACCGACATTGATTCTTCCTCCTCCGGTGGGATCGCTCGGATTGACCGTGGTATTCCGGGATACGCCGAAGATGACCATGGAGGACTTGTAGAGGCGGCCCGGCTCGGTTTCTTGAAGCAAGACCAAAGTTGACAGGGGAACGTCCGAGGGCCGGGCGTATTCAAAGGCATGACCGAAGTAGCCGCGAAATTTCCAGGGAAGATCATGTTCCACGCGGGCCTGGGTATAATAGGACCGATCGGTAAAACCGGGCAGATCCCGGTAGATGATCCCCGCCTGGGCGATAAAATCAAAATATGTTTTGAAGATTTCCGGATTTCTAAACGTCCCGATGACGTGGGTGTCGATCCGGGAATATTTGGTCTCCAGATCCAGTATGCGGCCGCCGCCGCCCACATTCCGCGCCCGGAAATTCAGGCGGGCCCGAGGTCCTTCCTCATCACCATACCCGGCCCCCACCTTGATAGATCTTCTTTTCCTTTCCTGGACTTTTGCCGTAATGGGGATAATGGTTTGGTCCTTGGGCACGTCCTCGGGGGAAACCGTGGCACTCCGGAACAGGTCGGTTTCATAGAGATTTTTCTGGCTTTCAAAAATCTTTTTGACGGAAAACTTCTCTCCTTTTTCATAAGCCAAACTGTGCCGGACAATATACTCCGGCGTGTGTTCTTCTCCTTCCACCGTCGTTTCCCCGAAATAGCAGACCGGTCCGGGATTAATGGTCAGTAATATTCTGGCCGTATTTGTCTTATCATCCAAAAAAACCGCGCCTTCCACTCTGCCGTGATAATAGCCATGGGTCTGCAGATAATTGACATAAGCTACTTTCAGTTGCTCATAATCGCTTTTGTTGTACCGATCCCCGGGCTCCAGGGGGCGGTCGGCCCGGATATCCGCCAACTCCACCGCACCGATGACATCCGTGCCTCTAACCTCGATATCGGTCACCCTTATCGGAGGCCCCTCCTCGATATAAAGAGTGACACTGACTTCGCCGTCATGCTTTATCACCTCATAAGTGATCTGGGCATGATAGAATCCTTCGGTGCGGTAAAAAACCTTAAGTTGCTCAATGTCCGCTTGCAGGTTCTCTTCCTGGAAGGGAGGGTCTTTCTTCCAGGGCCGGATCGAGGGCAAGGGGGTGGTTAACTGCTTTTTTATCTCTTTGGGTTTTATGGTGTCCGCACCCACGATATCAAAACACTTTAAAGTAGGAGGAGGGGGACCGGTAGGAGGTGATTCGGTAATATCCTGAGCCCAAAGCAGCGGGGTCCACAGCAGAGTAAGCACAATCCAGCCCACGATCAGGCCTCTTACCTTGTTTGATAAAAGTTTGAGGCCTGGTTCAGAAGCTCGCTTTATCATAATGAAAATCGAAAGGATTTCCCCCAAAACATCGGCGCCCTGGGATGACGGCCTTGTTCAGGTTAATGGCCACCCGGGGGGATATAACTTGGGTCCCCATAGATTGGTGAAAATTTGGGGTTGAGATAATTTTAAATAATCTTCTTCTCATTGACGACCTTTTGGCAATATAATCATAAAAAACTTTTGAGACCAAGGACAATTTTTATCCCTTTTCGTCCCAAAAGGCCCCTGAGAAAGGCTCGATTAACTAATCCATTGAAAATATTGTCAGAATAGATGGAGCATCCGGAACCGGGACTGCTTCGGAACTTGAGATAGGGAAATTCATTCCTTTGAACAAACTTTCCGAGATACCTCTTGGAAAAAGCAGGCCGATCATGCAGCTCAAAAAGATATTCGCCCTC
Organism: Desulfobacteraceae bacterium; assembly: GCA_046538075.1. GTDB lineage: Bacteria > Desulfobacterota > Desulfobaccia > Desulfobaccales > Desulfobaccaceae > Desulfobacca_B. The sequence goes on along the minus strand of JBKHJN010000056.1, from coordinate 1,527 downwards.
CTCATCATGCTGTGCCTGGGGTGGCCGTTCCCCTCCCAGGCCTATGATCAGACGAAAGCGCTGCGTGGCTTGCAGGGGGTGAAAGTTACGGTAAAATACTTTAACCCCGAAATGGAAAGACTTTTACTACCCCGGAGCGAGTTGGAAAAAGATATTGAGAAAAAGTTTAAAAAACTTGGTGTACCTGTCTTTAAAAATCCCAAACCTCCGGCAATGTCAACTTTGTTTGTTAACATTCATACTATTGATGTCGGATCCAAAGGAGCCCTAGTATATTTTGTCAGTGTGTCGTTGATGGAATGGGCTTACCTGAAAAGAGATGTTGGCAGTGTGGGAGATCTTATGGAGGTACAGGCAATTAACTGGTATGATGCTAAAGTCGGTATTATAGGAATTCGTTCTGCTAAAGAAATACTAAAAATTGAAGATAAACTGATACATAATTTTATCTATGATTATTTGGCTGCGAATAAAACTTGATTCGCATAAAATGGGCTTTATTCAGGTTGACAAACGAGAGCTTTATTCAATACCCGAAATAAATCTTTGCAAAGAACCATCCTGTTGAAGGATGCAGGTTAATTCAAGGATAGAACCCAAAGGAGAATATCATGCAGCGAATGTTTCGAGTTCTGGCAGTATTGGCTATCATCTTTTTAATCCCGGCGGTCGGTTTGACCCAAAAGAAAGACCCGGGTAAGGATGCCAAATCCTACAACGAATTGGGACTCAAGGAGTTAAATAAGGGCAAGTACGACAAGGCTATCGACATTTTCACCAAAGCGATTAAAGAAAACAAGGATTTTGCCCCGGCTTATAGTAACCGGGGCTATGCCTACTATAGTAAACGTGAATATGACAAGGCTCTGGCTGACTTTAATAAGGCTATCGAACTATTACCTAAATCAGCCATGCTTTACAACAACAGGGGATTGGTTTATTTGGCCCAACGTAAGCTTGATAAAGCTGTCGAAGATCTCAATCAGGCCATTAAATTAAATCCCAAATTGGCTTCGGCTTATAATTATCGAGGCTTTATTTATTTTCAGCAAAAAGACTACAGCAAGGCTATGGCTGATTACAATAAGGCCATCGAACTCAACCCCAAGTATACACTGGCCCACAATAATAGAGGGTATGCTTATTATATCCTGAATAAGCCCGATAAAGCTATAGAAAATTTTAATAAGGCTATAAATCTGAATCCAGATGTTATCGTAGCCTATAATAATCGTGGCCTGGCTTATTATGATAAAAAAGAATATGAAAAAGCCTTGGCTGATTTTAACAAAGCTCTCAAGTTAAATCCAAAATTCGCCCCGGTTTATAATAAGAGGGGTTTAATCTACTATGAAAAGAAAGACTATGATAAAGCTATAGCTGATTTCACCAAAACTATTGAACTTGAACCCCGATATTTCTTGGCCTATAATAACCGCGGCTTGGCCTATTTCCAAAAGAAGTCCTACGGCAAAGCTATTTCAGATTTTAACAAGGCCATTCAATTGAATCCAAAATATGCCAATG
>JBKHJN010000023.1:0-44256 GCA_046538075.1 Desulfobacteraceae bacterium | reverse complement strand
CTGTTATTGTCTTCATAATAATACGCCGTGTCGGGCGGGTTAGCAAAAGTGGGGGTGGGCACCTGGTAGCGATAGGCTAGGGCCTGCAACTCGCATTCCCCATTGGCCTCACAGATCAAGCAGTTATGGTTGCCGGAGGCCAGCAGCAGTTCGATGACCATCTGGCGGGCCGCCACCACCCGCGCCGATTCGGTCTGGACCACCATATTGGCGGCGGCGGCGGTGGAGCAGGCCGGCAGCAGGGTGCGGGCCCCTTCGACTTCGACCACGCAGACCCGGCAGGACCCGGTGGGGGTGGTGCCCTTCAGGTAACACAGGGTGGGGATGTCGATCCCCGCCCCCCGGGCCGCCTCCAGGATGGTCTGGCCGGGCGCGAATTCGACGGTTTGTCCATTTATACTTAGAGTTGAATTAGGCATGCCTCTTGAACCTCCATCTCAAGGTGGGCGAATAACACTATCTGAGGCTATTAATCTTTTATCCATCTTATATAAGGGAATATGTGAAAGTCAACACATAAATAGCTTATATTATTATGTCTTTAATGACATATCACTGGAACAGGTCTGAAAAATTATAATAATCTGGAGAGGGTCAGAATTAGATCGGCAGGTTATCAAGCAGATGTTTGGAAAGGAATTAAGCTTTTTCAATCTGCACGGCGCAGACCTTGTATTCGGGGATTTTGGCTACCGGGTCGAGGGCAGCAATGGTGAGTTTGTTGGCCGCGGCCTCGCCGTAGTGGAAGGGCACGAAGATGGTGCCGGGGATGGCCTTGGTCGAGATCTGGGCCTTGGCGGTGATCTCGCCGCGGCGGGAGCGCACCTTGACCTGGTCGCCCTCGCCAATGCCGTAGCGGGCCGCGTCTTCTTGGGCCAGCTCCACGAAACACTCCGGGGCCTTTTCCACCAGGCCGGCGGCCCGGCGGCTCATGGTGCCGGTGTGATACTGGTAGAGCACCCGGCCGGTGGTCAGGGTCAAAGGATAATCGGCGTCAGGCAGCTCGGCCGGCTCGCGATGCTCAATGGCAAAGAACTGGCCCAGGCCGCGGGCGAATTTATCCTTGTGCAGGTACTTGGTACCAGGGTGATCGGTGGTGGGGCAGGGCCATTGCAGGCCGCCCTCGCTCTGCAGCCGGGCGTAGGTGATGCCGGCATAGGAGGGAGTCACCTGGCGCAGCTCATCGAAAATGGCCTCGGCGTTGGCATAGTCCATATTGTAGCCCAGCCGCCGGGACAACTCGCAGATAATCTGCCAATCCGGCCGCGATTGGCCTACCGCCGGGATGGCCGGGCGCACCCGGGCCACCCGGCGCTCAGTGTTGCTGAAGGTGCCATCTTTTTCGGCAAAAGTGGCGGCGGGCAGCACCACGTCGGCCAGCTGGGCAGTCTCGGTCAGGAAGATATCCTGGACTACCAGAAAATCCAGTTGTTTGAAGGCCGCCACCGCGTGGTCGGAGTCGGGGTCGGAGATTACCGGATTTTCCCCCATGATATACAGGGCCTTGAGCTTGCCCTGGGCGATGCCGGGCAGCATGTCGGTCATGGTCATGCCGACGTAGTCGGGGAGGTTGCTGACCCCCCAGGCCGCCTCCATCTTCTGGCGGTGGGCCGGATCGGTGACCGCCTGGTAGCCGGAGAAGACATTGGGCAGGCCGCCCATGTCGCAGGCCCCCTGGACGTTGTTCTGGCCCCGCAACGGATTGACGCCGCCACCCTCGATGCCGACATTGCCGCACAGCATGGCCAGGTTGGCCAGCGATTTGACGTTGTCGGTGCCCACGGTGTGCTGGGTGATGCCCATGGTATAGACGATGGCCGCGGCCGGGGCGCTGGCATAGAGCCGCGCCACCCGCCGCAACGCCTCCGCCGGGACGCCGCTGATCTGCTCGACGTATTCCGGGGTGTACTTGGCGACCGTGTCTTTTAAGGCCTCAAAGCCCTCGGTGCGGGCGGTAATGTAGTCTTGGGCGTGGAGATTTTCTTGAATGATGACGTTCATCAGGCCATTGATCACCGCGATGTCGGTGCCGGGGCAGTGGCGTACCCAGATGGTGGCGTGCCGCACCAGGTCGATGCGCCGCGGATCAATGACAATCAAAGTTTTATGCTTCAAGCGGGCCGCCCGTTTGAGGCGGGCGGCAATCACCGGATGATTCTCGGTGGTGTTGGAGCCGATCACCAGGATGCAGTCGGTGTCTTCCAGCTCGGCAATGGAGTTGGTCATGGCTCCGGAGCCAAAGGCGGCGGCCAGACCGGCCACCGTGGAGCTGTGTCAGAGACGAGCGCAGTGGTCGACGTGGTTGGTGCCGATCACCGCCCGCATGAATTTCTGGAACAGGTAGTTTTCTTCGTTGGTGACCCGGGCCGAACACCAGCCGCCGATCTTGTCAGCGCCGTCTTGGTCCTTGATCTCCTTTAAGCGCCGGGCGGTCAGGTCCAGGGCCTCCTCCCAGGTGGCCTCCCGGAAGGCGCCGCCCTCCTTGATCAGGGGCGTGGTGAGGCGGTCGGGATGGTGCACAAAGCCCCAGCCAAAGCGGCCTTTGACGCACAGCCGGCCCTCGTTGGGGATCTCATCCGCACCGGTGATCTTGACGATGCGGCCGTCCTTGACGTGCAGGTCGATCTGGCAGCCGACCCCGCAGTAGGCGCAGGTGGACCGCACCTTAGTGCGCTCCCAGGGCCGCCCCTGAAAGCGGGCCGCCTTGTCCAGCAAGGCCCCCACCGGACAGGCCTGGACGCACTCCCCGCAAAAGACGCAATCGGAGTCGATATAAGGATAATCCCCGCGGGCGACGATCTTGTTGTGCGAGCCGCGGTAGCCGAGGTCGATGGCCAGATTGACCTGGCGCTCGCAACAGGCCCGCACGCACCGACCGCACATGATGCACTTGGAAAAATCCCGCACGATCATACTGTTATTGTCTTCATAATAATACGCCGTGTCGGGCGGGTTAGCAAAAGTGGGGGGAAAAACCTGGTACCGTTCTGCCAAGGCTTGTAACTCACATTCGCCTTCGGCCTCACAGAAGATGGCGTCTTCAACTTTAAAGCTCTGATCACGTTCAGCCTTATAGGTGAAGCAGTTATGGTTGCCGGAGGCCAGCAGCAGTTCGATGACCATCTGGCGGGCCGCCACCACCCGCGCCGATTCGGTCTGGACCACCATATTGGCGGCGGCGGCGGTGGAGCAGGCCGGCAGCAGGGTGCGGGCCCCTTCGACTTCGACCACGCAGACCCGGCAGGACCCGGTGGGGGTGGTGCCCTTCAGGTAACACAGGGTGGGGATGTCGATCCCCGCCCCCCGGGCCGCCTCCAGGATGGTCTGGCCGGGCGCGAATTCGACGATAGTGTCATTGATACTTAAAGTTGGACTGGCCATCTACGGTCTGAATCCCTTTCCATTAAGGGGTAACCCTGCTTGAGAGCTTTTTAATTATAAAGGCAAAAAAGCGAAAGTCAAGGAAGGGCTACCCTGGAACGATTATAGGACAACCTCTGGCGCCAGACCAAAGCATCGCCAAGTATCTTAAATTATTTCATTATATGGAATTACAGCTTGCCTTATAAAGGGTTTTATAGCTCTGCAAACTCGATTTTAGTCAGATAATTCAATAGCCAATTAATATTTCAATAGCAACGATTAATTAGCTTGACAAATAATTGAGATTTGTGGCAACCTAAGCTAAAAAAATTGGGAGGTGATATTGGGCTGCACTACAGTCAAGGGAGATATTTGCGCGGCTAAGGAAGGTTGGAAGATCCGTAAAGCAACAGTAGCCAAGGAGGGACAAATGAACAGGAAGTTAGTAGTTTTGGCAACTCTGGTGTGTTTTGTATTTTGTGCGAATCTGGCATTTGCTCAAGCCACCCCTGACGATGCCAAAGCCTGGGTAGAGAAGGCCGTTGCTTTTTACAAAGCCCAGGGCAAAGACAAGGCCCTGGAAGCCTTCAAGGACCCTAAAGGCGAGTTTGTTAAGGAAGACCTTTATATCTATGTCTTGGATGCCAACGGCAAGATGGTCGCCCACATCAATCCGGATTTGATGGGCAAAGATTTCCTTACTGTTAAAGATGCCGACGGCAAGGTTTTTGCCAATGATATCCTAGCCACTGCCAAGGACAAAGGCAGCGGTTGGGTGGATTACAAATGGCCCCACCCCCAGACCAAAGAGGTGGAGCCGAAAACGGTCTATTTTGAAATGGTGGAGGATGTCATCATCTGCAGCGGAGCCTATAAGAAGTAAACAGCACTACGGTGGCCAATGGGGCAGAGCCAAGCTGGCCACCGGTCATTACCATCTGATTTTACCAGGGGCTTTTGCAGCCCTTGAGCAATTTTCCTTCCATCTCCCCCCAAGCTCTGGCGGAACAGTCAAGCCGTCAGAGAACTCCTTCGTTTTTACACCCGCCTAACCCAGAAGGGGCGGTTTTAAATCCGCCCCTCGCCCTTCAATTTGCTTTTGGTTAGCTTGGTGTTATCAGAGCCGCGTATCGCGCCTGGCGTCGTAAAAAAAATTGTCGGGCTCCTGCTGGCCCAGCAGCCGGCGGTAGGCCTCCACCATGAAGCCGGCGATGATTTGGTTGGTCATGATTACCGCCGGATCGGGCCGGTATTGGCAGGAAGCCCGGGGGTGCAAGGCCGGTGCAGTCCGGCGCTCCTGGACAATCTCGGCCAATCCCAGCAATTCGGCCGGGGTTTGGGTATGTTTGGCCGGATCATAGACCACCACCTGACCCGCGCTGACATCGCTGCCGCCGCTGATCAGGAGCTTCTGATCGGCTTTACATTTTTCACTTAAAATGACCCTGGTCTCAAAGTTATCGACGCCGTCAAAAATGACCTGGTAAGGGCCGATGTCGGTTTCTTGGTCCAAAATGCTCGGGCAGGAGCGGCTGTCCAGTCCGAACAACCGGTTCAGCCGGGCCGACAGGGCCGCGGCCTTGTTCTGCCCCAAAGAGTCAGACAAAAATACCTGGCGGTTGAGATTGGTCACCTCCACCACATCCGGATCCATAAAGGTAAGGTCGGGAACGCCCAGAAAGGCCAGTCCCAAGCCGATAAAATTGCCCAAGGCCCCGGCCCCCACCACACAGACGGAGGGATGGCGGCACCAGGGCGGCAATGGCGGCCGCCCATAGGCGATCACCTCGGCAGATATGGGTTGGCCCATGAGGATATTTTTGGTCTCTTCCAGGACCAGACCAGCGATGATGATGTCCAGGACGCCGTCCTGAAAAGGCTCACCGGGGAGATTGCGGGGGGACAGCAACTGCTCCAGTTCCTGCCATTCACGCCCCCTTAGATAAGTAAAGACCTTGAAGCCCTGTTGACCCGCCTGTTGGTAAGCGAAGCCGCGGATTACCGGCCGCTGGTGACGGCTGCCTTCCGCCAGCAATAGTTTGTTGGCCAGCCCGTACTGACTGAAATCCACCAGCACCTGGCAGCCACTAAAAACGTCATCCAACACCGGATGGGTGTAATATCCGGCCAGATGGACCAGGCGCAGATCAGGATTGACCTGCCGGGCGGTGTTGATTAGGGGCGGGTCCAGGCGGGGAGCGACGACCACCAGTTGGTTGAGGCCCAGCGCCGCCGCCGACATCACGTACAGGGAGGCCAGGCGGTCATCATCGCCGACAACGCCGATCCGGGCTGCCGCCAGGACCGGTTGATTCCAACCCGGAATGCGCAGTTGTCGATCCAGTCGTAACGGCGACGGCAGCACTACAATATTTCCAGCTTTTCCAGCTTGTAGGTGATGGGATTGATTTTTTCTTTGACTTCTGCGGCCAGGGCCGCCAGTTCGACGGGGGTCAGGGATTGGCCGTCTTCCACCAGGACGATCTCGGCCTCTTGGTGGCTGACGCTGGTCTGGCCCGAGAGGATGGCCCGTCGTTTATAATAGATTTCCTGCCGGTGCCAACCCTGGTCGCCGATGACGATGCCGTAGCTGAACCCACCATAAACGGTTTCCAGAACCCGGACTTGGGCCACCGGAACATCAGTAATCAGCGAAACACTGCCTTTGGCTAAATCCGGCTCAGCGAAGTGCCCGGCCACCAACAGAGTCAGGTCCTTGATCAGAATTTCTTTCTTGGCGATGGGCTTTTTGTACAGGGCAGTGACATAGTCGAGCACTGTGAGGTGATTCTGCTCATCAGTGGCGGAAAAGACCTGAAAATCAAGTTCGCCGTGGGAGTGAATCCAGCCGTTGATAAAGCGGTCGGCAGCCAGGGCTTCCTGAAAGGCCGCAATCTTCTCCGGGTCGATGCTGGTGTACTCCAGCACATTCTGTTCATTGTGGGGCAAGCCGATATCGACGATGAGCTCCGGGTTATCCCGCCGGGCCAGGGTATAGCCATACCATTCATAACTGCTCTGATGGATGGTCCGCACCAACTCGTTGATTTTAAAGGCCTTGGCATGGGCATAGGAGGTCATCGAGATTTTTTGGGGCAAAGAGTCCAGGATGACCTCTTGCGCTGCTGGGCGTTTGAGTTGTGACAGGCTTTTAAATCTCAATTTAGTTTCATCCTGACGTATCTTTCATCCACCACCAGCTGGCCGGTGTGACTGCCGGGCAGCCGGAACATATCCTCAAATAACACCCGGTGGATGATGCTGATCAGCCCGCGCGCCCCGGTGCGCTCCTGTTTGGCCCGCTGGGCGATGGCCTTCAGCGCCTCCTCGGCAAAGATGAGCTCGATGCCCCAGGCTTTGAGATCGTTGATATAGGCCTGCAGCGGACTGTCTTCACTTCTGATCATGATTTCCTGCAGTTCTTGGGTGGTTAATAGATCATAGACGATTCTTACCGGAAACCGTCCCATGAGCTGTCTTTCCATGCCAAAGACCACCAGGTCCTCGGTCAGGAGATGGTCCTGCCAACTGCCGCCGAAGCCATGGCGCTCCATCCGTTTTTCCACAATGCTGTCGAGCTTTTCGTAAACCCCGCCGGCAATGAAGAGGACGTGTTTGGTGGACAGGGTAATCCTTTCCTTGCCCATCTCGACGGTATTTTCCACCCCTTCCACCAGCTTCAAGAGCCCTTTCTGGACGCCCCGGCCGGAGACATCCCGGTAGGCGACGTTCTCAGTGGCAATTTTGTCCACCTCATCCAGATAGACAATGCCCATCTGGGCCAAATGGGGGTTGCCGCCGCCGGCCACCAGGAGGTCCACCAGGATATCGCTGGTGTTCTGACCGACATAGCCGGTTTCGCTGAATTTGGTCAAATCTTCCACCACAAAGGGCACCCCCACCAATCCCGAGGCGGTTTCACAGGTGTAAGTCTTGCCGCACCCGGTGGGTCCGATTATTAACAGGTTGGCCTTCGGGGTCCGGGTTTGGCGCAAAGCCGTGCTGATGTCGCCGCCGTCTTCGGCCAGGGTCTCCTTAAGGGCGTTCCCCAAGCGTTTAAAGTGAAAGGCAATGGCCGTGGCAATAATCTTCTTGCCCTTTTCCTGGCCGATCACAAACCGGTCCAGATGCGCCTTAAAATCGGCCGGGGTTTTATTAAACTCAACGATTTGCTGGACGGCCTCGAGGGTTTGAGCTTCCCGTTGTTGCTCAATCTTCTCTTTGATCCGGCGCCGGCTTTCCCCTGATAATCTATCGTACATAAATCACCATATCTGGTTATGCTTGGTGGATAATTCTGAATTGCTCAGGATGCTTCACCTTCCTTGGTTGTTAAGGATGCCTGGGTCTCTGGGTCAGTTGCTGTTGCCACAGGACGGCAAAATGTTGCCTGGCCAGCACCTCGGGGCCCAGGTCGGAATTTAACTTAAACAGCGGCCCACACAACAGCATCTCAGCCGGAGATTGCACAAAATGCAGATAAGGATTGTCAATTTTAGAGATGATGGCCATGACCACTTGATATTCTGGGGCGGTCGCCAGTGCAAACAGTGGGGGTTGAAAAGGCGCCTTGGCAGGAACCGGCTCAAGTTTAAAGATATCCAGCGGCCAATGGTCGGGCGGCTGATCAAGGAGATCGACAAAGCCGGGCCCCAAGCCATAAGCCTGGACTAAAGCGCAAATTCTGGTAAAGAGGGTGCAGCGAAAAGGCGATTTGGTTTTCCTCTGCGCCCTTTCCCCTCTTATCTGTTGCAACAGAGCCATTTCAGGTAGACTGATTTTTAACCTCGACCTGCCCGGAGACAATTTTGGGATGATCTGGCGAGATGCGGTAATCATCGAAATCGACGGTCCGGACATGCTGAGTTATCCGATCCAGACTATGATAACCATTGCGGCGCCGGCTATTGTAACCATAATAAAGCGCGGTGATTCCTTCCTCCAGAGCCTGGATAACATTTTCGCCAGTAAAATTTTTGGTGCCCTCATAATCCCCGGTGCAGATTTTTTGCCCGGCAGCATAGCCGAACAGGAAAGGGTGTTTGTATCTTTCCAGTACCAGGGGCTGCAGGCCAGCCACGGTAGAGACCGCCACCCGACAGTCAGGAAATAGATAAAGGCGGCCGTAATAATCTTTCAGGACATATTCTCCGGTATGCTTAAAGATAATGTATTCGTTGCTGCAACCGGTTCTAAAAAACCCGAAGCCATCGATCTCCAACGCGCCTTGCCGGGCCAGGGCGAGGAGTATCGGGAGGCGACCACCGCCGGTGCTGTACAGTTTTTCTTCTTCAGCCAGCGTCTGTCGGAGACGATCTCTTTCCTGATTAATTATATCTATTTCCAAAGCCTGATGGAACCACTGGTGCAAATGTGAGGCCGAGATCAGACCTTGGGGGGGTTCAGGTCTGGGTGCCGCAGTGGCCTCGAGCTTGGCCAGCAAGTGTCGCAGTGCTTCCAGATCCCGGAGCTTTGATATCTGTTCGTCGCCAGCGTCGGCAACCTCTAATCGGTCCCGGAGCAGCTCCAATATTTCGGGTTCGCTCAGTCGGGCCCTCTCCAACCCGGCTGTTCTACGCAAAAAATGGGGCAATACCTCAAAAATTATAGTTCTGATCTGGCTATCGATGGAAATGCCGTTGATCTCCAGATCATGTCCGAATTTCTGTAAACCGGCCCGCCGTAGTTCCTGATAGGGGAGGGGGTGGATATTTGCATAATTTTCCAGCAGGGATGCCAAATTCAAGGTCTTGACGAACAGCTGGCCCCCTCTACTAATCAACTGATCAGCCTGAGGCGGCTGGCTGAAGGCCTCAGGATTCTGAACTTCGCGAGCTATTTCAGGATCAAACAACAGGGGTAGATAAATGAAGCCGGCATCTATAACAAGGTCAAGATTGGAGTCCAACAATTGTTGCATTATTGGCTGCTCCAGCCGCGGCAGACAATAATCATAGATTAAGTCTCATTTAAAGTTAATCTCATCATATAGAAGCTGTTATTATTTTCATGATCCAGGGAAAGCACCTTCATAATTTGAAAGCCCAGCCGCTCATATAGTTTTACTGCGCCGATTTTAACCAGCTCCACGTCCAGTTCTACATATTTTACCTTTTTTTGCTTGAAGTTAGCGATACAGCTCTTAACCAACGCGGTGGCAACGCCTTTTCCCCGGTGCTCGGGGTGGACCGCAATCCGTAAAATAACCGCCCGGTGCCCCAGTTCGCAGATACAGCCGATCAGGTACCCTAAAATTTCTGTATTTTCATATACGTAAAATATACAGCTTAGTGCCTCTTTAAAATTATGGTATTCCCAAAAGTCCAGAAAGGACAGCCGGTCAATTTCCAGTATTTTATCCAGATCGTTCTCTGTAGCCCTTCTAATGTGACTACTGGGATGGCGGTAGGGCCGGCCTCCTTCCTGAGGTTTAATGGCCCGAACCGGTATGTAGAGGTATTGTTCTCCTGCTTCGGTAGCCTCCAATTCCGCATAGTCTCGAGCCTTGCCATCGATCTCCCGACCCCGACAGAGCAACTTGCCCCCGGCCAGCTGCCGCTTGATGTCTTCGACGATTTGTTGCTCTTCGATGCTCCAATCGGTCCGGGCTAAGGCATGTTCACACAGCTTGCGCAGCGGTTTATCCTCATAACTGCCGGGCTCGAAGATCTCGATCAGCCCTTCTCCAGCCTGTCCCGGCAGGATTTCGATAACTAGTGATTGCGGCTGTCCTTGCTCTGCCGGTTGTTCAGCTTTCTTTGACTTTATTTCCGTCATCTCCAGCCTCTTGATTTTAAGCCAATTAATCTCCTAGGAGCTAGTACTAGCAACCTCTGGGTTCGGATGTCTAATTAATTATAAATTATATTATGGTGATTGCCAAACCTATGTTTAATTAATGGCTTCAGGTATTGAACTTGAACTTTCCCCGGCCTAGCAGGTCATGTAAATGGATAATCCCCACCACCTGCGATTGGTCATCTACCACCGGCAAAACTGTAATGGCTTGGTGTTCCATCAGCTCCAGGGCCTGGGAAGCCAAGGCCTGGGGGCCAATGGTCTGGGGCGACGGAGTCATGATGTCATACACCTTTTTATCCAGCAGATTGCTATATTTCTTCAGAGCCCGGCGCAGATCACCGTCGGTGATGATGCCTTGCAGAACCTGTTGATCCTCCACTACCAGGGTAGTCCCCAGGCCCTTGCGGTCCATTTCCACAATGGCTTCCCGGAGGGACTGACTGGGGCGGCTCAATGGCAGACGGTCGCCGGTGAGCATCACCTCGGAAATAGCCAAAGACAGGCGCTCGCCCAAGGAACCCCCGGGATGGAAGCGGCGGAAATCGCTGGATTTGAAACCCCGCTGAGTGAGCAGGGCTACAGCTAGGGCATCACCCATGGCCAGCGCCGCGGTGGTGCTGGCGGTGGGCGCCAGCCCCAGCGGGCAGGCCTCCCGGGGGACGCCGACATCGATGACCACGGCGCTGTGCCGGGCCAGGGTCGATTGCCGGCGCCCGGTCAGGGCAATTAAGGGTACCCCCAGGCGTTCAATGCTGGGGAGCAGGATGGTCAACTCATTGGTCTCGCCGCTATTGGATAAAGCTAAGACCACATCCTGGGCGGAGACCATCCCCAGATCGCCATGCATGGCTTCCACCGGGTGCAGGAACAACGCCGGGGTGCCGGTTGAATTAAAGGTAGCTACCAATTTCCGGGCCACGATTCCCGACTTGCCTATACCCGTCATTATCAACCGCCCTTTAGCGGCCAGGACCATCTCCACCGCCTGGACGAAATTGTGGTCCAGCTTCTGGATCAGGCCAAAGATGCCCTCGGCCTCAATGGTTAGCACTTCCCGGGCGAGCTGGAGCAGATCATCAATTTTCCGTTGCTTGGGCGGTACCATTTAAGGGCAGTGGTTAAGTGGTCTGTGAACTTAAAACTAATTCCTGCAAAAAAACCTTATTCCGGCTTGTTGGGGTCTACTCCCGGCATTCCTAACATAATGGTATCTTTGCCACGATCTTTACTGGAATACATGGCCCGGTCGGCCAGCAGCAAGAGAGTCTGTTTATCGGTGGCATCATAGGGCAAAGTAGCGATGCCATAACTGGCGGTGAGCGCCAGGTTCAACCCCTCATCTAAGAGGAAACGGCTCTGGTTTACCGTTTCCCGCAGTTGGCAGACAAAGTCATAGGCCCTGTCCTTGCTTTGGCCCGGCAACAGCACAATAAATTCGTCGCCCCCATAGCGGATCAGACTGTCCCGGGGGGACAATATGGAGCCGATAACCTGGGCAATCTCTTTAAGGACCTTGCTCCCTTGGAGATGGCCATAGCGGTCCACCACCTTCTTGAAGTCGTCAATATCCAGAAAGACCACCGACAGTTCCGAGTTGTCGCTTAGGACTTGACTGACCAGTTTATCCAGGTGCCAGGTGAGGTAGCGGGTGTTGTAATAGCCGGTGACATCATCAATGAATGACTCCACCTGAAGCTTTTGAAAATTGCGGACATTGTCCACCGCAATGGCGACATAGTCGGTCAGGATGGCTAGCAGGGGGAGATATTTTTTGCGGAAGAAATTTTCGTTGTCCAGGTTGATGACTTCTATCACCCCGATCACCACTCCCCGGATGATGAGCGGCAAACAGATAATGGAGCGGGTTTCAAAGCCGGTAAGTTCGTCTATTTTGGAGCAGAAGCGTTTGTCGCGGCGGGCGTTCTTGATAAAAATCGGCTTGCCGGTCCGGGCCACCGTGCCCGCAATTCCCTCCCCGACCTTAAGGCGGATATGGCCAACTTTTTTCAGGTCAAGGCCGACAGCCACCGAAAAATAGAGCTCCTGGGCCTGGGGGTCAATCAGCAGGAGGGACCAGTTGCTGGCCGGCACCAGGGTATTGATCCGCTCCAATACTGCGGTCAGCAGGGTTTCCATATCAAAGGTACTGACCAGAGTCTTGGAAATCTCTATACAAGTCAGCAGCCGCTCTACCTGATTTTTGTCAGTAAAGGAATCTAACAACTCTTTACTCCTGATCATGGATGCCCCCTAAAGCTGGCTGAATTTTACCTGAAGGGGTAAAAATTGCAAGTGAAATTAGGAATACAGCCGGGCGGCGGTTGTGACAAAAATCAGGTCGATTACGGTTATTAATTGACGTGGACCGCCATCCCCGGTAAACTGCGGTTAACAGGTCTACAAAGGAGGTCAAAATGCCGGCGAAGCTGTTAATTCCCTTGGATGGCTCCGAAGGGGCGAAACGGGCAGTAGATTATGTGGCCCAAACCTTTGGCCAGACTCCTGGTGTGGAAGTCAGACTGCTTCATATTCTCGCCGGTACTCCACCGGCATTTTGGGATGATGGTCATATTCTGGACGATCAGGAACAGCAGGCCCGTCAGGATCTGATTGATAATTGGCAGCAAGAACAGGAAAAAAAATGGGAGGGCCTTTTTGCCCAGGCCCGGGACCGACTGATTGAGGGCGGCATGACCCCCGAGGCCACAAGCACCAAATTTATGCCCAAATACTTTGATGTGGCTGAAGATATCCTGCGCGAGGCCGATACCGAGGGTTACTCAACCATCGTCATGGGCCGCCGGGGCCTAACCGGAGCTCAGAAAGTCCTGTTGGGGAGTGTTTCCAGTAAAGTGGTCCACCGCGCCAAAGGCATCGCCGTCCTTATTGTCGACTGAGGCTGCCCCGAATATTTTGGGGGCAGCCAGCCCAGATCAGGCCTGTCGCTGACCGCGCATTTCCATATAGTTGTCATTCAGGAAGCGGGCTAAAGTAAACTCCCGGGCTGCCTCCTCCTGGTTGATGATAATACCCTGGGTGGTCAACTCCTTGGTGATCAGAGCCGGGTCGTGGCCGGCAAAGAGCCGGGTGATGACCTGATGCATGGTTCCGACCGAGACATTGCCGCGAGACGGCAACTGGCGGGTAACGTCGTTGCTGATGCGCTGAAAGAGGAAATCGATCAAATAGTCCCCGGCCGGACTGCTGAACTTAACTACTTTCTCTTCTTCCTCCCCCTCGTTTAAAATTTCTTGAGGCACATAGCGATTCAGTATCCAATCGGTTAAATTCAGGTAGGAAGAGAGCAGGATGGCGACCATGTCATAATGATCGAGGGGACGTTGTTCATCCTGTTCGACGCGGCTGGTGCCAAACCGCCGGAAGCGGTATTGCGGCGCATTTTTATCCCGGCTGACCAGTAAATCGATCCCCACCGTGCCTATTGAGCAGGACAGATTAATGGTGTCATCGGCCGGAAACGGAACCCCATAGCGAGACAGTTTGTCAAGTATTAGGGCATGGCGATGCCCTAATAACACCCGCCGGATCAAAGCCTGCATGATATAAGGGGTAACATTATATTTGGCGGATAAGGCCAAAGAGGTTAACTGCTGGACCGTCATCTGAATAAAATAATTCGGCGGATAGAGCTCGAAATTCAGGGTATCAAACTCACCGGGTTTGCGGCTATAGCGTCTCCAGATCTCTTGCCAACGATGATCTTTAACCAATTCCAAGACTTCGATCAGGTCATAGGAATCCAGTTCCCGATTCTCCACTTCCTCTACCAGACATTTAGGAGCCATAGCAAACCTCCCCTTTATCTTAGTAAATTTAAGATAATTATCTCGGCTGGAAAGCGCAACCTCAATTGACCTTAATGATTATTTATCTTAAGTTGTTTAACCAATCTGAGGGTTTGGGCAGATTATCGAGCCTTACCCGAATCCAGGGGAAGGGCCAGTAATTAGGGTTTTCTTAATACCAACGCATAGTAGTGCGGGCGGTGTTCCCGCCGTTGTAATTCTGACAACCCCAATGGCTGAGCCAGGGCCAGGACATCTTCCGGCGATAAGCGCACCTTGAACGGCGGCCCCTTGGGTGCCTCGGCTTTGGGCCACTCAACCACCAGAATTCGACCTCCGGGGGCTGCCAGTCGATGGGCCAGGGCCAACAGGCGGCCCGGCTGGCGGACTTCGTGCAACACAAAGGCCAGCAACACCCAGTCTACCGGCGGCACATTAGGCAGGTCGTATTCCGAGCCCTGAAAAATCTCTACATGGGCGAGGCCCTGCCCGGTTACCGCCTCCCGGACCGCGGCCAGCATTTCGGGATGGATATCGGTAGCCCACACTTTACCCTGGGTTCGGACCAGTCGGGCCGCTGGAATAGTGAAAAAACCGGTGCCGCAGCCGATGTCCAGCAGGGTCTGTCCCGCGGCTACTCCGGCCCAGGCCAACAGTTCCTGGGGACGGGTATGTTGGTGCCGGGCCGGACTATCCAGCACGTGCTTGATGGCCGGATCGAATCGATGTCCCATGATCAACCTCGCTTAATTGCCCATATTAAGGCCGATCCAGGACCCGGCCCAAGAGCGCCGATTTCAGCGGGTCGATAAGGCCGGGCAGCTGCTCTTTGATCCGTTCGGCCTGTTGTTGAGCAGTCCCGGCCCGGGTGGAATCACGGATCATACTGAGGTTAGAGAAGATATTGATTAAGGCTCCCTGGACAACCGCCTCGGCCAGAAAGACCATGACCCCGACGTCAGCTCGGGTAACCGGGTTGTCCTGCTCGACCAGGAGGGCGGCCTCCTGGAGCAGTTCTATCCCCTGGCTGGCCATCTGCAGCGCCGGTGCACAGGCCTGGAGATAGGCGGTATCCAGCGCCTGGCGGCGGTCGAGCCTCTGTTCCGGGGTCAGGGAGGGCCGACGTTGGGCCTGGACTACATTGTGGTAAGCCAGGGCATCGGCATCCAGAAACTCCAAAAAGGCAGACTGTTGCTCCCTGATCTTGTCCAAGAGGTTCCGGTCCTGCTGGTTAGCGCGGCGGTCCTGGGTTTTCTTCCGACTCAGTTGCGCAGCCAGGGAACCCAGAGCCGCTGCCAAGGCTCCAGCCAGGGCTACCGCACACCCCCCACCCGGCAGCGGACTGGCCTCTGCCAATCGCTCCACAAAGCTTTGTATGGGCCATTGGGGGAATTTGGGAGATTCCATAAGCTGGTCAGTTATTTGATTTGAGTGTTAACCCTTAACCGAAAAATTATTCTGGTCGGTTCGGTAATTGTAGGGTAGGGGCGACCCGGCGGATCTCCCCAACGCTACCGTGATCTTTGGCCAACCCCGATGGGTTTCTGGGGCTCCGGCCGAGATATATTAATTTTACCATCAAAGCCCCAAGATACCAAGGTTAATAAAAGCTATGCCCGGTTTGTAGCTTGACCATTGGCCCGGTTTTGGTTATGTTGGTAATTGAAAGGAATCTGATGAAACGCTCTCTGATTGCCGTGTTGCTATCGGGTCTGATCTTTCCCGGACTGGGACAGCTCTACAACCGGGATCTAAAAAAGGGCCTTTGTCTGATCCTTTTGGCCACCCTGGGGGTTACGGTGATTTTCCTGGGCGGCTTGATTCTGTTAAACTATGAATACGCCGCGATTTATCCCGCCCCCTTGACCCGGCCGGTATTCCAGGAGATAGCCCTCAGAATTTTACAGCACCCCTTGATTCTGATCGCCATCAGCCTATTTTTAGGAGTCTGGGTCTATGCGGTGCTGGATGCCTTCCGCACTCCTGGGAGGCCGCCAGTGCCGGAGTAAATATGGGAGCCATCGATCTCTTCTGGATATTTCTGATCATTCTGGCCCTGCAACCGGTGGTCCGACAGAAGTTTCTGGTCTTGTCCAGACAACGATTGCTGGCCCGGTTGGAAAAGGCCCGGCAATCCAGGGTGATCATGTTGATTCACCGCATGGAGACCATGAGCCTGCTGGGCTTTCCGATCATGCGCTACATCGACGTCAATGATTCCGAGGAAGTCATCCGGGCCATCCATTTGACCGACCCGGAGGTCCCCCTGGATTTAGTCCTGCATACCCCGGGCGGTCTGGTGTTGGCCTCCCTGCAGATTGCCCGGGCCATTCACCAACACCCGGGCAAGGTTACGGTGTTTGTCCCGCATTACGCCATGTCGGGGGGCACTCTAATCGCCCTGGCGGCGGATGAAATTGTCATGTGCGAACATGCGGTATTGGGGCCGATCGATCCCCAGTTGGGTCAATATCCGGCTGCTTCGTTGTTAAAGACGGTAGCCCGCAAGCCAGTCGCGGAAGTCGATGATCAAACTTTAATCCTGGCCGATCAGGCTGAAAAGGCTATCTGGCAGGTCCATACCAGTGTCAGGGAGTTGCTGTCCGACAAATTCCCTGCTGATAAGGCTGAAGAGTTGGCCAAAATATTGACCGAAGGCAAGTGGACGCACGACTATCCCATCACCTTTAAGGCGGCCCAAGCCCTGGGTTTGCCCGTGAAAAGCGAAATGCCCCAGGAAATCATCCAACTAATGGGACTCTACCCTCAACCGGTGCGCCATCAGCCCACGGTAGAATATCTGCCCATTCCGCGGCGGTTTGAGCGGCGGGGTTCGAAATCTACCGGAGGGTAAATGCGTCAATATTTATTAGATGAGATCAGTAAAACCGATATCCCCCGGATTAAAACCTACCTTGATGAGCATGCCTTACCGGCCCGACTGGAGGGCATCTGGTGGGTGGACCTGCAGGATGACCTGCTCAACGAGATGCAATATGCCCACCGTCAATACCAGCCGTTCTGTTTTGCCATTGAATTAGGGGATAAATTTGTCAAATTTGAATTTCTGATCCGCAGCCGGATGTACATGCGTTGTCCCTGTACCGGCTATGCCAACCGCCAGCAGCGGGATTTTATCATGAGGTTTGCCGATCGCCTGGTCGAAGAACTGGGCTTGAGAACTTGACAACCGCTTTTCCAGTATTACAACTTTATATAAAGAGTTTATCCGGAGCAGCGGTTAGCAAGGTTCAGGTTCCTTAAGGCGAGAGCGAAAAACAGGCTTATGATGAGGAAAATGATATGCCAGCAAAGATTTTGATCGGTTTGGACGCCTCCGATAATGCCCGGCGGGCGGTGGCTTATGTCGGCAAAGCCTTTGGCCAGAATCCAGAGGCCCAGGTGACCCTGTTCCATGTCCTGCCCGGCTTACCCCCCAAGTTTCTGGAAGAAGGCCGCATCTTGACCCCGGAGGAGAGACAGGCCCGGGACCAGTTGATCGCTAACTGGAAGCAAGAACAGGAGAAAGCCTGGGAAGAAGTCTTCGACGAAGCGAAAAAAGCGTTAATCAATCATGGCTTTAAGGAAGAGACGATCCAGATCAAAGCCGTCCCCCAACATCTGGATGTGGCCCAGGAGATCCTGGATGAAGCCGAAGCCGGCGGCTATACCACTGTAGTACTGGGCCGGCGCGGCATGTCACCGATCAAAAGACTGGTGATGGGCAGCGTATCCCGCAAGGTTATGGAGTACGGGGGGAATTTTTCAGTAATTGTGGTGGATTAAATTTTTCGGGAAGGGACCGGCGAATGGTTGGCCGGTAATTAGACCAAAATTCCATTGCCCTTACCGGCAATGGAGAAGTTCGGAGACGGTCACACAGCGCAGGTTGCGACTCTGAAACCGGGGGAGCAGGATGCGCAGCGCCTCTACCGTAGGCTGGCGGTTGCCGCCGTCGTATTCGTTGTTATCGTGGAAGACCACAATAGCTCCGTTTCTCAAATTATTTAGTACCCGATCCACGATCTTTGACGTTGGATAGCCCTGCCAGTCCCCCGAATCAATACTCCACAAAATAACCTTATGATTTATCTGCCCAAGGTAGACCGCCAGGTTTTGCGGCAGCTTGCTGTACGGCGGCCGGAACAGCCCGTTTAAACTGACTCCCAGTCGGGCCAGCACAGCCGCGGTCTTTTCCAATTCCTGAGCCAGCGTGTCTTGATTGATTTGATCCAGGTGGGGGTGGCTGTAAGTGTGGTTGCCGATTTCATGGCCTGCCGCGGCCAGCGCCTGGACCAGTTGCGGGTAGCGCTGGGCATGGCGGCCCAGCAGGAAAAAGGTGGCGCGAACCCGATGCTGCGCCAGTAAAGCGAGGATCTGGGGAGTGAATCGGGCTGAGGGGCCGTCGTCAAAGGTGAGTGCCACCACCGGCCGCGACTCATTGCCGTGCCGATAGATCAAGGTTTCCGGCCGGATAAAATAACCGGTCAGCACCGGCCCTAACCACAAGCCCAGCACCAGGCCGACCAGCACCAGCAGCCGACGGTCAAGATAGGGGGCCAAGGGGTTGCCTTATACCTCTAACTTGCGGTAATAGAAGCTGATAATATCGCGTTTGGACAGCATGGTGATTATCTGATCGGGATCTTCTTCCTTAACCACCGGCAATTCATCCACATTAATTTCGTTAAATTTATCCAGGGCCTGTTTCAGGGTCTCATTCCAGAACAACCGAACCACATTGGGAGTGGCCACATCTTTAGCCACAATTAGATGGGAGATGGCGTCTTCAAACAGAATTTCGCGAATATCATTGATGGACAGGATGCCAGACATCTTGCCCTGGTGGTTGACTACCGGGAAATAATGGTCAGGAGAGATGGTCACAGTGCGGACCAGTTGTTCGAAGGGCATGGATTCGGGGATCAGTTCCACCGGACGGTTATTAATGGCTTGATAGACAAACATGCGTTCCAGCAGTCCCGAGGCCAAGCTCCGGAAATGGGCCGGGGAGGCCATCCGGGTAGCCACCTGTTTTTCATATAAGGTAGTGTTCCACAAGCACAGGAAGGCAATAGTGGTGACCAGCATCAACGGCACTAACAAGGTATAGCTGCTGGACATTTCACACAGCATGATAATGGAGGCAATGGGCACTTTGGCCACCCCTCCGAAAAAGGCGCCCATTCCGACCAGGACATAACAGGAGGGGTTAATTACCCATGCCGGGGCCAGCTGATGGCCCAAGGCCCCAAAGGCCCCGCCCAACATCGCCCCCATGAACAGCGACGGTCCAAAAACGCCGCCGCTGCCGCCCGAGCTGATGGTAAAGGAGGTGACAATAATCTTTAGGATGGCCAGGGTAAACATCGTATGCCAGAGGAATTTCCCCTCCAGGGCCCATTGAATCCAGCCATAGCCGCCGGCCATTATCTGGGGATAGAACAGGGCTACGCCGCCTAAAAGCAACCCCCCAATTGCTGGTTTAAAATGTCTAGGCAAAGGGATTTTTTTGAAAAATCGGTCCCGCAGCCCATAAAACCAATGGATATAAAAATAGCCGACCACGGCACAGACAAACCCAAACAGGATATAGGGCACCAGTTCGGTCGGCAAGGTGATATCAACATGCCCAGGGAAAAAAATGGCGTGACGGCCATAGACATTGGTAAAGATGGAATAGGCCACGATGGAGGAAATTAGGCAAGGCAGGATGGCCTCAAACTCAAACTCGGTATCCCGGTAGAGGACCTCAGGGGCAAACAGTGCCGCCCCTAACGGGGCGCGAAAGATAGCGCCGATGCCGGCTGCGGCCCCGGCCAACATCAGGATACGGCGGTCCCGGGGTTTAAGTCGCAGAGCCGTAGCCAGGCAGGAGCCGAAGCCGGAGCCGATCTGGGCAATCGGCCCCTCCTTGCCTGCCGAACCACCGCTGCCAATGGTAATGGCCGAAGCCAGGATTTTGATAAACGGCACCCGCTTACGGACAAAGCCGCCCCGCTGGTGGAAGGAATCGATCATGGCGTCGGTACCATGCCCCTCGGCTTCCGGGGCCAGCAGGAAAACCAGCAGACCCGAGGTTAGGCCTCCCAGGGCCGGGATAATCAGCAACAACCAATGGCCCCAATAGTGGGGTGGGGTCCACAGGGGAGTACCGGCCGGTATGGGGACCGGTTCCACATAACCGGTGGGCAGTTGAATGAAATATCCAAGAAACAGGTTCAGCAGCCAATCAAAGGTAATCGCCCCCAAGCCCGCGACCACCCCTACGGCGACGCTCAGCAATGGCCACCGCAAACGGCAATGCCACTCCGGGGCTTTCAAGAAATTTTTTATAAATGCCTTGGCTTTTCCCAACTAAAAGTTTACTTCCTTAGCCGAGCGGTAGCTACGTTAGGTATAACCTATTTAATTATTAACATAAATTGATTAACATTGCAATTACTATGTTCACGGCCTCAACCTGGGCGGACCAAAGGGCCTGGCGCCGGTATTGCCCGGCGTAGGGCAATAAGGCCTTAATCTAGTGAATAAGTGTATTTCTGTTCAGCCTGGGGCACGTACCATTTGATAAAGTTGTAGTCAATCCCGGCTGGGGCGGGTTTGATCCCCCGGAAGCGGCGGTGCACGACCGGCAGGGCGTCTGGCACGAACAGAAAGGTATAAGGCTGGTCCCGGGCCAGAATTTCCTGGAATTTAAAGTAATATTGTTGCCGCTGCTGGCGGTCGAAAGTATGGCGGCCTTTCTCCAACAGGTTATCTACCTGGCGGTTCTGATAATGAATAAAATTCAACTCTCCGGGCCGGACTTTGGAGGAATGCCAGATATCAAAGACATCCGGGTCCTGGCCGGTGGTCCAGCCCAACAGTACGGCCTCGAACCGGCTCTTGTTGATAAATTCCTTTAGAAAAGCTGCCCATTCCACCGTACGGATTTTTACCTGGATACCGATTTCTTTCAGACGCCGTTGGATAATCTCGGCGGCTTGGGCCCGAATGGTGTTGCCTTGGTTGGTCAGAATGGTGAACTCAAAGGGCTGTCCGTCTTTCTCCAGCATTCCCTGAGAATTGGGCTGCCAACCGGCCGCGGCCAGGAGGGTCGTGGCCTTTTCAGGATCATAAGGGAATTGGGGCACTTCCGGATTATAAAACCAGGTGCCAGGCTTGTAGGGTCCGGTAGCTACCTGCCCCAGCCCCAACAGCACGCCATCGATGATTTCATGTTTGTTGATGGCATGGGTCAGGGCCCGCCGCACCCGGGCATCCGCAAAACGGGGGTCGGTGAGGTTGTAGCCTAGATATGTATATGAAAAAGATACATATCTATATTTATTATACATCTCCTTAAAGCGAGGAAATTCGGTCTGACGTCGGTATTGCAGCGGGGTCAGACTCATGCGGTCGATCTTGCCGGCTTTCAACTGCAGGAACATGGTGGCTGGATCCGGAATGATCAAGTTGATATAGCCGTTCAGATAAGGCCGCCCCTCAAAATAGTGGGGATTTTGAGTGAGGATTATCCGATCGCCGGTCTGCCATTTCTGGAATATGTACGGTCCGGTGCCGATCGGGTGACGGCTCAGGGGTGATTGAATAATATCTTTACCTTCCAAAAGATGGCGGGGCAGGATCGCCAACCCCCAACTGTTCAAGGCGGGGGCAAAGGGCCGCGGATAAGTTACCCGGAAGGTGAGATCGTCCAAGACCTCGGCCTTTTTGACCTGTTGATAATCCCCGGAGTAGGCCGTCGGGGTCTTGGGGTCTACCATTACCTGGTAAGTGAACAAGACATCGTGAGCCGTAAACGGCGTCCCGTCATGCCACTTGACCCCGGGGCGCAGCTTAAAGGTAATGGTCAGGCCATCAGGGGCAATCTCCCAACTTTCGGCCAGATCTCCGACCAGATTCAGATCGCCGTCATATTTAACCAGGCCATTATAGATCAGGCTGCAAATGCCATGCGACGCGGCATCCGAGGCCAGAGGCGGGATGAGGTTGCTGGCGTCCCCAATGGAGCCATCGATAAGGATATCGCCATAGGCCGGGCCGGTATCTGGACCCCCATAGCGCTGGGGTTCCTCTCCCGGTGGCTGGCAGGCGCCAAGCAACGCCAAGAGAAATATTACTGCCAAACCGCTGGTCTTAAACCTCCGAATATTGTCCGGTTGTCGCTGCATGCCCTTCCATCTACCATATACTACCGGAGAAGACAAGTGGGAGGCCGGTGGCTGGATTAATTTTTTCTTGCCAAGTCCATGGGCTTCAAGTAAATTCAAATAGTCGGGACGTGGCTCAGCCTGGTAGAGCACAGCGTTCGGGACGCTGGGGTCGCTGGTTCAAATCCAGTCGTCCCGACCATTTTTATAATCAACTATTCCTGCCTAATTTATCTCCTTCGCCGGTCGCAACTGTTGCTGAACCAGAGGTTTGCGTCCATAAAACAGGTAGGCCACGCCCCGGGTCAGGGGTTGGCTCTGGACCCCCTCGAAGCCAGCCTGCTGTAGCTGTTGGCCAAACTCCGGGGCCGAGGGAAAGTTGCCGATCGATTCCACCAAATAGCGGTAGGCAAATCCCAGGGGCGACAGCAGGCGGGCCAGCAGGGGTAAAATGTTATGCAAATAAAAACGATAGAGCACCAGGAAATAACCGGTTTGAGGCGGCACGAACTCCAGGATGGCTATTTTGCCCCCGGGTTGCAAAATACGCCTGATCTCCTGCAAGGCCGCCGGGCGGTCCAAGAGATTGCGGATGCCAAAGGCCATGGTCACCGCATCAAATTGTTCGTCCCGGAAGGGCAGGGCATAAGCGTCAGCGGCAATCAACCGGATAGAGACCGGGGTGGGGGAAGCGGCTAATTTGGCCTGGCCCTGGCGCAGCATGGCCAGGCTGAAATCTACGGCTACGAACTGCCCTGGACCGCAGCAGCGGGTCAGTTCCAGGGCAACGTCCAGGGTCCCGGCCGCCAGATCCAGCACCCGCGGGGATGGGGGGAGATTCAGTCCCCGAACCAAAGACCGCCGCCACCCAACATCTCGCCTAAGGCTGAGGAGGCGATTCAGCCGATCATACCAGGGGACGATCTCGGAGAACATCCGTTCTATATGTTTTCCCCAATCACTGGTCGGTTCTGACATCATCTTATTTCCAAATCATTTTGCCCGCTTGACTAATGCTTGTCAACCAGGAGCCAAGACATCCGGATGCTCCACTTCTGAAGAGATAAAATCCTTAGGGAAATAAATTTATGATTGTAAAATATTTATTAATATTGTTTAATAAAAGAAAATTTTTTCGATCAGTGTTGACAGGCTGAGAGAAACCCGATTACACTACCATAAAAAAAGGAGATAGGATATGCGAAAAATTCTGGCGTTATTATTTGCAGTGTTATATCTGTCTGTCTTGCCTTTAACTATGGGATGCCAGCAGCAGGCGGCGGAAAAACCAGAGGCTGAGAAGCCGGCAGTCATGGAACCGTCTAAACCGGCCGAACCGCCGGCGGCCCCGGAACCGGCCGAACCCGCAGAGGAAAAGCCTGCAGAACAGCCCAAAAGCGAATAGCAAAGTTTAGGGAAATTCGTCTAGGCTCGTCTTTGCGTAGAGGCCCGGTCCGGGTATAGGTTCCGGAGACGGGCCTCAGTTCCATTCTGTCCATGTCAGCCATCCCTTGATTTCTCCGAGCTGAACCGAATATCAAGGCTTTTTTTTCGGTTGACGCGGGGGGAAATTTGTTGCTATTAATGAAAAAAAGAACAAGGAAAGGAGAATTCTTTCATGACCGCCAAGCTGATAAAAGGTGCCGAAGTAGCAGCACAGATCCGGGAGGAATTAAAAAAAGAGGTAGAGGAGCTAAAATCCAAACATAATGTCACCCCGGGTCTGGTAACCATTCTGGTCGGGGAGGACCCGGCCTCGGTCAGTTATGTTACCGCCAAGCAGAAAACCTCCCATGAACTGGGGTTTTACTCTATCCAGGACAATCAGTCCCCCGATATTACCGAAGAACAACTTCTGGCCCTGATCGATAAATATAACAAGGACCCCAAGATTCACGGAATTTTGGTCCAATTGCCTCTCCCCAAACACATCGACTCCAACAAGGTGCTTTATGCTATCGACCCCGATAAAGACGTGGATGCCTTCCATCCGGTCAATGTCGGGCGGTTGTGCATTGGCACCGGCATCTTCCTGCCCTGCACCCCGGCGGGCTGTAAAGAGCTGATCAATCGGGGCTATGGCGACCCCAAAGGCAAAGAACTGGTGGTGGTAGGGCGCTCCAACATCGTCGGCAAACCCATGGTCAATATCATGCTGCAGAAGGCCCCGGGGGCCAACGCCACTGTAACCGTGGTGCATACCGGCACGCCTCAGGAGAAGATCATCGAGCATTGCCGGCGGGCCGATATCCTAGTAGTGGCGGCCGGAGTCCCCAAGTATGTCAAAGGCGACTGGGTCAAAGAAGGAGCCTGCGTCATCGACGTCGGCGTCAACCGCATCGGCGTCACCGAATCCGGCAAGGCCAAGCTGTGCGGCGATGTTGATTTTGACGAGGTCAAGGAAAAGGCCGGCTGCATCACCCCGGTGCCCGGCGGTGTCGGCCCCATGACCATCACCATGCTGATGAGCAATACCGTGATGGCAGCCAAACACGCCGCGGGTATAGTATAAACTGGCTATTGAGAGGGGCGGGGCTTCCCCGCCTCTGAAAAATTGCAATAACCGGGGCGAAAAGAAAGAGATATAATTTAGGATATTGTCCTTAACCCCTGCAACCGGCAAAAATGTTTATAGTTTCATCAGCATTCGGCAGGAGGGGAAATTGTTAATAAGTTTTACGGCGAAGTATACGAAAATTGACTCCGGTTATATGGGCCAGCTTGTTGAATGGCCGGAGGTGGTTACCGAGGGCAAAACCCTGGAAGATTGCCGGGCGCTGTTAAGGGATGCCCTGAAAGAAATGGTTTTAGCCTACCGGCAGCAAAGCAAGGAAATACCCCTGGGCAACGCCTTAATCGAACAGGTTCCGGTCAACATCGACGATGTCGGCCAAGCGGCGTGATCTGATTCGGTATCTCGAGGAGAATGGCTTTAATCAAATACGAGAAGGCGCGAAGCATTCGATTTATATTAACGGAATTAAAACCGTGCCGGTGAAAAGGCACAAAAGTCTGGATCGAATTACCGCAAACGAAATATGCAAACAAGCCGGGCTGTTACCCAAATTTTAGATGGCTATTACTAAACCACCATTTTCTCCTCTATCTGGGCAAGTAACTCGGGGTATTTACGGTATTCTCCGAGGCCAGGGAGTAGGAGCTGGTTACATTCGCCTTACCCGCCGACGCTATCAGCCGGGGCCCCGCTTTCAAAACAGGTCTTGGAGAAATCGCTGGTCAGTTCCACCGGATAGTGGCCGTTAAAGCAGGCCAGGCAGAAGCCCTGGGGGTCCATCTGGGTGGCGGCCAGCATCCCCTCCAGGCTGAGATAACCTAAATAATCCAGCCCCAAAAAATCCCGGATCTCGTCGATATTCTTATGGGCCCCGATCAATTCCCCGCGGCTGGAGAAGTCAATGCCATAATAACAGGGAAAGCGGTGCGGCGGGCAGCTCACCACCAGGCTGACCTCCCGGGCCCCGGCCTGGCGCAGGGTTTTCACCCGGGTCCGGGAGGTGGTGCCCCGGATGATCGAATCCTCTACGACGATGACCCGTTTTCCTTTAAGGAGCTCCCGAACCGGGTTGAGTTTGACCCGCACTGAGAAATCCCGCATGCTCTGGGTGGGCTGGATAAAGGTGCGGCCCACGTAGTGATTGCGAATTACCCCCATTTCGAGTGGTATACCAGAGGCTTCGGCATAACCCAGAGCGGCATAGGTGCCGGAATCGGGAAAGGGCATCACCAGATCAGCCTGGAGGGGATGTTCCTGAGCCAGACAGGCCCCCAGCCGTTTGCGCATCTGATAAACATTGTGGCCAAAGATTCGGCTGTCGGGACGGGCAAAATAGATAAACTCAAAGATGCAATAGGCACTGGCGGGCGCCGCTCCCAGGCTAAAGGAGTGCACCCCGGCCTGGTCCAGGACGACGATTTCGGCGGGGGCCACATCCCGGACATATTCGGCCTCCACCAGGTCCAGGGCACAGGTTTCAGAGGCCAATACTGGGCTGCCGTTCAACTGGCCCAGGCACAGGGGCCTAAAGCCGTGCGGGTCCCGGGTCCCGATCACCTGGTCTTTGGTCATGAAGATCAGGGAATAAGCCCCGCGTACCTCTTTCAAGGCCGCGATCAGGGCGTCTACCGGGCGGGCGCCGCGCTGGCGGGCCATCAAGTGGACAATCACCTCGGTATCCATGGTGGATTGAAAGATAGAGCCCTGCTGCTCCAGACGCTGGCGCAGTTCCCGGGCGTTGACCAGATTGCCGTTATGCCCGATCGCCATGGTCTGACCGGCATGATGGACCACAAAGGGTTGGGCGTTGACCAACAGCGACGACCCGGTGGTGGAATAGCGGACATGGCCGATAGCCAGATGCCCCTTGAGTTTTTCCAGTTCCCGGGGGCGAAACACTTCCGAGACCAGCCCCATGCCTTTATGCTGCCGCACCTGGCGGCCATCCGCGGTAACAATGCCGCAGGATTCCTGACCCCGGTGCTGCAGGGCATATAAGCCGAAGTAGGTCAGGCGGGCGGCCTCGGGGTGGCCGTAGAGGCCGAAGACGCCGCAGTACTCCCGAGGACGGGGGCCAGACCGGTTTATGAGATTAAAGTTAAGCAGAGTATGATGCCCTCAAAAATTAGACGGCTGAGCATTTAAAAAGTTAATTTGAGGGGAGGGCCAGGGGACCACCGCCCCCCGCCCTCCCCTCAAGCTCCCCTCCCACCCCCCTTAAGGGTTTATGGAAAAATAACTGACTTGAAAATATGCAAGATTGACTAGATCAGAGCGCAATCAGGTCTAAGCGAAATATAGACGGATTTCAAAGGCAAGTCAATGTTCATTAAATCGGTTCTTATCATACCAAATAATAGCATAATTATTTTTATACGTTGAAATTGTGAGTCGCAACCATTATAAAGAGAAGGTGGATTTTAGGTGGCCAGTCTATGGTGCTTTATTGATATCGGCGGCCCCGGTTCATCATTGGGGAGAACCGGCAGAAGCGGAAAAGGAGGTGGTGCCCCAAACCAGCGGGATCATAATGGCCGAGTCGCAGGAGCAAGGAACAAGAGATGATCGGTTCAAACCACCATTAAGGAGAAAACGACATGATGAAAAAAGTGATTTTGGGTCTCACCCTGGCTTTGGTAGCTGTAATGCTTATCGCCTCTGGCGCCATGGCGGCCAAATTACTCTGCATCTCCAAGGATACGCACCGCGGCGATCAGACAGTGGCCTCCTGTCTGGCCAAAGGGGATGAATTCGCCATTGTCGATGACCATGGCATCGTGCATGTTTTAACCCCGCGGGAGGTAGAACTGACCAAGGCCTTTAATCCCCAGGTTTTTGAGCAGCGGGCCTTCAGCATCCGCCATCGCGAACTGGCCCCAGAGCTGAAAATCTTTGGGACCACCGTCCGTCCGGCCCGCGAGAAAAAATAAAACCAATTTTTGTCCGGAGGAGGGTTTAGCCCTCCTCCTGATTTCCGGCTGCCCTTACCTGCCAAATTTCATGGTAAGTGGAGGCAATGAGCCCTTCGTCGAGGTTTTCCAGCCAGTAGTAAAAAGCTTTGATCAATCGTGGTTCTGGCCGGCCTGGCCCAGGCCGGCTGGGACCTATCAGCAGCCGGGCTCGCCGTGATGGCCGCAGCAGTTCTGGCGGGTTTTGATTTTCAGCCAGTTGTTGCGCCACAGCAGGCGCAATTTCGTGGACCAGGGAAGCGGACCCTGGAGATTGGTGAAAAACGCCTTGGGACTGGGCCGGGGGTTGGTCTGCTTGCACATTTAAACACCTTTCTCAGTCTTAAAATGACTACTCAGATCATGAAAAAATTAATCGGGGCCAAACCCTCACCCCCAACCCCATAAGCGGGGGTTGGGCGGGGAGCTTGAGGGGAGGGCGGGGGGTTTGGCAGTCCCCCGGCCCTACCTTCAAATTAACTTTTTAAATGCTCAGTAATAATGTTCATGCCAGAAATTACTGGCCCCGCACTGCAGCGTGATATTCCTGCAAACTTTTAACGGCTAACTGGCCGCTCTTCAAAGTCCGGATGGCCTCCAGGGTCGCTTTGGCCGCGGCTATCGTGGTGGTATAAGGGATATTGTATTCCAGGGCGGCCCGGCGGATGGAATAGGAATCGCTGGTGGTATAACGGCCCCGGGGAGTATTGATCACCAGCGCGATCTGCTGGCTCTTGATCAGGTCGATAATATTTGGCCGTCCTTCCCGGATCTTGTTGACCGTGGCCACTGACAGCCCTTGGTCCTCTAAATAATCAGCGGTCCCCCTGGTTGCGATTAATTTAAAGCCCAGTTTTTGAAAACCGTGGGCCAGGGCCGGAAGCTGGGGTTTATCGGCGTCCTTGATGCTGAGCAACAGCCCCCCGCACAGGGGCAGATGCTGTCCGGCTGCCAGCTGCGATTTGGCAAAACTAACCTCAAAACTGGCGTCCAGGCCCATCACTTCCCCGGTGGAGCGCATCTCCGGACCCAGGACCGGATCGACCCCCGGAAAGCGGCGAAAGGGGAAAACCGCTTCTTTAATGGCAAAATAGTCTGGCCGAATCTCTTCCTCGAAACCCAGGTCAGCCAACTTCCTCCCCCATATCACCTGGGTGGCCAGCTTGGCCAGAGGCACGGCGGTGGCCTTGCTGACAAAAGGCACAGTGCGGGAGGCCCGGGGGTTGACTTCCAGGACGTACACTTGCCGTTCCTTGACCGCAAACTGGATGTTGAGCAGCCCCACCACCCCCAACTCCCGGGCCAAAAGCCGGGTCTGGGCCTTGATCTCCTCCAGCACCGCGGCCCCGATCGAGTACGGGGGCAAAACACAGGCGGAATCGCCGGAGTGGATTCCGGCTTCCTCAATATGTTCCATGATGCCGCCGATCACCGTCCGCTCGCCATCGGCAATGGCATCGACGTCCACCTCAATGGCGTCTTCTAAGAATTTATCGATCAGCACCGGCTGTTGGGGAGAAACTTCCAGAGCCCAGCTCATGAAATTGGCCAGGGCCTGATCATCGGCGACGATCTGCATGGCCCGGCCGCCCAGCACATAAGAGGGGCGGACCAACACCGGATAGCCGATCCTCTGGGCGATGTCCAGGGCCTGGGCATTGCTGGTGGCGGCACCATTGGCCGGCTGCTTCAGCCCCAACTTGCCCAACAGGGCCTGGAACCGCTCCCGGTTCTCGGCCCGATCAATGGCATCGGGGCTGGTACCCAGGATCGGCGCTCCGGCCTGGGCCAGGGGCACGGCCAAATTCAAGGGGGTCTGGCCGCCAAATTGCACAATCACTCCCGAAGGCTGCTCAGCGGCGATAATATTCAACACATCTTCCCGGGTCAGAGGCTCGAAGTAGAGTTTATCCGAGGTATCATAATCGGTACTGACGGTCTCCGGGTTGGAGTTCACCATTATCGACTCGACGCCCATCTCTTTCAGAGCAAAGGCCGCCTGGCAGCAGCAATAATCGAACTCAATGCCCTGGCCGATGCGGTTGGGGCCGCCCCCCAGGATCATCACCTTGTCCCTCTTTGTAGGACGGCTTTCATCTTCGATTTCATAAGTAGAATAATAATAAGGGGTATAAGCCTCGAATTCGGCGGCGCAGGTGTCGACCAGCTTGTAAACCGGCCGCAGGTTGTAACCTTCCCGCAACTGCTGCATCTGGAGTTCATTCCCGCCCCAGAGGTGCGCCAGTTGGACGTCAGAAAAGCCGTACGCCTTGGCCTGGTCCAGCATATCCCCCATTTGTTCTTGCCCCCGGCCTTGCCGGCGTAAGATTCCGAAATTAGCCAATTCTTCAGAAAAATGGACCAGGTCCCGGATCTGATATAAAAACCAGGGATCTATCTTGGTAAGCTCATAAACCTCCTCTACTTTTAAGCCCTGCTGGAAGGCCTGGCGCAGGTAAAACAGGCGCTGGGAATTGGGAACCCGCAATTTTAGGCGTAATTCCTCAGGTGCCAGCAGAGGCTGGTCCCGGCCGTCCGCGCCCAGGCCGAAGCGGGAGATTTCCAGAGAGCGCAGGCCCTTCTGGAGCGCTTCCTTGAAGGTCCGGCCGATAGCCATGACTTCCCCCACCGACTTCATCGAAGTGGTGAGCAGATCTTCGGCTCCGGGGAATTTCTCGAAGGTCCAGCGGGGGATCTTGACCACGCAATAATCGATGGTGGGTTCAAAGGAAGCAAAGGTTTCCCGGGTGATATCATTGCGAATTTCGTCCAGGGTAAAGCCGACCGCCAGCTTGGCGGCGATCTTGGCAATGGGGAAGCCGGTGGCCTTGGAGGCCAGGGCCGATGACCGGGACACCCGGGGGTTCATTTCGATCACTACCATCTCCCCGGTCTGGGGATGGAGGGCGAACTGGATGTTGGAGCCGCCGGTTTCGACCCCGATCTCCCGCATGATGGCGATGGCGGCATCCCGCATCTGCTGGTATTCCCGATCGCTCAGGGTCTGGGCTGGAGCCACGGTAATGGAGTCGCCGGTGTGCACCCCCATGGGGTCGAGGTTC
The DNA here is from genome assembly GCA_046538075.1 of Desulfobacteraceae bacterium. Lineage (GTDB taxonomy): Bacteria > Desulfobacterota > Desulfobaccia > Desulfobaccales > Desulfobaccaceae > Desulfobacca_B. Next base: position 13,605 of record JBKHJN010000023.1, on the reverse strand, counting down.
TCAATAGAGCAGATGATCACCACATTGTCGGCAAAATCCCGCATGACCTCCAGCTCGAATTCCTTCCAGCCCAGCGCCGACTCTTCCAGCATCACTTCCTGGATCATGCTGGCCTCTAGCCCCTGGGCCGATAGCAACTCCAGATCCTCCAGGTTGTAGGCGATGCCGCCGCCGGTGCCTCCCAGGGTAAAGCTGGGGCGCACAATGATCGGGTAACCCAATTCGGGGACTGCGGCCAGGGCCTCCTTCAGGGTCCGCACAATGACGCTTTTGGGTACCCTGAGGCCGATCTGGGCCATGGCGTCCCGAAACAACTCCCGGTCTTCGGCCTTTTTGATGACCTCTGGTTTGGCCCCGATCATCTCTACCCCATAGCGTTCCAGGATGCCGGTCTCGGCCACGGCCACGGCGCAGTTCAGCCCGGTCTGGCCCCCCAGGGTGGGAAGCAGGGCCTCGGGGCGCTCCCGGGCGATCACCTGGGCCACCATCTCCGGGGTAATGGGCTCGATATAGGTGCGGTCCGCCATCTCCGGGTCGGTCATGATGGTCGCCGGATTGGAGTTGATCAGCACCACCTGATAGCCTTCTTCTTTCAGGGCCTTGCAGGCCTGGGTGCCGGAATAGTCAAACTCACAGCCCTGGCTGATGATGATCGGCCCGGAGCCAATGATCAGAATCTTTTTAATATCAATACGTTTGGGCATAGACTGTTGATTTATAGATTGATATTTTTTCTTGAACTTTGGTAACGGCGATGCAACCGCTATGAGTAACCCAGACTAAGATACAATATTATTACTCAGATCATAAAATAAATGAATTGGGGTTAGGAAAAACAGCTCTCGGGAGAGAGGGCCAGGGGTCGCAAACCCCGGCCCTCCCCTCAAATTAACCTTTTAAATGCTCGGACTAATATTTTAACATCCTAATAAATTCATCAAAAAGATAACCAGCATCATGGGGGCCGGGGCTGGCTTCCGGGTGGTACTGGACCGAAAAGGCCGGAAGGCGGCGGTGGCGCAGTCCCTCCAGGGTGCCGTCATTGAGGTTGATGTGGGTCAGCTCCACCTCCGGGTCGGGGATGGAATCGATGTCGACCGCAAAGCCGTGGTTCTGGGAGGTGATCTCCACCCGGCCGGTGAGCAGATTCTTCACCGGCTGGTTCGCCCCGCGGTGGCCAAACTTGAGCTTGAAGGTGCGCCCGCCCAGGGCCAGGCCCAGGAGCTGGTGCCCCAGGCAGATACCGAACAACGGCTTTGCTCCCAGGCACTGGCGGGCATTGTCAATACCATAGGTGACTACTGCCGGGTCGCCGGGACCATTGCTCAGGACAATGCCGGCAGGCTCCAGGGCCAGGACCTCTGCGGCGGGGGTCATGGCCGGGACCACCAGGATTTCTAACCCCCGTTGGGCCAGGCGGCGCAGGATATTGAACTTGATGCCGAAATCATAGGCGATGATCTTGGGGTTGCGGCGCTGCGCCCAGAGGGCAGGCAGCTCCAGGGCAGGTGATTGCATCGCCGCAGCCTCCGGCCACCAGTAGGGTGCAGCACAGGTGACATACCTGACCAGATCCAGGCCTTCCATCCGGGGCAGTTGCCGGGCTCGGCGGATCAGTGATTCCGGCTCCAGATCCTCGGTGGAGATCAAGCCGCGCATGGCCCCGACTTCTCTGAGGCGCTTGGTCAGCGCCCGGGTATCGATGCCTTCAATGCCCAGGACGCCATTTTGTTGCAGATAGTCAGCCAGGTCGCCTTGGGTGCGCCAGTTGGCAGGGTAGGGGTGGTACTCTTTGACGATGAAACCCTCTGCCTGGACCCGGGAGGACTCAATATCCTCGAAATTGACGCCGTAGTTGCCCATCAGCGGATAGGTCATGGTGACGATCTGCCCCTTGTAGGATGGATCAGTGAGAATCTCCTGATAGCCGGTCATAGAAGTGTTGAAGACCACCTCCCCGGTGGCTTCCCCCGGACCGGTAAAGGAGCGGCCCCTTAAGACCAGACCATCCTCCAAGGCCAAAAGTGCTTTCATTAACTGGTTAACCAATAAATTTAAATTAATAGGTATTCAAACAGACTTATATAACATATATTTTTATATTTCCAAGTTTTTCCCTGCTGGGGATGGTTCTTTGAACAGAGGGGGAAAAATTTCGGCCGGATGAATTTTTCCTTGACACCTTAGTGAAATTCTGATTAATTGCATGATTAATAAAAAAGTCGAGGGAAAAGGCGCACATGAACGCCGATGGGGCCGGGAGAAACTTTAGCTTTTATTACTACTTTAGCCCCTGGACCTGTGCCTCGACTTTTAAAAGTGAATAGCAAATAAAAACAAGGACTTTTAAAAGCCGTGGCGCAGCGCAGGCGACCACGGCTTTTTTATTGTTCCAGGCCGTGGCTGACCTGGCTACCAGATTCCGGCTCGAGGAGGAGAACTGATGATTGGCAAACAGATTCGCTTGGAACGGATTATTAACCGGGAGACCGGCCGCACTGTGGTGGTGCCGATGGATCATGGAGTAACCATCGGTCCCGTCGAAGGCCTGATTGACATGAAGACCACCGTCGATCAGGTAGCCCTGGGCGGCGCCAATGCCATTGTCATCCACAAAGGTCTGGTCGGGACCGGCCACCGCCGCCGGGGCCGGGATGTGGGCCTGATTATCCATTTATCGGGCTCCACCAGTCTGTCGCCTTTTCCGCACGCTAAGACCCTGGTCTGCAGCGTTGAGGAGGCCATTAAGCTGGGGGCTGATGCCGTTTCTATTCACGTCAATATCGGCAACGGCATGGAGCGGGATATGCTGACCGATCTGGGCCAGATTTCCCATAGTGCCCATGATTGGGGCATGCCGCTGTTGGCCATGGTCTATCCCCGGGGCGAAAAAATCTCAGATGAGTTCGAACCCGGCGTCATCAAGCATGCCGCTCGGCTAGGGGCAGAGTTGGGGGCTGATATCGTCAAGGTCTCCTATACCGGTTCAGTGGAAACCTTCCGGGAGGTGGTGGCTGGCTGTCCGGTGCCGGTATTGATTGCCGGCGGTCCCAAGATGACCTCGGATCGAGACATTCTAGAGATGGTTAAAGGCTCCATCGAAGCCGGCGGCGCCGGGGTGTCCATCGGCCGCAATGTGTTTCAACACCGCGATCCCACTCGCATGGTCGGGGCCATCAGTTTGTTGGTGCATGAAAACAGCACGGTGGAAGAGGCCCTGTCGTTTCTGCAAACTTGATGGTTGGAGGCTGAAAATGAAACAGGCATGGGTAAAGGTTGATCCCTGGGATAAAAACCGGGTCACTACCGCACTGGAAGGCGGGGCGGACGCGGTGCTGGTGCCTGAGGGCTATGCCGAGGAGGTCCGGGCCTTGGGTCGGATCCAGGTAGTTGCTCCGGATGGCGATCTGATCCCCGGGCAGGACGTCCAGACTATAACTCTGACCAGCATGGAAGACGAAGCGGAGGTCATTCGACTTTCTCAGAGTAGCCCGGTGATTGTGCAATGCTCCGATTGGACCATCATTCCCCTGGAAAACCTGGTGGCCCGCACCACTAATCTTTTTGTCGAGGTTACCAATGCTGAAGACGCCCGCACCTTTTTGGGGATCTTAGAGCGGGGCGTCGATGGGGTGGTGATTACTGCTCCCGAAATGTCGGAATTAAAAAAGATTTTGCGGGTGGTGAAGGAGATCTCGCCGCCGGTAGAATTAAGCGTGGCCCAGATTACCCAGGTCAAGCCCTTGGGTATGGGGGATCGGGTCTGTGTGGATAGCTGCACCAACATGGGCAAAGGGGAGGGTATGCTGATCGGCAACTCTTCCGCGGCTCTGTTCCTGGTCCACGCCGAATCTTTGGAAAACCCCTATGTGGCGCCCCGGCCCTTTCGGGTAAACGCCGGTCCGGTTCATGCTTACATTCGGGTTCCGGAGGGCAAAACCCGCTATTTAGGGGAACTGGCCGCCGGCGATGAAGTGCTGATCGTCAACCATACCGGCCGCACCCTGCCGGCAGTGGTAGGGCGCATTAAATTGGAAAAACGGCCGTTGATGCTGATTGCTGCCAGTTGTGCGGGGCAGGAATTCAGCACCGTGGTCCAGAATGCTGAGACCATCCGACTCACCCAACCAGGGGGCGAGGCGGTCTCAGTAGTCCATCTTAAGCCTGGTGATGAGGTGCTGGTGGCGCTGGAAGAGGCCGGCCGCCATTTCGGCTATAAGGTCAGTGAAACCATAATTGAGAAATAAACCATGACCGACAAGCAAACCTTACGGCAGCAGATTGACTCCCTCGATGAGCAATTGGTCTCCCTGCTCAATCAACGGCAGGCGTTAGCTAAGGCCATCGGCGAGATTAAAAATCAGCAGAGCCTGGAGACCCTGGACCCGGAACGGGAACAGCAGGTCTTGGCTCATCTACAACAATGCAATACCGGGCCGCTGAGCCCGGAGGCTTTAAATAACATTTTCCGGGAGATCATCTCCGCCGCCCGGCAGATCCAGATACCCTTGAAGGTGGCCTTTTTAGGGCCCGAGGCCACCTTTACCCATCTGGCGGCGATTAAAAGATTTGGCCGTAGCAGTCAGTTCGGTCCGTTGCCCACTATCCAGGATGTATTTTTTGAAGTGGAAAAAGGCAAGTACCATTTGGGAGTGGTACCCATTGAAAATTCCACCGAGGGAGTAGTCAACGATACCCTGGATCTATTTGTGCAGACGCCGCTCAAGGTCTGTGGAGAGATCTACCTGGAGATTTCTCATGATCTGATCTCTCGCACCGGTCAGCGCCAGGATATTGAGATAATCTACACCCATCCGCAGGCCTTTGCCCAATGCCGGCAGTGGCTGCGGGCCAACCTGCCGGAAATCCCGGTCATGGATGTGCGCTCCACCGGAGTGGCGGCTCAGAAGGCCGCCCAAAATCCCAACTCCGCGGCTATTGCCAGTTCTTTTGCAGCATCCCTCTATGACCTCAGGGTGGTCGAACCCCGCATTGAGAATCATCGGGGCAATGCCACCCACTTCTTTATTATCGGCCCCCAAAGTCAGGGTCAAACCGGAGCCGACAAGACCTCCATGATCTTTGGGGTCGATGATGTGCCCGGGGCATTGTATAATATGTTACGGCCGCTGGCCGAACGGCGCATTAACATGACCCGGATCGTTTCCCGCCCCATTAAGACCGTGGCCTGGCGCTATCTCTTTTTTGTGGATCTGGACGGCCATGGGGAGGAAGAGCCGGTCCAAGGATGCCTGGCAGAAATGGAGCGCTTGAGTGTGTTCTTCAAAATTATGGGCTCATTCCCGCGTTCTGAAACAGTAGAGAAGATCAGTTGAGTAAATTAAAAATTTGCGTTCCGGTAGTAGAACAGACCAACCAGGGGGCGGCACAAACCCTGCAGCAGATTGCGGCGCGCGGTTTTCTGGCCGAACTGCGGGTTGATTATTTGGTCCAGCCCGATTTGCCGCGGTTATTAGAGGCCCGTCCGGGGCCGGTGATCGTCACCAACCGACTGCCGCCGGAAGGCGGCCGCTGGCAGGGGTCCGAGGCTGACCGCCGACTCCTGCTGGAAGAAGCCCTGGGATTGGGGGTGGAATACCTGGATGTGGAACTGCAGGCCGAAAGCCGGTGGCGGGATGATCTGCTGGCCCGGCGGGGTAATACCAAAATCATCCTTTCCTGGCATGACATTAAGCAGACCCCGGACTCTGCCCGCTTACAGGACATTCTGAACATGCAGATGCAGGGAGGCGCCGATTTGATCAAGCTGGTTACCCTGGCCCGCCAACCCGAGGATAACTTGAGGGTGCTGTCCTTAATCCCTCAGGCCCGCGCCGCTAACCAGGAGATCATCGCTTTCTGTATGGGTTTGCAGGGCAAGTTTTCCCGGATCATCGCCCCTTTGCTGGGAAGTTATTTGACCTTTGCCACCCTGACCTCGGGCCAGGAGTCGGCTCCCGGACAATTAACCGTCCCCGAGGTAGAAGCAATCTGGGGGATTCTGGCATGATTGATGGCCACACCAGAGTTTTTGGCATCTTGGGCCAGCCGGTAAGTCATTCCCTGAGTCCGGTGATGCACAATGCCGCCTTTCAGGCCCAGGGAATCAACGCGGTCTATGTAGCCTTTGCAGTGCAGCACCTGGAACAGGCGGTCCTGGGGCTGCGGGGCCTCGATATCGGCGGGGTCAGCGTTACTATCCCGTTCAAGGAAGCGATTATGCCGCTGTTGGACGACATTGATGCCAAGGCCGCGGCCATGGGCGCGGTGAACACAGTGATAAATCAGCAGGGACGCCTTCAAGGTGGCAATACCGATTATCTGGGGGCCATCGCCGCCCTGCAGGATCGGACTGAGATCAAGGGGAAACATTTTCTAGTGCTGGGAGCCGGTGGTGCTGCCCGGGCCATCGCCTTCGGGATCATCGAAGCCGGGGGTTTAGTAACGGTTACGGATATCGATTGGGACCGGGCCCAGGCCCTGGCCCAAGAACTAAAGGTTGAATCTATTCCCTTAAATGGCCTGGCCCAATGCCCGGCGGAGATGTTAATTAACGCTACCCCGGTAGGGATGGCTCCCAAGGTCGAGGATATTCCCATTGATCCCCAATTTGTAGGGCGCTTTTCGCTGGTCATGGACATCGTCTACCGCCCTCTCCAGACCAGGCTTTTACAGGAGGCCGAAGCCCGCGGCGGCCAGACCATCGACGGTCTCCAGATGCTGATCTATCAGGGGGCTGCTCAGTTTCAACTGTTTACCGGCCAAACCGCGCCGGTCGAGGTCATGCGCCAGGCTGCCCTGGCGGCCCTTCCCCTTCAATCTTAACGAAACCTTTAGGCCTGTGGGTTTTGTGGGTGATTTTTACCGCAAAGACTCCGAGAAAAGCATAATTTATTAATTAAACCAAATCTATGGCTATCGAGATCAAACCGATTGACCGAGTCGAGGCGACCGTCACTCTGCCCGGATCTAAAAGTTTTACGCACCGGGCTTTAATTGCTGCCAGCCTGGCCGAGGGCATCAGCACCTTATACAATCCCTTAGCGGCCGATGATACCCGCTTGACTGCTCAGGCCTTGCAGCAGCTGGGGGCGCGGATCGACTGGCAGGGCAAACAATGCCAAATCCAGGGTTGCGGCGCGGTTCTGAAGGTGCCGGCAGAGCCTATTTATTTAGGGGATTCAGGTACTTCCATACGCCTTTTGACTGCCCTGGTGGCTCTGGGACAGGGCCGCTATCGGTTGCTGGGATCTGAGCGACTGAACCAGCGGCCTATTCAGGACCTGTTGGATGCGCTCACCCCCTTGGGGGTCGAAGCAATCTGCGAAGCTGGCAATGGTTGCCCACCGGTGGCTGTCAACGCTCGGGGTCTGGCCGGCGGCCCCACCCGGGTAGCCGGTAACATCAGCAGCCAGTTTCTGTCGGCCATCCTGCTGATCTCGCCGTTGGCCCATAAAGACGTGGAAGTGGAAGTGTTGGGGGAGTTGGTCTCCCGGCCTTATGTGGATATCACTCTGGCGGTGATGTCGGCCTTTGGCATCGCTTATTTCCGCAAAAACTACCATTTCTTCAGTGTCCCTGCCGGGCAGCGTTACCAGCCGCAGACCTATGAAATTGAAGGCGACGCCTCCAGCGCCTCTTATTTTTTGGGAGCCGCAGCCATCACCGGAGGCCGGGTCAGAATTACCAATCTCAAGGCCCAATCCTGCCAGGGGGATTCCCGTTTTGTGCAGATTTTGGAACAAATGGGTTGTAAAATTGAACAAGACGGCAACGGCATGGTTCTGCAAGGGGGCCCGCTTCGGGCAATAACGGTAAGCATGGCCGACATGCCGGATTTGGTCCCTACCCTGGCAGTAGCGGCCGCCTTTGCCCAGGGGGAGACGACGATCACCGGCGTGGCGCATCTGCGGCATAAGGAATCCAACCGCCTTCAGGCCCTAACTGCCGAATTAAACAAGATCGGCATTGCCGCCCGGGAAACCCCCGAAGGTCTGGCCATCCAAGGCGGCCACCCGCATGGGGCCACCATTGCCACCTATAATGATCACCGTATCGCCATGAGCTTTGCCCTGGCGGGCCTGAGAGTCCCGGGGATCATCATCACCAACGAGGGATGTGTGGCCAAATCGTTTCCGGATTTCTGGGAGTATTTTGACCTGTTGACGGCCAGCGAATAATTGGACATAATCTTTAAGTTTTTGACCATTTGATAAAGTTAATTGTAGGGGAAGGCCTGGCCACAGCACCTTTCCCGTGACCCAATTAATTTTTTTATGATTTCAGGCACAATTTGCCAGCCCCAGCTCCGAAAAAATCAGTTGTTCCCCGGGCCATCCTGATCCTCACCGGCCTCAATCTGCTCGATTATCTTGATCGCTATGTGATTGCGGCCCTAGCCAGCCCCATCAAGCTGGAACTGGACCTGTCGGACCGCGCTTTCGGGTTATTGGGCACCGCCTTTTTCCTGGTTTATCTGATTTCCTCGCCGGTGTTTGGTTATCTGGGGGACCGCTGGGGCCGGATCCGACTAATGGCCGCCGGCGCTGTTCTCTGGAGTCTGGCCACCAGCCTGGCGGCCTGGATCAGCACTTATGGCGGCTTGCTGGTCGCCCGGGGTTTAGTGGGGCTGGGGGAGGCCTCGTTCGGCACGCTGGCCCCAGCCTATCTAGCCGATATTCTTCCCATCTCGCGGCGAGCCCGCTATCTCGGGCTGTTCTATGCCACGATTCCGGTAGGAGCCGCATTGGCCTATTATTTTGGCGGTCAGGTAGGTTACCGCTGGGGTTGGCGCTGGGCTTTTTTGCTAGCCGGGTTGCCGGGGCTGGGGCTGGCGCTGTTAGTTTTCACGCTTCCCAAACATCCAGGCCCCACCGCTGCAGTTTCCCAGCCCTCGCTAAAAGGCGGCTTCCGGCAGCCCCTAACAATGGCCCTGGAACTGTGGCGCATTCCTACCTTCCGGCGGGTCACCCTGGGTTATGGGCTGCTGACTTTTGCTTTGGGCGGCCTGGCTTTCTGGATGCCTCGTTTTCTGGAGTTGCACAAAGGGCTGAGCTTCAAAGAGGCCAACCTGCTGATGGCGTTGGCCACCACTATTGCGGGCGGCTTGGGGACCTTGGCCGGGGGGCTGGGGGGCGATTGGCTGTTTTCCAAGAGCCGCCGCGCCCACCTGTGGGTTGGGGGGCTGGGTGTGCTAACTGCCTTGCCTTTTGGGGCGCTGGCCATTTTTGCCACCCAACCGATATATTATGGGATCGGGCTGTTTACTGCTAGTTTTCTGCTTTTTCTTAATCCGGGGGTGCTGACTACGGTGATCGTTAGCGTTGCCGGGGTCAGCCGCCGGGCTACCGCCCTGGCCTTAAATATCATCATCATTCATCTGGTGGGTGATGTCCCCTCCCCCTTCCTGATCGGCTGGCTCTCCGATCTGGCCGGGTTACAATCCGGGGTATCTTTATCCTTGGTGGCCCTGGCTGGAAGTGCCGGGTTATTGCTTTCCGGTATCCCGGTAGTGGCGTCAGACCTGGATCGGGCTGGAGAATAAACCGGAATGATTAATCGGTTAAGGGCGCCTGATGGCGTTCTCGATACCTAACCGGCGATTGCAACCGGGCTACCGATTCAAAAGGCACTGACAGCATTTCAGGAGCTTGGTACTCTTCACTCACAATGGTATTGATTACCATCATTCTCCGGCTTGAGGGGATATGGTGTAAAAGTCTCTCCAACTCTTTAATTTCAATCATGTTTTTTAACTCCGCACAGGGGATCAATGTCGGCAGACTAGCTCCAGCAAGACTTTTTCGGCAAATTTTTGGACAATTCCTTGGACTTCCGAGGACAAATCTGCTTTGGGGCCATAGATTGTCTCCAGTAATCTGACGATATCTGACATGGTATAGGCGCCGGTACAGCACTCCCAAACCAGCAGCGCCACGGGGTTGAGCAGATGTATTTCCTCAGTCCGGGGGTTATAAAGGACTGCACCTTGCTGCTTCTGATTCAGACGGATATCCGATTTCTTTAACGGCACCTGGTTTGACTTCATCTTCTGTGACTGGGATTCCCGGGCATCAATAAGAATTTCTTTTTAATAACTACAATTTGGTGCAATCTCTGTGCCAATATTTCTGTTATAGTGGTGGCAAATAATTTAAGGCAGGTTAATGTTAGGATCAAAAGGCCAGCCAGTTTGACTGAAAAAAGTTTTGCCAGGGCCCGGAGCTGGTTTTCATCAACGTCTAAATTCGGCTGCCTCTCTTGACAGCTTTCCAGCTTAAGGGTATATTAAAAAATATATGACGCGGGGTGGAGCAGTCAGGTAGCTCGTCGGGCTCATAACCCGAAGGTCACAGGTTCAAATCCTGTCCCCGCTACCAAAGAATATCAAGGGGTTAGATGAGAATCTGACCCCTTATTTTTGGCTTCACAAATTCATTCCCCACATTATTCCCCACATAACTTAGAAAAAATTTGGGGTTAACCCGCCCGGAAACTTAGCCAGGGCAAAGCTGCACTCGTAGATCTTGGCGTTCACCGGGGCCAATCAAAAAAGACGATAAATTTAAGCCTTTATCGGGCAAAAAATTGAGTTTTTTCCCGGGTAGGAGTATAATCCAAGTATTACTAATTAAACAACTAATGCTTGTTACTGAGTAATAACCCTTCAGAAAGCCGAATATGACCACCAAACTTGACGCCCCGGCCCTGGAGTCCTGGCTGTGGGAGGCGGCCTGCGTCATCCGGGGGCCGCTGGACGCCCCAAAGTTCAAGGACTACATCTTGCCGCTGGTTTTCCTGAAGCGGCTCTCTGATGTCTTTGACGACGAGATTGTTTATCTGGCCCAGGAGTTTGGAGATCGCCAGACCGCGGCCGCGCTCGTCGAGCAGGATCACAAGCTGGTCCGTTTTTACATCCCCGAGCCGGCCCGTTGGTCCAGGATCGCCAAGATTACCACCGGCCTGGGGCAGGCCCTCACCGATGCGGTGCGTGCCGTGGCCCGTGAAAATCCCCGACTTTCCGGGGTCATCGACGTCACCGACTTCAACGCCACCACCGCCGGACAGCGGATCGTCGATGACGGGCGGCTGGCCGGCCTGATTCAGGTGCTCAACAATCCCAGGTATCGGCTAGGACTCGACGACGTGGAGCCAGATATCCTGGGGCGGGCTTAATGCTCACCCGGTAGCAGCTTCGCAAGAATTCCACTGCCTCCCGCCGCTGAGCAGGCTTTAAAGCTTTTTCCGGATCACCTCCTGGAGCATCTCCTTGTCCAGGGAAAGATCCGCTCCCAACCGGCGCAGTCTGGCGTTTTCCTCCTCCAGCTGCCGAAGCTTACGAACCTCGGAGGGCATCAGGCCGCCAAACTTTTTCTTCCAGCGGTAGAACGTCTGCTCGCTGATACCCATCTTGCCGGTGACTTCAGCCACAGTCGTGCCTTGTTCCGCCTGCTGCAAAGCAAAGGCAATCTGCTGATCGGTAAATCGGGACCGCTTCATCGAGAAAATCCTCCTTGCCAGATTGGTCTATCTTAACAAAATTTTCTCATTATGAATGGTCCAGTTTTCGGGGAGCAGACCATCTACCATTGCTTCCCGAACAAGAAGGAATTGCCAAATGTTTGAGCAAGTTACATGAAAAGTTAGAAGTGGAGCGTAAAGGGCGGGACGTTCTGGAAATGCTTTTCCAAAGCCTTCTCCACAACCTCATGACCGGCCAAATTAGGGTTTACGATGTAGACCTGCCCATTCCCCAGGAGGCGGCGTAGTTTCTGGTTGGAAATTATGCTGGACCGGCGAAATTTTTTGGTATATTATACGTTTATATGGCTCACATCCCTTTTGACCTTCCCCAGGACCGGATCGCTGACTTTTGTCAGCGCTGGCAGATCACCGAACTGGCCCTCTTTGGCTCGGCCCTGCGGGACGACTTTAGCCCGGAGAGTGATATCGACGTGTTGGTGACCTTTGCCGCCAACGCCCGTTGGAGTCTGTTTGACCTCGTCACCATGGAGGATGAACTCCGGGCCATCGTGGGCCGGGATGTTGATCTGGTGGAGCGCCGGGCCGTGGAAAAAAGCGAGAACTACATCCGCCGCCGCCACATTTTAGAGTCTGCGGAGCCTCTCTATGTGGCGGGATGACGCCTACCTCCTGGATATTTTGCTGGCGGCGCGCAAGATCGTCAGGTTTTCCCAAGGCTACGATGCGAAGAAGTTTAACGCTGATGAAGTCATGCAGCATGCCGTCATGCGCCTCATTCAAATCATCGGCGAGGCCGCCCGCAAAATCTCCCCGGCCTACAAAGACGCCCACCCGCAGATTCCCTGGACCCAGATCATCGACATGCGTAACCGCTTGGTGCATGAATATTTCCGGGTGGAAACCGACATCGTTTGGGAGGTGGTGGAGAAGGATATCCCAGCCTTAATCCCTCTCATTGAACCCCTTGTGCCCCCGGAGTAGGGTCAATGTGGTTGACGCCGGTTAACACCATACCTGCCGCCACCCTGAGGAGACTGCCTGATGCCCATCGGCGGTGAACGAGCCGCAGTGCAAAATCCCTTTATCCGCTATGCCCAGGAAGCGGGGTGGACCTATATGACGCCGGAGCGGGCCCTGGACCGGCGGCGAGGGATTACTAGTCCGGTGCTGGATAGTGTGCTGCTCGACCAACTCCAGAAGCTCAACCCGGCATCGTCGATCACCTCAAGGCGGAGCAGATTCGGGACCGGCTGGTGCGGGTGCGGCCCAACATCGAGGGCAATCTGGACGCCTGGGAATACTTGAAGGGCTTGAAAACCGTGTTCGTGGAGGTGGAGAAGCGGGAGCGCAATATCCGGCTGCTGGATATGGTGCAGGTGGAGGCCAACACCTTCCACGTCACCGATGAGTTCACTTTCTCCAACGGCATCCCGCCCGACATTCGCACCGACATTATGCTGTTTATCAACGGGGTGCCCATCATCGTTGGGGAAACCAAGTCGGCGCGGGCCCGGGAAGGCATCGCCCAGGCCTTCGATGACCTGCGGTACTACCATCGGCACGGCCCGGAACTGCTGGCCGTGGCGCAACTCCAGTGCCTGACGTATCTGGTGCAGTTTTTCTACGGAGCCACCTGGAACCTGAGCCGTAAAGGGCTATTCAACTGGCGGGAGGAGACCGCCGGCGATTTCGAAACCCTGGTCAAGACCTTTGTCACCCCCCGCCGGGTGCTGCGGGCCGTTACCGAGTTCATTCTCTTTACCCGCAAGGACGGGGAACTGGAAAAGAGCGTGCTTCGGCCTCATCAGATGCGGGCGGTGGAGCGCTGTATAAAGCGGGCCCGCGACGAAGCCAAGCGCCGGGGCCTGATCTGGCATACCCAGGGCAGCGGCAAGACTTATACCATGATTACCGTCGCCCAGCGGCTGATCGAAGACCCGATCTTCGTCTACCCCACGGTGCTGATGCTGGTGGATCGCAACGAATTGGAGGCCCAACTGTTCGGCAACCTGGAGGCGGTGGGCTTTGGCACAGTAGAAGTAGCCTAGTCGAAACAGCACCTGCGAGACTTGCTGGCCGCTGACCGGCGGGGTCTGATCGTCTCGATGATCCACAAGTTTG
>JBKHJN010000055.1:0-12558 GCA_046538075.1 Desulfobacteraceae bacterium | reverse complement strand
CCCGCAAGATATCGCTGGCTTTACCCCAGCGCATTGACAATACAAAATTGACCCCCCCGAGAAGCGCTTCTGGTAAAACAAGTCCAGTAAATGGAATGTGTAGCCGGGAGAGGAAGGATGATCGGGATGGATGAGTATGGGTATATTCGCACTGCCAAGCGGGTCTATAAGAAGAGCATCAAGGAGATTTGTCGGGATACCGGCCTCTCCCGCAACACGGTCAGAAAAGCTCTGAGGAACGAGCCGGGTCGCTATCGACGTCGCCGCCAGCAACCTTATCGAGTCCTGGGGCCGTATCTGCAGGTTATCGATCAATGGTTGGAGGCAGATAAAGAAAGCCCAAAAAAACAACGTCATACGGCGAAACGAATTTTTGACCGGCTGCGGTTGGAATATGATTTTAACGGCAGCGAGTCAACGGTTCGGCATTATGTGCAATCGGCCAAGATACGCTTAGGGGTGCAGGTTGCCAAGGCCTTCATCCCGTTGGAGCCTGATATTGGCCGGGAGGCTGAAGTTGACTGGGGCACGGCGGTGGCCCTTATTGGCGATCAGGCGACGCCGATTAAATTTTTCTGCATGCGTTCCAAGTACTCCGGCAAACATTTTGTCCGCTGCTATCCCGGTGAGCGGCAACAGGCCTTTTTCGACGGGCATGTTCAGGCATTTGCCTTTTTTGGCAGCATCTTCCAGACCCTGATTTATGACAATCTAACGCCGGCCGTGCAGAAAGTCTTGCGGGGCAGACAACGCCTGGAACAGGAAGCGTTTACCAAATTTCACGCCTATTACAACTAGTCCCCCTGCTTTTGTAATCCGGCCAGCGGTCAACTGTAACTGGGAAAGCTTTCGGTTCCGGGAGAGTCTGAAAAACCAAAAGGAAGACTGCCATTGTTGAGTTTATCGCTTTATGGACCACCAGATTTGCTGGAAAAGCAAGGGCAGGATAATGTTCCACCCTGCCCATCTGGACGGCCGCCGGTGTCGGCGCTCGGGTCGCTCCCCAGCGTGGCCCTATCCTCCGCACCGCCGAGTAAAGCATACAATAACCATAACAAATAAACAAGAATGAAGTAGACATTCATCATAGGAGGAGCAATGCTGTCTGATTTTCTTTATCCCCACCGAGCATTTATGAACTACCCGCCACTAAACCGCAATTTCACTTCTGAAAAAATATTTCTTGACAATAAAACAATCGTATTATAAAAACGTTTGTATGAATAAGGGGGGTGTCATGACTTCAAGAAATAAGGATGTCAGCACCAGGGAGCGTTTGTTGGATGAGGCCGAAGCCCTTTTTGCCGAAAAGGGCTATGATGCTGTAAGCGTCCGCGAAATCATTGCCGCCGCCAACTGCAACCTGGGTGCTATCAACTACTATTTCGGCAGCAAGAAAAATCTTTATCTGGAGGTCTTCCGGTCGCGTTGGATTGCCAGAGAGCGACTTGTGCAGGAACACTTCTGGAGGATATTGGCAGACCAAAAACCTTTGTCATTAAGGGCGGTGGTTCAGTCCCTGGTCCAGGCTTTCCTGGAGGGACCGTTTTCGGATGAAGAAAATCGTCGGAAGCATCAGCTCATGGCCAGGGAAATGGACCGGCCCTCGGAAGCCGTCGACTTGGTGCAAGAGCAAGCCATGGAACCTTTTTTTGCCAAACTAGCGAAAATCATGGAGCCTCTCTTACCTCAGAAAGTCACGGCTGAACAGCTCATGCTCGATATCCTGAGCATCTTTGGCCTGGTGCTGCATTTTCAGATCGCCCGAGAAGGAATCAGTCGGATCACCGGCTGTCCCTACGATGCCGCCTTCAAGGCTCAGTTGGTGGAACATATTACGAGATTTGCTTTAACTGGCCTTGGGCAGGGCTCACTGCCGAAGGCAGGGGCTGCCAGAGCCGGAGCTGAACCCCACTGATCATAAATCGCCAAGGAAAAGGAGAAGTCAATCCCTGTGATTAACATTGCCTTGAAGATGCTTCTGGGGGATCGCGGCAAATATCTGGGTATCATCACTGGCATTGCTTTGGCCTCGCTCATCATGATTCAGCAACCGGGCATCCTGATTTCCATCTTAGGTCACACCTACAGCTTCATTTCCGACATTAATCTACCTGACATCTGGGTCATGGACCCCAAGGTGCAGTTTATTGACGACTCCAAACCTTTGCAGGACACCCAGCTCTATCGGGTGCGAGGGGTGAAAGGGGTCGAGTGGGCCATGCCGCTCTATAAAGGCAGTCAGCGGGTGCGTCTGGACAACGGGGAACTGGTCGGCTCCAACCTGCTGGGACTGGATGACGCCACGCTCATCGGCGGGCCCGCCATCATGCTGGAGGGGCGGCTGGCCGACTTGCGCCTGCCGGACAGCGTCATCGTGGACGAAGCCGGCGCCAAGGGCCGGTTGGCCAAACAGCCGGCCACCCCGGGGGGCAAGGCCATTCCCCTCAAGGTCGGCGACGTGGTGGAACTGAACGACAAGCGGGCCACGGTGGTGGGCATTGCCCGGGGAACCCCGACCTTTCAGTCCCAACCCATCATCTATACCACCTACAGCCGGGCCAAGAACTACGCCCTGAGCGAACGCAAGATGCTCTCTTACATCCTGGTCAAGGCCAAGCCCGACGAATCGCCCCAGGCCGTGGCCCGCCGTATCACCCGGCAGACCGGTCTGGCGGCTTATACGGCAGCAGAGTTTAAAGCCAAGTCGCTGAGATATTTCATAGAAAACACCAGCATTCTCACTAACTTCAGTTTCGTGGTCCTCGTCGGCTTTATCGTGGGCGCCGCGGTCACCGGCCAGATCTTTTATAACTTCACCCTGGACAATTTGCGCTACTTCGGGGTCTACAAGGCCATGGGCGCGACGGACCGGATGCTGCGGCGAATGATTCTGGTGCAGGCGCTGCTGGTGGGCTTCGTAGGCTTCGGCCTCGGGGCCGGCACTTGCGGCGTCTTCGCGGCGGCCACCCACGGCAGCAACGATCTCACCATGAACCTCAACTGGCAGTTGTTGCTGGGGAGCGGCGCGGCCGTGCTGCTCATTGTGGTAATTGCAGCCTTGTTCAGTATTCGCAAGGTTCTGAAACTGGAACCGGCCGTGGTTTTCAAGGGGTAGTGATGAATAAGCGGGAGACGCTGGCCGTATACTGCCGCGGCCTGACCAAGACTTACGGCGCCAGCGAGACGCAGGTGCAAGCCCTGCGGAGGGTCGACCTTGAGGTGCATCCCGGCGAACTGCTCATGCTGGTGGGTCCCTCAGGCTGCGGCAAGACGACGCTCATCTCGGTCATCGCCGGCATTCTCGACGCCGACGATGGCGACTGCGTGCTTTACGGCCGGAATCTGCGGCAGGTCTCGAAAAACGAACTCGTGGTCTATCGCGGCCAGAACGTCGGCTTTGTGTTTCAGGCCTTCAACCTGGTGCCGACCCTGACCGCCACCGAGAACACCGCCATCCCGCTATTGATCAACGGCATAAAAATGGCCGAGGCAGTGGCTCGCGCCCAGGAGTGCTTACGAAGCGTGGGGCTGGCAGGCCGGGAGGACGCTCTGCCGGACCAACTCTCAGGCGGCCAGCAGCAACGGGTGGCCATTGCCCGGGCCCTGGTCCACCACCCCCGATTGGTAGTATGCGATGAGCCCACCAGCGCCCTGGACCACCAGACCGGCAGACACGTGATGGAGGTACTCAAGAACCTGGCGGTCAGTCAAGACCGGGCTCTGATTATCGTAACTCATGACGCCCGTATCTTCGAGTTCGCCGACCGCATCGCCCACATGGACGACGGCCGCATCGTCGACATCGAGGCTAACCATAAACACTAAAGGGACTAACCATGGTCTTAAAAAATAAAATTCTTCCTGCCGTGGCCGCCGTGGGCTTGGTCATCGCCTTGGTGGTGGCGGTGCGGTCCCAACGAGAGATCCCGCCGGCCCATCCGGTGGCCCAGCCGGCCCAGGCGCCCTTCAAGTCCTATATCGGTGGGGCCGGCATTGTCGAAGCCCGGACCGAAAACATCAGCATCGGCACCTCGCTGCCGGGCATCGTCAAGACGGTCTTCGTTAAAGTGGGGGACCGGGTCAAGGCCGGGGCACCGCTGTTCCAAATCGACGACCGGGAACTGCGCGCCGATCTGCTGATCAAGCAAGCCAACCTGGTCAAGGTCAGGGCGGCGGTACAGGAAGCCCGAGCCTCCCTGAAGGATTATCAGGCCCAGTATGAGCTGGTGCGCCACGCCACTGACCGGCGGGCCGTCAGCGTCGACGACGTCCAGAAGCGGCGCTATGCCGCCGAGGCCGATCTCAAGGCCACCCAGACTTCCCTTGAGCGCCTGATGGTGCGGGCCCCCATCGACTGCGAGGTCCTCCAGGTTAATCTCCGGCCCGGGGAATACGCCCCCACCGGCGTTCTGTCCACGCCACTGCTCCGACTCGGGGATTTAGACCGGCTGCACCTTCGAGTGGACATTGACGAAAACGATGCTTGGCGTTTTAAACCCGAGACCCGTGCCGTCGCCTTTTTACGCGGCAATCGCGACCTGAAGGCCGATCTGAAATTCGTCCGGGTGGAGCCCTATGTCACCCCGAAGACCTCCCTCACCGGCAGTAGCACCGAGAGAGTCGACACCAGGGTGCTGCAAGTCATCTACAGCTTTAACCGGCAAGCCCTGCCGGCCTTCGTCGGCCAACAGATGGACGTCTTTATCGAGACACCTGAACTAACTGCGTCTAAGTCAACGGGCTTTGGGGTTGCTGGCGTCGGAGGTCAACAATGAGCTACCGGATTCTGGGGGTCATCTATCTTGCCATCCTCCTGAGCGGATGTGCGTCGGTGGGACCGAACTACCAGCGGCCGGTATTAAAAGCCCCGGCCCAATGGACGGAAAGCCAGGAGCAAGCGGGGCTGACACTGGCGCTGGAAGAAACTGCCTGGTGGAGGGCGTTTGACGATTCGGTGCTCAATAGCCTTATCGAAGAGGCGGCGCGGAACAATCTCGATATGGAACAGGCCCGGGCACGCATAAAGCAAGCCCGTGCCGACGTTAAGAAAGCCGACGCGGTAGCCCTGCCATCGGTACAGGCAACCGGTTCGATGACCCGCAGCGAGGGCGGTACGAATACGATCGCTTCCAAATCCCTTGCACCGGAATCTTTAGCCACGACCCCCGGGACCATCTTTCAGGCCGGATTCGATGCTAATTGGGAAATCGATGTGTTCGGCGGCACCAGGCGCAGCGTAGAGGCGGCCCGGGCGAGACTCGATTCCAGCGTGGAGGATCTCCGGGCTATCCTCTTGACTCTGCTGGGTGACGTAGCCAAGAATTACGTTGATCTGCGCGCAAATCAGGTCCAGAGGGAAATTACCCGCCGCAACGTCAAGGCGCAACAGGAGACCGTTGAGGTCACGCCAGAACGCTTCCGGCTCGGCCTGACCACCTATCTTGATGTGGCTCAGGCCGAGGCGCAGAAGGCCGCTACCGAGTCCAACCTTCCGGCCCTCGAAACCGCCATAAAACAATCCATTCATCGTTTAGGCATCCTGCTGGGTAAGGAGCCCAATGCTCTTAAAACCGAGTTGTCGGAACCTTGGCCCATCCCGCAGACTAACGGCGTCTTGGCAATGGGCTTACCCTCGGACCTGCTCAGCCGCCGGCCCGACCTGCGACAGCTAGAACTGGAATTGGCGGCCGCATCGGCGGATATCGGAGTGGCCATGGCCGAGCTGTATCCCAAGTTCGACCTTACCGCGACTTTAGGATTGCAGGGCAACAATCTGTCAAAGCTCTGGGATATATCGGAGGGGCGATACTGGTCCGTGGTCCCCGGAGTGACATGGAATCTCTTCGATGGCGGCAAAGCCAGAGCAACGGTCAAAAATAGAGAAGCCCTCTATGAGGAGAACCTTGCCAAGTACCGTTTATCCTTCCTTAAAGCCCTGGAAGAGGTGGAGAACGCTCTGGCCGCCTACTATGCCGAGCAGACGAAGCACCGCATAGTGGCGGAGTCCGTGCGCGCCAACGAAGAAGCCGTGGCCCTGGCCAAAGAGCGTTACCACAGAGGGCTGACCAGCTTCCTCGATGTGTTGACGGCCCAAAATTCCCTTTACACCGCCCAGAGCAACCTGAGCCAGTCGGAGGGGAATATCATCGCTAATCTCATATCTCTGTACAAGGCTTTGGGCGGAGGCTGGGATGCGGCCGATGTCAGGGTGGCTAAGGTGTTTTAACCAGAGCAAGAACAAAGCATTGCATCAGCCCAAAGGGAATTAAAGGATGCCGTTAGTTGATCTAAGACCACTAAAGCCGTAGACAATGATAACTGTCTTTCAGGTGTGAGGCCAACTTGGCGGCATGGGGCATGGAGGTTTTTAATTTTTTTAACCATCTAAAAATCTCCGGCCTGTGGCGCTTCAACCAGAACTCGGGGGAATTGCCAAAAAGACGGGATAATCTCAAGGCCATGATTGTGCTGACGGCGTGCCGTTCCCGCAAAAGCTCATTGACTTTTTGGCATGCCACCCCCAGGGCGTTAGCCAGAGTGGTTATGCTTAAATTAAAATCAGGCATGAAATCTTCCTTTAGCATTTTGCCTGGGTGGACCAGCGGGAGCAATTAAACAGAAAGTTACGGTTATGATTAAGCTTACCGCTCAGCTTCAATGTGCTTGTAGATCGTCGGCTTAGATATCCCTATAATATGGCGAATCTGTTTGACCGTGTGTTTCTTTCCATCGTACAATCTGGTGGAATGCTCCCGCTGGTCCATACCGGCCTGAAAAAAGTTTTTTTATCCTCGGGGATGAATATGGGAAAATCATGACTTTTTATCTGACCAGCTTCTTCTTGTTATTGACAAGCCAATCAGCTAAGGCACCACTCTTCTCTTCAATTTCAAGCCTTTTCTGTAATGACTGAGTCTTAGCATATTCAGTGAAAACATTAATGAAGTCAAACAAGGTGACGCCATCTCTATATCGGGATTGAAATACCGGTCGGGAATATTTACCACCGTAGAAATCAGGGATGCTGACAATGATGTCCGCCTCCCGGTTTATTTTTTCGGCTTGGGTCAATTTCGTATTGGGAACTTTCTTGATTCCTTTTTTTTCGAGGATTGTCGACCGGGAACCCGGAATAATGTCGAATATCCGCTCTGAAAGTTCGGCCTTGGCCAAGGCCCCAGGGTCAAACGGAATATTCCTAAGGGTTTCTATGCGTTCCCCGGCCCGGCCAATGGTTCTCTCCACCTCGCCAAAACATTTCTGCAATCTTTCTAAAAACGTGTCTCGTTTCCCGGAATGAATAACCCGGTTTACCGATCTTCCCGCCGGCGCCACCAAGCCATTGGCGCAGACCAGACGATGGATAAAATAATCCAAACTAACTGCCGAATCTCCCACCATACTGTTTTTAAATTGGATCCCCACTTCTGATCTGTCTTTTCCTTCTCCCCCGACACCCTTTATCTTGCCCGTTTCTAGCCTGGAAAAGAATCTCAGAACCATCTGCGTATTGATAGAAAAGCCTGACTGGAAGGAAAAGCGATCAGTTTTTTGGCCAGGGCTGCTGGACGTCTGGTCTAAATTCAGTAAGTGGAGAATATCCCGCAGGAATTCCTTATTGCCATAACTGACGTAAGAGTGGGAAACGATGCCGATAATAACATTAGAAATCTCGTCTAAAACGAGATCAAGACCGGCAAGCCGGGCTTGGATCTCCCGTTGATTGATCAAGTCGTTTAACACCTCGCACACCAGTGATGGGCGCTCGATTAAATTCAAGGTGTCATATCTTAAACCTAAAACGGAGCAGAAAGAGCGTATGCCCTTGTCATTAAATCTCAAGAGGGCACTGGAATCTCCCAAGTATTCGTCATCTAGAAATCGAGCCCCGCTTTTAATGAAATCAGCCATAGGCACTCTTGCCAGATTAGCTTCTTCCCGGTCTACCCACTTAAGCAGTTGCTCAATCCCGAAAAATTCTTTTTCCACGATGGGTTCACAGGCAAAAGGCATCCCTTAGCTCCTTAAAGGTTAGAGGATTTTACCAAGACCCTACTTACCTCTCTCAGCCAGAAGGTCTAGACACCCTCACATTTGGATCTGGATCGGCGTCACGTCTTTATGGATGATTATTGTGAGTTTCCCATCCGAACCTCCTTTATTATTTCTTAACTTATTCCTATTTTCGGCCCAAAATCCATACTAAATTAATCTATCGGCCTTTTTTTACCTTAAAACTCAACTTCCTTTTAAATCCTAAAGCAGTTCCTCATACTTTTTCTCAAGCATCTTTCCACTCATTTAAAAAATAACCAATACAAGCCCGTGATCAGGGCGACCTCAGCCAACGCAACGCAAACCATCCAGATTTTTAAAGTCTTTTCCGTAGATCTAAACTGAGCAAGCAACCGCTCCATGCTGTCGTCAACTTTGCCAGTATGGGGAGATTTTTCCTTGTTAATTTTATCCGGAATTGGTTCCGCAATCAAAACTCCACCCCCTGCTGAATCCTGAGCGCGTCCTCGGCGGTCAGGGTGGAGAGATAGCGCATGGTCATCATCGGGCTGGCGTGCCCCAGGTGAATCTGCAAAGCCTTGGGGTTGCCGGTCTGCCGGAGCCGCTCTATGGCGTCGCTGTGTCTAAGCAGGTGCGGATAGACCCGCTTGATAATCCCGGCCCGCTCTGCCGCGGCTTTTAAAATCTACCAGGCCCTTTTTCTGTTGATCGGAAAGATCTTTTCGTCCAGACCCAGGCTCCGGTCAAAGGCATAGCTCTTGAGACGGTGCGCCAGGATGTCCGGACAGGCTACCATGCGGGGCTTTTTGCCCTTGCCTTCGATATATAACACGGGGTGGCCGGCATGATTGCCGATGCGCCTGGGGGTGATGCTCAGGGCCTCGGAGCTCCGCAGCCCGGT
This sequence comes from Desulfobacteraceae bacterium, assembly GCA_046538075.1. GTDB lineage: Bacteria > Desulfobacterota > Desulfobaccia > Desulfobaccales > Desulfobaccaceae > Desulfobacca_B. The sequence continues at coordinate 3,638 of JBKHJN010000055.1, read as the reverse complement.
CTGGAACAGGGTAAGGATGAGCAACTCGTCCCTTAGCTGGTGCCGCCCCCGGCCGGCCCGGACCAAGGCCCCAACTTCTTCCAGGGTGAGATAGGGCACGATATGGAGGGCCCGGGTGAGCGTGGATTTGGTGGGGATTAAAGAGTTATTCTTCATCTGACCACCGTGCGGAGACCCCTTCCTTCAGGTAGGGGAGGAAGCACGGGATTCAGCGTGAGGGTGTAACCGCCGTCACGCTGAATCAACTTGCAATACCTCCACGATACTCCCTGGACGGTCTCCGTTCCCTTTTGAATGTTAAAGCTCCCGGAGGCCCTGACCGCCACCCGGCCTAGGTGCCTCCCTGCTTTCTTCCCCTCATGAACTACCGCCAATACTAGGTCGCCGGTCTTGAACCCATGCACATACTTTCCCCGCAGCAAAAATCCCCTGGGGAAACCGTCTTTGGTAACTCGTGTGCGCTGGTAGCTGCCTCGCCCCATCGCTTTGATCTCCAACACCGGCATCCGCCAGTCCTGGACTCTCTCGAACTCACCCACGCAAGCCGCGTCCAGAGCATTGGTCTTGGGAATAGAAAACCTTGTCCGATTCCACTTGGTCCTGCCGCCGGTCGAAGCTTCCACCGGCAGGCCGATAGCGCACAAAGAATAATAGACCGTGTTCCGGGTAGCGTTGACCGCGGCGGCCGACGACAGCGGTTTGTCCATCCTGGACAGAATATAGGCAAGACGCTGCGGCTCGCGCACCAGAAACTGCCTCACGTCTTGCATCCCCTTCTTCGCGTTGCACTCCTGACAGGTAAGCCCCAGGTTCCCGGCGCGGCTACTCCCTCCGTTGCCCTTGGCCTGAATATGCTCCACCTGAAGCGGCACATTCTTCTTGCCGCAGTAAATGCAGACCCGGCCCCACTTCTCCAACAAATACTCCCTGAGTTCGTAGCCGAATAAAGTGCCCTGCTGATACCCAACTCCCTCGATCTCCGGGTTCCTCAGGGCCTGGGTGTTAAACCTGACCCTCTCTACCGAGATGGCACTCACCGGGCAGAGCCACACATACCGACTCGTCCAGGACAGGATATTGTCAGCCCTGGACTTCAGCGAGGGTGGCAACCAACCTTGCGGGCGACGACGATTGTCAAACCTGGGGGCCCGGTAGCGGTAATTGGCGGAACGGCGGCGCCGACGATAAGCCGCTCTTTGTTGGAGTTTCTTCCTGACAGCCTCGCCGCGGTGCTCAATCTCAGAGAGATGAAGGACATGTTGCGTTTTTTCTTCTTCCCGCACCAAGGCCATGCCGGTTTTCTTGGCCCCAGGGTCGATTTTGATCCGGACAGGTTGCACAACGCCTTCCGATCTGTCAACCAGCCTGATGGTGAAAGGTATTACCTTAACCACCCGGGCCCGACCAGCTTTAAGCAGCTTGCGCGCTCTCGCCGGATGACAGGGCATCAGAGGTGCTCCGCCCTTAGCCAACACAAATACACGGCTTACGCCGTTCTCCGCTTGCGCGGGTGACGCTCCCGGCCTGGCTAAACCGAGAGTCTCCCCTCGGGAAGGTTGCACCACGGCCGTCTGCCCGCATCCGTTTCGCACCGGAACCCTGGATCTGTCTGCAACACGGGCTTCGAGAGGGCGGAACTGAGGAAGCATCCCGCCGTCGGTCTTGTGCGCTTGATGCAACATAGTTCGGTCCTCGTTTGTCAAACTCACGAACTCTCCCTGGTCAACTTAGGCTTTTACAAGCCTCTCCCTTTAGGGAGGGGTAGTTGACGTCCGAAGTTCTTTGCCACGAATGTCTTGACGGCCAGGAGCTGGGCCGGATCATCCGGGGTCTGGAAAAACGAATCGCGAAGGCATATCGGAAAAATAAGTTAAGCGAAGTTAAAAAACTTAAAAATATCCTGGCCAGCTTGGTGGTAATTGCGGACCTGGCTGTCTCGAATGATGTTTTGCTGGGTCTAGGTTGAAGTGGAAATCGGCTCCTCCCAAAATAGGGGGGAGCCGATCAAAACCAACCGATTTCTGTGTCCCAAAAATTCGGAGAGTCCGGAATGATAATTAATTATTGACAAATACTTTTAAATTGATAATCATATCAATATGAAAGGGATAGCCTTTGATACCTTGGGGTTTGCCAAGCGGCTGCGTGAAGCGGATTTTACCGAGAAACAGGCCGAGGTCCTGGCTACGGCAGTAGCAGATATTATTGAGAGCCGCCTGGCCACCAAAGAAGATATTGCCTTGCTGCAACGCGATATAAAAGAACTGGAACTTCGCTTAGAAGAAAAAATCAGTATGGCCGAATTACGCCTCAAACACGACCTCACCCTGCGCCTGGGTATCATGATGACCGCGGCCGTGGCCATTGTCGCCGCCCTGGTCAAGCTGGTGTAGGGAAGCTTTTCTGTAGGGCCGGGGTTCTCTTCCTGTTCCCGGCCTATCTTCCTTCTTAAAAATCTACCTGACCGCTGCCTTCAACGCCTTCCCCGGCTTGAATTTAACCACCCGGGCAGCAGCAATCTTCATCGGTTTCCCGGTCTGGGGATTGCGCCCCTCGCGTTCCTTGCGCTCGCCGACCGTAAAAGTCCCGAACCCGGCCAGGGTTAGCTTGCCCTCAGTCTGCAAGATGTTGGTAATACCGTTGATCAGGGCATTAAGAGTTTTCTCCGCATCGACCTTGGTTACCTGGGCCTGGTCTGCTATTTTTGAGATCAGTTCGGCTTTGGTCATTTTTTTCCTCGTGATTTAGTAATCAATATATTGTATTAGTTATATCAACAAGATACAAATTATTCAGTTGCGCCAATTCCAGTTCCCGTTTCAATCCTTGTTTTACTGGATATAGCTCTAAAACATATAAAAGATTGATCCTTCCGGAATTAGCGTGGGTACTATGAAAAGGAAACTTACATCCTTGAGCTCGAGGCAAAAAGGCCATCCTCTCGCCCTTGGCCTACTTTTAGGCCAGCATGCCCTAATAGGAGATGTCAAGGTCGCGAAGCGCTGTAAGGGAAACCTTGACATCTCCTCGGGGCATGCTATATGGCCTTGGCCGAGGGGAGATCGGGATTTTTCCTTCTAACTTTTGTCTGAACCACACACACAAACTCCGTAGGTTTTTGATTGTTACCCACGGAAAAGTCGGAAGGACCATTATTTTTTGCGTGTTTTAAAATACTACCAAAATGCTCCCCTAAAATACCTCTAAAATACCCCCCTGCCTTATTTGATATTACGCCAAAAATCCCCTTATACTGGTTTCAAATAACTTAGGAAGGTGAGATTGGGCGTTATATCAAGAATTAGCAACCTGATAAGACGTAAAGAAGCTCCGGTATACTTTCCCGAGACTACCCGGCAGTTCTTTTGGTCACCGCACAACATACCCCAGAACGCCCTCAAAACTCCCTATTCCCAACATGCTTGGGTTTACAGTTGTATTAGTGCCATAGCCACTAATATCAGTTCTGTTCCCCTACAGTTCTTAACGGGGGATCGCAAGAACTCCAAACCGGTGGAACAACATGCCCTGGTTGAGCTTTTCGATTCCCCCAACCCCTATATGTCCGGCGGCCAACTAATCGAGGCGGCTTTCGTTTTCCTGGGTCTTTTCGGGGAGTGTTTTTTTATCCTGGACCG